>JAJEBK010000014.1 GCA_022823945.1 Anaerolineae bacterium | reverse complement strand
GCGCGGTATCCGCATCTGCGAAGACCTTGCCCAACGCGCCGAGCAGCCCGGCAGCTTCCGCGATCACGAACAACAGCGTCAAGTTGAGCTGGACGGCGAGCGTTGGCGGCGCGGACAGCTACGAGGTCAGCAGCGATGGGTCGACCTGGGTAGATTCGGGCGGCAGCGATACCGAGCATAGCTTCACGGGTTTGGATGCGGATACGGCGTACACATTGCAGGTGCGGGCGAAAAATGGCAGCGGGGTATCGGCGGCGGTGTCTGTGGCCGCCCGGACGTTGGCACCGACCGCCACGCCGCCACCGACTGCCACGCCGACGCCGGTTCCGCCGGGCACGTCGACGCCGACCGCCACGCCGACACCGACCGCCACGCCGACGCTGGTTCCGCCGGGCACGTCGACACCGACCGCCACGCCGACGCCGACTGCCACGCCGCCACCGCCCGCCCCAGCCGCGCCGACAGATTTGAGCACCAGCGGCATCACGCAGACGGCGATCACGCTGTCCTGGACGAAATCGACTGGCGCAACCGCCTACAAGGTACGCAAAGACAGCGGCGATAACTGGACGACCCTGGGCGATGTCGCGACTTACCAATTCACCGGGCTGGCTGCCGATAACCCTTACACCTTGCAAGTGCTGGCCAGCAATGCCGGCGGTGATTCTGCTACCGCGTCCATCAGCGCCAGGACACTGGTTAACACGCAGGTCGTGATCACGCCAACCGCCACCATCTCCCAAGATCGGACTCGCGACGACCTTGTGGTTGCACCAGCTCCGCCACGAAAACGCAAGCCCAAGACGCCTGCTCCGACCCCAACGCCAACCGCCACGCCCACGCCGATTTTTTCCACCTGCGAGCTGCTGCCGCCCAGCATGCGCGTCACCGGGTATCATCCGGTCACGCAATGCCGGCAGGTCGATCATCGCGGCGTTGGCATTTGGGAAGTCATCAACGCCGGCATCATCGACGCGGTGGATGTCTGGGCGTATATCCCGCACAATCTGGAGATTTGCTTCCGCAACCGCGGCTCGCTGGTCATTTTGGCCGCGGAAAATGTGCCGCGCTTCGCCGAGCCACTGCCCTATTATCTGCGCGGGGACATGACCTGCGCGATGCTCAATCGCGCCGGCACGGTCGTATTGTTGCACAGGACCCTGTTCCCGGGGGGAGCTGTCGCCGCGCCAGTCACGCCCAGCCCGACTATCCCAGCGCGCCGCCTGCTGCAAAATTGCATGGTGACGCTGCAATATGCCCTCAACTTCCGCGACGCGCCCGCGGGCAACATCATGGATGTCCTGCCGGCTTTTGCGCGGCTGACCGCCCTTGAGCGGAACGCTGGCTGGTTCAAGGTTGATTACCACGGCCGGCGAGGCTGGGTAAGCGCCGATTTTGTGACGCCGGATGGCGCTTGCTAATCACGGCGATGCCCCTCGCTTCATTCTCATTTCGTGTATAGTTAATTCCAGACGTTCCCGATGCCATGCGGGGGCGGGTTTGCGACGGAAACAGGGAGAAATTGCCGGATGACATCTTTCACGCGACAAGAAGCGCTGGACTATCACCGCCGCGGCCGCCCGGGCAAAATCCAGATCATGCCCACCAAGCCGCTCGACAGCCAGCTGCATCTTTCCCTCGCCTATTCGCCCGGCGTCGCCGAAGCTGTGCTGGAAATCGACAGCGACCCGCTTGCAGCCTACGAATTGACGGCGCGCGCCAACCTGGTCGCTGTGGTATCCAACGGCAGCGCTATTCTGGGCTTGGGCGATCGCGGCCCGCTGGCATCCAAGCCGGTCATGGAAGGCAAGGGCGTGCTCTTCAAGAAGTTCGCCGATGTAGATGTCTTTGATATTGAAATCAATGCCGATACAGCCGAAGAAGTAATCTCGGTATGCAAAGCGCTCGCGCCAACTTTCGGAGGCATCAATCTGGAAGATATCAAAGCGCCCGAATGTTTTGAGGTCGAGCAGCGGCTCATCGCCGAGCTGGATATCCCCGTCTTTCACGATGACCAGCATGGCACCGCCATCATCTCGGGCGCGGCATTGCTGAACGCGCTGAAAGTGACGGGCAAGCGCATCGACGAGGTTAAGGTCGTCATCAATGGCGCGGGCGCCAGCGCGATCGCCACCGGCAAGTTCTTTAAGTCGCTGGGCGTGGCTGCCAATAATTTGCTGATGGCAGACTCGCGCGGGGTCATCCACCATCAGCGCGAAGAAGGCATGAATATGCAAAAGTCCGAGTTTGCTATCCCGACCAATGCGCGCACTTTGCACGATGCCTTGCAAGGCGCGGATGTGCTGGTGGGCTTGTCGATTGCCGGCTCGGTCACGCAAGACATGATCATGGGCATGGCGCCCGACCCGATGCTCTTCGTGCTGGCGAATCCCACACCGGAGATCATGCCCGAGTTGGCTTTGGAAGTCCGCCCCGATGCCATCATCGGCACCGGCCGCAGCGATTATGTCAACCAGGTCAACAATGTGCTGGGCTTTCCTTTCATCTTTCGCGGCGCGCTGGATGTCTATGCCACCGGCATCAACGAAGCGATGAAGATGGCGGCCGCGCAGGCATTGGCGGCGCTGGCTCACGAAGATGTGCCCGACAGCGTCTTGATGGCGTATGGTCAAGAGAGCATCAAGTTCGGGCGCGACTATTTGATTCCCAAACCGCTCGATCCGCGTGTGCTGCTGTGGGTGGCGCCGGCTGTGGCAGAAGCCGCCATGCAAACCGGCGTCGCGCGGCGGCAGATCGACCTGGACGAATACCGCGAGGAGCTCATCAGTCGACAAGGCAGCGGGCGGCAGGTGCGGCAGAATATCATCAATCGGGCGCGGGCTGGTCGGCTCAAGCGAATCGTCTTCCCCGAGGGCGAATCGCCAAAAATAATCCGCGCCGCCATGCAAGTCCGCGACGAAGGCATCGCCGAACCGGTGCTGCTGGGGCGGCCAGAGCGCATTTCGGCGACGATCGAAAACCTGGGCTTGAACTATGCGCCGATCTGTTTCGATCACTATGCGGCCGACAATCAATACGCCTACCGCGACCTGCTGTATGCTTTGCGGCGGCGCAAGGGTGTGACGCTGAGCAAAGCGCGCTCACTCGTCCGGCAGCGCAATTATTATGCCTGCCTGATGGTGAAAAATGCTGATGCTGATGCCATGGTCAGCGGTTTGACTTATGAATATCCCGATGTCATCCGTCCGGCGCTGCAAGTCTTCGGCACGCGGTCCGGGGCGACGCGGGCGGCTGGCGTTTATCTGATGGTCATCGCCGGACGCAGCTATCTCTTCACCGATGCGACCGTCAATATCGACCCGGATGCCGAGACCCTGGCCGAGATCGCCATCCTGGCCAACGACTTCGCAGGGACACTGGGTTTTGCTCCGCGCGTGGCCATGCTGTCATTTTCCAATTTCGGGGCGACTCCGCATCCGCACAGCAACAAAGTGCGCCGAGCCGTGAAGTTGGTGCGCGATAAACGGCAGGATATCCAGGTCGATGGCGAAATGCAGGCTGATACGGCGGTGGTGAGTGACATCATTGAACAGCGCTATCCTTTCAGCCGAGTGCGCGATGCCAATGTGCTGGTCTTCCCCAACCTGGACGCGGCGAACAGCAGTTACAAGCTGCTTTCGCGCCTGACGAACGCCGAAGCGATCGGACCCATCCTGCTGGGCATGGGCGCGCCCGTGCATGTGCTGCAAGCCGGCGATGATGTCGATGATATCGTGGCGATTGCGGCTGTCGCGGCGATGGATGCGGCGGGACGGTGAGGGGTAGTGCGTATTCGGAATTCAGTTTCGCGCCTTCTCTAACATATTAGCTTAGCGAAGCTACTATCTCTCCGATGCGCTCGCTGAATTCGGACACTTGCCGCAGATCCGACCGCTTCTTGGTCAACTTGAATGTAGCCGATGAACCCCTGTCCATCGTGACCAAGCGACCTGCCTTGCCCTCGGATACATCGCCTTTTCTCCAAGCGTCGAAAAGGACGGTGTCTGGAGCAATGCCAAGACACAGCACTGCCTGATACTCACGATGATGACGGATGTGATTAAACTGAAAATTGCCATTGATGTCTTCGGTAGCTGTCTTCACTTCGAAAGTAATACCTTCAATACGAGCATCCCAAGCGCTTTGGCGGCTGCCGGATCCCACCCAAGTCAATCCCAGTTGACGACACCATTCTTCGACGAAGTTTTGGCCAATGTCGCCAATATGCGTGTTGCTGAGAGACTTGACACCGCCTAGAGGAGCATTTACCCACTTGTTGTCATTCGCATACCTGGCGATTACAGACTGCATAAGCTGAACCGCGTTATTCATCTGTAAAGCCCCCGTGTATCACTGCTTGCCGAATGTGATACATAGAGATATGCCGGCAATTGTGCATGGCGAGGTTGGAATACTCAGTCCAGTCTGTCGCAGCGAGTAGCTCTGCAATCGTCTCTGGTTCTTTCTTGAGAACGATCCCGTAGCCGCAACCGTACCGCACATCAGCGAAATCTGTGACCAGCTTTGGCGGTTCTCCGTAATAGGTTCGCTGCAAGAAGAAATCGGCTTCGTGGAGCCTGGCCTGACCACAAAGACGCTCTTTGCGGTTGTCGACTGTGAAGAGGTCGATCCAATCATCACAAGTTTGCAGTGGGGGGATGTTATTTACGCCGCGACGCCAAACCTGCCAGAGTGCATTGAGTTTAACTGCATTGCCGTTCCGGTCTACGAATGCGTCCGCTGATAATGGACTGGAGTGGACGAGTTCTGCTCCTCGAACACGGTGTTTGGGGCTGCCCTTCCCATCACTTTGAAAAGCCATTGGCAATATGAGCCCCATATAGTCAGCAAACTGAGCGGAATGATTGACGAATGCAAGTGCTAGCCATGCCCGATATCCAAACGGCGGATTGCCTAAAACCGCGTATTTTCGTCTGCTGATTGGCGTCCATGTCAAATAATCATGGGCTATAAACTCGGGGCGAGCGGGTAGTAAATCTATTCCGATACGCCGACCCGCCGGCATTAAATCATAAAAAACGCCCGTCCCTGCGCCCGGGTCTATGAAATGGTAGTTGCTGAGGTCTGCATAATCCTCGCGCATTACCTCATATAAATCTTCGCTACATTCCTTTGCCACTTCAGGGCGCGTGTAGAAACGGTCGAGCCCGACACTTTCACGGTCAACCCAAGTGGGAATCAATGAGCAGTTCTCCCATGCCCGATTCCGCCCGGCTTTTGCCTGTTCAATTTCTCGCTCGGAGTGGAGACTAACGCGCTTATTCGTTTTGGCTTTGCGTACATCGCTTGTGATAGTCGGCAATGGCATTTGATTCATTTGTAACCCCTAGTTTCGGGCGCAACCATGACTCTAATCCGACAACTTAGCTTGTACTGACAGCATGCCTAACTGCACAAAGTATAACAAAGGCGAGTTAACCTGCAAAGTATGTCATCATCGGCACAGTGGTGTATATGCACTTTTGTATATGCACTTTAATGAAGGTGCCTACAGCGAAGACAGCTATATTCACTTCGGCAACCCAAAATTTCGCCATCCCCAGCTTCCACTTGCTTGACGCTTATGCCATGCCCGTGTTACACTCGCGCCATGTTGAAACACAGCGCAAACACCATGCCTATGCGGATGCCCGACCTTCGTGGCGGCAGATGTTGATGGCTGCGCCGGGCAACTGGCAGCAATTTCGCTAATCCGTCTGTCGCCGACAGGCGGTTTTTTGTATAAGGCGACCGCAGCATCAGGAGAAGCAAGCATGTCCACAGAAACCATTCATGTGTCGGTGGCTTGGCCCTATGCCAATGGCGACTTGCATATCGGCCACCTGGCTGGCTGCTACCTGCCCGCCGATATCTTCGCTCGTTTTCATCGCCTGCGCGGCAATCAGGTGCTGATGGTCAGCGGCTCGGACAGCCATGGCACGCCAATCACGGTCGAGGCGGACAAGCGTGGCACATCGGCGCGAGCCGTCTTCGAGCATTATCATGAGCGCTTCTTGCAGACGCAGCGCAAAATCGGCATCAGCTATGACCTGTTCACCCACACCGACACCGAGAATCATCATCGGGTGGCGCAAGATATCTTCACGCGCCTGCTGGCGCAAGGTTACCTCTACAAAGAAAAACAGACCCTGCTTTACAGCGAGAGCGAGAAGCGCTTCCTGCCCGACCGCTATGTCGAAGGCACCTGCTACATTTGCAAGTATCCGCATGCTCGTGGCGACCAATGTGAAAACTGCGGCAACCTGATGGATGCCACCCAGCTGATTGACCCGCACAGCCGCAACAATCCCAACGACAAGCTCGTCCGGCGCGAATCGCAACACTACTTCCTCGATCTGGCGCAGTTTACCGACCAGATCCTGGCTTATCTCGCCGCCCACGAGCATCACTGGCGCCCCAATGTCAGCCGCTTCAGCCAGAATTTTGTGAAAGACGGGCTGCGCGGCCGCCCGATCACCCGCGATATCGACTGGGGCGTTCGTGTCCCGCTGGATGGCTGGGAAGACAAGCGCCTCTATGTCTGGTTTGACGCGGTCATGGGTTATTTCACCGCCAGCATCGAGTGGGCGCAGAACATGGGCCAGCCCGATGCCTGGAAAAAATGGTGGTACAACCCGGAAGCCAAAATCTACAATTTCATCGGCAAGGACAATATCCCCTTTCACACCATCATCTGGCAAGCGGAGCTGCTCGGCATTGATGGCATCTACAACGAGAACGACTCGACCCACGGCGATATCCCGCTGCAGTTGCCCTACGATGTGCCGGCGAACGAATTCATGAATATCGAGGGACAGCAATTCTCGACCTCGCGCAATTGGGCGGTCTGGCTGCCCGACCTGCTTGAGCGCTATCAAGCCGATGCTGTGCGCTTCTATGTCGCCCGCACTTTCCCCGAACGGCAGGATAGCGATTTCAGTTGGGATGGCTTTGTGGCGCGGGTTAATAATGAACTGCTGGCGGCTTGGGGCAATCTGGTCAATCGCATGCTCGGTTTTGCCTTCAAGCGCTTTGACGGGGTCGTTCCAGCGCCCGACAATCTCACGGCAGAAGATGAAGCCATCATCGCTCGCTGCGAAGCCGGTTTTGAGCTGGTCGGCGGGCTGATTGCCGATGTGCGCCTGAAAGAAGCGCTGGAAGAGACACTGAGCCTGGCGCGGGGGGTCAATGGCTGGCTCAACGAACGCGAACCTTGGAAAGTCATCAAGCAGGACAGGGCGGATGCGGCTCGTTCGGTGTATACAGCGCTGCGCTGCATCGACAATCTGAAGATCCTCTTCGCGCCTTTCACGCCCTTCAGCTCGCAGCAGGTGCACGAGATGCTGGGCTATGCGGGGCAGCTATTCGGCGAGCAGCGAATCGAGAACTACAGCGAAGAAACCCGCGATCACCTGGCGCTGGTCTATGATGGCGCTGCGGCGATCGGACGCTGGGAAAAGAGCGCTTTGCCGGCGGGGCAAAAGCTGCGCAAACCCAGCCCGCTCTTCACCAAGCTGGATGCGGAGATCGTCGAGCAAGAGCGTGGGAATCTTGGGCAGGCGCGGGAGGAGCGGGAGATTTAGACACAGAGTGTAGAGAGACATTGAGTGTGGGTGAACTAACTTGTCGTGGCACGAATTGGTAAGAACATCAAGATCCGTCGCGGGTGCAATGTGAGCGTTCTTGGTGTTGGACTCTTCGCATAAAGATGGGCAGGAAGGAACTTAAAATGAGCAGCCTTACATCCGTGGATAAAATGTACTTGGAGATAATCCTGGAAATGGGAGGCGGCTATGTGCTTGACTTCTCCGATGCTACATTTGAAGAGTTCTTTAGGGATCACGGTATCGATATCTACGGTGAAGAAAACTACAGCAAGAATGGTCAATCCAAAGCTAATAGATTGCGTGCATTTTGGGAGCAAGACAGCGATACAATTGTTGCGAGCGTCGTGTGTGAGCTACTTGACATGTATGAGGCGGCTTGTGAACTGAGCGGCCGTGAGCCAAACGCAAGTGTTCTTCAAAAGTGCCGAAGTATTGTGGATAGGCTAACCGGAATATCACATTCCGTCGAGCTTGGTACCGTCGACAATTTCTTGGAGAAGCGCATAGAAATACCGAGCTTACAGAATCTACCGGTGGAATCACAAGTGATTGGAATCATAGAAGAAAGGCTATGGGAGGCTAAACTTGTATCGGAGGCAGGCGCACACTTGTCAGCGATTTTC
This sequence comes from Anaerolineae bacterium, assembly GCA_022823945.1. Lineage (GTDB taxonomy): Bacteria > Chloroflexota > Anaerolineae > Aggregatilineales > Phototrophicaceae > UBA6055. The sequence continues at coordinate 144,058 of JAJEBK010000014.1, read as the reverse complement.
CTATATGGAAGTGTTCTTGAAGCCGTGCTTCTTGGAGCTGCTACTAATAGTCCCGAGCAGTTCAATCGGTCGGTATGTAGTCCAAAAACAGCAGACGGCAAGGTAAAGAAGTTTCATGAATGGAGCTTGGCGGAATTGATCAATGTAGCTTGTAACATTGAGTTGCTTGAACCAGATATTAAGGAGTTTGGTCACGGACTGCGTTCGTTTAGAAATTACATTCACCCGTACGAGCAATTGAGTTCCGGCTTCACACCTGACGAGCATACAGCAAGAATCTGCTTTCAGGTTCTGAAACTAGCTCTCGCGAGCTTTGCAGGCGAGCGCAAATACTCTCAATTGTAGAATGATATTCTCTCGTATCTAGCTCTATTTCGCACCCACCCCCACCTCCATGCTACACTCCACTCCATGACCTGGCTGAAGTCCCACTTCCACACCCACAAGCCCATCATCGCCATGTGCCACCTGCGCGCCTTGCCCGGCGACCCCGCCTACGACTCCGCCGCCGGACTGGATGCCATCATCTCAGCCGCCCGCGCCGACCTGCTGGCCCTGCAAGCGGGCGGCGTCGATGCCATCATGTTTTCCAACGAAGCCAGCTTGCCCTATCTCACCCAGGTCGCGCCCATCACCATCGCCTGCATGGCGCGCGTCATCGTCGAGTTGAAACCGCAGATTGATCGCCCCTTTGGCGTCAATGTGCTGTGGGATCCAAAAGCCTCGATTGATGTCGCTGTTGCCACGGGTGCCAGCTTCGTGCGCGAGATTTTCACCGGCGTCTATGCCAGCGATTTCGGCTTGTGGAATCTCAATTGTGGAGAAATCGTCCGTCATCAGCACGCGGTGGGCGGCGCGCACATCAAGCTGCTATACAATATCGTGCCCGAGTCGGCTGTCTATCTGGCGGCGCGCAATGTGGTCGATATCGCCGTCTCGACCGTATTTGTAGCCCAGCCAGCCGCGCTTTGTGTCTCTGGTCTGACGGCTGGCGCAGAAGCCTCGTCCGAGACCTTGCAACTGATCAAAGACGCGGTGCCGGGAACGCCGGTCTTTGCCAACACGGGCGTGCATTGCGGCAATCTCGCCCAGACCTTGGCAATCGCGGATGGCACGGTCACAGGCACAGCCTTCAAGCGCGACGGGCATATCTGGAACGAGGTCGATATCGAGCGGGTGCGCGACTTTATGCGCATTGCCCGAGCCTGCCGTGGCGATTGAGGCGGTTGACCCGCGCTGGCGGCAAGTGGCGAATGTGCTGACGCGCTACTCCACAGCAGTACAGCCCGGCGAGCGCGTCATGATCGCCATGCACGAAGTCGACAGCTATCCCCTGGCGCAGGCTTTGTACGCCGCTTGCATTGAATGTGGCGCATTTCCCCAAGTGCAGTTCTTTGCCGAGGCGATGCGAAAGTCGCTGCTGTGGCAGGGCAATCCGCAGCAGATTGGCTGGATGCCAGCTATCGAGGCCTATGGTATGGAATGGGCGGATGTCTATTTTGGATTGCGCGCGCTGGCTGGCTTCCCTGCGCCGGCTGACATCCCTGCCGAAGCTATCGCCATGCACCAGGCTGTACAAGGACAGGTCTCGGCGTTGCGCTGGCAAAAGACGCGCTGGTGCCTGCTGCGCGTGCCCACCGAAGCGCTGGCGCGGCAAGCTGGCATAGACCTGGATTCGCTGACTGAGATGTTCTTCGCCGCTTGCTTGCTGGATTATGAGTCGCTCTCGCAGCGTTGGCATGCGCAAGCCCGCACATTGCGTGGCTCGCGGAGCGTGCGTATCGTCGCGGGGGCGGAAACAGACTTGGCTTTTTCCGTCGCGGGACGCGAATGGCGCGTCTTTGCTGGCAAGATCAACTTGCCCGATGGCGAAATCTACACAGCGCCGGTCAACGCTACGCTCAATGGGCGCATTCATTTTGAGCAGGGGGCGATTTTCGGTGGGGTGGTCGTGCCCGATATTCGCCTGGCATGGCGCGATGGCCGGCTTGTACAGGCGCGCGCCGCGGCCAACGAAGACTATCTGCGACGCATCCTGGATACCGATGCTGGTGCCAGTTTGTTAGGAGAGTTTGCGTTTGGGTTGAATCCGTGCCTGGATGTTGTCTGCCACGATATACTTTATGATGAAAAGATCGGCGGCACAGTGCACATTGCGCTGGGCAGAGCTTATCCCGAATGCGGCGGCGTCAACGAGAGCAGCATTCATTGGGACCTGGTCAAGGATATGCGCGCTGGCGGGGCAGTCTTAGTCGATGAACAGTCAGTCTTGATTGACGGCGCGCTGCAAATCTGAATGTGCGGGAGGTGAGTATCGAGCGATTACCAAACTGAGTCCGACAATCTATAAATCTTCAATAGGAGCAGACTATGTCAAAGGACAGATTGAGCAGGCGCGACTTTTTGCGCATGAGCGGCGCGGCCGGCGCGGCGTTGGCTGGCGCATCTCCGCTGGGCAACCTGGCTAGGGTCGCTGCCCAAACCGATACCACCATCAATGTGCTGACTGTTGGCGATCCGTGGGATCTGGCGCTGCAAAGCGTGACCGACCAATTCACCGAGATGACCGGTATCACCGTCAATATCGAGTCGCTGGGTTACACAGCTTTGCAAGCGCGACTGGTCAATGCCTTCCTCACCCAGAGCGCCGATGCGGATGTCATCGCCGTCGACCAAATGTGGATCAGCCAATATGCCGACAACGGCTGGATTCGCTCGCTGGATGACTTCATCGCCATGGATTCGGACGCCCATTTTGACGATTTCGTGCCCGAATGCCTCTATTCGCTGAGCACCTGGCGCAACCATGTCTGGACATTGCCCATCGCTTCGTATGCGCAGGGCATTATGTACCGCACCGATCTCTTTGAAGCGGCTGGTTTGGATCTGCTGCCCGCGTCCGTGGCCGATGCGGGCGACTGGACCTGGGAAGATTACTTCGGCATCCTCGACCAGATCAACGGCATGGATCTGGATGGCACCAGCATGTATGGCACGACAGTCATTGGCGCGCAACCGGTGCCAGTCGTACACATGTACACGCAGCTGGCCGCCAGTTATGGCACGCGCTGGTTCACCCAATTCCCCGAAGCGCCCTGGGACTTCTCGCCCACCATCAACAGCGATGCCAACACCGCCGCGCTTCATGACTGGCTGAAGCTCTACGCTGCCTCGCCGCCCGAGTCCATCAACTACCTCTGGTTCGATGCTGGCACCCGCTTCTCACAAGGCGATATCGGCATGTTTTATCACTGGACGCCATACTTCTACCTGGTCAACAACGAAGGCTATCTGACTGGCACGCCATCGCCCGTGGTCGACAAGTTCGAAACAGCTGTGTTGCCGACAATGAGCGCTGGTGGCGACCAGGTTGTCAGCCTAGGTGGCTGGTCGCTGGGCATGCCATCCACATCAGCCAACCAGGATGCCGCCTGGCAATTCATCAAATGGGCGACCGGCTCTGAAGGGCAAAAAGCCATGGGGCAGGTCAATGTCAAGGGCCACCAGTTCGCCGATTTCAGCCGCAAATCCAACTATGAAGATGCCGACTTGAACGCCATCTATCCCTTCCTGGGCACGCAGTTGGAGATGATGAAGCTGGGCGATGGCAAGGTTGTGCGCCCGCCCGCGCCCATCTATACCTCGCTGGAAGGCGTGTATGGCTTGCAGATCAACCAGGCGATGACAGGCGCTGTCACGCCAGAGCAGGCGCTTGCCACCACCCAGACGCTCTTCCAGAATATCTTGAGCGGCAATCAGATGATTCCCTACGGCGTCGAGAGCTTCGACGACACGCTCGAAAACACCAAGGCGCTGATCGCCAGCTTGTCCGGGATGTAAAGCCGATTGGCACTAACCCCGGTTCATTTGCAGGGGTGGCCGTTCAAGCCGCCCGCAGCCGCAAAGTTCCGAAAAAAAGGGGCGCTCCATATGGGTCGCCCCGGCAAGTTTCTTCTGGGGGGTTCGGGATTGCTCAATCGTTCCACAGTCAACAAACGTCTCCCCTACATCCTGCTCGCGCCCTCGGTCATCATCTTGCTGGCGCTGATTTTGTATCCGCTGGGTTTCGCCCTGCGCAACAGCTTCTGGTTTTGGAACTTGCAGACCAGCCCCATGCCGCTCTATCACTCTGGCTGGGACAACTTCCGCATGGTCTTCCTGGTAACGCCGTTCAGCGAGGCGCTAAAGAATACCTTGCTGCTGGCGGGACTGGGCACATTTGCCCAATTCTGGCTGGGCATGGGCATCGCTCTGCTGCTGCACACGCATCTGCGCGGCATGGGTCTGATGCGCGCAGTGCTGATCATGCCGACCACGCTGGCGCCGGTGGTGGCGGGCTTCCTGTTTCGTTATTTGCTCGAGCCCAAAGGCGGCATCTTGCCCTGGCTGCTGAAAGGTTTGGGCGTTCCTGTCCCGCCGCAGGGTTTTTTGGGCAACGCGGGCACAGCGCTCTTCAGCATCGGCTTGGTCGATACCTGGCAGTGGACGCCTTTCTTCGCCATTGTGCTCTATGCCGGCTTGCTTTCGATCAGCGAAGAGATCAAAGAAGCGGCGCAGGTGGACGGGGCAAGCGGCTGGCGCATGTTCTGGTCGGTTACCTTGCCGCTGCTGCGCCCGATCGCCGCATTTCTGGTCATGATCCGCTTCATGCAGCTCTTCAACAGCTTCGACCTGGTCTATGTGCTGACGAATGGGGGTCCGGGCACGGCTTCGCGCACACTCAGCTTCAATCTCTACCGCGAGGGACTGGTTAATTACAATATCGGCTTGACGGCGGCGATGACCTGGCTGGTGGTCATCATCGTCAGCATCATCATCAATTTGTATCTCTTCTTCGTATTTCGCAAGCGCGAGTGGTAATTGGGATGCGCCGCCACACAGCGAGGCAGAAACTCGCTATCTATGCGCTGACGCTGTTGGTGATGGTCTTTTTTCTGGGACCGATATGCTGGTTCATTCTGCTGGCATTCCGGCATCCCAGCGAAGCCTACACCTTGCCGCCCCAACTGATCTTCGAGCCGTATCTCGGCAACTTCATAGACACATTTGTCGAGCCCGGCAACAATGCCCCCCAACTGGTCAATAGCCTGATCGTCAGCAGCGGCGCGACTCTGCTTAGCCTGCCATTCGCGCTTTCGGCGGCGTATGCCCTGTCGCGTTTCGCCATGCGCGGCAAAGAGTTCATTATGAACTGGTATATCAGCCTTCTAATTGCCCCGCCCATCGTCTTCGTCATCCCCTATTTCATCCTCATGTCGTGGATCGGCTGGGCGGGCAGCTACCAGGCGATGATATTGACTTTGCAGACGCTGGCGATCCCGTTTTCGGTGTGGCTGTTGAAGAGCTTCATCGACGAAGTCCCGCTGGACCTGGAAGAAGCGGCTTGGGTGGATGGCGCGACCAGGCTGCGCGCTTTCTTTCGCATCATCATCCCACTGGCGCTGCCGGGTTTGATCGTCACTTCCATGTTCACTTTCGTCTTCAGTTGGAACAATGTGCTTTTCCCTCTGGTGCTCAGCCGTGGCAGCACGGTCACATTGCCCGTGGGCACAATCAGCTTTTTTGCCTCGACCGGCGTATATTGGGGGCATATCGCGGCGACGGCGGTGGTGGCTATGCTGCCGCCCATGATCATATTTTTGTTGTTAGGGCGCTATGTCGTGCGAGGTCTCACATTCGGCGCAGTGAAAGGATAGACACATGCACACAGTTGGCTTTGGACTCATTGGCGCGGGAATCGTCGGTGGTGCCTGGCACGCTCATGTTTATCACCATATGCCACGCGCAGAATTGGTCGCCATCTGCGACTTGAACGAAGCGCGCGCGCGTGAAGTAGCCGACCGCTATGGCGTGGCGCATGTATACACGGATTACCGCGATTTGCTGGCGCGTGATGACATCGCTGCCGTCTCGATTGCGACGCCGGATTTCGCCCATCGCGAGATCGCAATCGCCGCAGCGCAGGCTGGCAAACATATCCTTGTCGAAAAACCAATCGCCACCACCAACGCCGATGCCTCTGCCATCGTGCAGGCTGTCGAAAAGGCTGGCGTCAAGCTGATGGTCGACTTTCACAATCGCGTCAACCCGGCCTTCGTGTCGGCGCGGCAGGCGGTGCAGGCGGGCGAACTGGGCGAGCTGCAATACATATACGCCAGGCTGAGCAATACGACCTTCGTGCCAACGCAGATGTTGCCTTGGGCGGCGCAGAGCTCGGCGTTGTGGTTCTTGGCCAGCCACATGCTGGATATGGCTTGCTGGCTGCTGGGCGAAATGCCTGCGCGCGTCTATGCCGTGAGTCGCTCGGGCGTGCTGAAGTCGCTGGGCATCGACACGCAAGACTTCCATATCGCCATTGTCGAATTCGCGGGCGGCGCGGTGCTTACCTTGGAAAACGCCTGGATCCTGCCAGAGACCGAGCCCAATGTCTTCAACCTGAAGATGGAGCTGCTGGGCAGCCAGGGGGCGCTATACATCAATACCAGCGACAACCGCACAGTCGAGAAATATACGCAGACGGCAGCCAGCCTGCCCGATACGCTTGGCTTCACCCTCGATGCCGACTCGGCGCGGCTCAGCGGCTTTGTTCTGGAATCCATCGCTCGCTTTGTCGATGCTGTCGTGGATGACAAGCCTGTGCTGGCAACCGGGCGAGAGGCGGCGCTGGTGACCTGTGTGCTTTGCGCGATTGAAGAATCGGCGCGCGCCGGACAGCCTGTCGAGCTGCTCTAGTGGTGGACGACCGCCTGCTGCTGGGCATCGACATCGGCACATCCAGCTCCAAAGGCGCGCTGGTGACGCTGGACGGGCGCATCGTGGCGCAGCACAGCATCGCGCATACGTTCGATATGCCACAGCCCGGCTGGGCAGAGCAAGATGCCGAGGCGGTATGGTGGTCTGATTTCTGTCAGATCTCCCGCGCGCTCATTCAACAGGCAGATATTGCCCCTGCGCAGATCGCGGGCGTGGCTTGCAGCGCCATCGCCCCCACCATGCTGCCACTGGACAAAAATTTTCGTCCGCTGCGCCCCGCCATTTTGTATGGCATCGACACCCGCGCCAGCAGCGAAATCGCCAAATTGAATGCTGCGCTGGGCGAAGACGCCATTTTCGCGCGGGCAGGGCAGTCGCTTTCGGCGCAGTCGGTCGGGCCGAAAGCGCTGTGGTATCGGCAGCACGAGCCGACGCTGTTTGCCAAGACGCGCAAGATCGTGAGCGCTGCTTCCTACCTGGTCTTTCGCTTGACCGATCGCTTCGTGCTGGACAACTATGTCGCGCCCTATTTTTCGCCCTTCTTTGATGTGGAGCGGCTGGCCTGGCACAAAGACTGGGTGGAACGGGTTTGCCCGCTGGAGTGGCTGGCAGAAACCGCCTGGTCGACCGAGCAAGCCGGCCTCGTCACAGCCAGAGCGGCCCAAGAAACGGGCATTCCCGCTGGCACACCGGTCGCTGTGGGCACAGCCGATGCCCTGGCAGAAGCGGTCGCGGCTGGCGCAGTCGCTATCGGCGACCTGATGGTCATGTATGGAACGACGTTGTTCCTCATCCAGACCACCCCGCAATTTCGCCCCCATCGCGACTTGTGGGCGTCGGTGCATTTGCAACCTGGCTGCGCGATCCTGGCGGCAGGTTTGTCGACTGCGGGCGCGTTGCTGCGCTGGTTTCGTGATGAACTGGCTGGCGAAGAACGATTGCAGGCTCGCTCGCGCGGCGAAAATGCCTTTGACCTGCTGGTGGCTGGCGCGGCGCAGACCCCGCCCGGCGCCGAAGGCTTGCTGACCTTGCCCTACTTCAGCGGCGAGCGCACACCCATCAACGACCCACATGCCCGCGGCGCATGCTTTGGATTGACGCTTTCGCATACGCGCGCCCACCTCTATCGCAGCTGTTTGGAGGGCATCGCTTTTGGTCTGCGGCATAATATCGAGACGATGGGCGAGTCCGGCGCGCAGCCTGGCCGGCTGATCGTGATAGGCGGCGGCGTCCAGCAGAGGCTGTGGCTGCAAATCTGTAGCGATGCAACCGGTTTGCCGCAAGATGTCCCGGCACAGACCATCGGCGCGGCATACGGCAGCGCCTACATCGCGGGCATGGCGGCGGGTTTGTTCCAGGACTTCACGCCCTTGCAGAAAGAGTGGCTGCGCATCGAGCGGCGCATCGAGCCAAACAGGCAGAACAAAGCGATTTACGATGAACTGTATCCGATGTATCGCTCGCTTTATCAAGATACCAAACAGCACATGAGGCGGCTGTCACAGATCTAGGGAGTCTTGCCCACTACGCCGCTATTGGGTCATTGACCATGTGGGCGACTCAAGAATCGCCCCTACGCCGTTCCATCCTATTGTTGCATTACTTTGTTGGACTTACTCAGAAAGGTGAACGAGATGTCAAAAAAAGCCAAAAAAGACAGCGACAATCTGGCCGCTGTACTCGACAAGATCCCGCAGATGTTCGGCGACCAGGCAGCCGTTGGCCTGCGCCTGCACGAGATCATCCTGTCCGCCGCGCCCGAGCTCAAGCCGCGACTGTGGTATGGCATGCCCGGTTACGCCAAATCCCGGACGAAACCTGTGCTCGTCTTCATCCGCATGGACGACTATGTCACCTTTGGACTCACCGAAAAAGCGAACATCGTCCTGGCACCCGGCGCGACCGACCAACTCATCCCCAGCTCCTGGTTTATGCGTGAGCTGGACGCGGCGACAGAAGCGCGCATCGCCGAGATCGTGCGTGTGGCGGTGAGCTGAGGGAAACCAGCGGCGCATAGACATTTCCGCGCATTTACAGCATAATGGGCGCTGTTTTGCATCCGAACGCGGAGCTAGCTATGCCCTACGCGCCCAACCTCTACGACTCGCACATGCACACGCCGCTGTGCAAGCATGCCCGAGGCCTGCCCAGTGATTACGCCGCCCAGGCACAGCGCGTCGGGCTGCGCGGCATCACTTTCACCTGCCATAGTCCCATGCCCTTCGGTTGGAATCCCAAAGTGCGCATGTCCATCCAGCAACTGCCGCAATACTTCGACATGGTTGCGCGCGCCCGCGACGAATATGCAGAGCGCGTCGATGTACGGTTGGGCTTGGAAAGTGATTACCTGTCCGGCTTTGAAGGCTGGCTGGACAAGCTGCACCGCCGCGCTCATTTTTCCTACATCCTCGGCTCGGTGCATCCGCAGACGGACGAATACAAGCTGCTCTATCTGCAAGGCAAAACGCGGTTGGAATACGAAGCCAGCTATTTTGAAAATCTGGCGCGCGCCGCCGAATCGGGCTTGTTCGATTGTTTGAGCCACCCCGATATCGTCAAGATCGTGCATCCGTCGCTTTACAAATTCGCCGACCACAGCGCTGTCATTTATCGCTCGCTGGACCGCATCGCCCGCGCCGGGACAGCCATGGAATTGAATACCAGCGGCTTGCACAAAGCCTGCCGCCAAATGAATCCGGGCTCAGAAATGTTGTATGAGATGGCGCTGCGCGGCATTCCCGTGGTGCTTGGCTCAGACGCGCACGATGCGCATCGTGTCGGGGCAGACTTCGACAAAGCCTTGGCGCAACTGCAAGAGGCTGGTTATGAGCATGTCAGCTATTTCATCGACCGCCAACGGCATGACCTGCCCATCCGCGAGGTCAGCCTGGCAGCGCACCAGCCGGTCTTGGTGTAATGGCGGCTTTTAGACAATTGACACAGAGGACACAGAGATAATCCCGATAGACACAAAGTCTAAAGGATTCTACTCTCGGTGTACTCTTTCAACTCGGTGTACTCGGTGGTTCGTTTTTTGGTGCTGTACAGTCCTGGTTTCGCTCAGACATACCAGTCATCGCGATTGAGCGGCAGGTGCGCGCTTGCGCCTTTGCCAGCCACCGACTTGTATAGCAGCGCCTGGTGGATGGAGTTGTAGCCCGACTCAAAGACCCAGCGAGCGCCAGCCAGATAGATGCGCCAGCGCCGATAGCCGATATCGCCCAGCATGTCGCGGATCGCGTTGGCATGCGCCTCGAAGCGCGCCAGCCAGTTTTTCAATGTCAGCGCATAATGTTCGCGCAGGCTTTCGACATCGCGCACCTCGAAGCCCGCTTGCGCCGCCACATCCAGCACATAGGCGATATGCTGGCTGTCGCCATCGGGGAAGATGTATTGCTGCACGAAGGAGTCTTTGGCTTGATACTGCGGCACCTTGGGCGCTTGAAAGAGTGTGATGCCGTGGTTCAAAAAGACGCCGCCCGGCTTCAAACAGCGAAAGGCTTTCTCGAAGTAGACGGGCAGATTCTCGCGCCCGACATGCTCGACCATGCCGATGCTGACGATCTTGTCGAAAGGTCGGCTCTCATCGACATTGCGATAGTCCAGCAGTTCGATACGGCATTGCCCGGCCAGCCCCGCCGCCTCGATGCGCTCGTTGGCCAGCGCCAGTTGTTTTTCGCTGAGGGTGATGCCCAGCGCGTCTACGCCATAATGCTGCGCCGCGTGCATGATCAGCGCGCCCCAGCCACAGCCGATATCCAGCAGACGCTCGCCCGGTTTCAGGCGTAACTTGCGGCAGATGTAATCCAGCTTGCGGCTCTGCGCGGCGTCGATGCCTTCAGCGGGGTCCTTGAAGTAGGCGCATGAATAGACCATCTTCTCGTCCAGCCACATTTGATAAAACTCGTTGGATACATCGTAGTGATATTGAATGGCGGCTTTATCGCGGTCTACCGAGTGCCGACTGCCAGCCAACCGGGCGATCTGGTCGTTGCTGACAGGATCGCGCGAGGGCAGTCGCAGCAGCTTGGGCGCGAATCGCAAGGTATCACGCAGGCTCCAACCCTCCCACAGATAGCGCGCTAGGTCGATAGCCGCATAGAGCTCGCCCTCGATCTCAAAGTCTCCGAACATATAGGCTTCGCCCAGTTTGCGTTCGGTGGGCGGGAAGAACATGCGCCGCAATGCCGAAGGACCGTTGAGCGCGATGGTGAAGCGGTGAATGGTCGTGCCACTCGGTTCCCAAAGTGTTCCATCCCACAGGCGGATAGCGAAATCTTTTCCCGGATAATCGGCGAATACCGCGCTGAGCAAATCCAACGTGTTCATCACATGGCTATCGCGGGTTCTTGTCGTTGCCTGTTCCATCGCAGCCCTCCTTGTACGCGGCGCCTCCTGGTCCACGCATCAATATCTATTGGCGACTCGGCATTGTAACAAATTGGCGCGCTGGGTGCGAAAGGCGTATCGGGCTGCGCGGCGCTCTGTTACCCTATTGATCATGCAACACGATTCGCTGGACCCACATTTGCTGGTCGCTGCCGACGATTTGCTGGCGCGGGCGGGATTGGCGGCGCTGCTGACAGAAGGCGGCTGTCATGTCCTGGCGCGCGTCTCTTGCGAGCAGCTGGCAGATGCTCTCGAACGTCTATCCCCCGATATATTGGTGGTCGATCTGGGCTGGTCTGCGCAGGGAACGATCCCGCGGCTGCACGAAATCGATGGTGACCTGCCACTGCTGCTGCTGGCGCGCGATGATGACGAGGCGCTGGCGGCGGCGCTCTTGGCTGCCCGACAATTTCCCTGTTTTGCCTTGCTGCCGCGAACCAGCGATGTCGACAGCATCATTTCCGCGGTCGATGCGCTGCTGGCTGGTTTGCTCACGCTGGCGCCGGACTTTGCCCGTCTGCTGGCTGCCACTGTGCCGAGCGCGCCTGGCGATGCGCCCAATCCCTTGACGGCGCGCGAAAGAGAAGTGCTGAGCTTGCTGGCGGCCGGCTTGACCAACCGCGCCATCGCCCAGCAGCTGGGCATCACGCCGCATACAGTCAAATATCATGTCAACGCGATCATGAGCAAGCTGGATGCGCAGAGCCGCACCGAAGCGGTGGTGCGCGCAACGCAACGCGGTTTGATCGCGCTTTAGGGAGGCGGATTTGCTAGCGTTCATCACTGGCGCGACCGGCTTTTTGGGATCGCATGTGCTGCGGCAATGGCTGGCGGCATCGCATGCTGCGCGCGCGCTCTATCGTTCGCCGTCCAGGCTGCGGCTCATCGACGACCTGCGGTTCGAGGCAGTGCAGGGCGACCTGGACGATGCCGCTCTATTGGAAGCTGCCTGCGCCGGCTGTGATGTCGTCTTCCATGTCGCGGCAAAAGCGGATTACTGGAAAGATTCCGATCGTGAAGCTTTGTGGCGCATCAATGTGGATGGCACGCGCAATGTGCTGGCAGCCGCGCAAAAAGCCGGCGTTTCACGCATCGTTTTTACCAGCAGCGCCTCGACACTTGGCATCCGCCCGGGACTGGAACTTGCCGATGAAGCCTCCCCTTTCAACCTGCGCCCACAGCAATTCTATTACGCCTACACCAAGCGCCAAGCTGAGGCCGTCGTTGCCGAATTTGTAGCCGACGGCTTGAATGTGGTTACTTTGAACCCGACTGTCATCATCGGTCCCGGCGATCTCAACACCATCAGCGGCAGCTTCGTGATTGAAACGGCGCGCTGGCAGTGGCTCGTGCCCGGCAGCAGTGGCGGCGTGGCGGTCATTGATGTCCGCGATGTAGCGTGCGCCCATGTGGCAGCTGTCGAAAAAGGCGCTCCGGGCGAACGGTATATCCTGAATGCCGCCAACCTGACCTATAGCGACTTCTTTCGACTGATCGCTCGCGCTTGCGAGGTGCGCCCACCGCTGCTGGACATGCCCGATTGGCTGCTGGAGCCGACTGCGCGCTTCATCGAGGCAATGCGCCACTTTGGCATCAGCACGCCCATGGATGCGGACCAAGTGCGTCTGGGCGGCACGCATGTTTACTTCGATGGCGGAAAGGCTGAACGCGAATTGTGCGCCCCGCAGATCAATATCGAAACCAGCCTGCGCGAGACCTATCGATGGTACGCCCAGAATGGGTACATCCGGCGCAACTGGCTGACACGGCTCATCGGCTGGCTATAGCGCGGCGCAAGACCCCTCCCCCAGCCCCTCCCCATCAGGACGGAGAGGGTAGCAAACCCCTCCCCCAGCCCCTCCCCGACGAGTCAGGGAGGGGAGTCAAGGTATGTGCTTTCCCCTGACCTGTCGGGGGGACCGAGGGGGTTTTTCAGCGCGCCGCAACAGATCGGCAAATAGCGGCAAGCCAGGCGCGCCCATGCGCTCGGGGTGAAACTGCACGCCCACCACCCGCCCATCAGCCGACTCCAGCGCTTCGATGACGCCATCTTCTGCGTGCGCCGTAGCTCGCAATCCTGCGCCCGGCGAGGCAATCGCCTGGATGTGATAGCTGTTGGTTGTCATCTGCCGCGCGCCGAACAGGTCATGCAAACGGCTGTCTGTTTCTATCTGGATGCTGTGCTCGCCAGCGCCGCGCTCAGGCGAGTGTGCCATGGCGGCTGCCTGTGCCTGCGCATCGCCGAAAATTGTGCCGCCAGCCACAGCATTGACAAACTGCATGCCATAGCAGATGCCCAAAACCGGCTTGTCGCTCATGGCGCGCAAAGCCAGTTCATCGCTGGCATCGCGCAAGGGATCAACCGCTGGCAGATCGTCTGGCAATTCGCCGACCAAGCCGCGTGTGATGCCGGGACCGCCGGTGATAACCAGCCCATCCAGCAGCTGCGCCAGAGACTGCGCCGCCGCCACGGACTGCAGCAAAGGAACGATGATGGGAATGCCGCCGACCGCTTCGACAGCCTGCGCGTAGTGCGTGTCGAGGCTCTGCCGTCCGTTTGTCAGGCTGGTGGTGATGCCGATGCGTGGGCGGCGCGTCATGGCTGGCTAGTGCGGGCGATACGGCGCATCGTCCATTTCGCCGACGAATTGCGGCAGATTGCGCTGTTCCAGCATCTGCCTGATGGCATGCGCCTCGCCCAGATGATACCAATAATGATAGATGACGCGCTGCAGCATCGTGCCGATCGATTCTTCCAGCGCTTTGCCCTTCCATCGAAAATGTTCAGCCAGCTGCGCCGTGGTCAGCGTATCCAGCCAGATATCCGCGTTCGCCGTCACCTCGCGCCAGGCCGCCCACATATCGTCCAGTTTCGGCGTCGACGGCGGACAGCCAAAGCTGCAGATCTTGCGCAGCTCCGGCTGAATCACCTTGCCTTGACCCAGAAAGACGAAAATGCGATTTTCATGATCGGCCAGGTGCCCGATCGTCCAACTGATGCAATTCATCTGTCCATGCCGCACATAGGCGTCTTGCAGGCTCAGTCCATCCAGGCAGCGCACAAATTCGCGGCGGGTAAAGCGCAGTTGCTCCACCAAGGGATGCGCCATGATAAACCCTTTCCGACCAATCGCTTAATCCCAACCGAGCGTGGCTCTGATTTTCGACTTATTGTATCGATCACAATTATAGTCGACGCTTTCGACAGTGAAGCGATATTCACCGTCCAAGTCTTCCATGACATGCCAGGTCAGTATCTCGCCGGGCGGGGAGTGGCCAATCATGTCGATATAGTCGATGACTTGCCAGCCAGAATTGCTGTTTGGATCCTTCCGAGCGGTTGTTACGCGATAATCATCCGCCCCTGGCACCGGGTCCCATTCCAGGTAAACCGTGTCGCCCAGCTCCATGGCGCTAAGGTTGCCTGGCGCGGGGACGGCGGAAGGCGTGTAGACTGTTTTCTTCCTGGAAGCCATGCTGACATTGCCTTGGGCGTCGACTGCGCGCACGCGAATGTTATTCTTGCTGCAGGCTTTCAGCCCAGTTACATGATGCCTGTTTCGGTGCGAAGCCGGCTCCCAGCCGCGACCCTTGACGAAGACTTCATAGCGCTGAACCGATGGATCGGCATTCCAGACCACCGTGAGACCATTCGGGCTGAGGTCTTTAATCTTCACGATTACTGGCTGCTCCAAGAAATTGGCTTGAATCAGCGAGCCGCCAATCGTCAAAGCGATAAATACAATCAACCAGCGAAGCGCCCAGTCAAGAAAAGCCTCTGTAACGCTCCCCCGAAGGAACAAACTTGACATGAATACTCCTTTCTGCACCTGAATAGCAGCGGAGTATAACCAACTAACGATTTGATAGCGTAAGAAAATGTTAACCTTTAGATTATTGCCCGGCATGCGCCGGCAATCTGTCAGGCAAGCACAGTGCAGCCGCGCGAAGTAACGATTGTTCGATTACCCGGCACCAACACAGCGTCAACGGCAGAAAAAACTAATTGCAAATTGGCTTGCCAGGTTTTGGCGGCGCAGACGCTTAGCAGCAGGGCGCTCGATCCGCCGCTGGCTGGGCGGCCCACTGGTTGAGGACGGGAATTTCGCCAATAGAAAGCAGGCTTGGTCCCGTCGCTTCCACGGGTGCGCAGCAGAGACCGTCATCGGAGTAGTCGGTGATGCAGACGCCGGTCTCTGGCAAGTGCAACTGCACATCACGCGCCGCAGCCCAATCGCCACACAGCGCCGCCGTTATGGACCGCGCCTGTTCATAGCCGGTCGCCAGCAAGAAGGTTGGCGCGCGGCCATAGCTCTTCATGCCGATGATGTAAAAGTCGCGCTCTGGCTGGCGCAATTCTGCTTCGCCGTGTGGGGGGACACTGCCACAGCTGTGCAGGTTGGGGTCGATCATGGGCGCAAGAGCCCGCGCGCTTTCCACAGCCGGGTCGATATCCAGCCGCAACTCGCGCAACATGTTGAAATCGGGGCGCGCGCCTGTGCAAACGATAATTTCGTCAATGCGCAGCCCCTCATCTCCGCTGAAAAGTTGCAGCTGTTCACCCGCCTTTTCTACCCGCGTGATGGGGAAGGGCGCGGCGATCTCCAGAGCTCCCGCCTCGACTGCTGCCTTGATGCGCATGCCCAACTGTCCGCGCGCCGGCAACTGGTCGTCTGTCCCGCCGCCGTACAATTTCTGCATGTTGTCGCCCCGCAGCGCCCAGACGACCTCTGTAGCGGGCGAATCATCGCGCAGGCGCAGCAAGTCGAGCAAGGTGTTGATGGCGGAATGTCCGCTGCCCACCACAGCCACCCGTTTGCCCGCATACTGTTCGCGCGCGCCGCCCAGCACATCTGGGATGCCATAGGCGATTCTGCCGTTCAGTTGCGCCTCGCCCAGCGCCGGGATGCCATCCGCGCCCAGCGGATTCGGCTGTTGCCAACTGCCCGAGGCGTCGATCACCGCGCGAGCTTCCAGTCGCTCTTCCCGCCCATCGTCCATCTGCAAGCGCAGCAAGAAGGGCGCAGTCCAACGCCCGGCATCTTTCAGTTTGTCGCGCTGTTTGCGGCTGATAGCGGTGACGCGCGCGCCCGTGCGAATGACCTCGCGCATGGCAGGCAGGTTGGCAAGCGGCTGCAAGTAGCGTGTCACCAGCTCCGCGCCGGTGGGCAGCTCGTCGACAGGCGGCATCAGCCAGCCCTCAGCTTCCAGCAGGCGTCGGCAGGTGGCATCCACATTGAATTCCCAAGGCGAAAACATGCGCACATGCCCCCATTGCAGCACGGTCGCGCCGACTGTCGCGCCAGCTTCCAGCACGACTGGCGTTTCGCCGCGTTCCACCAGATGCGCCGCCGCCGCCAAACCGATGGGTCCTGCGCCGATAATCGCGATAGGCAGTTGCTTCATAGCGCCTGTCCTTTCTATCTGGGCGAAGTGCAATCGTTCCAATAGATCCAAGCAAGCCCTTGTGAAACTTCCAGGCAGATCATTATTTTGGATGGTGAAATTGTGCCGATTCTTACCTGGCGCAACGCGAGCGGCGCATCAATAGCCTAGTTTCAAGGCGACTTCTTCCAGGCTGTCGGTGGGACCAATCAGCGTGAGTTCGTCTTCCAGGTGCAGGTTGGTATAGCCATGCGGCACGATCGAATGCCCACGCCGTCCGATTGCCATCACCAGCACATCGTCGGGCAAGATCAACTCGCGCAGGTGCAAGCCATCCACATTCGGGTCGGTGATGGTCACCTGGATGACATCGTGCTCGGGGTCGTCTTCAAAGACCATGCTGGCCAGCTGTGGCGCGCGCACAAAGTGATCCAGCAGATGCACCATGGCAGAGGCGGGATGCAGCACATGCACGCCCAGCTCGCGGAATTCGTCCACCAGCGTATAGGCATGCAGCCGCGCGATCTGGCGGGTGATGCCGAAGTTTTCGTACAGGATCTGGCACAATTTCAAGCTGTCTTCGTCATTGGGCAGCATCGCCACAGCCACTTCGGTCTTGGGCTCGATAATCTGCGCCAAGTTTTCCGCGCTGATCTGTGGCAGCCACTGCTCTCTGCGATTGCCATTGTCGCCGACGCTGGAGACATGCGACTGGTCGATATCCAGCAGTTTGACGCGCCAGCCATGCTCGATCAAACGCTCTGCCAGTTGCCGCGACTGATTCTCGATGCCCACGATGACCACATCCAGGATTTCATCGTCTTTGATGTCTTTGGGCAGATGCGATTCTCCGACCAGCCGAATGGCGTATTTGAAGAAGATGGGACCCGTCAACTCGCTGACGACGATCACACCGACCAGCAGGGTGGTGAACTCGGCGCCGAGTTGGGGAAAGGCGATGGCGACTTCTTTGGACAAACCAATGGCGACGCCAGCCTGCGTGATGTAGCCCATCCAGGCGATGCGCTTGAAGCGGGCGGGGTCCTTCGCCAATGTGCCACCCAAATAGGCGCCGATGAAAAGCGCTACGATGCGCGTGATGTAGAGGGCCAGCGTGATGGGCAGCAGCAGCAGCACAATGCCGATATCGAGCGATGCGCCAACCAGCGTGAAGAAGACGACGAAAATCGGTATGCGCACTTGATGCAGCAGATGCCGGAATTCCGTCCCGTAAGGCGAGCGATTAGTAAGCCAAAAACTGGCCACCAGGCAGATCAACAGCGGCTCAAAGATCAGCTCGACTGGCAAGTTAGCGTGGCTCCAATGCCGCACTGTGCCAGACAGGGCGAAGACCAGATAGCCGATGAGCAGAATGAGCGGTATCTTCAGTCGGTCTTCCCAGTGGTTGCGCAACACCAGCGACATGGCCTGCGCCACCAACACGCCCAAGCCCATCGACGCCAGAATTTCAAAGGACACCAGCAGGATGAAGCTGGCGTCAAATGTGCGGCCTGTGAGCATGGTCGCCGCGATTGACGAGCTCAGCGCGAAGAGCACGACGATCAGCACATCTTTGACGACCGTCACGCCGAGCACGGTTTTGGTGAAGGGTCCGCGCGCGCGCATTTCGTTGATGACGGCGATGGCCGATGATGGCGAACGCGCCGACAGGATGGGCCCGCTCAGCAGGGCGGCGGCAAAGCGCCCGGCCGGCGACAAGTCGCGCATGAAGGGGATGTGGTCGCCAAGCAGCAAGATGACCGCGCCGCAAACGAGATAGACCGCGCCGATCTGCATGACCGTATTCCAGCCGATGCTGCGGAAGCGCCCGCGCAGCTCGTCCAGCGCCATCTCGCTGCCCGCGGCAAAAGCGATGAATGCCAGCGCCATTTCGTCCAGGAAGCGCAGGGACCCGACATCCACCTGCTGAATGAAGGAAAAGATGAACGGGCCGGCCAGTATGCCCGCCACCAAATAGCCGGTAATCAGGGGCAGCTGGAAGTGCGCAGCCAAGCGACCAATCTGAATGGCGGCGAGCGCGACAAAAAGGAAGCTGGCGAGAGAAAGCGCCAGGAATTCAATATCCAAAGCCCAGACCTCAGTTCAAACGGGAATCAGAAGCAACTGTTTACGAAAGCGTAGGTATTGTAGCAAGGATACGCCATCTGTACAGACTGTACAGACGACGCGCTCAGCCTCGCGCGGACTTGCTGGAAATTCCGGCTTCCAGGTCGACTGCCAGTCGCCCCATGATCTGAACAGTCTGCCGCAGGTCGGCTTCGCTGGTGCGCGGGTTGTTGGCGCAGATGCGCATGACGGGCCTGCCTCGCAAACGGGTGCCACTGGCGAATGCGCTGCCATCTTCCAACAGCCGAGCCACCAGCCCATGCGTGATTTCATCAGCCAACGCCGCATCGCCATTGGTCGGGATATAGCGGAATGTAACGATGGCCATCTGCGCCGGCGTGACGATCTGCCAACAGCCGGCTTCGCGCAGCAGCCGCTCGGCCAGTTCTGCATTGGCAAAGCCCTGCGCGATCGCCTCGCTGATGGCGTCCAGACCGAAGACCTTGAAGCTCATCCACAATTTCAACGCGCGGAATTGACGGGTCAGTTGGATGCCCAGATAGCCGTAGTTTCTTTCTTCGCCCGGCTGCTCCATGTCTTTCAGATATTCGCCCGATGCCGCGAAGGTCTGCTGCAGCCATTGCCGCTCGCGCACCAGCACACAGCCGCATTCGATAGGCTGGAAGAGCCACTTGTGGGCGTCCAAAGCCAGGGAATGAGCGCGGCCCAGCCCCCGCAAAGCCCGCGCCCCCGGCTCGGTCAATATGGCTGGCGCGCCATAGGCTCCGTCCACATGCAGCCACAAGCCTTCTTCGGCGCAGGTATCCGCCAGCGCATCCAGCGGGTCGACCGCGCCGGTGCTGGTGGTGCCTGCGATAGCCGCCACACAAAAGGGGCGTAATCCCGCCGCGCGATCGGCCCGTACGGCTGCGCGCAAACGTTGTGGCGACAAGCGATAATCGCCGTCGCTGGGCAAGATCCGCAGTTGTTCATCGGCGAAGCCCAACACCCGCAATCCGCGCGAAATGGCGAAGTGCAGTTGATCGGAGCAATAGACGACTGCGCCGGACATGTCGCCATCCAGCCAGACCGTGCGCGCCACAGCCAGCGCCGACAGATTGGCTACCGAGCCGCCACTGACGAATGTGCCGCCAGCCTGGGCGGGCATACGCATGATCTGCCGCAGCCAGTCGACCGTCAGCCGTTCGATTTGCGCCGCGCCCGGTCCTTGCAGCCACACCGCGTTGAAGATGTTGTGCCCGGCTGCCAGCGCATCAGCCATCACGCCTATGAAATTGTTCGCCAGTGGGATGTATCCAAAGAAACGCGGATGATCGACATGGTTGGTCGCTTCGACAACTTGCTGCTGGAACTGCGCCAGCACATCGCGCCAGTCGGATGCCTCTCGGGGCAGCGGCTCGCGCAAGATCGCCTCCAGAGCGGCATGATCCAGCCGGGGCGCGACTCGCCGCTGGTCGCGCGAATCGTAATAATCCAACAGCGATTCGATGACGGCATAACCGATTTCGCGCATGTCTTTTCGGCTGAAAGAAAGCGCCTGGCGATCGTCCATGTTGCCTCTCCACAGCGAACCACTAGAAAATGGCGTTCAAGCCGATCAGCGCAAGCAGCGCCAGCGCGATCGCATTCAAGCGCGCTTTGGACAAGCGGTTGCCGATGCGCACGCCGATTGTCGTGCCTGCGAAGATCAGCGGTGTCAGCAGCAGCGCCGTGCCCAGCGCCTGCGCGTTCATGGTTTGTGAAAGCAAGAGCAGCAGCAGCACTTGCAGCGGCGCGTTCAACAGGAAAAGCGTTTTGGTAAAAGCCCGTGCCTGGTGCGCGTCAAAGCTGCGCGTTGTCATCCACAGCACCAATGGCGGACCGCCCATGGCGACCAGCCCCTGCAAGATGCCGCTCAGCGCAAAGGCGGCGGCAGAAATCGACAGGGGCAAATCGCGCGCTTTCTGCCTACGCGCCAGCATGCGCAAGCCCACGCCAAGCAGCACGCCACAGCCGACCAGCCGTTTGACGGCGTTTGCGTCCATATTTTCAATTTGCAACAACAGCCAGATGCCCAGTGGCACGGTCAGATAACGCAGCAGCGCCGCCAATTTGACATCGTCCCAGGGGATGTGCTCGCGCAGTTGCCAGACACCGAATGCCACCTGGATGCCGATCGCCAGGGTGGTCAGCGCCACCGCCTGCGACAAGCTGTAGCCCGCCTCGACCAGCAGCGGCACGGCGATCATGCCCAGCGCAAAGCCAATTGTGCCCTGTACGATGCTGCCGCCAAACAAGATGATGCTCGCCCAAAAAAGCGCCATTCCGAGCCTCCGGGTGCGCGCCAGATTGTAACCACAGCTGAGCGACAAGACACAGAAGCAAGTCCAACAAAGTAAGGCAACAATATGAACGAACGTCGCAGGGGCGACTCAAGTCTCGCCCCCCACAAACTTCGAATCAGAATACCAGCGCTCTTTTTCGCACGACTTGCTCGCGTTTACTGAGAGTTCTAGCGCGAGAAAGGCGGGTCAGATAGCACTACCGCGCTCGGTTGGAGTCGCATAGAGCGCGCCGACACTGACCCACCGAGGCGGGGGAACTGCGCTATGTTAGCCGCAATCCCCGATCGCTCTCACATAATCTGCATGCAGCCAGCCCCGCTGCTCATAAAAGTCAACGTTGTACCAGTCTCCCTGCTTTTCATAGACCCTCAGGATGAGGCCGCGCCCCAGGACCACGATGAGTTGACCGCCCGGCGTGGCGCGGAAGTTGATGTTGTCGAGGGTCTGCACCATACAATTGCCGACCGAAGATGCTGGAGGGAGGGGATCTGACGCGATAGCTGGCGGCTGATCGCTGGAAGGCTCGGTCAGCAGCACCAGGGTGCCGGGGCGAGCCAGTCGCGCGCAGGTCATGCCAGCGCGGCTATAGAGACCAACATCTGTCAGGCGGCGCGGGCTAAAGGAGGCATCCAGGAAGACCACCGCGCCGGCCGGCTTGAAGCAGACCTCGAAATCGCGCACCCAGCCCCAGACATCGACTCCCAGGACAACGCCGCGCGCAACCAGGCCGGGGTCGCCGACGCCGTTGGGACCGACGCATTGCACATTCAATCCGGGCGGCTGTGGGCTGATGCTGATCATTGCTTTCTGTTCGTCATTGCAGTTGAAGGCGGGTCCACTCGGTGCGCTCGGCTCGCTCGGCTCGGTGAAGAGGTCGCTCGCGGTGGTGCTGCTGGAGCCGCGAGTGTCTTCATCTCCAGCATCGCCATTGCCCGATGGCCGCGGTGGCTGCCCCAAATTTATTGAATCCTGCCCCGAACTGCCCGTTGACGGCCTGCGCGTTTGCGCCAATACCTCGACTGGTGGCGAGTATACGCTGCTCTGCTGCGCCCGCACTTGCAAGTTGTATTGTGTATTTGGGTTCAAGCCAACAAATGTGTAGCTGTTGACATCGCCAACATTCGTCCAGCTGGATACCATGCCGCCTCGAACCTGATAATTCATCGCGGCTTGGATCTGCAAACTCTGGGATTCGACCGGGTCCGTCCACTCCACTGTAACTTGCGTTTCATCGATCTCGCTGGCTTGCAAATTCTGGGGCGGGTTGACATTGAGCAAGGTTTGTGCCGAAACAGAAACGGCGGCGGAGGTGCGGTTGTCGAAGCTGTCTATGGCGCGCACTTGCAAGCTGTATTGCGTGTTGTCATTCAGCCCGCTGAAGGTGTAGGCGGCGACATCGCCAACATCTGTCCAGCCGGTGAGCGCGCCGCCATTGACCTCGTAGCTCGTGGCGGCGCTGACCTTGGTCCAGTTCAGGGTGATGGCGGTCTGCGTGATGCCGCTGGTATTCACATCGGAGGGGCTGGCGAGCCCGGTCTGCGGGAGCGTGCGCGTGGAAATGGAAGCGCCAGCGGTTGTTCCATCGCTGCTCTTGGCTCTGACACTCAAGTTGTACTGCGTATTGACAGTCAGCCCGCTGAAGGTATAGGTGGCGACATCGCCGACATCGGTCCAGCTATTGAGCGTACCGCCTTGCACATCGTAGCCAGTGGCACCGGTCGATTTCGTCCAGGACAGGGTGATGGCTGTTTGCGTGATGCCACTGGTTGTCAAGCCAATTGGCACGGCGGGCAAAGTGCTTTCATTGATAGAAGCGGCAGCAGAATCGCCGCCGGCGTTGCTGGCCAGCACTTCCAGTGTATATTGCGTATTGGCTGTCAAGCCGGTGAATTGGTACGTCGCGACATCGCCCAGGATCGTCCAGCTATCGTTGCTGTCCTTGCGGACTTTGTAGGCGGTTGCGCCAGTCGACTTTGTCCACGACAGCGTGATGCCTGTCGGCGTGTAGTCGCTGGCGGTCAAGCCTGTCGGCGCGGCTGGCACATTGGGCAGGGTCTTGGCGGCGATGGAATCGGCAGCAGAATCACCGGCGTCGTTGCTGGCGAGAACTTGCAGGCTGTAGGTGGTATCGGCAGTCAGCCCGGTGAATTGGTAAGTCGCGACATCGCCCAACGTTGTCCAACTGTCCGTGTCTTTGCGCACCTTGTAGGCGGTTGCGCCAGTCGACTTTGTCCACGACAGGGTGATTTCTGTCTGCGTGATTTCGCTGGTAGCCAGGTCTGCTGGCGTGGCTGGCACGTTGGCCAGTGTCTTGGCTCTGATGGACGCGGCAGCAGAATCACCGCCGGCATTGCTGGCCAGCACTTGCAGGCTGTAGTCGGTATCGGCAGTCAGTCCGGTAAATTCGTAAGTCGCGACATCGCCCAGGGGCGTCCAGCTATCGTTGCTGTCTTTGCGGACTTTGTAGGCGATTGCGCCAGTCGATTTCGTCCAGGACAGCGTGATTTCTGTCTGGGTGATGCCGCTGGTGGCCAAGCCCGTTGGCGGGGCTGGCGCGGCCGGTGGCGGCACATTGTTCGTCGTAGCCGTCGTTTGTGCGGTGGCAGAATCGCCGCCGGCATTGCTGGCCAGCACTTGCAAGGTGTAAGCCGTGTTGGCAGTCAAGCCCGTAAAGGTGTAAGTCGCGACATCGCCGAGTACTGTGAACGCGCCAGTTGTGCCTGCGCGGACTTTGTAGGCGGTAGCGCCAGTCGATTTCGTCCAGGACAAGGTGACGCTGCTCTGGGTGATGCCGCTGGTGGTCAAGCCTGTCGGCGCGGCCGGCGCATTGGGCAGGGTCCTGGCGGCGACAGAAACCGCCGCCGATACCCCGCTGCTATTTTTCGCCCGCACTTGCAATGTGTACGCCGTATCGGCATCCAAACCGGTAAAGGCATGCTCGGTATCGCTACCGCC
Organism: Anaerolineae bacterium; assembly: GCA_022823945.1. Lineage (GTDB taxonomy): Bacteria > Chloroflexota > Anaerolineae > Aggregatilineales > Phototrophicaceae > UBA6055. Next base: position 120,164 of record JAJEBK010000014.1, on the reverse strand, counting down.
CGAATCCACCCAGGTCGACCCGTCGGCGCTGACTTCGTAGCTGTCGGCGCCGACGATGCTGGCCGTCCAGCTCAGCTTGATGCTGTTGTTTGTGATCTCGGAAGTTGCCGGGCTGGTGGGCGCATTCGGCAAGGTCTTGGCGTCTGAGGATACCGCGGCCGAATTCCCGCCCCGGTTTAGCGCTCGCACCTGCAATGTGTACTGCGTGTTGGCGGTCAAGCTGGTGAATGTATAAGTCGCGACATCGCCGGCATTTGTCCAGTCGGACAGCACTCCCCCGTTCACCTGATAGCCGCTCGCACCGGCCTGCTTCGTCCAATTCAAGGTAATGGCCGTCTGCGTGATGCCGCTGGTCGTCAAACTCGTCGGCGCAGCTGGCGCAGCTGGCGGGGCGGCCAGTGTCGTGGCGCTGGTTGATGCCGCGCTGGACGGCCCGCTCCTGTTCAGCGCCCGCACCTGCAATGTATATGGTGTGTTGGCGGCCAAGCCGGTGAAAGTGTAGGTCGCGACACCACCCACCGTAGTCCATTCTGTGAGCGCCCCGCCGTTCACCCGGTAGGTGATCCCGGACACTCTCGTCCAATTCAACGTGATGCTGTTATGGGTGATGCTGCTGGTACTCAAGCCCGTTGGCGCGGCTGGAGGGTTGACCAGTGTCCTGGCGTTGACGGACGCGGCAGTGGAGTCGCCGCCGGCATTGTTGGCCAGCACTTGCAGGCTGTAAGCCGTATCGGCAGTCAGCCCGGTGAATTGGTAAGTCGCGACATCGCCCAGGGTCGCCCAGCTGTCCGTGCCCTTGCGCACTTTGTAGGCGGTTGCGCCAGTTGACTTCGTCCAGGACAGGGTGATCGACGTCTGCGTGATGCCGCTGGTGCTCAAGCCTGTTGGCGCGGCCGGCGCGGCCGGTGGCGGCACATTATTGGTCGTTGCGGATGTTTGCGCGGTGGCAGAATCGCCGCCGGCATTGCTAGCCAGCACTTGCAAGGTGTAAGCCGTATTGGCAGTCAAGCCAGTGAAAGTATAAGTCGCGACATCGCCGAGTTCTGTGAACGCGCCATTTGTGCCTCTGCGGACTTTGTAGGCGGTTGCGCCAGTTGACTTCGTCCAGGACAGGGTGATGCTGTTTTGGGTGATGCCGCTGGTGGTCAGACCTGTCGGCGCGGCTGGCGCATTCGGCAGCGTCGAGGCATCGATAGAAGCGATCTCGGAATCGCCGCCGGCGTTGTTGGCGAGAACTTGCAAGGTGTAAGCCGTATCGGCGGTCAGCCCGGTGAATTCATAAGTCGCGACATCGCCCAGGGTCGTCCAGCTATCGCCGCTGTCTTTGCGCACCTTGTAGGCGGTTGCGCCAGTCGATTTCGTCCAGGACAGCGTGATAGCCGTTTGCGTGATGCCGCTGGTTTCCAAGTCATCTGGTGTGCCCGGCGCGTTGACCAATGTCCTGGCTGCGATAGAAACCGCAGTCGATTCCCCGCTGCTATTTTTCGCCCGTACTCGCAGCGTGTATGCCGTATTGGCATCCAGGCCGGTGAAGATATGTTCCGTATCGCTGCCGCCCGAATCCACCCAGGTCGATCCGTCGCTGCTGACTTCGTAGCTGTCGGCACCGCCAGCGCTGGCTGTCCAGCTCAGCTTGATGCTGTTGCTCGTGATTTCGGAAGTTGCCGGGCTGGTGGGCGCGTTGGGCAAGGTCTTGGCGGCTGCGGATACCGCGCCCGAATTCCCGCCCTGGTTCAACGCCCGCACCTGCAATGTATATTGTGTGTTGGCGGTCAAGCCAGTGAAAGTATAGGTCGTTACATCGCCGGCATTCGTCCAGCCGGACAGCGCCCCGCCATTCACCTGGTAGCCGTCCCCACTGGCCGGCTTCGTCCAATTCAAGGTGATGGCTGTTTGCGTGATGCCACTGGTCGTCAAACTCGTCGGCGCGCCCGGCGCATTGGGCAGCGTGCTGGCGGTGGCTGATGCCGCGCTGGACTCGCCGCTCGAATTAACCGCCCGCACCTGCAATGTGTACTGCGTGTTGGCGCTCAAGCCGCTGAATGTATAAGTCGCGACATCCCCCAACGTCGTCCAGTCGGACAGCGCCCCGCCGTTCACCTGGTAGCCAGTTGCCCCAGTCGATTTCGTCCAATTCAGTGTGATGCTGGACTGCGTGATGCTGCTGGTGCTCAAGCCCGTTGGCGCGACAGACAGGGTGAAGGCATCGATAGAAGCGGCAGTGGAGTCGCCACCGGCATTGCTGGCGAGGACTTGCAGGCTGTAGTTCGTCCCGGCGCTCAAGCCGGTGAAGTTGTAAGTCGCGACATCGCCCAGGGTCGTCCAGCTATCGTTGCTGTCCTTGCGCACCTTGTAGGCGGTTGCGCCAGTCGATTTCGTCCAGGACAGGGTGATGCCTGTCGTCGAGAAGTTGCTGCCGACCAAGCCGGTTGGCGCGGCGGGCGCATTGGGTAACGTCGTTGCGCTGCTGGACGCAGGGGCAGAATCACCGCCGGCGTTGCTGGCGAGGACTTGCAAGGTGTAAGCCGTGTTGGCAGTCAGCCCGGTGAAGTTGTAAGTCGCGACATCGCCCAGGGTCGTCCAGCTATCACCGCTGTCTTTGCGCACCTTGTAGGCGGTTGCGGTGGCGGATTTCGTCCAGGACAACGTGATAGCGGTCTGCGTGATGCTGCTGGTGCTCAAGCCCGTTGGCGCGGCAGGCGCGTTGAGTAACGTCGTTGCGCTGATGGACGCAGAGGCAGAATCACCGCTCGCGTTGCTGGCGAGGACTTGCAAAGTGTAAGCCGTGTTGGCATCCAAGCCGGTAAAGGTGTAAGTCGCGACATCGCCCAGGGTCGTCCAGCTATCGTTGCTGTCTTTGCGCACCTTGTAGGCGGTTGCGCCAGTCGATTTCGTCCAGGACAGGGTGATGCCCGTCTGCGTGATGCCGCTGGTAGCCAAGCCCGTTGGCGCGGCGGGCAGGGTGCTGGCATCAATAGAAACAGGGGCAGAATCGCCACCGGCGTTGCTGGCGAGCACTTGCAGGCTGTAGCTCGCCCCGGCGCTCAAGCCGGTGAAGCTGTAAGTCGCGACATCGCCCAGGGTCGTCCAGCTATCGCCGCTGTCTTTGCGCACTTTGTAGGCGCTGGCGGTGGCGGATTTCGTCCAGGACAGCGTGATGCCGGTTTCGGTGAAGCCGCTGGTAGCCAAGCCCGATGGCGCGGCTGGCACATTGATCAAGGTCCGGGCGTTTATGGCTGCGATATCGGAATCGCCGTGCTGATGGACGGCGAGGACTTGCAGGTTGTAGGCGGTATCGGCAGTCAGCCCGGTGAAGTCATAAGTCGCAACATCGCCCAAGGTCGTCCAGCTGTCCGTGTCCTTGCGCACCTTGTAGGCGGTGGCGGTGGCGGATTTCGTCCAGGACAAGGTGATGGCGGTTTGGGTGATGCCGCTGGTGCTCAAGTTCGTCGGCGAGTTCGACAAGGTTGTCGCCGCCTCCGCAGTGACAGGGCAGGAGATGTCGCTGCCGCTTTTCGCGCGAACACGCAGTCTATAGCTGGTGTGGTCATCCAGATTTGTGAAGCTGTGGGTGAGGTCGCTGCCAGAATCGACCCAGGTGGCACCATCATCGGAGCTGACTTCATAGGAAGAAACTGAGCTGGTGCTGCTCGCATTCCAGGTCAACGTCATAGAACTGCTAGTGATATCGGAGGTTTGCAAATTTGTCGGCGGCGCAATGTGCACAACCTTGGTGGTTACTTGGGCGCTCGTTTCGGCGCTGAAAGCATTTTGCAGCAGCGCGCGAACATGGAAGGTGTAAGTTGTACCCACAGTCAGCTGGCTAATCAGGCGGCCCCGCGACGAGGCTCGGGCTTGCCAGTTGCCGTTGTTGATCTTGACCTCATAATTGAATGGCGGGTACACTACGCTGGTTCTGCCGCTTAAATCCGGCGCATCCCAGGCGACTTGCGCAGTGGTGCCAGCCACACAAATTGTCCGTAGATTTCTTGGCGGCTTTGGACTTGTATACTGAATGGCTGTTTGGGTCCACAATGATTTTTGGCTGCCGACCACAGTGCGCATCTGGAATCCATAAAATGTGGAAGAACCCAGGCCGCTGATTGTGACGGAAGATGTGCTGCCGCCCACAACCGACTGTTCTATGCCGGTGTTAGGAGATACCTCACGGTATTCATAACCTGTCGCCCCGTCGACCACGTCCCAGGACAGGGTAAGGCTGCTCGTGGTGGGGTTGGAAAGCTGTACATTTTCTGGCGGATCTTGCGCCTGCACGCCGACAGGCAGCGCAAGCAGGCTCAAAAGCACGATGACCAGCCACATCAGACGGGATTTTGGAAAGAACTTCTTGAAGCCCATATTGCCCTCTCGCATAATTCGGAGATATCGCAAGCAGCACAAGTATCCATTGTATTTGGAAGCGCTGCTTGCGCAATTCAATACGCGAATGATTTTGAATAATCGCCGTTACTTACAGGCAATCGCATCAACTTACAGGCAATCGCATCAAACAGGCAATCGCATCAAAATGATAGCCCGCGCGTATTTTGCTTCCCCGACTTATCGAAGGGGGTTTTTAGGGCGAGTCACTGCCTCGCCCCTACTTGCCGTCTAGGGAGCTCTGTGAAACCAATAAAGTATTGCAACAAAACAATATGAAGGAACGTCGTAGGGGCGACTATTGAGTCGCCCAACCGAATCATTGCGGTGTTGTGGGCGACTCAATAGTCGCCCCCGATGCGTTTCCATTTGATACCCTGGCGCCTGCCCGAGCGGCGCTTTGCCTCGCGGGCGACGGCGTGTAAAATGCAGACAAACGACTATAGAGGACAAGTCATCATGGAAGTCTGGCACGCCATCCACAGCAAACGCGCCATTCGTGAATTTCGCGACGAGCCGCTGCAGTCCGCGCATATTGAGCGCATCTTGCGGGCGGGGCGGCGCGCGCAAAGCTCCAAGAACAGCCAGCCTTGGCATTTCATCGCTGTGCAAGACCGCGCGCGATTACAAAAGCTCGCCCAAACCGGCGCCGGGATGGGGCATGTGGCTGGCGCGGCGCTGTGCGTTGTCATCGCCGTCCCGGTGCAAAACGAGCGCACCCTGTGGCATTTCTTCGACTCGGGGCAGAGCGCGGCTTACATGCAGTTGGCGGCCACCGATCTGGGCATTGGCTCTTGCCTGGGCACGATCTACGAGCCTGACGAAGCGCGCGATCTGCTGGGCATGCCGGCCGATATGCAGACGCGCCTGGTCATTTCTTTCGGTTATCCGGCCGATGCCGCCGCCGCCGCCAAACCACTCCGAGCTGGCGGACGCAACAGCTTTGACGACATCGTGCATTGGGAGACCTGGTGAGCCTCGTCAACCGTCCACGCCGCCTGCGCTTGACTCCCGCTATCCGCCGCCTGGTGCGCGAAACGACTCTGCAGCCCGCCGATTTTATCTATCCGCTCTTCGTTCGTCATGGTGAGGGGCTGCGCATCCCTATCGAATCCATGCCGGGGCAGGCGCAACTGACGATCGACCTGCTGGCGGACGAAGCGCGCGAAATCTCCCGGCTGGGCATCCCGGCGGTGATCTTGTTTGGCATCCCGGCGCAAAAAGATGCGATTGGCAGCGACAATTTCCATGACTGCGGCATCATCCCCAATGCCATCCGCGCCATCAAAGCAGCAGCGCCCGATCTGCTGGTTATCAGCGACATGTGCTTTTGCGAATATACCGATCATGGGCACTGCGGCATCATCAACACGCCCGAGCACGAGCGCTACAATCCGCGGTTGCCGGCTGGCTACCTGCTCAATGACGCCACACTGGATTTGCTGGGACAGGCATCGGTGGTGCATGCTCGCGCCGGCGCCGATATCATCGCGCCTTCGGGCATGTTGGATGGCATGGTCGGCGCGATACGCGCGGCGCTGGATGCGCAAGGCTTCGCGCACACGGCCATCATGAGTTATGCCTCGAAAGCCGCCAGCGTATTTTATGGGCCTTTTCGCGATGCAGCCGAGAGCCCGCCCGGTTTTGGCGACCGCGCCCAGTATCAGATCGACCCGGCCAATCGGCGCGAGGCGCAAAAAGAAATCGATTTGGATATCGAGCAGGGCGCAGACATGCTTCTCATCAAGCCGGCGCTGCCCAGCCTGGATATCATCCGCGATGCCCGCGAAAGCTGCCATCTGCCGCTGGCCGCCTACCAGGTCAGCGGTGAATATGCCATGTTGCACGCAGCGGCACAAATGGGTTGGCTGAAGCTGCCAGGCGCAGCGCTGGAAAGCCTCATCAGCATCAAACGCGCCGGCGCCGACATGATCATCAGCTACTTCGCCAAAGAGGCTTCGCGCTGGCTGGAAAGCGCCTGATGCCCGGGCAATTGCCGCGGTCTCTAGGGCGTCTCGCACAAGCCGCGCGTCTGCACTGGCTGTTTATCATCGCCGCGCCTGTCGCCATCATCGTGATGACACACCCGAGTCTGGCGCTCGTCGGCGATGTGGACACCTGGCGCGTGCCTACGGGTCCCAGCGACATCTTCATGAAGTACTGGGATGCCTGGTATGGCGGAGAGATGCTGGCTGGCCGCGCCGATTTTTTTCATACCGACTTGCTTTTTCATCCCAATGAATTGTCGCTGGCTTTTCACAATTTCAGCTTGCCGCACATGCTGGTGTTTGGCTGGCTGCAGCATGTCTTGCCGCCCGTCAACGCCTATGTATTGACCTATTTGTTGATCATCGCTGCCAACCTGTTATCGGCTTATGTGTTTTTGCTGCGTCTGGTTTCACGCCCGGTTGTCGCCTGCGCCGGCGCATTTGTCTTTGGCATGAGCACCTTTGTGCTGAAACATCAAGAACACCCGGATATGGCGCTGATGGCCACGATTCCCCTGGCGCTCTATGGTTTGCAGCTCGCTGTACACGAGGGACAGTGGCGCTGGTGCATCTTTGCCGGCATCGCCGCGGGTTTCACTGCCTTCATCGGCATGTATGTCTTTGTCTGCTTGATGATGACGCTGGGCATATACGCGCTGTTTCTGGCGCAGACTCGCTGGCGCGATGCGCGCTTTTGGCTGTTGCTTGCGCTGATTCTGCTGGTGGCGGGCGCAATCAGCCTGCCGCGCCTGGTTCCCATGATCGCCGACCGCGCTTTGCTGGACGAGGCGCTGGACAAACGCAGCGGCGAGGAACAACACAATGACCTGTTGATGCTGTTTGTGAATACCGATCATCCGCTGATGTGGCGGGTCAAGGCGCGGATATTTGCAGGAGTCAGGCTGTGGAAGGTTGCCGATGGCTATTTGGGCTATCTGCCCATTGTGGTCATCAGCCTGTGCGCCCTGCGCAGCCGCCGCCGACGACAAATGCTGCCCTGGCTGGTTCTTGCCTCGCTGTTCATCGTCTTGCGCCTGGGCAGCTTCCTGACCATTGGCGGCACACAATTTGCAAACATCCCCCTGCCCAAGCACGCGCTGGACAGATTGCTGCCCTGGATTTTCGAGGCATTCTGGGATATTTCCAATTTCCAAATCGGCATCTTGCTGCCCTGGGCGGCGCTGTTCTGCCTCAGCCTGGATTGGCTGCTCGGCTCGCTGTCCGCCCGCAGGCGACTCGCCGCAGTCGCCGCGGTTCTGCTGGTCATCTGCGCCGAGAATTACAGCGTAACAAGCTGGATGATCTCCCGCGACTCGCAACGGCTGGCCTGGATCGACTGGCTGGAGGGCGAGGGCAGCGCCGACGACCTGCGCCTGGTCCACTTGCCAATGGGCAGGAATCGCTCGAAAGAATATGGCTACTTCCAGACTTTCAACCGCATCCCGCATGCCGAAGGTTTGGCATCGCGCACGCCTTCGCAAGCCTATGCTACCATCGAAAGCAACTTGCTATTGAGCGCCTGGTTTGATGGCGAATTTCAGCTTTGCGCAGCTGCCAACAAATCGGACTACCTGGCCGCGGTGGATGAGCTGCGCGCCCACGGCTTCACGCATATCATTTACCATCGCACACGGATTACACACCAGACGATTTTCGCGACATTTGATTATGTGCCGTCGGTCTTTGACGACAACCATGTCAGCGTCTTTCGTGTGGACGACTTGCCGCTGGCTTGTGACGCGAGCCAACCAATCGCCGCGGCCGACCGCGCGTTGAAGGACCTGCTGGAAACAAGACCCACGCTCTTGCTTGACGATTTTGTGTCCACGCTGACTTTGCTCGACGAGTCCTTGGTAACGTTGCGCACGCTACACAGCGAAATGCGCTTTGAGCTGGCGCGCGAAAACAGCCGCAAGCAAGCGAAGCGAATCGTCAATGCCCGCGTCGCCTTGCTGCTGGCGCATGACCCGCAAAATGTCCCCGACAACCTCGTCCAGGCTTACCGGGATTGGCTGGCGGACGACTTTGTGTCCTGCGATCTGCGCCTGGAGTCCGCCGCCATCCATGTGGAGCTCATGGCGCGGCGGGGCGTATCCTGCAATGTGGTCTGGAGCGAAGAGCCGCTGCGAATCCAGTACGACAACGACATCCGCCTGTCAACTTTTTTCTTGTCGCTGGAGGGGCGGACGATCGAATTGCAATTCTTGTGGCGGGTGTTGATCGAAGATCTGCACTCCTTCTCGCTGCAATTGGTCAACGCCGCTGGCGAGCGGGCATTCGGCGCGGACAGGGTCATCTACAACTCGTCGCAGTTGCACCGCATTGATGTTTCGGCGCTGCCTGCCGGCGACTATCAAGCGAAGCTGGTTGTTTACAATTACGAAACGGGCAAAAGCGTAAGCGGCATCATCGTTGACACCGACACGAGATTCCGCCGGGAAGTTGATATCGGGACGGTTACGCTGGATTAGGCTGACCCCCTCGGCCCCCGCGACAGGTCAGGGGGAGGCTTTAACCCCCCTCATTCCCCCCGACAGGTCAGGGGGAGGCAAGCATTGGCTACCCTCTCCGACTCGTCGGGGAGGGGCTGGGGGAGGGGTCGCTTAAGCTGGCGGCTGTCCATCAGCGGCTTTTGCCACGAGGGCGTCAAAAAGCGCCTGCTGGGTGCGGTCTTGCGCCGCGGTGACTTCCGGGTGCCACTGCACAGCCAACAGCCAGGCATGTCCCGGCATTTCCAGCGCCTCGATGATGCCGTCGGTGGCGCGGCACACCACCCGCAGCCCCGCTCCGACATCTTTCACCGCCTGATGATGCCCGGAAGCCGTGCGCAGGGCTGTCGTGCCCATCACCTTTGCCAGCAAGCTGTCTGGCTCGATTCGCAAGTCTTGCATCGCCCAAAAGTTGCTGGTGCTGCGGTGAATGTCCCCCTCGTAGATATCGGGGATATGTTCATGCAAGGTGCCGCCCCTCGCCACATTCAATGCCTGCAAGCCGCGGCAGATGCACAGAAGCGGTATTTGTCCTTCGTCCAGCAAGCGCCGAACCAAAGTCAACTCGCTGTGGTCGCGTTCGCGGTCGGCCGGCAGCAGCGCGGGATTGGAGCGGTCGCCGCCATATTCGATCGGGTCGATATCTGTGCCGCCGGTGACGATGAGGCCATCCAGCAGCGGCAAGACAGACTCCCAGTCGCTGACGGCAGCCGGAACGATCAACGGGATGCCGCCCGCCCGCAGCACCGCATCGACATAGGGCACGGGCACGCTGAAGTAGCCATCATAATAAGGCGCTTTCACATAGCCTTCATTGCGTCCGCCGCTGGTGATGCCGATGACTGGTTTCTGCATGTGCCGGGCTCGTCTGCTTCTCTCCTTGATATACAGCCAGTATAACATCATTTGCTTAAAACTGGCGGCGGCAAGCCTCTCGCCAGCGCAACCAGTGCAGGGGCGAGGCAAGTCTGGTCCCCTGCATTTTGTCTTTTCAGAACTTGCCCGCTGGTTGCGCATATTTCGCTGGCAAGATATTCGCGCGCATCGGCTACAATGAACGGGTCAGCCAACGCAGCAGACAACCAGAGAGGATGCCTTGATGATCCAACGTCTCCGCTTCTATGTCATGTATGCCCTGCGCAATATCCGGCGCGGCGGACGCTGGACGTCCCTGGCCGTCTTGTGCATTACGGTGGGGGTCGCGACAGTCGTGGCGCTGCGCTCGCTGGGTTTGGCTGTCGGCGACACATTGACCAACAATGTGCGCATCGAGATCAAAGGCGACTTGCTCATCCGCAACGACAGCATATTTGGCGGCTTCGGCGACAATGACCCCAATGCTTTCTCGCCGGCCGAGTTGGAGACGCTCTTGGCATGGGCGGAGGGGGCGGGCGCGCAGACCACAGCCTATATGAGCGGGCGCAATATGCAGCTGACGCCGCTGGACGCGCGCCAGTTTGGACGCCCCAGCTTCATTGGCAGCAACTTTATCGACCCGCAGACTTATCCGCCCACGCACACCATCCACGCGCTGGACCCGCCAGATGCGCCGCTGGCGACACTCTTCACGGGTGGCAACGATGTGGTCATCAGCGACAACCTGGCTTCATCAAGCGACATCGCCGTTGGCGATTCTGTGCGCGTTAGTGGCACAGAAGAAGTCTTCACGGTGCGCGGCATCGTTTCTGTCGCCGAAGAAAGCAGCGTGACCAACTTCCTCAACGCTTTTTTCGGTTTTGCCTACTTCGATCTGGCGAATGCCCGGGTTGCGATCAACGAGGATTTCGCGCCCAACCGCATTGGCGTGCTCTTCCCCGGCGGAGTCAGCGACGAGCAGCTGGCAGCCTACGGCGCAGAAATCGAGGCACTATTGCCGGGCGTGCAAACGACCGTGATTGCCGACTTCCTGGAACGTTACGAGGTTCTTTCGCAATACCTTGGCGACTTTGTGGTGGTGATGGGCTTGGGCGCGTTGTTGATTGGCGGCGTCGGCATCATGAATACCATGTTGGTGCTGGTACGGCGGCGCACATCGGAGATCGCGGCAGTCAAGACTTTTGGTTTGCAGGGGCGACAGGTGGCGGCGCTCTTTTTGACCGAGGGCTTGCTGCTGGGCGCGCTGGGCAGTCTGCTGGGCATGCTGGTGGGCATCGGTTTGAGCGTCATCGTCAACCAATATGGGTCGGTCGCGCTGCGCCAGCCGCTGATTTGGCAGGTTTACCCCGAAGCGCTGATATTTGGTTTCGTGCTGGGCATGGTCGTAACGGCGATATTCGGCGTGGCACCTGTATTGACCGCTGTGCAAGTCCGCCCCAGCATCATTCTGCGCCCCAACGAAAATCATCTGGTTACGCTGGGTATCCTGCAATCTGGCGCGCTGCTGGTCTTCGTTATCGTCAGCCTGGGCTTGGTCACCGGGCATATCGTTCGTCCGTCATTTGAGCTGACCAGCGAGCGTATGGCAGAGCGCGCCGAATCGCCAGCCAGAGACGCCGAATTTGCCGGGGCGCGCCGCTTCGGTTCTGGCGCAGCGTCCGAGCCGCCAGCAGAGTCGTTGCCGTCGCCCTATCTGGTGGGCGTGGTGGGCGTCAGCGCGGTATTCGTCATCTTCGCTGTGATGATCGGCCTGCTCTGGCTGATCGTCTTTGTGATCGGCAAGCTGCCGACTCTGGGCGTCGTGACGGCTCGGCTGGCTTTGCGCAACTTGTCGACCAACCGCCTGCGCACAGCCGTCACCTTATTGGCGCTCAGCGCGGGCATGATGGCGCTCAGCAGCATTGCCTTTGTCGGCGAGGGCACGCGCGAGTTGCTGAACTTGCAGCTGAGCCGCAGCTTCGGCGGCAATGTGCTGGTTTTCGCTTTTCCAGGCTTGCCACAGAGCCTGGTATCCAATGGCATCAACAATGCCTTGGCCGATGTGCCGGTCGATTTTCGTACCACAATTGAGTTTCATGAAGCCGAACCGCGCACGCTCAACGGCGAGTTGATCAGCGACTCCAGCCCAGTGGAATTCACCGCTTGGGATTCGGACAAACCCGATATCTACAGCGGCCAGCCGGCTGTGCGCTCTGGGCGCATGTTGACGCAAGCCGACCGTGGTGCGCCACTGCTTGTGCTGCCATCAGAAAGCGCCGACCAACTGGGCATCCAGGTTGGCGACCGCGTCAGGCTGGATGCTGCCGGCGACCGCGAACTGGAAGTAGTCGGCATCACCGCGGCGGCGGATGGCTTTGGCTTTGGTGGCGAAAGCGGCTTGATCCCGCCCGATGTGCTTCCAGCAAGCGCTTCGCCCTCGTTCGCGATGTACAGCTTCCAGATCCCCAGCGAGTATTTGAACGAGGCGCTGGCTGAGCTGTCGGCGCTGATATTTGCGCTGGCGGTCGATGTGCAATTCATAGACGGGCTGATCGGCCGGCTCATCGACCAGTTCGCCGCCATCCCGACCATCGTGGGCATTCTTTCGCTGTTTGCAGCTGCCGTGATCATGGCGAACACAGTGGCGCTTTCCACGCTGGAACGCCGCCGGCAGATCGGCATATTAAAAGCCATCGGCCTGAAGTCGCGGCGCGTGCTTTCGGTGATGTTCATCGAATCGAGCCTGATCGGCTTGCTCAGCGCGGCTATCGGCATCGGCTTGAGCGCGGCAATCATCACCGGCCTGGGCGCGACTGGCGGCATCGTCATCCCGCTGCCCGCCGATGCACAGCTGGTCGCGGCTGGGCTGTTGGTCGCGGCGGTGCTGATCGGCTGGACAGCGACATTTCTCAGCGCGCGCGTCGCCCTCAAGAAGCGGGTGATGAATGTGCTGCGCTATGACTGAGCGCGCCGGCAGTCGTTGTAATTAGCGCCAAGTTATGCTATATTGTTCGGAAGCAACATTCGGTTTTCGTTCTCAACGCAGACTCGCCGCAGGAGTAGTCTCATGGTAAAGCAATCACGAGGCAAAGAAGGACAAGGCCTGGTCGAATACGCATTGATTCTGGTGCTGGTTGCCGTAGTCGTCATCGTCATTCTGTTGCTTCTGGGTCCATCCATTTCCAACATCTTCACTGAATTTGTCGACTCGATAAACGGCACGGCTGCGGCTACCCCGGCCGCCACCGCGACGCCGAGTTCGTAATTGTGTCGCAAGCCTCTCCGCGCCCCAAGGCACCTCAATGATCCTGCAAAGCCTCTCAAACGCCATTGGCATTAGCGGCGAAGAAGACGAAGTCCGCCAGTTGCTGATTGAAGCTGTCCGCGATCACGCCGATGACATGCTGGTCGATGCGCTAGGAAATCTGATCGTTTTTCAGCGCGGCACAAGCCATCCCGATCATACGGTTATGATCGCCGCGCACATGGACGAAGTCGGCTTGATGGTCACGGCTGTCGATAGCAATGGTTTGCTGCAATTCACCAATGTCGGCGGCATTGATGCACGCATCTTGCCCGGTTTGCGCGTCAAAGTGGGCGCAGACCGCAAAAATGGCGTCGTCTTGTGGAAGCCCATCCACATGTGGCGCGACATGAAAACTGTCGAGATGGACAGCCTGCGCATCGATATCGGCGCGACAGACAAAAATGCCGTCAAGCTTGGCGAGCGCATCGCCTTTGCTGCCGAGTTCAAAAAGCTGAGCGAAACGGTCGTGCGCGGCAAGGCGCTGGACGATCGCGTCGGCTGTTCGCTGCTGGTGGATATCCTGGCAGGCGGACCCTATCCTGTGACTGTGGCGGCAGCCTTCACTGTGCAAGAAGAGATCGGTCTTCGTGGCGCGACTGTGGCAGCGCGGCGCATCAATCCTGACGCGGCTATCGTGCTGGAAGGCACCCCCGCATTTGATGTGCCCGACCCCACGCGCGAAGTTGAAGCAGGCGACCTGCCAACAAACCCAGCCACACGCATGGGCGCTGGTGTCGTGCTGACCCTGGTCGATGCCAGCATGATTGCCGACCCGCGCGTCATCCGTTTTCTGCAAGAGACTGCCGATGCGCAGGGCATACCCTATCAGCTGAAGTCAGTTGGCGGCGGTGGCACAGACGGTGGCGCGATTCACACAGCGCAGACCGGGGTGCCCACCATGATCCTTTCTGCGCCCTGCCGCTATATCCACTCGCCCAGCGCCTTGCTGGACTTGAACGACTATGACTGTGTGCTGCGGCTCTCGCAAGCGGCGCTGCGACGCATTGACTCGGCTACATTTCGGCGCGACTAACCAGGCAGCAGTAGCTCTTGACCGACTCGCAACTGGTCGGGGTTGGTCAGGTTGTTGAGCTCGATGATCGCATTGACATCGGCGCGGTAACGCAGCGAGATGCTTTCCAGCGTTTCGCCAGCCGAAACCACATGAATGGGCGGTCCCGAATCTGGCAAGAGCGGCTGCGGGATAGAAGTCACCGTCGGCGGCATGGTCGGCTCTGGTGAAGGTTCGATGGTCGGCGTCACGACTACGCAGCCCGGGATCCGCAGCAACTGCCCCAACGAAAGCACATCTACATTGTCCAGGTCGTTCAGTTCTGCCACTTCGTCTATGGTTGTGTCCCAGTTGAGCGACAAGCGGAAGATGCTATCGCCGCCTTGCACTGTATGGACGCAGGGGCTTTCGGGATCGAGCTCTTCCGGCACAACCTGCGTGGGCAAGTTGGTCGCCAACGGCGTTGAAATCAGGGATGGTGTGGTCAAAGCGGTAACGACCTCGCCCGTCGCCGGTATGACGGTCGGTTGCTCGACTTGGCCCGGCACCGTCTCGGGCGTGATATAGGGTTGGCGCGTCTCTATGCCCGCTCCCTCCTCGCCGATTACAATAATGCCTTGCAGGCTGGTCGGCGTCACATCGCTGACCACCACAGCGCTGTCGACCTGCTGGAAAGTCTCTTCTGCCTGTCGATAACAGCCGGCCAACAGCAGCACACACAGCAGCAAGGGGACGAGCAGTCTCGGCTTCATGCGGACAGAACCCTCTCGCCTACAATTTCGCTCAGAGCATTATAAGCCAGGCGCAACAAACGCGATAGCCAGCCAGGCGCGTATTTGCCCATCACTCGCTATTTGTCAGGGTTTTGATCTGTCGTTGGCGGGGTTTAGCGTTGATTTGGCGGCAGCAGCAACCAATTCGTCTCCAGTATCGCAGCGGATTCATTGATGATGTTGGTGTCGCGCAGCGCCGCTTCCGGAATGCGTTCCAGCAGCTGGGCGCTGTCGCTTTCGCTGTCATACGCCACGATAATCACGCGATCATAGTCGATTGTTTCATGCGGGCTGAGCGATGATATGATGCCCGCTTCGGTCATTACCAGGCTTCCCATCGTCGGGTATTTCTCCGCGTGATCGTGCAACAGCGCATCGGCTCGAAAGTCGCGGATGCCATAGCGCAGCGCAAACAGGTGGGGAAAGCGCACATCGCCCGGGTGCAGCGCCAGTTCACTCTGCGGGTCGGCATCGCTGACGAGCAGCAGATAGGGGCGAGTCTGCGGCGCAAATTCCGGGATCGCCTCGACGATGGCGTCGACCACACGGCTGCTGACTTCGTCCTCCCCCCGCAGGATTGCCTGCTGCTCGTATAGGAAAGAGATGCCCGGTGCCAGCGTACATGTCAGAAAGCCGATTATCAGCGCGCCACCGACCCGCCGATACCGCGCATGCAGCCAGGCGAGGGCACACAAAATCAGCATGGCGCTGCCCACTGACGAGGCGTAGAGCAGTCGCTCGTGATCGCGGAAGACCCAGTGCGTCGGCGCAGTGCCAGCGATATTCAAGAGGGTCAACAACAAGCCAAAAACCGCCAGCCAGCCCGGCGTCCAGGCAATTGCATCGGTGTTGGCTCGTGGCGCAAACCACAAACTGCCGCCGAATATCCCCACCACGCCCAGCGCCAGCAGAACCAGCAGCCAAAGCTGACTCAGCGCGGCCGCAGCGCCCAGCCGACCAACATAGTCCAGCGGACTGAACAGCAAAACCAGCGCGTCGGCGAATTGCCGCAGGATATGCTCGGGGCGAAGCACGAGATTGGAGTTGCCGCCCGGGAAGAGGATCAGCAGCAGATAAATGTACACGCCAGCGAAAGCCACATGCAGCGCCGCATCGCGCACAATCAGCCAGACATAACTCCGCGAAGCGCTGAATACGCCCAATCGGCGATCTTCAATGTAGGCGATCAGCGGCTGTAGTAAAAAGAAGAAGATTGATTGCTCATAGATCATCAGCGCTGCGCCAAAGCAGGCGATATTCAGGCTGTACCAAGCCAACTGCTGTCGCTTGCCGCGCACAAAACGCAGGTACGACCACAACGCCAGCAACGCCAGCAGCAACGCCGCCTTGCGATGTGTGCCGGTGGCGAATCCCAGCGTGGACGGCGTCTGCAGCGGATCGAAGACGAATAGCAGGCTGATACCCAGCGCCAGCCAGCGCCGTTCGCCCCTCTGCAGCGCATCCACCAGCAGAAAGACCGCCAGGCCAACAGCGAAGTGCGCCGCCAGCGCCAGCGCATACCACAGATCATAGCGTCCGGGCACCAGCGCATGAAGCGGGGCAGAAAAAAGCGCGCCCAGCAAATGCCGCTGCCAGTGCTCGCTCACCAGCCAGTTCATCCCGCCGATGAGGCCCTCAAAATGATAATGGTAGTGGTAGGCGAGCACATCGCCATAAAAGCCCAGCGAGAAGCCCCGGGCAGCCAGCGTGGCAAAAGCAGCGCCATACACAAGGCTCAGGGCGATCCAGGGATTCCCACCCGTCCCCAACGTCCGCGCGAATCGACTGGCCACAGCTTGCCTCAGCGCTGTCTGCAGCCGAACAAGTCGCTAGCCAACTTGTGGCAGCTCGGCCATGGCGCGGTCGATAGCTTCCTGCGGATAGTCATAATTGCTCAGCTGCCCGCCCAGGTAGGCATCGTAGGCGCTCATATCAAAATGCCCATGTCCGCACAGGTTGAACAGGATGACCCGTTCTTCGCCAGCTTCTTTGGCAGCCTGCGCCTCGCGGATTGCTCCGGCGATTCCGTGCGCAGCTTCTGGCGCGGCGATTATGCCCTCGGCTTTGGCAAAGGTGATGGCGGCAGCAAATGTTTCCATCTGCGGGATGGCGCGCATGTCGATGAGGTCTTGATCCCACAGCTCGCAGATGATGGACGCCATGCCGTGATAGCGCAAGCCACCGGCATGCAGCGGCGGCGGCACAAAGCTGTGTCCCAACGTATACATTTTCACCAGGGGCGTCATGCCGATCGTGTCGCCGAAGTCGTAGGCATATTGGCCGCGCGTCAGACTGGGGCAGGCGGCTGGCTCGACTCCCAGCAAGCGCGTCGTCTTGCCCGCTGTGAGGTTTTGATGCAAGAAGGGCAGGGCGATGCCAGCGAAATTGCTGCCGCCGCCTGTGGGACCCACCACCACATCGGGATACGCGCCGGCCAGTTCCATCTGCTGCAAGGCTTCTTGTCCGATGATAGTCTGGTGCATCAGCACATGATTGAGCACGCTGCCCAAGGCATATTTGTATTTGCCCTGGCTGGTGGCGGCCGCTTCCACCGCCTCGCTGATGGCGATCCCCAACGAACCCGTGCTTTCGGCATTTTGCTCGAGGATAGCGCGCCCGGCATGGGTGGCAGCGCTGGGGCTGGCGGTTACGCTCGCGCCGAAACTCTGCATGATGGCGCGTCTATACGGTTTCTGCTCGTAGCTGATGCGCACCATATAGACGATGCATTCCATGTCGAAGAAGCTGCAAGCCTGCGCCAAAGCCGTGCCCCATTGCCCGGCACCCGTCTCGGTGGTGAGGCCGGCAATGCCTTCCTGCTTGTTGTACCAGGCTTGCGCCGTGGCGGTGTTGAGCTTGTGGCTGCCCGATGGCGATACGCCTTCGTATTTGTAATAGATATGCGCCGGCGTATCCAGCGCTTTTTCCAGCCGGCGCGCGCGCAGCAAAGGCGTCGGCCGCCACAACTTGTAGATCTCGCGCACTTCTTCGGGGATTTCAATGTAGCGCTCCTGGCTGACCTCTTGCAGGATCAGCCCCATGGGGAAGAGCGGCGCAAGGTCGTCTGGTCCCACTGGCTGGTGCGTGCCTGGATGCAGCACGGGCGGCAGCGGACGCGGCAGGTCTGCCTGGATGTTGTACCAGTGCGTGGGGATGGCGCTCTGGGGCAGGTCGAATCGAATCGTCTCGGTCATGGGACATTTCTCCGTGCCTGGTTACTAGGCGGGATTATGCCTGCCCGCCCACGCAGGCGCAACTGGCTGATGGAAATCTCCCCCATCCCCCGGTCCCTTGGCCCCAACATGTGGGAAGGGGAGCAAATGCCCGAAGAACCTAGGGATTGTAGGGGCGAGGCGACGACTCGCCCGCATCCGGAGGCTACTTCGTTCAAAATGACGCATCCCGCTCAAAGCGACGAAAAGTCCATCCCTCTTCGTGGGGAAGGGATTACGGTTGGGGGAAATCAGTGTATTTCAACAGCCGCCACCGGCTCTCTCGTACAGATCGTCCCTTTCGCGTAGCGCCATCTAGTTATTGCTTATCGCCGGCGTCTGCATCATCGAAATCTTCTCCGTCTGCATCATCAGCGCGGATACCCGTGTATCCAGCGCTTTTGCAATGCCGATCATCGCCCGCAGCGAGGGGGACTTCAAGCCGCGCTCGATTTCGCTGATATAGGTGCGATGCAACCCCGAGCGAAAACCCAATTCCTCCTGCGACAAACCGAGCTCCCGCCGCCGCTTGCGCACGACTTCGCCAAAGATGCTTTCGAATGGACGCATAGCACAATTGTCCGACTACGGCGTCAATTCTCTACAGACTATTGACTGAAAGAAAAATGTAGACTATAGTGTGCAAATTGTGTGCCTGCGCTGTGACTGCGCATGGTAGTTGCCCGTTTATACAGCCGAACCACGGGAGGCAGACAAAATGAGAAGAATGCAGATACGCACGGCGCTACTTTTTTCCCTAATGCTTATAGTCTTTTCAGGGCTAATTCCCTTGAGCGCGCAGGGGGGGGGGAACTGACGCTGACCTGGAGCGCAGTAAACCCCAGCGAAGCCGGGCTGCAAGTTTGGTATGGCCTATCTATTCGGCAAGAAGACTATAGTTGGCTAGAATATAAAACGCAGTCGACCAGCTTCAAAGTTACCGGGCTGACTGTGGGCGTGTCATACAGTTGGCTTATTCATGTTTACAGCTGCACAGCCAGTGAGGCTTCGAGCTATACAAATGCGCAGATGGGCTTGCCAAGCTGCGCGGCGACAACTAACCAAGGTCCTTCTGGCGAATCCCCAGCGACTAGCCCTACGTCAGTGCAAGATCCGCCGCCTCAGGATGATCCGCCAGCCCAGGATGATCCACCAACGCCAATACCGCCGGCAGCGCCAGTAGATACCAGCGGCTCCATAACCATTTCATGGCCCGCCGCGAAGGATCCTGAAGGCGGCAAAATTTGGTATATGGTGCATTACGCGAGTGGCGGCGAACTTACCGACAAGCTGTCCATTACCATCAGCGGCTTGGAATCTGGCAGAGAATACAACTGGGATGTGGATTCCTATTCCTGCCTGCCGGGTGAAGTGGTGGTGAGTGGATGTTCGCTGATAAACGCTACCGATACGCCGCACGCGTCGGGCATCGCGATGTCTGCAGCGCGCGCCCCGGCTCGAGCAGGCGGTGATCGTGGCAGTAGTGGCGGTGATGATAGCGGCAGTGATGATAGCGGCGCGACTTCCGCCAGCGAAGCGCCCACTCAGCCGATCGAACCATATCACGACCACAATGTTGTTGTCACTTGCCCGGCGTTCGGCATGTGTGCCCTGCACAACCAGGCGCTGACGAACTCGATGGTGGGCCACATGGACATCATCGAACAAGGCATTTTGTCGACGACCAATGTCTGGGGCACAGTCCCGGCGGGCACGCGCGTCTGCTTCATCGGGCAAACTGGCGGCGGCGTCATGTTCAAGGATTCGTCGATCACGCCGCATCCGATTTATTGGCTGACGCACTATATGCTGGGCAGCGACACCTGCGTGGACATCCCGGGTGAGGGCACCGTGGCATTGGTCAGTGGCGGAGGCTTTTCTTCGGTTTCCGCGCCGCAGCCTGAGTCGCCAGCCGTATCGCCACCCGTGTCACCGCCGTCGTCGCCAATCTGCCAAATCAAGCTTGAAACCACGCTTTACCTGCGCGCCGCGCCCAATGGGCAGAGGATCGGACTGGTCTGGATGAATTCAGAGGTGCCGGTCTTCGCTGTGGACGGGCATTGGTATCAAGTGGAATTTGAAGGGCAGGCCGGCTTCATCAGCCGCTATCACAGCCGGGTGCTTTCTGGCAGCTGCTAGGGGCTGATGGAAGCTCGCGGTTTGCCCCACCTTAAATCCCTTCCCCCAGAACGAGCTGAGGAGGGGACATTTTTTGCTACCCCATCTCCGGGCCTTCCCCATATCAATGGGGAAGGGTGACTCGTCGAGAAACCTGTGCGTTTTTTGCTAATCTGTATGAAACCGAGCATCAGAATTCAGCTTCTCTGAATGCGCTTCCCCTCCCTGATGCTTCGGGGAGGGGGCTGGGGGGTGGGGTAGACCCTCACATGCGCGCCCTTGGAAACCTGTCCTGTCCAGAGCCCATAAAGAGGGAGGGACTTTCGATCGCTCATTTTGGGGGATAGTTTTGAGGTGGGGGTAACAATCGAATGCGCTTGCATTGACGCGGCGCTGCGCAGCGGCTAAACTGGCGCGATAGCGCTCCTTCGTGATGATGAGCCGGGTCCCTTGCGGCAGAAAATTCCGAACCGTGTCAGGGCTTAACGGCAGCAGCACTAAGGAAAACCTCTGGGTGTCTTGTGGTTTCCTGGCTCATCTTCACGGCGGAGCGCTTGCCTCCTAGCGCAATGTCGCCACCGTGATGACATCATCAAACTGACGACAATAGATGACGGCGGATTTATAGATCGTCAGGTCGTGCCCGGCTGGCAGCAGGTAACTCTGGTCGCCGATATTGCCTTTGAGCCGCCCCAGATCAAGGAAGTCCGCGCCGATCTGCGCCTGCACGAGCGGTTGCGGATCCCGCGAAAGGTACATGCGCATATCGCCGCCGCGCGCCGATTCAAAGTTCATCAACTGCAGGGTGCGCCGTCCGTCCGCCCATGCATAGATGGTAGCCGTGCCCGCTCCCCAATGCAGGGCGTTCAGCTGGATGAAGTCGCCGCCGACCAGCGCGCTCGCTTCATTCTGGGCAGCGCTGACGCTGGAATCGCGGGGCGCCAGTTCTGGCTCGCTGATGGCGACTCGTACCATCGCCAGCGCTTTGGCGGGGTCTTCTGCATGTTCCGCCAGCAGCTCTTCGCGTTGCTCGCGGGGCAGCGCCAGATAGTTGGCTTGCAAGTCCATCTCCAGGCCCGGGAAGCCGCCACGCAGCGACGGCGGCTGCAAGCTGTGCCGCCAGGCAGGAAAGCTCCAGACAGCCACCGCGACCAAAGCCACCAAAGTCAGCAGAATCAGGCGCAGTCGCAAATCCATGGGGACGGTGTCCATCCAAGTGTTGGTATAGGGTTGATTGTGGCAGAGTCGCGTTCAAGAGGCAAGCCGACCGTCAACCCCTTCGCGCCTACTTGCCGTCTCGGAATCTCTGTGAAATCAACAATGTAATGCAACAATAGGAAGGAAGTCGTAGGGGCGAGGCAGTGACTCGCCCAAAATTCACATCCCGCAATTTCACCACGACCGAAGGAGTATTAAAAATCCCATGCCATTTCGTTTTGAATGGAAAGATGAATCGAAACGCGCCATCTGTTACATAGCCGAAGGCACCTGGAACTGGCGCGATTATCATCAGGCAGTGCGGGCATCTGCATTCACGCTGCTGGACGCCCAGCCCGGTGTGCACAGCATCATCGACCTGCGCGGCTCGACACGGACCGACTTGCCGGCTGGCGCGGCGGCGCATGTGCACAGCTTCGGGCGCATCACGCAGGTGAATCTCAGCGCGCGCGCGGCGGTCATCGGCGTGGATAGCGCGCGCTGGGCTGATTTGGGATTGGGCGCCGATGGCAGCCTGGTCACCGCCGATGGCTTGGTGCGCTTCGTAGAAAGCGAGGCAGAGCTTGAACGTCTGCTGGAAATGTGGGCTGGCTAGAGGTCTTCGTGTCGGGTTTGCGTTGCGGGCAGCGCCAAGATCAGCGGCAGCGACAGCATGGATATGAGCGCGGCCAGGATGAAGGCGTTCTGCAACCCAAAAATATCGCCCAATATGCCGGCGATCATCACATTCACCGCGCGGATTCCAAAGGCGTATAACATGAAGATGCCGTTGGCGGTGGCGCGGCTGTCTGGCAGTTGATCCTGCACCAACGCCAGGAAGACCGGCGAAACAGACAGCGCCGTCAAGCCCAACCCGATCAACAACGGCAGCATCAGCGCGCCCTCCACATGCACGAAGAGCAGCATCAGCAACGCCGAAATCAATGTCGCGCCGGCCACCATTCTGCGCCGGCCAACGCGGTCGCTCAAGGTGCCGCCGGCCAGCGCCCCGCCCACACCCGAAAATTCGTATAGCGCCAGCGCGCTCGTTGCCAGCGTCAATTCATACCCGCGCACATCCACCAGGTAGACGACCATGAATATGCCCAGGCAGCTGACGGACATGTTGCGCAGCAGCATCACCCCCAACAGCGGCGCGAACACCCGCGCAAAACGCCGCAGCATCGGTTTGCCAACGCTCTTGCGCCTTTCTCGCTTGGCCGATACATCGCGCAGGCGCCACCACAGCACGGCGCTCGCCAGCCAGCCGAAGAACATCAGCCGCCACAAGCCTTCCATGCCCCATTGCGCCACGCCAAAACCCACCAGCAACGGTCCCACCGAGCGCGCCAGTTCGCCCCCCGCCATGAAGAAGCTCATGCCGCGGCCGACCCTTTCGCCAGACATATGCGCGATCATGGCGGGAGCAGGCGCGTGAAAAGCCATGATGCTGACGCCAACGCCAAAGAGCAACAACGCCGCCGTGCCATAGCTGGGCATAAAGCCGATCAACGAAGCCATTGTGGCGGTAGCAGCCGGCGCAAAGATGACCAGGTAGCGCAGGCTGAACCGATCGGCCAGCCAGCCAATCAAAGGACCCAGCAGCGAAGGCATCTGCATGAACACGGGCAGCGATCCAGCCATGGCCAGCGAGAGGCCCAGCTTTTCGATCAGCAGCGGCAAAAGCGGCGCGATAAATGCTGAAAAGACATCGTGCACGAAGTGGCCGCTGCATATCAGGATGATGCGGCTCGTTTGAAATATATCGCTCTTTTTGGGCTTGCCGGGCAGGGCTGCCGCGTTTGTCGTCATGTGCTGGTCATCTCGTCGATTGTCCATCCTGGCTTGCGGCAGAGCCTAGCGCATGACCAGGTACGCGGCAAGCGCCCATCGGGAGTGCTGAATATGTTGATATGGCGCTATTTCCCCCACCCCAAACCCCTCCTCAGCCAAGATGAGGGAGGGGCTTACTTTCTGCAGAATTGCTGGAAATACTCCCCTTCCCTCGTTCTGGGGGCAAGGGGTCGGGGGATGGGGGCTTGTTGAGATATCAATGCCGCACCGCTCCGCAGCCGGCTGTCATCATGAAATCGTGCGCATTGTCTGCTATGATGACGATATGAAAAACTCACCACCACCTTTCACCAACCGCCGTTATCTGGACGCCATGGACGACCATGTTATCGTCCTGGATGGCGCGATGGGCACCAGCATCCAGCAGTTTGACCTGTCTCCAGCCGACTTCGGTGGCGAAGCCTATCAAGATTGTATCGATTATCTGGTCATCACGCGCCCCGATATCATTCGCGCCATTCACGATTCGTTTTTGCAGGCTGGCGCAGAGGCAATCATAACCAACACCTTCCGCGCCAACCGCCGCACCCTGGATGAACACGGGCTGGGCGCGCGCACGCTGGAGATCAACCGCGCCGCAGCGGAGGTCGCTCGCGCAGCTTGTGATGCCGCTGAAGCTGAAACGGGCATCCCACGCTTTGTCGCTGGCAGCCTGGGTCCCAGCGGCATGCTGCCTTCTGGCGACGACCCCGACCTCAGCGATATCACATTTGACGAGCTCGCCGAGCTGTTCGCGGAGCAGGCACAAGGGCTGATTGAAGGCGGCGCGGACTTGCTGCTGCTGGAAACCAGCCAGGACATCCTCGAGGTCAAAGCGGCAATTCATGGCATCAACCGCTGCTTCGTAAAACTGGGCAGACGCATCCCCCTGCAAGCGCAGATCACCCTGGATGTCAGCGGGCGCATGCTCTTTGGCACCGATATCGCCGGCGCGCTGGCCACCCTGCAGCCGCTGCCGATTGATGTGCTGGGCATGAATTGTTCAACGGGTCCCGAATATATGCGCCAGCCCGTCCAGTATTTGCTGGAACGGTCGCCCTTGCCGATCAGCGTAGTGCCCAATGCCGGCTTGCCCATCAATGTCGATGGCGAGGCAGTGTATCCCATGCAGCCAGGACCTTTCGCCGAGATGGTGGGCGAATTTGCGCGCTGGGGTGTCAATGTGGTGGGTGGCTGCTGCGGCACGACGCCCGAACATATCTCCGAGCTCTTCCAGGCTGTGCACCGCTGCTCCTACGCTGATGTGCTGGCCGGGCAGCACGATCGCCGCGCGCCAACCGCCAGGCAACCCCTGCATGAGCCACAAGCCTCCAGCGGAATGACCGCCACGCGCATGCTGCAAGATCCGGGACCCACTTTGATCGGTGAGCGCGTTAACAGCCAGGGCAGCCGCAAAGTCAAACGACTGCTGTTGGCGGACGATTATGACAGCATCGTGCAGATCGCGGTGGGGCAGGTCGATGGCGGCGCGCACATGCTCGATGTTTGCGTCGCCTTGACCGAGCGCGATGACGAACTGACGCAGATGCAGCAAGTCGTCAAGAAGCTGTCGATGGCGGTGGAAGCCCCGCTGATTATCGATACCACAGAAGCGGATGTCGCCGAAGCCGCGCTGGCGCTGTATCCCGGACGCGGCATCATCAATGGCAACAACCTCGAAAACGGGCGCGAGCGCATCGATAGCATCTTGCCAATCGCCCGCAAACATGGCGCGGCTGTCTTGTCCATGACTATCGACGAAGATGGCATGGCGCACACCCGCGAGCACAAATTCACTGTCGCCCAGCGCATCTGCGACATCGCAATGCACGAGTATGGCCTGCAGCCCGAAGACCTCATCTTCGACGCGTTAACCTTCCCGCTGACGACGGGGCAAGAAGAACTGCGCAATGACGCTGTCGAAACCCTGGAAGGCATTCGCTTGATCAAGCAGCGCATACCCGGCGTGATGACGGCGCTGGGCATATCCAATGTCAGCTTCGGGGTCGGAGCGGCGGCGCGCGGCGTGTTGAACAGCGTCTTTTTGTATCATGCGGTCAAAGCCGGGTTGGATATGGCAATCGTCAATCCCGCGCATATCACGCCCTATGCCGAAATTCCTGCCGACCAGCGCCAGGTCGCCGAAGACCTGATCTTCAACAGCGATGCCGATGCCCTGCCGCGATTCATCCAGTACTTCGAAGACAACGAGGTGCAGCTGGCGGGCGCGGAAGTCATCGACCCCACCGCCGATATGACCAGCGAAGCAGCGCTGCATTGGCAGATTGTGCACCGCAAGAAAGAGGGCGTAGAAGCGCTCATCGACGACATCTTGACGCGCATGGATGCGGTCGACGCGCTGAATACGGTGCTGCTGCCGGCTATGAAAGAAGTCGGCGACAAATTCGGCGCGGGCGAGTTGATTTTGCCTTTTGTGCTGCAATCGGCGGAGGTGATGAAAAAGTCGGTCGCCTATCTTGAACAATTCATGGAAGTGATCGAAGGTGCCAGCAAGGGCATCGTTGTGCTGGCGACGGTCTACGGCGATGTACACGATATTGGTAAGAACCTGGTCAAAACCATCCTCAGCAACAATGGCTACACCGTGCACGACCTGGGCAAGCAGGTGCCCGCCAACACCATCATCGAAAAAGCGCTGGAATATGGCGCGGATGCCATCGGCTTGTCGGCGCTGCTGGTGAGCACTTCGCGGCAGATGCCCCTCATCGTCAACGAATTGGCGCGGCGCGGATTGCATATACCGGTTCTGGTGGGCGGGGCAGCCATCAATCGGCGTTTTGGATCGCGCATCCTGTTCCTCGACGATGGCGGCGATCCGTACGAAGCCGGCGTTTTTTATTGCCGCGATGCTTTCGAAGGGCTGGCGGTGGTCGATCAGCTGCTGGATGCCGCGCGCCACGACCAATTCCTGGACGAGGTCTTCAGCCAAGCCTATGCCGAAGTGAATCGCAAGCCGCGTCGCCGCCGCGCCCGCCGTGGTGGCAGTCGCAAGACAGTTGCCAATGCTCCCGCCATTCCCGAGCCACCTTTTTGGGGCAGCCGCGTCATCCGGGAAATGCCGCTGGAAATTGTGCTGCAACACCTGCACAAGCCGGAGCTTTTCCGCCTCTCCTGGGGCGCAAAGAACAAGCAGGGCGCGGAATGGCAGCAACTGCATGCCGAGTTTGAAGCGCGGTTGGGGCGTATGTCGCGGGATGCCCAGCGCCACCGCACACTACAGCCGCAAGCGGTCTATGCCTATCTGCCCGTCAACAGCGCTGGCGATGAGCTCATTATCTGGGATGCCGCCCTATTTGAAGCCAGAGGCGATTTGCAAGAAGCGGCGCGTTTTCGCTTTCCACGGCAGCCCGCCGGCGAGTTCCTGTGCATCAGCGATTACTTCGCGCCTATCGAGGGCGGAAAAGTCGATGTGGTCGCCTTGCAAGCGGTGACCGTGGGCGAGGCAGCCACGCGCGAATTTGACCGTATGCAAGCGGCTGACGAATACAGCGAAGCCTACTTTTTTCATGGGCTGGCTGTGCAGGCGGCCGAAGCCACCGCCAACTACCTGACGCGGCTCGTGCAAGGCCAGCTGGGCATCGCGGCCGGGCAAGGCAAACGCTATAGCTGGGGTTATCCCGCTTGTCCCGAATTGCGCGACCACGAGATCGTGCTGCGCTTGCTGCCGCAGCTGGAAACAGAACTGGGCATGGGACTGACCGAGAGCTGGCAGTGGCTGCCCGAGCAAAGCACCGCCGCCCTCTTCACGCATCATCCCGCTGCGAAATACTACAGCGTCGGCAACATTGATCGCGCCGCGCAGGTGTTGGGGTAGAAACAGCAATTCAAAATGGATGCCACACGCAATTTGACACAGAAGCACAAAGGGAATGCCAAGTAAGTAATAAAAAAACGGGACACCGAGTTCACCGAGTTTAACGAGTACACTGAGAATACTTTTAGAGTATGCTGGAATTTAATATGACCGGCTCATTCGTATACTTCACGCAGACCCTTATGTACTTTGGCTAGCCAGATTCCAGCTCGATTCGCTTTTGCCTTTGCCTCTGTGTACTCAATATACTCGGCGTACTCGGTGGTAAAAATGTGTATGAATTTCTTGGTTTCACTGAGGAACAGAGGAAATCCCATGACCCACACCATCACCCGCATCGGATTTGCATCGACAGTCAAAATCGCCGCGGTCGTCTCGGCATTGGCGGCGGCGCTGCCTGTGGGGCTGCTGTTGCTGCTCAACAACTTGTTCCAGTTCTGGGATGTCTTTGTGCCGCCCGATGTGCTCGCTCCCTTGCTGGCGCAGATGTCCTTGTTGGGCGCGCTGGCTGGCGGCATCTCCACCGCGCTCACGGTCGTCATCTACAACCTCTGCGCGCCCGTCTTCGGCGGCGTCACGCTGCACCTGAAGCCCCAGCACCCGCCGCGCAAACAGAAGGCTGATGTCGACAGGGGCTGATGCGCTGCAATCACTTGACATTTGCTCGCGGATTGCTGAAACTATGCGCCAAAGTGACCCGCAAAATGGGAGAAAGATCATGAGCGCCACCCTGCGCCAGGAATACGATGAACGAGGCTATGTAATCGTCCGCAACGCGATTGATGCCGGTCTCGCGCAAGAAACCGCCGAGCATGTACACTGGCTCGCCAAGCGCCACCCCGACATCCGCCCGGAGAAGTTCGGGCACGACATGCTGGTGAGCGACCCATTCATGCACCGGCTCGTCAGCGATGATCGACTGGTGGATATCGTCGAGCAATTTCTGGGTCCCAACATCGCCATGTGGGCAGCGCACTATATCGCCAAACCGCCGCGACACGGGCAACGGGTGCTTTGGCATCAGGATGGCAGCTATTGGCCCCTGGAGCCCATGGAAGTCACGACGATCTGGCTGGCCGCCACCGAGTCCACGCGCGAAAATGGCTGCCTGCGCGTCTTGCCGGGCACGCAAAACAACCGCCTGCTATCGCGCCGTGAGATGGTCGATGTGCCCGATGGCAAAAATGTGCTCGCGTCTGGCATTCACCCTTCGCAAATCGACGACTCGCATGTGGTCGACCTGGAGCTTGCGCCGGGCGATGTGTCCCTGCACAACCCGCGCATCATCCACTGCTCAGAGCCCAACGAGTCGGAAAAATGGCGCATCGGCTTGACGCTGCGTTACATCCCCACCTCGACGCGCGTCCTGCGTGGTAGCGACCGGGCTATCCTGGTGCGGGGCGCGCCCGACAGCGGCAACGACAACCAATATGCCGACCGCCCGACCTTTGACGCGGAAACGCACATGCCCTTCCAAGGCAAAGAAGGCTGGATGCCCGCCTAGCCAGACGAGAGCGTCATGCCGCGACCAAATATCCTCTACATTCATTCGCACGATACGGGGCGTTACATCAGCCCCTATGGCCACGCTGTGCCCACGCCGAACCTGCAGCGACTCGCTCAGCAAGGCGCGCTCTTCCGCCGAGCTTATTGCGCCGCGCCCACCTGCTCGCCCAGCCGGGCTGCCTTGCTCACCGGGCAATCACCGCACAGCGCTGGCATGCTGGGCTTGGCGAATCGCGGCTTTCAGCTGGGAGACTTCCGCCAGCACATCATCCATACGTTGAAAGGCGCGGGCTACACCTCGGCGCTGGCCGGCATCCAGCATGTCAATCCCGCCGCCCGTCCCAACGCCGCGTCTGAAGTCGGTTATGACCAGGTGCTGACGGACAAGCATGCCCAAGCCCACACCGCCGCCGTGGACTTCCTGCGCGACGCGCCAGAGACGCCCTTTTGGCTGACTGTCGGTTTCTTCGAGACGCACCGCGAGTTCCCGCTGGAAAATGATGTCGATCCGGCTTATGTGCTGCCGCCGACGCCAATGCCCGATACGCCGGCTGGACGTCAGGACATGGCCAACTTCATCGCCATGGCGAAGATCCTCGATGACAAGATCGGGCAGGTGCTGCGCGCCCTGGACGAAAGTGGCCTGCGCGACAATACCCTGGTCATCTACACGACCGATCATGGCTTGGCCTTCCCCGGCATGAAATGCAACTTGACAGACCATGGCATCGGTGTATCGCTGATTATGCATGGCGCGGGTCTTTTTGCCGGCGGACGGGTCATCGACGCCATGATCAGCCATATCGACATCTTTCCCACCATCTGCGACCTGCTGGATATCCCAGCGCCCGACTGGCTGCAAGGAACATCCATGCTGCCCTTGCTGCGTGGCGAAGCCGATTCAATCCGCGCTGAGCTCTTCGCCGAAGTCAGCTATCACGCCGCTTATGAACCCAAACGCGCTGTGCGCAGCGACCGGTACAAATACATCCGCCGCTATGACGACCGCCAGGGACCTGTGCTGAGCAATATCGATGACGGCTTCGCCAAATCCGAACTGCTTGCCGCGGGTTTTGGCGAGCGAGCGCCTGCGCCCGAACAGCTCTATGACACATTGCTGGATCCGGTCGAGCGCAATAACCTTGTCGATGACGCGGCCTATGCGCCGGCGCTGGCTGATATGCGCGCGAGGCTCGACCGTTGGATGCGCGAAACCGACGACCCGCTGCTGCAGGGCGATGTGCCCGCGCCGCCGGGCACGCAACTCAACGACCCGGACGGGCAGTCCCCGCGAGATCCCGTACGGACGATGAAGTAAATCCTTCCCCCGAACCGACGGGGGACTGAGGGGGGTTATGACCACGCGCTTGCAGCAGCAGATCGAATATTATCGCGCCCGCGCGCCAGAATATGACGAGTGGTTCTATCGAAAAGGACGTTACGATCACGGGCCTGCACACACGAAGCAATGGCAGCAGGAAGTGGAAATCGTACATCGCCAGTTGCACAGCGGGACGCGCTGCGAGCATATCCTGGAGCTTGCGCCGGGCACGGGCATCTGGACGCAGGAGTTAGCGCAGTTGGGCGAGCGAGTCACGGCGCTGGACGCATCGCCAGAGATGATCGCCATCAATCGCGCCAAACTGGCCGCCGACCATGTCGAATATGCGCTGTGCGATTTGTTTCAGTGGCGACCACAGCAGCAAGTCGATATGGTCTTCTTTGGCTTCTGGCTGTCGCATGTGCCGGCCGACAAGCTGTCGAGCTTCTTGCAAGCAGTGCGGGCGTCGCTGAGACCTGGTGGCCGCTTGTTCATCGTGGATTCCCGCGAGCCAGATTCGTCCAATCCGCGCACGGGCACACAATCGCTGGGCGCAGACCGGCAGCAGCGCGAACTCAAAGACGGGCGACAATACGAAATCGTCAAGATCTATTACCAGCCGCAAGCGCTGACGGCGACTCTGCGCGAGCACGGTTTCGACATCCAAGTGCAAGCCACCGACAGCTTCTTTCTATATGCCGATGGGCTGCGCTCAGCCTAGCGCCGCGCGATACAGCTCGCTCACCTGCTCGGCGACCGCCCGCCAGGTTTGTGTCTGCGCGTATCGCCGTCCCGCCGCGCCCAATTTCGCCGCATAATCCACATCGCTCAGCAAGCGAATCAACGCCCGCGGCAGCTCGTCCGCTACATTGGCTTGCGAGACGACCAAGCCGGTTTCGCCGTCAATGATGGCATCAGCCACGCCGCAGTTGTCCGTGCCGACCACCGCTGTGCCCGCCGCGCAAGCTTCCAGCAGCACAAGCCCAAAGCCTTCGAAGAACATGCCATCGTTCAGCGCCGGCAGCGCCACCACATCAGCCGCCGCCAGCCAACCGCGCATGATCGCCTCGTCTACGAAGCCTGCTATATTCACGGCGTCGCCCAAACCCAGTTCAGCTATGCGCCGCCGCACCAGCCGCGTGTAATCGCTGCTTTCGCCGGGATCGCCCAGGATCACGCATTGCGCCTCTGGCAGCGATTCCCGCACCACTGCCATCGCCTCGACCAGTTGCAGCGTGCCTTTGCGCGGCTTGATCCCGCCAGCAGCCAGCGCTGTGGGCGCTCGCTTGTCGATTTCTGGCGCGGACCTGGCATATCGCGCGGCATCCACGCCGTTGTTGATGACGGCTGTGCTGACGCCGGGCATCAATTCTGCCGCCACTTTCGCCGTATGACGGCTGACACATATCAACTGCGCTCGCTGCAGGGCGCGCCGATACAGCGCTCCCACGGGAAAACGGCGCATGCGCGGCAGATTGACATAGCTGCCGTGGGCGGTGATGAAGAGTGGACGCTCCCTCGCCAGCGCGGCCGCCAAAATCGCGTAGGGTTCGGCTGTGGCGTGGATGATGTCGCAGTCGCGGAATATCGTCCGCAAGCGGGGCAGCAAGCGCAAGGAACGCGCCAGGCTGTGGCTGTCAGGCGGAGTCAGGGTCGGCAGCAGAGTCCGCGTTTTGATGTCGGTCGGCGGGCTGTTCCTGGCGCTGACGACGACTATCTGGATATCCAGCGCCTGCAAGCCTTCGACCAGATTGGAGCTGTAAGTTGCCCAGCCGTTCGCGCGGTTCAACTCGGCGGTCAACAGCCCAATGCGCATTGGCGAGGATCAGGCGTCGCTGGTTTCGGCGGAAGGTTGGCTGCTTTGGGCGCGCGCCCGCCAAGCCAGCACAGCGGGCGAATCGGTCGCCGCGATTTCGCCTGCATGCTCTTCGCGCGTGCCGATGCGCATGACCACCAGCAGCAGCAGGATATTCAGCGCGATAATCACTGCCATCACCGCGATTGCCATAGTTGCGCTCCTGTCGTTGTTTCGTGTCGGCATTATGGTCGCTATCCGCCACGATAATCAAGCCCCCTTTCCCCAGAACGAGGGAAGGGGAGTTATCTGCGCTGTCAGTAGGATTTGAAGCCCTTCCCTCATCTTGGGGGAGGGGTTTGGGGTGGGGGCAACGCAGCGCACAGCCAGCAAAACTCCCTGCTCCCGCAAAAATTGGCAACTTGCGCTCTGCCCGCAATTTGTGCTAATGTGCTGCGATTAAGCGCCCGAGGTCTTCATCATGCCTCTCAACCCTGCTCGTCCTCACCCGATCATCCGAGATCTTATGACGGTGCCATATAAACCCGCAGCCGACGCCCGCGGCCGCTTCATGGAAACTTTTCGCAGCGAGTGGTTCCCGCAGGTCAGCTGGGCGCGCCTGCAAAGCAACCGCAGCGACAGCCAAGCCGGCGCCTTGCGCGGATTGCATTATCACTTCAAACAAGTCGATTACTGGTGCGTAACCAGCGGGCGCATCCGCGTAGGGCTCTTTGACCTGCGCCGCAACTCGCCGAGCTTCGGGATGTCCGCGACTATTGACATAGACGGCGCTGATCCCGTGGGCGTCTTCATTCCCGTGGGCGTGGCGCACGGATACGCCGCTCTCAGCGACTGCACGCTGCTTTACATCGTCAACAATTATTATGATGGCGCGGACGAATTTGGCGTCGCCTGGGACGATCCACAAGCCAATATCGACTGGGGATTGACCAGCCCGCAGCTATCGGCGCGCGATAGGTCGAATCCGCGCCTGGCTGACATCCCGGTCGAGCAACTGCCCATGCACGACCCGCAGTCCCCGCGGTAAGACAGGGGGAGGTGCCCCCTCGGTCTCAACGACGGGTCTGGGGGAGGCAGGCTTTGGCTACCCTCCCTGACTCGTCGGGGAGGGGCTGGGGAGGGGTTATAGCAGGCTTTGGCTACCCACTCCGTTCTGACGGGGAGGGGCTGGGGAGGGGTTATAGCAGGCTTTGGCTACCCACTCCGTTCTGACGGGGAGAGGGCGTTCACTCCCCTCGGTGCCTCAGAGTCTCTGTGGCAATTGACTTGCGACTTACACCGCGATATGCCCGTGTCGCGCCACTGTCAGCTCGCGCATGCGGCCGAAGACATCGACTCCCAGCTGTGTATAGACATCCAGCAGGTCGACCAGCACCCAGTTTTCGCGGATGCGCCCATTCTCCATGCGCCAGAAGTCGAGACTGCGCATGGTGATCGCCTGTCCCGATGCCGCGATTCCCAGCCAGCCATCGCCGCTGATGGTCATTTGCATGCCGGGGAATGCCGTGAAGCCGACATAAGCGTTGTCAGCGAAGAAGACGCTGCGCCCGTCGGTGAAGGCGTCGCGGTCGGGCATGGCTTTCAAAAAAGGAATCTGATGCCAATTGCGGAAGCCGCTGATGCGCCGCATAGAGCCGATGCCGGCCGGTCCATACCACATCATCTGCGGATGCCAGTATTTGTCCAACTGCATGGCTTCGACGCTTTCTTCATTGCGCTTCAAGCCGATGAGCATGTCCAGCACCCATTGCAGGCTAGCGGCGGATTCGTCAACGTCGTGCGCGGCGCTGATGATGCCATCTTCTGTTGCGGGACCCGGCACGACCCATTCCACCGCCAGGCTCGGTGACATCGCCCAGGCACCCGCTTGCATCATCACTTGCGGGATATCCCACAGCGCTTGCATCTCGACGATCTGCCCGTCTTCCAGGCGGAAGAACTCGTGATAACGCATCGCCATCAGGTGTTGCGTCGGCGGGATGCTCAGCCAGGCGCGTTCAAAGACGCCCATATAGTGCCCACAGCAGCCAACCCAGTTATGCCCGTTGCTTTCGCCCGCCATGACGATGAAGTCGCGCCGTTCCAAATCGGGCACAGCCTGCAGCAGTGGCGCGTAAGCCTCTTCGTAAAGTTGAGCGGGCCCCGTCATTTTTTCCAGTGGATTCGCCAAATGCACAGCGCAATCGGCCGCAAAGAACTCAGCCAGCCGCCCGCGCAAAGCCGCCGCGTCTATATCATAGAGAACAGCGCGCAATTCGCCGATGCGTGCTTTGTTGGCGTTATGAATATCTGTGTGCATCAGGCCTCCGTGAATACAGCGTATCTCGCGTAGGGGAGATCTATCAGATCGCCCGACCTTGCCATTGATTGTAAATCGGGCGACTTGATAAATCGCCCCTACGACTGCGTCCGGTTTCGGGCAGCCATCCTCCCCTCGACCCGACGGGGGGACCGAGGGGGGTCTAGCAGGTCAACCGACCAGCCATTCGCCTGCCGACGCCGCGCCATGCTGTCGGAATTGATGCCGCATGCGCCCGAACACATCCACGCCCATCTGCAGCAGGATATGCGGCACATCAATCGGCACCCAATTTTCGACGATGGTTTCGTCATCGCAGCGATAAAAGTCCATGACGCGCATTTTGATCCGTTTGCCCGTGGCTGGCACGCCAAAGAGGCCGCCGCCAGTGTGCGTCGCCCGCAGATAGCCCCAGCCGCCCGTGACCGCAAAATAGCCATCGCCGATGCGAATGAAGTGGCCCTGCTCGCTGCCCGCGCGGTCGGGAAATGCCACCAAAAAGGGAATCTGATGATAATCTTCAAAGCCCTTCAAGCCGCGCGTCGTGCCGATGCCGGCTGGCCCGTACCACATGAAGTTGCGATGCCAGTGCTCCGCCTGTTCCATTTCATCAAGGACGGAGCGAGTCGGTGGTTGACCGCTGTAGTAGCCCAGCGCCGCGTGCATGCGCAAGATCGTTTCGATTGTCCGCCGCGAGCGGTCTTCGTCCTGCGGCGACAAGACCAGGCCATCCAGCGTGCGTGGCGGCAGCCAAGCCATCTCTTTGCCCAGGCTAGGCGCGATCGGCCAGTAACCAGCCTGTCGCATCAAGTCCAGCGCATCCAGGAAGATATAGCTGGTCGCGATCTTGTCGTTGCGCAGCTTGTGCGCCTCGCAATAGCGCAACTGGACGACGCCGCGCGTGGCCGGAATGTCCAGCCAGTCATTGACGAATGTGCCGACATATTCGCCCATGCAAGCCACCATATCGCCATCGCGGTAACGTCCGCCCGCCACAAAGAAATCGCGCCGTTCCATATCGGGCAGCGCCTTTCGCAAGGGCAGCCACAACGCCGATAGTCCGGCTGCAGCGCCGCTCAGTTCGTTGATGGGGTGCGTGACATTCAGCGCGACATCAGCGGCATAAACTTCTCGCGCGACCTCGAGCAGGCTTTCGATTGACTGCTCGGTCAGCGCCTGTTGGATGGCGACAACGCGTCGCTTGTTGGCGATGTTGCGCGCCTGGTCAATCGGGCTGTATTGAAACGATGTGGTGAAGTATTTGTCGTCGGTACGGGACACACTCAATCGTCTTTCTGCGGCATCGGCGCTAGGCATAAATCTGCTGCAACAGGGCGAATTCATCGAAGACCGTCCACTCGTTGGCGATCAGCCCATCCCGGATCAAATGATGGGTGATGCCCAGCAAGCGCACCGGTTTGCCGGTCGGCTCGCCGTAGCGACCAAAGCCCGTATGCGTGCCGCGCAGAGTCCAGCGAGTCGCGACCCGCCAGCCCGCCTCGGCATCGCCAACATGACAAAAATGGTCTGTGCTGATGGCGAGATCCGGGAAGGGCGAAAGCAGCGACAACACATAGTTGTGAAAGTCGTTGATACCCAGGAAGGATCGGCCCGCGGGACCCTCGAAGGCGAAGTTCTCGTGATAAAACTCGCTCGCCTTGTTCAGCAAGCGCCAATTCCAGATTTCGTGAAACATTTGCCCGATGAAATCTTCGGGGTCGAATGCTTCGCCAGGGCGGGAGACCCACTCGGCTGGTGGCAGCTGGCCGTTGCCGCGCTCGATATCGCCAGCGATGCGCGCCGAAAATGCGGCATCATCACGCTGACGAGCCGCCATCTCTTTGGCTGAGGCGACTGGATCCAAGCCCAGCTGGATCACCTTGCTCAGTTCATCGCGCACGACCCATTCCTCGACGACCATGTTGCGCTTGCAGAAGCAATCGGCGATGGCGAGATAGTTGACGCGCTTGCCCGTGGGCGGGCCATAATTCGACCAGCCGCGGTTTGTGCCTTCGTGCATCAATCGATGCGAGGAATACAGCCCAACCTGATCATCGCCGCCCCAGATCACCTCGTGGCCATACAGCCGCCGGTCGGGATAAGCAGCCAGGGCTTCGATTGTGCTGGCAAAGACGGCTTCGCGACCATACATCGTGCCGCTGGCCGTGTGAAAATGTATCGTGTTGGCATAATAATCGTAGAGCTTGCCGATGCCTTTTTCTTCCCAGATTTCGTGGGTGATGCCGATGATATAGTCCACGAAATCGCGATAACGCGGATTGAAGCCCGCCATCGACATGGCGCGTTCACCAGATGCGGGCATAAATTGAATATCAATCTTGTCCGCCAGCGTGATAGATGCCGGGCTGTTCGCGTTGCCTGCCGCTGGCTGCAAATCCTTCGCTTGTTTGGTATTTTCCGCCATTTCCTGTCCTCGCTGCCGTTGTGAACTTTATCCAGCAATTCTACCTGCCCCGTTTGACAAAATCAAAAACATCAGGCCAGCGCCCAGTCCAGCGCCGCCAGAGCATGCAGCTCGGTGCTGTCGAAGGTGGGCAGGGCAGAGTCCGGCGGCTTAATCAGCAGGCTGATCTCGGTGCAGCCCAGGATGACCGCCTGCGCGCCAGCCGCCCCCAACTGCTCGATAACGCGCTGATATTCGCGTCGCGACTCGTCGCGGATCTCGCCACGCACCAGCTCGGCGTAGATGATGCCATGCACGGCTGCGCAGCCAGCTTCGTCAGGGATGAGCACTTTCAAGCCATGCCGCTCGCTCAGTCGTCCGCGATAGAAATCCTGCTGCATGGTGAAGCGCGTGCCCAGCAGGCCGACTGTGTGCAATCCCGCCTGCAAAATGGGCTGGGCTGTGGCATCGGCGATGTGGATGAGCGGCAATTCGACAGCTGCCTGCACAGCGTCCGCCATCCGGTGCATGGTGTTGCTGCAGATAACGATGCAGCCCGCTCCCGCCCCTGCCAGTTGCTGCGCCGCCGATACCATCCGTTGGGTTGCCGCCGCCCAGTCGCCCGCCACCTGCAGGGCTTCGATCTCGGCGAAGTCAAAGGACAGCATCAGGCAATCGGCAGAATGCAAACCGCCCAGTCGCCGCTGCGCTGCCTGGTTGATGATGCGGTAGTATTCGGCGCTCGATTCCCAACTCAAGCCGCCAATCAAGCCAATTCGTCGCATAGGCAAGTTGCTCCTGCGCCAGTATAGCAGATGCGGCCTGCAGCCGTGCTAAACTATACCCATGGCGTATTATCGCAGGATCGACCGCGGCAGAAAGCGGCTATTTTTCAATCAGCGGCGTGGCTTGTCGGGTATTCCGCTTGCGCTCTTCGCCGGGACGATTTTGGGCATCTGCGTGACTTTGCTGGCGCTCACTTTTTTCTATTACGACGAGATGCAGGGCGCGGCGCTGTCCTTTTTGGGCTGGGCGCCGACGCCGACGCTCTTCCCCAGTCAGCATGCCGAGCAGGGCATTGCGCTTTACAACGAGGGCGATATTGACCTGGCGCTGGCAGATTTTGAGTTGGCGATCGCACAGCGACCCAACGATGTCGCCTATCTCTATGAATATGGGCGTGTGCTGATCGAAGCCGACCAGTATGCATTGGCACGCGAACTGGGTGACCGGGCGATTGCCGTGGCGCCTGACGATCCGCGTGGCTATGCCTTGAAGGCGCGTTCATTGATATGGTCAGACCCCGGCAGCGCCATCCCGGTGGCTGTCTCGGGCCTGGAGCGCGATGCCAACTTTGCGCCTTTGCATGCCGCGCTGGCAGTTGCCTACACCAATATCGGCCGGTATGCAGAAGGCTATCAACGCGGTTTGCACGCCACCCGGCTCGACCCGCTCGATCCTTTCGCTCATCGCGCGTTTTCTATCCCACTTATCTACACCGGGCGCAGCAGCGAAGCAATCGCCGCGCTGGAACAGGCTGTGGCTATCAACCCCAACCACACCGCGCCCTACTTCGAGCTGGCGGGACAGTATCGACAGCAGAATTATCAGGAGATGGCGGTGGGCATCTACCGGCGCATCCTGGAGCTGGAGCCGGACAATGCCAAAGCCTATCTGCGCATCTGCCAAACCTATGCCGAAGTTGGCGAATTTCTGGAAGGCAGCCGTTATTGCGAAACCGCCACCGAAATTGACGCGACGTATGCGCCAGCCTGGCAGTATCTGGGGCAACTGCAATACAACCGCCGCAATTATGAAAGCGCGCTGGACTCGCTGGAGCGCTGCGTCGAGCTGGGGTCGATCGCAGTGGAATGCTATTACATTCGCGGCCTGGCCTATTACTTTCTGGATCAATGCGATACAGCCTGGCAGGTGCTGCAAGAGGCGCTGCAACTGACGAGCCAACCCAGCATCATCGCCATTATCAACGAAGGTTTGGGCGGCATCCGCGCCAATTGCCCAGGCTATGAAAATGTGCTGTTGCCCACAGCCATCCCGCCGACGGCTATCCCGCCCACGCCCATTGGAGGCATCTAGGGCATGCAGATCAAGCGTGATTACACGCAGCCCTTCTTCCGACAGCCCAAACGCCGCCGCATCCGCAACCTGCTTTTTGTCGCTGCGCTGCTGGCGCTGTTGATATCGGCGCTGGTCTGGCAGTGGGATCGGCTGGCAGCCACCGTCACCAGCCTGGGCGCGCCACCACCCACGCCCACGCCACGACCCAGCCATCGCGCCGCTTATGCCGCGCAGTTGATCATCGACAACGATTTGCTGGCCGCCGAAGCCGAATTGGCCAGGGCCGTCGCCGAGCGGCCGCGCAGCATCGCCTATCTCTATGCGCATGGCAGCTTGCTGATCGAGCTGGAGCGCTATGCCGAAGCGCTGGAGCTGGGCGCGACGATAACCGATCTGGACGCTCGCGATGAGCGGGGATTCGCTTTGCAAGCCGCCGCATTGACCTGGCGGGGGCAGGCCGCCTTGGCTATCCCGATCGCCTTGTCGGGCTTGGAGCTGAACCCGCGCTATACGCCGCTGTATGCCGCGTTGACCCGCGCCTATGTCGATACCGATCGTTGGACTGAAGCGCTGGAAACTGGCGAACGCGGCTTGTCGGTCAATCCTGACGATGCCGATCTCATCCGCGCCTATGCCTATGCCTTGCAGTCGGTGGGCTCGTACAACGATGCCATAAACCACTTGCAGCGCGCCATTGAACTGCGGCCAACCTATCTGCCGACCCATTTGGAGCTGGCTGGCTTGTACCTGGCCCGCGATGAAAACAGCAGCGCCATCGACCTCTACAACCGTGTCTTGTCAATCGACCCGCGCAACGCCCGCGGCTTGCTGCGCCTGTGCCTGGCGTATCGCAAAGTGGGCGAATTCGCTCGCGCCCTGGGCTTCTGCAAAGATTCGGTGGACAACAACCCCAACGACGCAGCCGCCCAATTCCAGTTGGGATTGCTGCATTACCGAGAACGCCAATTCAATGAGTCGCGCGCAGCCTTCCAGGCCTGCCTGGAGCACGATGATGGCGCCTACGACTTGTCTTGCCGCTACCGACTGGGCTTGTCGCATTATTACACCGGCGATTGCACGCGGGGCTGGTCGCTGCTGCGCGAGTCGCTGGCGCTGGCACAGGCAAATGGCGACCAGGCGACCACGCGCAATGTGCTGCAGGGGCTGGCGGCAATCGAGAGCGACCCCAACTGCGTGGACGATGCAGCCGCGCCAGTCGATCTGGATGCGTGAGCGGCTCGGGCCAGTCAATCCCTGTGGCATAATACGCCGCAGCCAACAAAGGACACGAGAGCGCAGACAAAAGCATGAGCGCCATCCGCGAGTATCTGGCCGGGATTCAAGACAAATACCGAACCGATGTGGCCGGCGAGCACGCCTATCGCCCGGCTTTGCAAACATTGCTGGAAAGCGCAGACGCGCGCCTCAACGCCGTCAACGACCCCGCGCGCACAGCAATCGGCATGCCCGATTTTGTCGTCTTGCGACAGCCGGGCAATGTGCCCATCGGCATCGTCGAAGCCAAAGACATCGGCAACCAGTTGAGCCGCACGGAAAAATCAGAGCAAATCAAGCGCTACCTGGCGCACGGCAATCTGATTCTGACCAACTACCTCGAATTCCGCTGGTATGTGAATGGCGAGAAGATCCAAACCATCCGCATCGCGCGGCTGAAGCAAGGGAAAATACAACGGATATCCGCGGCCTATGGCGACCTGACCGAGATGCTGCAACGCTTCGCCCGGCAGACGACCCAGTCGGTCAACAGCGCCCGCGAATTGGCCGATCGGCTCGCCCGCAGCGCCCACTTCATCGCCCACTTCATTGAAAAAGATCTCAAGAGCGGCGCGCCCAGCGCAAACCTGCAAAATCAATTGGCCGCCTTCCAGAAGACCCTGCTGCCCGACCTCGACATCCCCAGTTTCGCCGATATGTACGCCCAAACGCTGGCTTATGGGCTGTTCGCTTCGCGCGTGAATTATCCCGGCGATCCCGCAAAATTCAGCCTGCGCGGAGCTGCCGACGACATTCCTCGCACAAACCCTTTCCTGCGCGATCTCTTCTATCACAGCCGCTTCGACATGGGCAGCCGCCTCACCTGGATGGCGGACAGCCTGGTCGAGATCTTGCGCCACACCGATATGGACAGCATCCTCGCCCACTTCGGCACGCGCACGGGGCAAACCGACCCGGTCGTGCACTTCTACGAGAGCTTCCTCAGCGCTTACAACCCGAGCCTGCGAGAAACGCGCGGCGTCTATTACACGCCCGAGCCGGTCGTCAAATACATCGTGCGCAGCGTCGACCACATCTTGAAAACGCGCTTCGACCGACCGCGCGGATTAGCCGACGAGAACGCGCTCATTCTCGACCCGGCCGCGGGAACGGGCACATTCCTGTATTTCGTCATCGAGCAAATAAAAGAGGCCTTCGCCGGTCAGCAGGGCTTGTGGAAGAGCTATGTCGAAGAGCGCCTGCTGCCGCGCATCTTCGGCTTCGAGCTGCTGATGGCACCCTACACCGTCGCCCACATGAACCTGAGCTTGCAGCTGAAAGAAGCCGGCTACGAGTTCAAGGAAGGCGAACGGCTGGGCATATATCTGACGAACTCGCTGGAAGAGGCGAAAGAAGCGCCCGAACTGCCATTTGCCAATTTCATCGCCGACGAAGCGAATCAAGCGGCCGCCATCAAACGCGACAAGCCGATCATGGTCGTGCTGGGCAATCCGCCCTATTCTTATGATTCGCAGAATAAAAGTGATTGGATTAGTGATTTGTTGCTTGATTATTACTTTGTAGATGGTGAACCACTGGGCGAACGGAATCCAAAAGCTTTGCAGGATGACTATGTAAAATTCATTCGCTTTGGACAGTGGCGCATTGAGCAATCAGGTGAAGGGATACTAGCATTCATAACAAATCATGGATACCTTGATAACTCTACCTTTCGGGGGATGCGGGCAAGTTTGCTTCAGTCTTTTACCGACATTTTGATCATAAATCTGCATGGTAACACAAGAAAACGGGAAGCTACGCCAGAAGGAACGAAGGACGATAATGTATTTGACATACAGATGGGGGTAGCCATTGGCATATTCATCAAGGATAGCAACAAATCAGTGGAAGCCGCAGACGTTAAGTACATAGATGTTTGGGGCAAGCGAAAAGAAAAGCAGTTGTGGCTAAGCAATAATAGTCTTTTGACACCTGCTTGGAAAACCCTTAAGAGCAGTGCACCAGATTATCTTTTTGTTTCGCAAAACGCTGACACAGCACTCGAGTTTCAGGACTACTACGCGCTGCACGATATGGTGGTTGACAGCGACTCCGGCATTGTGACTTCGCGAGACAAACTGACAATTAGAGATAGTGTCACTTCAGTCTGGCAAACTGTCACGCTATTCTCGACGCTTGATCCGGAATCGGCCCGAGAACGTTTCACATTAGGAAAAGATGTGCAAGATTGGAAAGTACATCTGGCCCAAACAGACGTCCAATCAAGCGGTCCTAGAAGGGACAATGTAGCTCGAATAGCTTACAGACCATTCGACTTCAGATTCTCCTATTACACTGGAAAATCCAAGGGGTTCATGTGCAGACCTCGGGCAAGAATTATGAACCATGTGCATTCCAATGATCAAACCAGACCCAATATAGGACTGACTGTAGGTAGATCAGGGCAGGCTGCGGATTTCACCGCGTGGAATGTAGTATTCTGTGTCGAAAACCTAGTAGATTACAATATCTTCCGACGCGGTGGTTGTCGACTGTTTCCCGTCTATTTGTACCCAAACAAACAAAAGGAACTGACAGATCCAGAAGAATTTCCTCTAAGCGACAAAGGCCGCCGACCCAACCTGTCCAAAGCCTTCGTCGCCGAACTGGAAGCCAAGCTCGGCCTGCCATTCCAAACCGAGGGCAGCGCCTTTGCCAATGGCGACCCTCCCGATTGGTTCGGTCCCGAAGATGTCTTTTATTACGCCTACGCCATCTTCCACAGCCCGAGCTACCGCCAGCGCTATGCCGAGTTCCTCAAAATCGATTTTCCGCGCCTGCCCCTGACATCGGATGCGGGGCTGTTCGGGAGGCTCGTCCAATACGGCGCGGAGTTGGTGGGCCTGCACCTGATGAAATCGCCCAGGCTGTCGGACTTCATCACCACATTCGATATCGAAGGCGACAACGAAGTGGCTCGCGGTTATCCCAAGTACAACGAGGTCCAGCAGCGCGTGTACATCAACAAGACGCAATATGTCGGCGGCGTTCCGCGGGAGATATGGGATTTTCATATTGGCGGCTATCAAGTGCCGCATAAATGGCTGAAAGACCGGCGCGGGCGCAACTTGTCCTACGCAGACCTGACGCACTATCAGAAAATCATCGTCGCGCTGGCGGAGACGCGGCGCATCATGGCGGCGATTGACGCGGCGATTCCGGGCTTTCCTCTCAAGTAACCGCCCGCAAGCTCCGCCAGGCCTCGCCGATGCGCAGGAAACCGGCTTCGATCAAAGCTGGCGGATGCAAGCCAAAGTTCAGCCGCAGCGCATATTTGTGTCCGCCGCGCACCGAGAATTGATCGCCCGGCGCAAAAGCCGCTCCCTGTTCCAGCGCCGCTTGCAAGGTGTCCGCCGCGCTGGGACCGTCGGCTGGCAGTTCCACCCACAGATACAAGCCGCCGCGCGGAGAAAACCAGCTCGCGCCAGCCGGAAAATGCCGCCGGGCAGCCGCCAGCGCCGCGCCACGCCGCCGCCGCAGCTCCAGCCGGTTGCGCTCCAGCTGCTTGCCCAGCACGCCCCGCTCCAGCAGCAGGTGAATCGCGCGCTGGTTCAAGCCCGATGTCGAGATATCGGCCGCTTGTTTGACGCGCACCAGCCGCTCGTGCCATGCGCCATCCGCCACCAGATAACCAATGCGCACGCCTGGCAGCAGCACCTTGGTGAAGGCGTTGGTATGGATGACCACGCCGCTTTCATCCAGCGCCTTTAATGGCGGCAGCGCCTCGCCATCAAAGCGGAATTCGCGGTAGACCTCGTCTTCCAGGATGGGGATGCGCAGGTCAGCCGCGAGTCGCGCCAGTTGTCGGCGGCGGTGCAAGGGCATCAGGTGTCCGGTCGGGTTTTGATAGCTGGGCATGACATAGATGAGGCGGGGCTGCAAGTCGCGGCAAGCCTGCTCCAGCGCGTCGATGCGGATGCCCTGGTCGTCGACCGGCGAGCCATGGATGCGCACGCGCCGCGCCTGCGCGATATCAATGATGCCCAGGTAGGTCGGGTCGGCGGTCAGCAAGGTTTCGCCCGGCTTCATCAACGATTGCACGACCAGATCGATGGCTTGCTGCGCGCCGCCGGTGATCAGCACATCCTGGTGGCGGCAGCGAATGCCAATCGCCCGCACATAATCGCGCACGGCGATGCGCAGCGGTCGATAGCCCTCCGCCACTTCGTAGGACAAGGCGTCCGCGCCATCCCGATCGATGACTTGATTGATGGCGTCTTGCAGATAGCGCACCGGGAAGAACTCGGTGGGTGGCGTGCCGCCGCTGAAGTCGATGATGCCGTCGCGGCGGTCTGTCCGCAGCATGTGGCGCAGGGCGGGGGCGCGCTGGCTCTGTTCGGGAGGCTGTGCACGAGGCATGGCGCTGGCGGTCTGCTGGCGCGCGACAAAAGTGCCTTTGCCGGTATGGCTGCTGAGCAAACCCGCGTCGCGCAATTCCCGGTAGGCATTGACGACGCTGATGCGGCTGATGCCCTGCTGGCGGGCGAGCGAGCGGCTGGCTGGCAAACGAGCGCCGGCGGGCAGGTCGCCACTTTCGATCAAGCTGCGGATCTGCGCGATCAACTGGCGATAAATCGGCGTCGCGCTATCGCGGTCCACTGTGATGTTGAGCGTGAGGTCAGACATCCTGCGCAAGCGACCTCGCTCTTGCTTGGCATAGCCCAATGCTAGCGCCAAATCGCTGCTGTTTCCATGCGCAGGAAGCTGGCAGGGCAA
This sequence comes from Anaerolineae bacterium, assembly GCA_022823945.1. Classification (GTDB taxonomy): domain Bacteria; phylum Chloroflexota; class Anaerolineae; order Aggregatilineales; family Phototrophicaceae; genus UBA6055. Next base: position 75,749 of record JAJEBK010000014.1, on the reverse strand, counting down.
AGCAGCGCGTAGCCCACTCCGCCGTACTCCAAGATTTGACATGGGTTGTCGATTACGGTTACTATGAATTAAATGCGAGTGAAGGATTTCGCCATGGATATCGCGAGAAATCTAACCAATCGGGCGTTTTTCATGAAAGGTTTGTGTACCTGGCTGGCGCTTGGGCTGGCGCTGATTGCCACCAGCGCGCTGCCGCGGGTTGAGGCTCAGGATGTCCATGTTGAGGCGGATTGTGACGGCGATCTATTGGTTTCGTGGGATGCCCCGCCCAAGGCAGGGGGGTATCTTTTTATTCCTAGAGACGACAGCGGCGCGAAGGTTGTATGCAGCGACTCCGAACCGCACTGTGTTATCAAGGGGCTAAATCGAGGCCAAACAACTAGCTATTATTTGGACAGAGTCACCAGTGGCGGCACGGTATATGGTGACGCGGTCTACTTTAAAGGAACAAGACGCTCTTGCCCGGAATATATTTCGGAGACCCCGACCCCCAAACCGCCCGTTGATACTTGCGCGAACTTACCAGCTCACATCGTCGTCAGCGGTTTTCGCGCTTTCGAGACTCAATGCCAACAGGTGGACAGCGCTGGCGTGGGCAATGCCGGGTTGATCGCCCAGGGCGTCCTCGGCGCTGTTGATGTTTGGGGCAACGCCAATGCCGAGATTCGAGTCTGTTTTCGCCAGCAGGGAAGGCTGAAGTTTCTGGACGCTGCCACAGCGCCGCGCGCAGTCTCGGATCTGGCCGCAGAAAATGTCGATGGCATGACTTGCGGTTGGATTACCCGGGCGGGCACGGTGGCGCTCTTGCCAGGTGGTCAAACAGCCGTGCAAACAATCGCGGAGACGAGCGACAGTCCGCCGCCCCCCGCGGAAACTGGTCCCGCCTCGACAACCGCCTGCGAAGTGGAAACCAGCGGCATTCTGAGTCTCCGCGCTGGTCCCAGCCTTTATTACTCTCGCTTGCTGTCGATGCCTCGCGGCGTCACGCTGGTCGCCAGGGCAAGAACTGACGACTGGTTCATGGTTACTTACGAAGGACAGTTGGGCTGGGCGCACGGGGGGTATTTGGCAGTCAGCCCGGGCTGTGATTCTCTCGGCGAGGCGGGCGCTATCATCCTGCCGCCGATGATCGAGACCCCAACGCCAGAAGCGGAAACGACGCAGACGGACACAGAAGGGACCATGTCGGAAGTGGATTCAGCCGAGATGGTGATTTCAGCCGGACAAGCGCTGTCTGGCTGCTGGCTGACAGCCGGCGACATCCTCAATCTGCGCGCTGGTCCCGGGCTCGACTATGACATCTACGCCGAGATCCCCAACGAGTCGAGATTGAACGCGACAGCCATAGCCCAGGCTTGGTTCCTGGTCGAATATGCGGGCCAAGGCGGCTGGGTCAACCGGGAATATGTGTTTCGCTCTGGAAATTGCGATGCCCCCATGGCAGCGACGGTGGTGCCCGAAGTGACAGCCATAGCGGTGCCTGATGCCAGCCCGTTGACTGACTGCAGTCTGCGCGCAGTTGACATAATCAACCTGCGTCAGGGACCGAGTCTCGCTTATCCTGTCATCGCGGAAATCCCATTTCAGACAAACATGAGCGCAACTGGACGGTCGGGAGACTGGTTTATGGTCGAGTATGCGGGCCTGGCCGGCTGGGTGAATCATGCCTATGTCTTTCGCACTGGCGCTTGCGGCTGAGCGCAGTGGCGATACGAAGCGATACAGCGGGCGCAGAGCAGAGCTACCTGCACGACATGCTGGCCGAAGATGTCGGCTGTGTTTTGGAGATTGGCTGTGGCGGCGGGCGGCTGACGCGCAAGTATTATCAACTTGCCGAGAGCGTGGTGGGCATCGACCTGCCAGATGCTTTGGATGCAGTTGGCTTTGATGATATGCCCCGAGCAACGTGCCTGGCTGCCAGCGCCATAGATTTGCCTTTTCGCGATGCTTGTTTTGATGGGGCGATCTTCGCGCTCTCATTCTGATGAATCGACATTGCGGGCATGGTCCATGCCCTGTCAGAAGCGCGGCGGGCGCTAAAAATTGGCGGCTGGCTGATTGACCTGCGCCCCACCAAAAAGAACCGGCGCATTGAATTGGATATGCCCGGCGGTTGCTGGAACATTGGCGAGATTGATGCCAGCGCCACCAGTCCTGAAAGAGACGCGGCCGACTCGGCGTTGCAAGCTGCCGTTGCTGCGAATCAGTTGCGCGCCCGCCACAGCGCTCTTTTCGAGATCGTCGTCGACTGCGACAGCGTCGCTGATCTGCGCGAATATGCGAAAGGCTTCCGCCGCAGCCGCATGCCCGCTTTTGTCCTGCCACGAATCGAAGAATTGACCGCCGATGCCGAAGACTTCCTCATCCGCATCCACCGCGAAATGACCATCGCGCTGTATCGGCGCCTCTAGGTGGCGGGCTTGCTCGCAAGGCTGGTCTTCCGGGCACGAGCTGTTTGCATTGTCAGGCATTTGCGTTACACTTGGAGTTGGCAAATCCCGTCCAAACTCATTCCCGTGGAGGAAGATAAAATGCGCAAGATTCCCTTGTTCATGCTGGCAGTCGCTGTCGTTTTGGCATTGGTCGCGCCGGCCGCAGCGCAGAGCGACCTCGTAGTTGGCGTCGTGTTGGTTGGCCCCAACGACGACCGTGGCTGGAGCACCTCGCATCACGAAGCTGGCGAGTATGTCGCTGCGCAGACGGGCGCGACCATACTGGAATTTGAAAGCCTCAACCCCGCCGACTCGCCCGAAACCACGCTCATGGATGTCGTTGAATTCATGGTTGACGATGGCGCTTCCGTCATCTTCACCACATCCGATAGCTTTGAAGAAGACACCAATGTCGTCGCCGCGGCCTTCCCCGATGTCACCTTCATCAATATCACTGGCAGCAACGCCATTCAGTCCAACAGCATCGTCGAAGGCGAGCACGCCATGATGCACGAGCTGCCCGAACTGCCGCCCGCCAATGTTGGCAACTTCAATACCTATATGGAGCTGCCGCGTATGATCGCTGGCTGCGCCGCGGCGCTCACCAGCGAGTCGGGACATATCGGTTATCTGGGCGCGCTAATCAACCCCGAAACGCGTCGACTGGCTGCCAGCAGCTATCTGGGCGCGCGGTATTGCGCCGACAACTACCGCGACGACATGTCCGCTGACGACATCGCCTTTGAGGTCGTTTGGATCGGGTTCTGGTTCAATATTCCGGGCGTGACGCTTGATCCGACCGAAGTGGCGCAGGGCTTCCTCGATGGCGGTGCCGATGTGATCATCTCGGGAATCGACACCACCGAAGCCATCACCGTTTCTGGGCAATACATGGCAGAAGGCGATACCAGCTATGGCGTGCCCTATGGCAATGTCAACGGCTGTTCCGAAGCGCCGGATGCCTGCCTGGGCGCAGCATATTACAACTGGGGCCCCGCCTATCTGGATGTCGTCGAGCGCGTCGTGGACGGCACTTGGTCGCAAGAATGGATCTGGTGGGAGCCGAAGTGGGACGAGATCGGCGACGATGGCTTCTACACCGATACCGATTACAGCGTTGGCGGCTATGTCTTTGGCGATGCGCTGAGCATGGAAACGCGCGAGACGCTCAAAGCCTTCGCCCAAGAGATTCACGACTTCCAGACCGACCCCATGAACGCCGGGCAGATGTTCGGATGGAGCGGACCGCTGAGCCTGCAAGATGGCACGCCGCTGGCTGGCGACATGGAATCCGTCAGCTTGCTGGATATCTGGTTCTTGCCCCAGTTGCTGGAAGGCATGACCGGCGCAAGCGAATAGACACCTCCTCAGTCCTCCCGTCAGGCCGGCGGTAGGCGCAAGCATGCCCCCTCCCTCATTTTGGGGTGAGGGGGTTTGAAAATGAGGGGGATCCAATGCGGGCGATACGCAAGATTTGTCTGTATGCCCTGCTGCTGGCGCTGCCTGTCCAGGCGCAGGACTCCCTCCCGCTTTACTTCTTCAACACCGAGATCGGTAGCCAGCCAGATTTATTCGGCGGCGAGAGTCTGGTGGCGCGCGGCGAATTATTCAATCACGGCGCGGAAGCCTACACCAATATCGCCCTCAGCCTGAGCGCCTATGATGCCGCCGATGGCCTGATTGGCGAGGGATTTGGCTATCTGGTTGATGCTTGCGGCACAGCGCTGCTTGATCATGCTCTGCCACCCGGCGCTTATCAAGATTTCAGCGCGCCTTTTGAACTATTCGCCGACAGCGAAATCGCGCGCCTGAAGCTGGAAGTGGCTGCCGATGCAGTCGCGCCACCGCCCATTGCGCCGGCAATGCCCGGGGTTCGGCAAATCAGCGACAAAGAGGTCGTTTTGCTGGAGTGGCTGGACGACTCGGCTTTGATCTTTGGGTCTGGCTGTGATGGCGCGCTCTTCACCGGGCTGGACTGGCAGCGTTACAGCCTGGCGGACAATGCGCTTTCCGATATTGAGCACCCCGATGCGCAAAAGATTACGCCCGAGCTGATCGCCAACAGCGGCGCAGCCATGATCACGCAGAGCGGCGAGCCCAATCCGGCGCTCTTTGGCGGCTCACAAATGACTTTTCCGCCCCATGCGCGGCGCGTCGTCTATCAGAACGACTTGCACACGCTCTTTTCGGCCGAGCCCGATGGCAGCTTCCCGCGTTTGATACACGATGGCTTGCATCAATACAGCCTGCGCGGATTCCAGTGGGCGCGGCAGCCAGGCGTCTTTCTGGCGATTTATATCGGGGCGTATGGCGAGCCCGTGCGCTACTTTGCCGCCAACACCGATGGTCGCTTGCTGAGCCAGCGGCTGGAAGACATGCCGGCTTCGATCACCGTGCCCGCGCCTGCAGCCGATGGCCTGACGGCGCTGGTTGGGCGCGCACAAGCCGGCATCAGCGGTTATTATTTGCAGAATGCCTATGGTGGCAGCGAGTTGCTCTTCCAGTCCAGGCTGCCCGGCAACAATTATCCTGCGCCTGTCCTGGATGGCGAGCGCATTTATGTCTTTACCGAGGGCGATGCTGCGCCGCAGTTGCAATGTTATCGGCGGGATGCGGGCGAGTTGCAAACATTGACTGCGCTGCCCTTGCGCTTGACGCGGTCGACGCGGGCTTGGGCGTGGCTGTCGCCGGACGGCGGGACTATTGCGCTGACGGCCAACGGCGCGGATGGCGGATTGTGGCTGGTGGAGGTGGCGGGGACTTGCAGATAAAAGCGGCTTAGTACTGGCTGGCTACACGACGGATCTCGCTGTCCGGAATGTTGACCGTCCGCGACTTCGCCCAAATAAGCAGCAGAAGAATTACTGTCCCATCCTTGACGCGGTATACGACTCTAAAGCCGCCACGCGTACCGACCCTCGCAGAAGTGTTGGGCAAGCGCGCCTTGTAGACCTCCATGCCGCCCATATTCTGCAATCGATTGTCTTGGGGGCGGACTCCCTCTTCCAACACGCTCAATAGCGCGAGGTCTATATCGATTTGACGATATGTCTTTCGGAGCTGCTTGACCTGCGCCTCAAACTCAGGCGTCTGGATTAGCTGCATGTTCTTCCGCTTCCCGCTCCAGGCGCAATTCCCGCAAGAATTCGTGAAAAGGTCGCGTCTCACCCCGCGCGGCTTGCTGGAAACTGCGATGCAATGCCGCGACAAGTTCCTGCTGCTCGGCTGTCAATGCTGGCGCGTCTGAGGCAATGGCGGCAACCGCATCGCCACCCGGCTCGATTCCTGCGCTCATTCTCGTGTCCTCCGCTGGCTGTCTGATTAAGTCTAGCCGATACGATTAAATGCTGTCAAGCGAGTGCGCAATCGGCTAGAATACGGGCAACAGGCAACCATGGAACGGCGCATGAACGCTATCAATACATTGGAAGACCTGGCGCAATATCGCGAGCAGATCATGGCGCTGGCCAAGCAGCACAAGGCGCAGCGCATCGCCGTATTTGGCTCGATCGTGCGTGGCGATCTGCAGCCCGAAAGCGACATCGACTTCCTGGTCGACTTTGAGGCGGATTACGCTTTGCATGATCGAATCGGTTTGATTGATGATCTGGGCGACCTGCTGGGACGGCGCGTGGATGTCGTCGAGCGCGACAATCTGCGTGAAGAACTTGCGCCCAACATCCTCGCGGAAGAAACGCCGCTGGGCGCGAAAACCAGACGGGACCTGCCCCCTATGAAACGAAATCAGCGCATTTACTGCAACGACATTCTCGACCGCATCGGGCGAATCGAAGAATACACCAGCGGCGGACACGACGAATTCATGTCGACAAGATTGATACAGGATGGCGTGGAACGCGCCTTTTCAGTCATTGGCGAGGCTATAAAGCAGCTCGACCCCGAACTCAAGAGCCACTACCCGCATATCCCATGGCGCGGCTTTGCTGGATTCCGCGATATGCTTGCGCATCAGTACCGGCATATTCGCCTTGCCTCGGTGTGGCGATACACGCAGGAGCATGTGCCCGAATTAAAAGAAGCCATCCTGGACATATTGGCGGAATTGGACCGCGCAGGCTGATTTTCGCGCCTCGTCCCGCTCGGACGGCAGGCACATCGCGCAGGCGAAGGATGCGCAGCGCACAGTCGGACTCAAGCGTATAAATCCCGAGCAATAGCGCGGATTTCCGTATCGGAAAACAGCTGGCTCTTGGACCTTAATTCAATCCACAACAAATGAACCGTATCCTGCTTGATCGAATAATACACGCGGAAGCCGCCACTCTTCCCGCGCGCGGCTGACCGATTTGGCAGCCGGCCTTTGTACACCTGCGCGCCGCCCAGGCTATAGAGGCGGTTGTCAGTTGCCCGGGGCCCGGCAGCCAACTCATTTATCAGCTCATCGACGGTTCCATATGCCAGAGGGAACTTTCTGACCAGCCGTCGCAAGCAACGTCTGAAATCACGCGTTGCGATGACTTCCATTGTCTGCCGTCGCGCGTTCCATCTGTATTTCCTGCCGCAACTCTTCCATGAACTCGCGCGCTGGCTGCCCTTTGCCGTTCGCAGCGTCCCGCATGCTGCGGATGAACGCTCGCTGCTCTGGCGTCAAATCGGTGGTGGCTGGCGCCTCTGTAGCTGGCTGCGCCTGTGGCACTTCTGCTGGCCTGTCCATGCGCCTGCTCGCTCTTGTTGTCGTCTTCACTTGCAGATAACATAACATACCGCTCGCTTTCTGTCAAAATGGGACGCGATGCCGTTGCAAGCCCAGGCACAAAAGGATACCCCGCCATGGTCGAGCTCATCTGGGATGGCAAATATGACAAAGACGGAAAACGAACCGCGCCATTGAAAGTCGCGCTGCCTTTCCAGACAGTCGAGACCGTCAACGAATCCGCCCAGCAGCGCCAGCGCTCCCTCGAATTCATGCTGGCGGGACGCGACGCGGAATGGCGCAACCGCCTTATCTGGGGCGACAAGAAATATGTGCTGCCATCGCTGCTGCCCGAGTTTGCCGGCAAAGTCGACTTGATCTACATCGACCCGCCCTTTGCGACCGGGCAGGATTTTTCCTTCCAAACGAGCGTTGGCGACGAGCACTTTACGAAAGAACCGAGTATTATAGAGCAAAAAGCCTATCGGGATACGTGGGGGGGCTAACGGCTTGGGGTCTTACCTCAAGTGGATTTATGAGACGGTGGTTTTCCTCTACGAACTGCTGAGTGAAACGGGTAGCCTCTATATCCACTTAGACTCGAATGTCAGTCACTACGCAAAGACGATCCTTGATGATGTCTTTGATATAAAGAACTATCGAAATGAAATAGTGTGGAAACGAACTGAACGAGGTTTCAAGGGATCACAATTTATTGCTCGGAATTTCAATACCAATACCGAAACAATTCTCTTTTTTTCTCGTAACGAAAACGCAAAATTTGATATGAACAAGGTTCTCGCACCCTATGATGCCGAGTATCTTGATAAGGCTTTCAAGTTTGAAGATGACAATGGTAGGTATTACTTGGATGTTGCCTATAATCGGCCAAGCGCGAGTCCTCGTCCCAACCTCTGCTATCAATACAAAGGGTTCTTCCCCCCGCACCCTTCCGGTTGGAAAGTTGGGCGAACACGCATGCAAGAATGAGATGAAGCTGGTGAATTAGTAGTTCAAAACGACAGACTATATCGCAAGATTCGTCCGAAAGCCGGACGTATTCGAAACAATCTTTGGGATGACATCAAAGAAGCCAAAGGTAGCGAACGCCTAAACTACCCCACCCAAAAGCCCGAAGCTCTGCTAGAGCGCATCATCCGCGCCAGCTCCAACGAAGGCGACCTCGTCCTGGATTGCTTCTGTGGCAGCGGCACGACCGCCGCCGTCGCCGAGAAACTCAATCGCCGCTGGATCGCCTGCGATCTCGGCCGCTTCGCCATTCACACTTCCCGCAAGCGCCTGCTGGCAATCGAGAATGTGCGGCCGTTCGTCGTGCAGAACCTCGGCAAATACGAGCGCCAGCACTGGCAGAAAGCCGAATTCGGCGACGAAGCCGCTTTGCAAACGCGCGCTTACCGCAAGTTTATCCTCGACCTGTATCACGGCGAGCTGGTCGAGGGCTATGCCTGGCTGCACGGGCGCAAGGGCGGGCGCATGGTGCATGTCGGCTCGGTGGACAGCCCGGTGGCGGTCGGCGATGTGCGCAATATCGCGCTGGAGTTTCGGCGGGCGGTTGGCGCCGGGGCAGACGCGCCGACTTTGGCTGGCGTCGATGTGCTGGGCTGGGATTTCGCCCTGGATATGAACGAAACGGCTGGACAAATCGCGCAGGAGGCGGGTTTGCAAGTGCGTTTTCTGCGCATCCCGCGCGAGGTGCTGGAGCCTAAAGCGGTCGATCAAGGCGATATCCAATTCTTCGAGTTGGCGGCGCTGTCGGTGGGCATGAGCATCACAAGGCGCGAATTGAGCATCGAGCTGAGCGACTTCATGATCCCGCCCGATGATGTGCCTGACGATGTGATGAAAGCGGTGCGGCACTGGTCGGACTGGATCGATTATTGGGCGGTGGATTGGAATTACCGCGATGACACTTTTCACAACGAGTGGCAAAGCTACCGCACGCGCAAAGACCGGACGCTGCTGCTGCGGGCGAATCACCGCTATGCCGAGCCGGGCGAGTATGTCGTCCTGGTGAAAGTGATCGATATCCTGGGCAACGACAGCACCAAGACCTTGAAAGTGACGGTGGCTTGACTGTGGCGCGGCGCAGACAGAAAATCAGCCCAGCCCAGCAGAGCTTCCTGGAAGATTTTGGCAATACCGCCCCCGCCGTCCCCGCCATCCGCCAAGCCGTCGACGAATGGCGCGCTGACAACTATCCAGGCGCAACCGACACATCGCGCGTGCTGCTGAATCACTGGTTCCACAGCGACCACAAATTGCGGACGGGCGGGGAGTTTCGCTATTACGCCGCCCAGCGACAGGCGGTCGAAAGTCTGATTTATGTCTATGAGGTGGCGAAAATCCGCGACCTGGTCACGTTGTATCGGCGCTTCATCCCGGCCGATTTGCGGTCGTCTATTCGTTTGCCCCAGCACGACTCATTCGCTCGCTATTGCACCAAGATGGCGACCGGCAGCGGCAAAACCAAGGTCATGGCGCTGGCAATCGCCTGGCAGTATTTCAACGCCGTGTTGGAAAACAGCACGGATTATGCCAAGACATTCCTGCTGATCGCGCCGAATGTCATCGTCTTCGAGCGGCTGCGCGGCGACTTTGCTGGCGGCCGCATCTTCGAGAGCGATCCGGTGATTCCCAAGCAATTCAAGATTTATTGGGAGATGCAGTGTTATATGCGCGGCGATGCCGAGCGCGCTTCGTCGGCTGGCGCTTTGTACCTGACCAATATCCAGCAGCTGTATGATCGCGAAGAGCGCAAGAAAGACAGCGAACCGGCGATCATGACCGCGGTTCTGGGGGAGAAGCCGCCAGCCAGCCTCGATGATGAAGTGGATTTTCGTGGACGCATTATCGAGCGGGGCGGGTCGCCGCTGCTGGTGCTGAATGACGAGGCGCATCACACGCACGACCCGGCGAGCGCCTGGAACGAAACGATACGCGCCTTGCATGACGGCCATCCGCTTGGGCTCTCCGCGCAACTGGACTTCACCGCCACGCCGCGCTACCAGAAAGGCGCGCTCTTCGCCTGGACGATCAGCGATTACCCGCTCAAGCAGGCGATTGTGGACGGGATTGTCAAACGCCCGGTCAAAGGCATCGCCGACATTGGCGAGATGCCCAGCGAAGATACCGCTATCCGGGTTGAACCGTTCATCATCGCCGGGATCGAGCGCTGGCGGGAGTATCGTGAACAACTTGCGCCCACGGGCAAGAAACCGCTGCTCTTCATCATGATGAACAAGACCAGAGAAGCGGACGATATTGGCGCCTACCTGCGCCGAAAATTTCCTGAAGAATTCGCTGGCGACAAGACGCTGATCATCCATACGGACAGAAAGGGCGAAGTATCGAAGAAGGATCTGGATGACGCGCGCAAGGCGGCGAAAGAAGTCGATTTCGACGAAAGCCCCATCAACGCCATCGTCAGCGTATTGATGCTGCGCGAAGGCTGGGATGTGCAGAATGTGACCGTGATAGTCGGCTTGCGCCCCTACACCTCCAAAGCCAATATCTTGCCCGAGCAAACCATCGGGCGCGGGCTGCGGCTGATGTTCCGGGGGCAGCAAAACGGGTATCAAGAGCGGGTGGATATCATCGGCAATGCAGCCTTCATCAATTTCGTTGAGCAATTGGAAGAGGAAGAGGACTTGCAGCTGGATACCTGGCAAGTCGGGAAGGACAAGCTGCAAATCACGATTATCAAGCCGGAGCCGGACAAAGCCGAGTACGATGTCGCCTTGCCGACGCTCAGCCCAATCCTTGCGCGGACGAGCAGCCTTCACGAAGCGATTGAAGCGCTCGATATTGCCAGCTTGTACACGGGCGAGCCGCTGCCCATCACAGCGAGCGAAGAGGCCGAGCGCACCTTCCTGTATGCGGGCAAGGATCTGCTCACTTCGGAAACCTTGTTCGAGCGCATTTACACAATCCGGTCTCCGCAGACATCGCAAGAGGTGGTCGCCTATTATGCGAATATCATCGCGAAAGAGGCGCGGATGCCGGGTCAATTTGCCGTCCTTGCGCCAAAAGTGCGCGACTTTTTGAAGTTTCGGGCATTTGGACACGAGGTCGATCTGGACAGCCCGGAGGTGCTGCGGGCAATCAGCCACCGACTGAATCAGATGGTCACGATGAAAGTATTCCTGGATGCGCTGCGGGAAAAGATCGTCCAACCGCAAGCGCCGGTACTGGAAAGCGCCGGTCGCAAGCTATCGTCTACCGCGCCCTTCCCCTGGTCGCAAGTCGCGCCGGAATGCCGCAAGACAATTTTCAACAAGGTCGCTTGTGATAACAATTTTGAAGTGGCTTTTGCGCGATTTTTAGACAACGCGAACGATGTCGTCTTGTTTGGCAAGCTGCCGTTGCAGTTTGGCTTTTCAATCCCTTACATCGACACGCGTGGCAACCTGCGTCACTACTATCCCGACTTTGTCGTGGTTGACGATGACGGCGTTTCTTATCTGGTGGAAACAAAAGGACTTGAAGATATTGAAGTGGCGAACAAAGACCGTTCGGCGATAATCTGGACTGAAAAAGCGACCGCGCTCACCGGCCAAGCATGGCGATACATAAAGGTTTTGCAAGTAGTTTTTCAAGGCCAGACGCCAAAGACCTTCGCGGATTGTGTTCAGTTTGCAAATGTGCAACCGGTTTTGCCCGAGTAGCAGCCACTGAGAACGAGCCATGAACAACCAGTATGACGTAATCGTCATCGGCCTCGGCGGGATGGGCAGCGCCGCGCTTTATCACCTCGCCAAACGCGGACAAAAAGCGCTGGGCATCGACCAGTTTGCTATCCCGCACAATCGCGGCTCTTCGCATGGCTTGACGCGCATCATCCGCCTGGCTTATTACGAAGATTTGGCCTATGTGCCATTGCTGCGTCGGGCGTATGCGCTGTGGGCAGACCTGGAAAATGAGTTTGGCGAGCAGCTTTTTTATCAGACCGGCAGCATCGATATGGGTCCTGCCGACAGCGAGGTTTTCCGCGGCAGCCTGAACAGTTGCATCGAGAACGACTTCCCATACCAGGTTCTGGACAGCCGTGCCTTGCAAGCGCGCTTCCCTGCCTATCAGATGCCCGCGGAGACTATGGCGCTGTATCAGCCACAAGGCGGCTTGCTCGTCCCCGAGCGCTGCATCGTTGCGCATGCGGAATTGGCACAGCGGCATGGCGCAAGGCTTCAGGCCGGCGAGCGCGTGCTGGGCTGGGAAATTCTGCCCGATGCGCGCGTCCAGGTGCGCAGCGACCAAGGCAATTATCTGGCGGAGAAGCTGATAATCTGTGGCGGCGCCTGGATGTCGAAGCTGGTGCCGGTGCTGGCGGACAAAGCTGTCCCCGAACGCCAGGCGCTGATCTGGCTGCAGCCCAAACGACCCGACTTATTCGGCCTGGAGCGCTTCCCCGTGTGGAATGGGCAGGTCGAAGAGGGGCGCTATTATGGCTTGCCCGAGTTTAATCCGAGCGGGGGCACGCCGGGTATGAAGCTGGGACGGTATCATCATCTGGACGAAATCTGCGATCCCGATACAGTCAATCGCGCTATCCATAGCGCAGACGAAGCCTTGCTGCGGACTTTCGCCGAGCGCTACTTCCCCGAAGGCGCGGGTCCCACGCTGGATATGGTCGTCTGCATGTTCACGAACACAGCCGACGAACATTTTGTGCTGGACATCCTGCCCGATGCGCCCCAGGTTTCGGTGGCGGCTGGTTTCAGCGGACATGGCTTCAAAATGGCGAGTGTGGTTGGCGAAATCATGGCTGACCTGGCGCAGCAGGGTGGGTCGCCCCATGACATCTCCTCGTTTCGCCTGTCTCGTCTATGAGCGCCCGCAGCCAGGACAATTGCATCAAATCATTAGTTCCACCGAAGGCACAGATGACGCAGCGCCGTTGCCAACCGCCCGGTGTATTCAAGATACTCGGCATGCTCGGTGGCAGAGTTCAATATGGGCGAGCCGCCGCTTTGCCTCTATAGTTTCCTGATGTTATGCAGTGTGGCAGCGACAAGGGACCGCGATGAGCAAACAGGTGGAATGGGCGCAGCAACTCGCCGCGCTCGCCAAGACGGGCCTTCACTACGCTCAAAACGACTATGATGCCGGACGGTATCGGGCGCAATTGGATATTGCCGCGCAAATGCTGGCTGATGCTGCTCATGCCGATGTTGCCGAAGTGGCGCTGCTGCTGGCAGCGGACGATGGCTATATCACGCCCAAAGTCGATGTGCGTGGCGCTGTCTTCAGAGACGACAAAATCTTGCTGGTGCGCGAAGCAGCCGATGGTTTGTGGACGTTGCCCGGCGGTTGGGCAGATGTCGGCGATGCGCCCTCACAAGCGGTCGAGCGTGAAATCCGCGAAGAAAGCGGCTACGAGGCAAAAGCTGTCAAATTGTTGGCGCTGGAAGACCGCCGTCGTCGACACCCGTCCCTGATTTATGCTGTCTACAAAGTCGCCTTCCTCTGCGAGTTGATCGGTGGCGCAGCGCAAACCAGCAGTGAAACCACCGCGGTAGGCTGGTTTGGCGAAGACGAGATCCCGCCGCTGTCGCTGGGACGCGTGACCACAGGGCAGATCCGCCGCTGGTTCCAGCATTATCGCCAGCCCGGTCTGCCCAGCGAATTCGACTGATTATGCGCCTGCCATTTTCCATGTGCGAGCGCTGCTGATGTCTCTGCTGCATGTCTATATCCTGCCCGCCATTGGGTTGGGTATGAGTGCCGCCGTGATCCCCGGACCGCTGCTGGCTTATCTTTTCAGCACGATCTTGACGCGGGGCGCGCGTATGGCGCTTTTGGTTGTGCTGGCGCCGCTGCTCACCGATGCGCCCATCATTGTGCTGATGACCTTTGTGCTGGGGCAGTTGCCACAAGCCGCTTTGCAGTTGATTCAGGTCGCTGGCGGCTGTCTGCTACTGAGCATCGCCTGGGGGGCTAGCCAACAGCTGCAAAGCGACTCGCTGCTGACTCTGCCGCCGGACGAGGCGGCGCATTCGCGGGGCGCAACCCGTGTCTTGCTGACGGCTGTGCTGATGAATCTGCTCAGTCCTGGGCCGTGGCTGTTTTGGGCGACTGTCAATGGACCACTGCTGCTGTCGGCGCTGGAGGTGTCCGTCATGCATGCGTTGACATTTTTGCTGGCATTTTATGGCGTCTTTCTGGGTGGGCTCTGCGTTTGGATCGCGCTATTTCGCCGTCTGCGCCAGGTCGGTGCCCGAACCCTGCGCAGCATGATCTTGGCGACGGCGCTGCTTCTGCTGTGGTTTGGCACAGGCTTGATCACGGCCGCGCTGCATGCCAGCCAGGTTCAACTGCCGCTGTCTCTGAGCCTGCTGGCGCTGGAAATGCTGCGCCGGACTTGGACGAGACGCCGGGCAGCCGTCAGATGAAAGGAGCGGGAATGCTGCGCTCGCACTGCGGGAGTAGGTTAAGTGGCGAAGTCGCGTTCGATGACTTGGGTGAGGAATTGCAATGCCAGACTCTGCGGGTTGCGTTCGCGAATGCCCGACTTGCCACTACTGAAAAACTTTTGCGTTTTCAGGTCAAAACCTATCTGGAAAATGTCTGGTACGGCGATACCGTCGCGATTCAAGCTGTATAGGTTTTTGTAGCCGTCCTCTGTGTTTTTGGCGGCAACAAGTACTACCGGCGTCCTTTCTTTAATTTTGCCAAGAGGCGAAGCGAAAAAGAACATGTAACGCGACCGTCTGCTTGAGTCTTTGAGTTCAATACCGAAGAACCAGGTTTTCTCTACCCGCACTCCTTTACGCAGAGAAACATATTTCTCGATAGTTAGCTCACCATACCTTGAAGCGATTTTGCCACGAACGGGTCTTCCGTACCTGTTAAGGTTGTCGACATTAAGCTCGAAAAGAACTTTGAGGTGCTCCATTTTTCTGCGCCAATTGTCGTAATCTGATTGCGCGCCTATAACCTCATGTGTCTCAAGCGCAGTTTGCAAGGACATTTGCAAATCTGCAGCATTTAGCCGTTCGTGAGTGTTTTCAAGAATTAGCTCAACAAGTAGGGTTAAATCGCCAATCTCCCAAGTATCCTCTAGTGCATCAATGTACCGATACCGAGCATCCTCGGGGATTATGCAAGGCGGATAACCATTTCTTCGTAAAATCAGATTCATCAACGCGCGCGCGGTTCGTCCATTACCATCACTGAAAGGGTGAATCTGCACAAACTGAGCATGTGCCGCAGCCGCACAAAAGATTGGAGACTCCGAGAAGCGGTCACGATTAGTTGTTACAGATAAGAGATAATCGCTCAATTCTGTCATGAATTGAGGAACGTGGAAGGCATCTGGTGTTGAATGACTCGACCCCTTGATGATATTTTGTGTGTTGCGATACCGTCCAGCGTCTTCACTTATTTCCTTCATAAGAATCGCATGGAATTGGCGTAGGAAGTTCTGTGTTAGAGGTTGTGACCTGTCGAAAGCGATTTCTTGCGCGAAATCCAGTGCTGCCGAAAGATTTCTCGTTTCTTGATGGTCGATTGATGATTTTCCGGGAATAATGCCGCTATTTTGAATCACCTGGCGAGTTTCACCATAAGTAAGCCGATTACCTTCTATCCGATTGGAATGATAGATTTCATCCAGTTTTGTTTCCTCATAGAGTTGACGCTGAATCGCCACGTTCAGCCGGTTATCATCCCAGCGTTTCTTGATACCCTCGTCCATAATGCGGAGACGAGGTTTAAGCGAGTCGTCAAAATGGAATGGGCTACCGTTGATGGTTTTTAGTGTAATCATTTAGCAGCCTCTCCTTACGGTCGCGGGTGGGCTTTGCAACTATAAGCGTCGGCGAGATCATGCCTGGCTTGCAAGCGCCCATAGAGCCGCTGGTATCGTCTGCGCGCTGCTTCATCCAGCGTCAGGCGCATATCCCAGGCGTCTTCGCCATCGCTGGCATAATAGCGTCTTCGCCGCTCAAAGCGACTGAATCCGTATTTTTCGTACAAACTCTGCGCCACCTGGTTGCTGACGCGCACTTCCAGCACGATATAACCCGCGCCCAGTCGCAGCGCCTTGCCGATCATACCTGCCAGCAATATCTCGCCATAGCCATTGCCGCGCTGGGTCGGGTGTGTGGCGATCGTGCTGATATGCGCTTCGTCGGCGATGCTCCAGATGCCACCATAGCCGAGGATATCGCCACAGGAGCTTTCCGCTGCTGTGCCGTTTAGCCGCCCGCGCAGCTTGTTCAGCCAGCCCGCATGCGTCGATGCGCTTGGCGCAGTCCGTCTCTCCAGGACAACCATGTGGCTGGACCGGGATTCATTCAGTTCAAAGCGGTAGGATTCATGCCTCCACGACGGCTGGAAAGACAAGCGATCTATGGCGACCACTTCCTGGATATCAGCCAGCCGCATATAGCGCAGTCGAAGCGGCATCGTCTGTTCAAGTGGAGCGGGCTTGCGAGCGAGACTGTTGCTCGGTTCAGCCGCCCATCTCATAGATCTGCACGACATCCACCGGCGCGAATTGCACAAAAGGGCAGCCTTTGGCGATCTCGACAGCCGCGTCCATGTCATCTGCCTGGACGATGCTCATGCCCGAAAGTTCTTTGGGTTGTGCCTGGCTGCTGCCGTCGGTGTTGACGCGAGTGGGCGCGCTGAACGGCATGCCCAGGTTCACGGCTGCCTCGCCCAATTGCTGCGCCCAAGCCATCCATTCCTGCTGATGCGCCTGCCCTTCTTCTGGACTGTCGAATTGGGGTTCGCCCACATAAAACAATGCAAACTTTGCCATGTTTCTCTCCATTTGCTGCTTCTGGGCGGCAAGCATACGCCAGCTCTGTGATTGTGCAAGCCTTAACCTGGCTCTACATGGCGGCTACCAGCTCACTATTGGGTAACTGAAAACCGCAGGGCAATCGTATTAAAATGAAACTCAGTGCCAGGAAATCTTCTCGAATGCTTGCCACCGAGTTCACAGAGTACATTTGAGTGCACCGAGAGGAAAGCAAAGGTTTTGCGCTGTGTCGACGCGACTTACGCGAGAAAAAGAAACATTTTGCAATCTTAAGGCGTTTAGCGGCGAACCATCTGTGCCACATGGGCACAAAGTATAGTCATTTACATTATGTGCGGACAACAAACTCTCGGTTTACTCCTTCATCTCGGTGTACTCGGTGGCAAAATAATTTGATGCGATTGCCCTGCTGGAAACCGCAGCGCAGGTTGCGCTGAAACGATTTGCTGGCTATAGTGTCACTAGCGGTGGGGGATCATTGCTAAAGATTCTGAAATGTGCCGAGCACACAACAGGCTGCCCGCCGCTATTCTGGCCTGAGGATTTCTTTCATGTTGCGCATCGCCGATATGAAATTGCTGCGCGAGGCATACCGCCTTGGCGACGCCCAAACAAGCGACGATGCCCTCGAGCAGATCGGCAAGCCCTCGCCCGATGCGCTGGTGGAATACGCCCTTGCGCAGTTGTCCAGCCCCGACCGCAATATCCGCGTGTTGATGCTGCGCGTCCTGCGCCAACAGCGGGGCGAGCGAGCGATGCGGGGAGTGCTGGTCGGCTTGCATGACGAAGCTCGGCGCGTTTGTGCGGTTGCCATTCAAGCCTGCCCCAACTTCTTGACTTATGCAGACATCGTCTTGCGGCTGGAAGCGCTGGCGCTTGATTCACGGCTAAAACGCAAATTGCGGCGGCGCGCGTTGAGCATGTTGGCTGGCGATGAAGGCCGCATGTCCGGCGACTTGACAGAAGCCGTCGCGGCAGCGCTGCGCAGACTCATGCAGAATCCCGAATGCCGATTCGCGATTCTGTTTGGCTTGGCGCGGCTACAGTTGGAGTCGCGAACCCGGGCGATCCTCGAGCTCTTCGCCCAGTCAGATGACGCAGCCGAACGCAGCCTGGCGGGGCGTGCCTTGTCCGGCGAATACATCATTCATATCGACAACTATGCGCAGGATGTGGCGCAGCAGCAGGCGATCATGCAGCGCTGTGAAATCGCGCACGGGCGCATGTTCTACTGGCTGCCGCGCGCGGGATTGCCAGCTGCCTCAAAATAAAGGGATGCCCGATACTCGGACGCGCACGCGATACAAGGTCGTGATGCCCGTGATATACACGCCGCGCAAGTCGACATCGCCAAATGTGAAATTGGTCACGCGCTCGGGAATCAGCAGGCGACCCAGCAGCATCCCGTCCGCCGCGAAGATCTGCAGCCCGCCCTGCGCCACGCACCACACATTGCCCAGGCTGTCGATCTTCATGCCATCGGGCACGCCAGCTTCTTCTCCCACAGTATCGGCGAAAAGGCGTCCGTTCGCCAGGCTGCCATCCGCCAACACATCAAAAACCATGATGCAGAAGCGCGTGCTGTCATTGATATAGAGCAGCGATTCGTCCGCCGAAAAACAAAGGCCGTTGGGGCGGTCCAGCTCGCTGGTAAGCAGCATCAGCCTGCCTTCATCTTCCCCACGACCCGACGGGGGCTCCGAGAGAGGTTCACTCGCTCGCCAGCGGTAGACGCCATTAAAGTCGAGCTCGCAGGGGCGCGGTATGCCGACATTGCGCTCGCGTCCATAAGGCGGGTCGGTGAAATAGACGTTGCCATCGCGCTTGACGACCAGATCGTTGGGGCTGTTGAGCTGCGCACCCTGATAATGCGCTGCCAGCACAGTCATATCCTCGCCATCCATGCGCGTCACCCGGCTGCTGGCGTGATGGCAGCTGAGCACGCGCCCTTGTCGGTCGTAGGTATTGCCATTCGCCATGTGGCTGTTGCCACGGTAGAGGCTCAACCCAGCTTCCTCCGACCATTGCCAGGTGCAATTCGCCAGGATGTCACTGAAGCGCAGGTGATGCTCGGTCGGATGCCAGATAGGCCCTTCCAGGAAGCGCAAACCGCCGGCCACTGTGTCAAGTTCGGCAGTGGGCTCCAGCAAGTCGGACAGTCGCGGATCATGTGTTTCCAGTTCGATTTTGGGCATCGCTGTCCTCATTTCTTGCGCTTGCGCTGCTGTGGCTTGAGCGTCTTCGCATAGGCATAACTCTGTTCGAGATAAGGCAGCAAGCGCTGGGTGTCTTCGAGCAGATGATCGGGCACTGCGACATATTCTTTCATAATGGTGCCATAAGTCTCCAGCAAGTCCCCGTCAAATTCTGCCATGAAGGCTGCGCGCTCGGCTTTTCCCATGCGCAAGCCCAACACCCCGGCTTTGGTCAACTGGCTGAACATATTGCCTTGATGCGAGGTGTACGGCAACTTCAGGCCGCCTCGCAATTCAATCTCTGGATGCGCATCAATCAGTTGTCTGTAGAGCGCCAGCTTGTCCGCGGGCACCTGGCTGCTGTGTTTGCTCATGATCGCCTTTGTGAATATAGTGTCCCGATGACCTTATCCTGCTTTGAAACTAAATTTAGTAGACCCAACAAAATGATGCAACAATCAAATGGAATCGCGTAGGGGCGACTCTTGAGTCGCCCAAACGAACCATTGTGGTGTTGTGGGCGAGACAAGTCTCGCCCCTACCGATCTGGAAATTGAGTAGCATCGCCCTTTTTCGCATGGCTTACTTACACTTATTTTGGTGCCTCAGTGGCAAAATAATTTGATGCGATTGCCTGCCGGCAAGATAGGAAAGAAAGCCTCTGTATCTGCAAATGCTTTCTGATTACTATGGGCGCGGATAGCTGCCTGTGACAGCAAGCGGGAGTGAATGGCAATGTACGATATCGCGGTGATTGGCAAAGGCTTGATGGGTAGCGCGGCGCTGCGACATTTGACCGTGAATTTCCCGAACCTCCGCGTATGTATCATCGGACCGGACGAGCCAGGAAATCGCAAGACGCATGATGGTGTCTTCGCCAGTCATTACGACCAGGGGCGCATCACGCGCGTGCTTGACCCCAGCCCGATGTGGGGACAGATGGCGCAGGAGTCTATCGCGCAATATCCCGCGATTGAACGAGCCAGCGGCATTGTCTTTCATCATCGCGCCGGCTGTCTGCGCGCGACCGACCTGCCCGAACGCATCGCCGAGCTGGATGCCTGCGCCGAGCAGCTTTCGCCGCCGCACAGCCGCCTGGATGCCGAGGGTTGTCGCGCCGCCCACCCCTACCTGCGCTTCAGCGATGATTTCGTGGCGTGGGACGAGGTCGGCGAGGCAGGCTATATCAATCCTCGTCAACTGGTGGCGGCACAGCTGGCAGCGGCGGGTGCGAATGGGGCGGCGGTCATCCGCGAGATCGTTGCCGCAATCGAATGCGGGCAGGATGGCGTGACAATACACACGCGCAAACCCCCCTCGGTCCCCCCGACAGGTCAGGAGGAGGCAATTCGCGCGCGGAAGGTCTTGCTGTGTGCTGGCGGCTACAGCAACACGCTTCTGGAAAGCAAGCTCGACCTGCGCACGAAAGGACATACTATCTTGCTGGCGGAAGTCGCGCCTGATGAAGTCGCGCGCCTGCGGACAATGCCCTCGATTATCAGCACTTTCGCGCATGAGGATGTCAGTTCGCTGTACATGCTGCCGCCTGTGCCTTATCCCGATGGCAAAACTTATATCAAGCTGGGACTAAGCGGCAACACAGATGAATTGCCAGCGCCCGAGCCCTTCTTTGATGCGCGCCACAACGACAGTGAATTGCTGGGCTGGTTCCACACCGATGGCCGCCAAGATATCGCCGAGGCGATGAAAGAAGCGCTGCACAGGATGATTCCTGGCTTGCGGGCGGAGTCGTATCACAGCGTGCCCTGCCTGATCACCAATACGGCGCATGGCAACCCCTATATCGACGCGCTGGATGCAGGACGCATCTATGTGACGACCGGCGGCAATGGCTATGCGGCCAAGTCGTCCGATGCGATTGGGCGGCTGGGGGCGCAGTTCTGTGCGACAGACGAGTGGCCGTCCGAATTTGCACGCGAGGGCTTCCGCGCGGTTTACGACGACGGGTCGAAGTAAACGCCCTCGCCATCATCCAGCGCCAAGCCGATCATCCAGCGGTGGCGCGGCAACATATTTTCAGGCAGCGCATCGCAGCGGAAATAGCGGATAGCTTGTGACTCGTCGTCGTTGACCCGCGGCGCAGAATCATCCATTGGCCGGCAGCGAAACACGGTCGTCACTGTCGCCAGTTTGTCGCCGTTGGGGTAGGTCACATTGTATGCTGTGCCGGAGAGCACGGCGACGACAGCTTCTGGCAAGATTGTGATGCCAGTCTCTTCCAGGACTTCGCGAATAGCGCACTCGGCGATGGTCTCACCCGGGTCGACGCTGCCGCTCGGTGGCGCCCATGTGCCTGTGTCGCGTCGCAGCTGCAGCAGGATTTCGGCGTGGTCATTGATGACGACAGCCGTCACACCCGGCACGAGCAGCAAGTCCTTGCCGATCTTGGCGCGGATCTTCTTGATGTAGTCCGATATCGGCATCGCGGCGGCGCGTCTATTCGCTCAGGCGCACCGACAAATCGACCGCGTTCTTCAATGTGTTGGCGACGATGCAGGCGCGCTCGCTCATGGTCACCAGTTTGCCCAGCGTCTTGCGATCGGCATAGGCTGAGCTAACCACCATGTCCACCGAGCTGAATCGCGCCGGTGTCGCTGCCAGTTTGCCGCTTACGGTGATTGCGATGTCGTCTATGGGCAGGTCGCGCGCTTTGATGGCTGCCAGCAAATTGCTGTTGAAGCAGCCGCCCAGCGAAGCCAGCAGCAGCTCGCCACCCATGGCACCTTTGTCATGTCCGCCTTTTGCAGCTGGACGGTCGATGTCGACCGCGTGACTGCGAATTTGCGCGACGCTGGTGGCGTCATTGACCTGATTGATGTTCACTGTGATTGTGGGCATGGAGACCTCTGTTCAAGCGGGCGGCACAATGGCTCGCGCCTATAAATGACTGGATGATGATTGGGTCAGCCTTTGACAGCGCCCATGGTAAAGCCCTGCACCAGGCTGTCCAAAAAGAGGTTGTAGGCGAGGCCCACCGGGATGGCAATGATCAGCGCGGCGGCCAGCAGCGGCTGCCAAAAGTAGACATCGCCCAGTATCAACTCGGTTGGCACGCCCACGCTCAAGGTTCGCTGCGAAGTATCGGCGATGAAGACCAGCCCATAGATGAACTCGTGCAGGGTCAGTGTGAAAGTAAAGACGACTGTTGATATGATGCCCGGCAAGGACAGCGGCAAGACCACCCGCAAAAAAGCTTCCACGCGGTTGTAGCCATCGACCAGCGCCGCCTCTTCCAGCTCTGGCGGGACAGCCTTGAAAAATCCCTGCAGCAACCACATGCTGAATGGCACCGTGAACGACGGGTAGACCACGATCAGCGAAAGCGGGCTGTCTTTCAAGCCCAGCAGCACCACGATGCGGAACATCGGGATGAAGAGCAAGGTCGGCGGCACCAGATAGACCAGAAACATCAAGATGCCGGCGCGTTCTCCCCAGCGCCCGGTCAGCCGCGCCAGCGCATACGCAGCCGGCAGCGACAGCAGCAAAGTGATGATGACCACTGCCACGCCCACCAGCACCGAATTGCGGATGAAATCCAGATAGGCGGTGTTGGTGAAGAGCGCGTCCAGGTGCTCCAGCGTCGGCTCTTGGCGATACACAAAGGGCTGCGGCCGACGATACAAATCGCCATCGGTCTTGAATGTGTGCAGAAACATGATCAAAAAAGGCGCGGCGGCGAAGAAACAAAACACCAGCACCACAAAATAAAAGGGCGAGCGCCGCAGCACATGCCGCAACTCTCTGCGGGTCGCGCCAAATTTGCGCACGCGCCAGACGATGCGCAAGCCCACCAGCCCCAGAAACGCCAGGACCAACAGCGCCCAGAAGTTCGTCAGTACGAAGCCCAGCGCATTCATCAGCGCACCTCGGCTCTGCTGGCTGTGCGCAGCATGAAGATGGCCATAGCCAACAGCAGCGGGAAGGCAAACAGCGATATCGCCGCGCCCTGCGCCAGGTTGCCGCCTTCGATGCCCACCTGGAAAGAATACAAACCCAGCACACGGGTATAGTCGACCGGTCCCCCGCGAGTCAGCACATAGACCACGGTCATATCGCCGAACATGGTGATCATGCTGAAGAGCAGGGCAATCACCATAATCGGCAAGATCAATGGCAGCTTGATCTGCAGCAACGTGCGCATAAAACGCGAGCCATCGACTTCTGCCTGGTCGAGGATGTCGGTGGGGATAGACGACAAGCCAGCCATTAAGATCACGGTCGCCAGCGGAGTCATGCGCCAGACTTGCACGAAGATGACGCTGATTTGCGCCAGATCAGGAGCAGCCAGCCAAAACAGGTTGCGATTGTCGCTGAGCAAGCCACCCCGCCCCAGCAAGCCCAGCTGCAGCAGCAGGTAGTCGATCGGGCTGTATTTGGTATCCAGCATCCACAGCCAGCCGATCATTGCCAGCGAGACCGGCGTCGCCCAGGGCAGGATGAAAACGAAGCGCGCGAACCACTTGCCAGTGAATTCTTGCGTGAAGATGACCGCCAGGATGTTGGCGAAGATCAGAATGAATACTTGCGAAATCAGGGTGAAGCGGATGGTTGTTTCAAAGACCTGGCGAAAAATATCATTTTCCCATACAGCCAGAAAGTTGCGAAAGCCGACGAAACTGAGGTCGGTATTGCCGACGGTCACATCTGAGAAACCAAAGGCGATCGACAGGACGAATGGGAAGCCGACCAGCAGCACAATATAGAGCAGCGCCGGCGTCAAAAATAGCGCGCCGATCAAGCGCCGGTTGTCCAGTGGAAAGTTGCCCAGGTGCAGCAGCTTCATCGCCAGGCAGCGCCCGCCACTTGTGCTTCGACCCGCTCGCCCGAAGCCTCGTCAAAGTACTTGATGTCATCGTAATGCACAGCAAATTCGTATTCGCTGTCAATATCCAGCGAGACGCGGATATTCGAGGGCACTTTCGCCAGCGTCAGCTCGTTTTCATGCCCGCCGACATAGCCATATACCAGGCGGTCGGAACCCAGGTATTCGACTCGTTTGACGAAATAATGAAAGCTCACGGAGTTTTCCGGGTTGTCTTGCAGCGTCTTGGGCAAGAAATGCTCGGGACGAAAACCGAAGCGGTGGCCTTTGGCGCGCAGGATGTTCATGCTGGGCGAGCCTAGGAAGGTGGCGACAAATTCGTTGGCGGGGTCATCATAAATGCGCTGGGGCGTGCCGATCTGCTGGATCTTGCCTTTCTCCATGACAACGATGCGGTCGCCCAAGCCCATTGCCTCGATCTGGTCGTGCGTGACGAAGACGGCGGTGATATTGGACGAGCGCTGGAAGTCTTTCAACTCGTCGCGGGCATTGGCGCGCAATTTGGCATCCAGGTTGCTCAGCGGCTCGTCCAGCAGCAGTACAGCCGGCTGTGTTACCATGGCGCGGGCGATGGCGACTCGCTGGCGCTGCCCACCGCTCAACTGACGGGGGCGCCGGTCGAGCAGCTCGTCGATCTCCAGCAGCCTCGCGATATTTTCGACCTTGCTGCGCATAGTCGCTTTGTCGAACTTTTTCTCGCGACGCTGCGCCTTCAGCGGGAAGGCGATGTTGTTGTAGACATTCATGTGCGGGTAGAGGGCGTAACTTTGGAATACCATAGAAACGCCCCGTTTGCGCGGCGGCAGCTCGGTCACATCCGCGCCATCAATGTGGATGCTGCCAGCTGTCGGTTTTTCCAGTCCCGCGATCATGCGCATCAGCGTCGTCTTGCCACAGCCCGATGGACCCAGGATGACCAGAAACTCGCCCTGCTGGATAGACAAATCGACGCCATCCACCGCATGCACGGCGTCAAAGTATTTCTTTAGTCCGCTGATTTGCACGACGCTCAAGCGTGCCACTCCCCCATCCCCTAACCCCTTCCCCCACAAGGAGGGAGGGGGCTAAGCAGAAGTAAGCTGCGACAACCAATTGTTCAATTTCATCAATACCTCGTTTCTTGAGCCAATAATCTGCTCATTCGAGAAGCGGAGGACTGTGATTCCCAATGATTCCAAATAATGTCGTCTTTCTGCGTCGTAAGCCGCGCGCTCCGGCAAATCATGAACCTCGCCGTCAACTTCAATGACAAGCTTGGCGCTGGGACAATAGAAATCTACGATGAAACGATCAATCGCGTACTGGCGGCGGAAACGGAATCCCAACATTTGTTTCTTTCTTATAAGCTGCCACAGGATGTCCTCTGCGGAAGTCGGATTCTTGCGCATGTGTCTTGATAGCGACTTGATGTTATCGTAAATCTCTCGCTTTGTATGGGTATTAGGTTTCGACCGTGCCTGGATAGTTTTGCGATCCGCCATTTTAACCCCATCCCCTGGCCCCCTTGCCCCAGTGAACTGGGGAAGGGGGAGAAATCCGATTGACTTGAGTTTATGCCGCGCTCACGAAACGTTACCGCGCCTGCCCAAACTTCTGTCCCCGCGAAATGACTCCCCACCCCAAGCTTGCTGGGGGTGGGGCCGGGGGTGGGGGTCAGCCTACATATCCCCGCCGCCGACGAGACCTCTGGCGCGCCACTCATTGAAGATTTCTTCGATTCGTTCGTGCGCCTGCGCTACAGCCTCTTCCGCATCCATCTCGCCCAATGCCACTTGTGCGACCATGTTGGGGATGATGCTTTCGGCGAAGACCTGGCTGATAGCCGGGTTCGTGACGCCCGGGAAGCCCAGATGCACCGACCAGTCGTTGACCGTCTTCAACACCTCGAACTTGTTGGGCGGCTCGCTGCCCCAGGGATCGGCCTCCAGCCAGCCGTCCAGCTCGGGCACGGTGCCGGGCAGGCAGGGGAAGTTGTAAAGCTCGCTGTGATAGGTGACATCGCTGTAGTTGGCGGTGTGGTCGAGGATGAACTGCTTGGCGGCCGCCAGTTCGTCGCCTTCGACATATTTGGGGATGACATAGATTTGCCAGACATGCGATGAAGCATAGGCACCGGCTGGTCCAGCCAGCGCCGGGGTGAAGCCGATGTTGGCGGCAGCCGCTTCGTCGATCTTCTGCAAGCTGCGATATGCCGAGTTGGAATTGAGAATGTAGCTCAGCTCACCGGCGATCAGGCCCTGGTTGTTGCTGGCGGCTGTCCAGCCAAAGACTTCGTCGGTCATCGCTTCGTTTTGCAGCTGTGCCAGATACTTGACAGCGGCGATCGTCTCATCGCTGTTGAGCACGACATTTTCGTTTTCGTCCTGGATGCTGCCGCCGAAGCTCCAGATAGCGGCGCGGTTTGCCATGCGGCTGTCCAGCTCGGGGCTCATGCCGATGCCGACCGGGATGCCACTGGCTTCAAAGATAGCGCGTCCGCCTTCGAGCAGGTCGTCATAAGTCTTGGGACCATCGGGGTAGCCAGCTTCTGTCCACAGGGCGATGTCATAGTCGCCGGGATCGGGCACATAGCCATGGGTATAGGCATACCAGGTATCGGAGACGGGCAGGTATGAGGCGGCTTCGCAGGTGCTGGCGCGCTCGCCATACATCTCGGCCGCGGCTTCGTTGATATCGCGCAGATCGTGCAAGCCATCGATGAACGAAGCCGGCGAAAACAGGACTTCGACGATGCTATGCCCATCGCCGGCGTCTATTTCTGCCGCCAGCGTAGAAAACAGCTCTGTAAAATTGACATGGTCAACAGAGACGCCGACGCCATTTGCCTCGCCCCATTCGGCAGCATAGGCATCGAACCATTCGTCGTAACGAGGTACGAAATGGCTCCACTGCAGCAGGCTGATTTCGGTGTCTTGGGCGCTAATGCCGATCACAAGCGTCCCAAAGATGCTGAGTACAAGTAATAGTCTGATCAAGCTTTTCATTGAGTTTTCTCCTTCGCAATCGCGCGATAAGATACAGAAGCTTCGCTCCAGCTTTCATTCTAGCGAGGGTGCGCGCGATTGGCAATGATTTGTAAAATCGCCGCCAGGACAATCGCATCAATTTTTTACCACCGAGTACACCGAGAATTTGTTATGCGGGCATGCTGTAAATGGCTGTACTTTGTGCACTTGTGGCGTGGATGTTTCGCCGCTGGATGGAAGCAAATTTCGAGATGTCTCTTTTTCGCCGCGTAAGTCGTGCCGACAGAGCGCAATGCCTTTGCTTGCTCTCGGTGTACTCAATGTACTCTGTGTACTCGGTGGTAAAGCATTAGGGACGATTTCCCTGTACAGCGATTCAATTTGATGCAATTGTCCTGGAATCGTCACATGGGTGGCGTGCGCCTTGCCTGGCGCTTATTCCCCGCCGCCAATCAAGCCTTTTTCTCGCCAGCGAGCGAATATCTCTTCGACTCGCTGGGCAGCCTGGGCGACCGCTTCTTCTGCGCTTGCGGCTCCCAGCGCCACCTGGGCAAACATATTCGGAATGATGTGCTCGCCATAAATTTGACTGATCGCCGGATTGCTTGTGCCCGGATAACCGAGAGTTGCCAAGCGCCCTATGGCTGTTTGCAGGATTGCGAACTTGTCGGCGGGCACAGAACCAAATGGATCGCTTTCCAGCCAGGTGTCGAGTTCGCTGACGCTTTCGGGGAAGCAGGGCAGGTTGAACAATTCGCTGTGATAGGTCGCATCTCGGTAATTGGCGCTGAAGTCGAGGATGAATTGTTTGGCGGCTTTCAATTCATCGCCGCCGACATAGGTAGGAATCACGCTGATGTTGATATGGCTGCCCGCAATCGCGCCGGCGGGACCTAGCAGCCCTGGCGTGAAGCCGATGTTGGCAGCGCCGGCTTCGTCCACTATTTGCAGACTGCGATAAGCCGAATCGGGATTGAGGATGAAGCTGGCTTCGCCAGAGATGAGCGCCTGGTTGTTGCTGGCGCCTGTCCAGCCAAAGACTTCAGCCGTCATTGCCTGCTGTTGCAGTTGCGCCATAAAGTTGACTGCGGCGATGGTCGCTTCGCTGTTGAGCGTGACATTCTCGTTCACATCCTGAACGCTGCCGCCGAAGCTCCAAAGCACTTCGCGGTTTGCCATTTCACTGTCGATCTCCGGGCTCAAGCCAATCCCAAGCGGGATGCCGGTTGATTCGTAGATGGCGCGCCCGCCTTCGAGCAAGTCGTTGTAGGTCTGCGGTCCGGTGGGATAACCGGCCTCTGCCCACAAGGCAACATCATAATTGCCGTGGTAGATGTAGTATCCATAGGCAAAGCCGAAATAGACATCGACCGCGGGCAGATAAGACGCGGCTCGGCAGTGTTCGAGTCGCTCGCCGAACAGGCTCAAGGCGCGCTGGTTGATGTCGCTCAGGTCGTGCAATCCTTCAACAAAGGCGGCGGGCGAAGAAATCAGTTCGATAATGGTGTGGCCTTCGCCGGCTTCGATCTCGGCAGCCAGCGTCGCCGGCAGTTCGGCGAAGTTCACCCGGTCAATATGAACGACGACATTGTTCGCAGCGCCCCAATCGGCAGCGTAGCCGTCAAACCACTCGTCATGGCGAGGCACAAAGTGACGCCACTGCAAGAGGCTGATTTCTGTGCCGTCCGGGTACGCTTCTTGAGCGCTGCCCACGCCTATTGTCGCCAGCGTCAAAATGCAAGCCAGGCAGACCAGGAGGCAGGTTTTCATGTCGCGCGGTTCTCCATGCAAGCTCAATCAGGCACCGGGCACCAGTGTAAGACAGGACTCGTATGAATCAAGTTGGGATCGATGCGATACCGTTAGAAGAGGCACCTTTGCCTGGCCGGCCGTGCACCAGCCAACAGCACATATTTCGCCAGCTTCTGCGGCGTGCGAATGCCGATCTGCTTGAGATGCGACAAGTCCGTCAGCTTTCCGCGCCGGCGCGCTCGCAGGATGGCGTTGGCGCCGACGGGCCCGACGCCGGGGATGCGCAGCAACTGCTCGCGTTCGGCTTGCATGATCTCGATTGGAGCGTGCGCCAGGTTTTCATCCGCCCAGGCTTGCTTGGGGTCGATGTCGGTGCGCAGGTTGCCATCAAGTTGGAAAGGCAGCTCTTCCACATCCCATTGATAGTCGCGCAAAAGAAAGCTCGATTGATACAGTCGAAACTCCCGCAGCAGGTCGCTGGGCGGCAGGTTCTCGAATGTAGTGCCGGGCACGGGCGAAAATGACGAATAATAGACCCTCGCCAATTGGGCTTGGGCATAGAGCTTGTCGCTCATGGTCATCAGCTCCAGGTCGGTATCGCCAACAGCGCCGACGACAAACTGGGTAACGCTGCTGGCTAAACGTTCCTGCGGGCGATCGCGGCGAATCTGCTCTGCCCATTGCAGCATCCGCAGCAGCTCTTGCACGAAGATTTTCTTGGGAGCGAGCTTGTGCAGGCGCTCGCTGGTCGGCGCTTCCAGATTGACAGAAACGCGGTCGGCCAGCTGCATGGCGCGGTAGAGCTGGTCGTATTCTATGCCAGGCATGATCTTGAGGTGAATGTAGCCGCGGTAGCGCTGCTTGTTGCGGATGATATCGGCTGTGTCGAGAATTTTGTCTTGCGTGGTGACCGAGCCTTTGATGATGCCGCTGGACAAGAACAGCCCGTCGACTTTTTTGGCGCGTTGCAAAGTGTCGAATGCGCCAGCCATCTCATCGGGCGAGAAAGTTGCGCGTTTCGTCTTTGCGCGCCCGGCGCGGAAGACGCAATAATGACAGTTGCGTTCGCAGGCGGTGGTCATCATGGATTTCATCACGGCTTTGGGTCCACGAGGCGTGCTGAGGTGGGCGATGCAGTCGTTGAGGTTGAATTCTTGCTTGCGCGCCCGGCGTTTGCGCTCGCTGTAGGGGCTATCGCCAGCGGGTTCGTGCAGGGTTACATCGCCCATCTGCGAGAGCTTGGTGAGTGTTTCAGAGACGATTCGTCCAGCCATGCCCCCATGTTATAGAACATTTGTTTGCTTGTCAAGGAGATTTTTGCCGAATTGCGAATTTCGTTACAAGAGCAAAGGTGGCTGCAAGCGAAGCCAGTCTGGCTTGTGCTGTTTGAGCGCTTCCAGAACAGCAGCAAAGACTTGTGCATATTCGCCATCGCCATCGACTTCGACAATTTGCTGCCCCTTGTCCCGCAGCAATTTCATGGCTGCGCGATATTTTTCTGCGCGAGCGGGCAGGTTGTTCTCGAATAGATCGCGTTTGTGTTCGCGCCTGCGCATGCGTTCGTAGGCTTTCATGGGGCTGACAGTCAGCACGATCGTCAAGTTGGGTTGCCGCGCCCAGCTATTCAAGTTGTAGATATCTTCCATACTGAAAGCATCGCGCGCTTGATAAACCAGCGAAGATAGCACAGAGCGATCGCAGATGACGATGCGCCCAGCCTGCTGCAGAAAGGGCTCGACGATGCGCTCGAGGTGATCGCTGCGGTTCAGCGCAAATGCCAGCGTCAGCGATTGCGGGCTCATGGACCTGCTGCCAGCCAGCGCCGCGCGGATCTCTGCGCCGACCAGACAATCGGCGTGCGGCTCTTGGGTTAGCAGCACTGCACCGCCCTGTGTTTGCTCCAGGACCTTGTGCAGTTGTTGCGCGATGCTGGTCTTGCCCGCGCCGTCAATGCCCTCGATGACGATGAAGAAGCTTTCGGTTGACATGCCGTCAAGCATACCGTTTGCGATTGCCATAGACAAGCGACGGAATTGGGGGCACCCCCCTCAGTCCCCCCGACAGGTCAGGGGGAGGCAGGTTTTGGCTACCCTCCCTGATGCGTCGGGGAGGGGCTGGGGGAGGGGTTGCCTCCACCAGGCAGGCTGGCGGAATCGCGTCCCTTTGTGCGTACAAGAGATTGTGGTTTAATCACCTTTGTTCACAATAGCGCGGGAGGGCAGCATGGCGACGCCACTGACAGAAGCGGAAATTACAGCCAAACTGGGCGGTCTGGACGGCTGGCGGCGGGATGGCGAGCGCTTGGTCAAGCAATTCAGCTTTGACAATTATCTTGCTGGCCTGGCCTTCGCCTCGGCAGTCGGCGTATTGTGCGAAGCTGCCAATCATCATCCCGACATGACGATCGGCTGGCGGCGGGTGGAGGTGTCGTTCACGACGCACGATGCCGGCAACCGCTTGAGCGCAAAAGACTTCGCTGCCGCGGCTGGCATCGACGCGCTCGGCTATCCAGCGAGATAAAACGCTGTGCTTGCGCTGGCCCGCGATTTCAGCAAGCTGGTCATTGTCAGATGCTGTATTGGAATTCGACTTTGCTATGGCTTACGATTTCGTCGACAACAGCAAGCACTCGATCAGTTGCCGCTAGGTCGTACAGAATCTGCACAAGCCGTGGAATGTTGATTACTTCCTCGACTGCGGACATGTATTTGTCTGCAATTGCCTTAACGGGATATAACTGTTGAGCTTGAGACTCAATTGCTTCCAATAGCTCATAGGTTGATTGCTCTGACTTTATAACAAAAGTGATTGGATAATGAATGACTTTGTCTATATCCAGAAAATACTTCCTAAAGTCAGTCGTTTCGGTAACCTGGAAGAAGCGACCGAGAGGTTTCATTACGAAGTCAATACCGCCATCGTTCGCATTTGTGCGTCCTGTTTTGTATAAGGTCAAACGCTCTTCTGCCAGCGATTGTAGTGTCCATCCCCAGTATATTGTTTGTTCATGAAAGTGAGATTTGAGAATCGCATAACTTACAATTTCGAAAATGCGCGCATCTACGTTTGGGCGGAGCAATCTCTCTATATAATTGACTGCTTGCGTGGGCTGGTCATTTGAAATCGCCCTAAGATTAAGCAGATCTTCGATGAACGACTTTAGCGCTCCTTGTTTGGTATTGATGTAAGCGTCAATTATGTCAATGACCGACCGACTTAAGTTAAAGGCATTGTTTCGAATTGTAACAATCAGCAGCAGCTCATTGAACCAATATCGTGAAGTCTCTGTATCTCTGATGATTGGGCTAAGACTCTGCTGAGGAAATAAGCGACGAAATTCTTGATTCAATCGATGGTTGAGGGCGTGATTCTGCAATTTCGCGCCGAACGGCAATTCTCTTTGACGCCGGAGCAACTCAGAAAACTGAGCGCCCTCATAATCCGAATAGGTATCTGTAGCATCAAAACCATGTCGTACATAGTCTTCCAACAACACGTAGATAGCATAGAGGTTGCCAAAAGATCCGCGCGCCTTCGATCCACGCGAGGCGGATCGTGTCTTGATGTTGAGGTATTGCAACAGGTCGCTGCTCTTAAAGACGTTATTAGCGTCATTGCCAAAGTGGTCGGCCAAGATGCTTTTGATCGTTGAGGTAAAGTCGTGTTCCACAACTTTGCCTTATTCGTCGTTGAACAATGACAACTGCGGTGAAGCTGCAAGTTGAACATAGTGCTTATCGGGTGCGCCCAGTACGTCTCTGCCGAATTGTTGTTGAATTCCCAATCGGCGAAGCCCAATTCTTACATATTCTTCCTGCAGTTCAATGCCTATGGTTTGCCTGCCTAGTCGTTGACCCACTGCGCAAGTCGTAAATGTACCGGAGAATGGATCCAAGACAGTGTCGCCGAGGTTGCTGCTCGCAATGATGATTCGCTCCAAAAGTCTCTCTGGTTTCTGCGTTGGATGATCTTCGTACTCTGGCATACGATAGCGCACACGAGGGAAGTACCAAACATTTCCAGGTACCTTGTGACTGCTGTAACGTTGCGGAGTAGCTTTGCGGTAGTCTATAAGCTTTCTCCGCGAACCTGTCTTGGCCTCGATAAGGATATCATCGGCATTGAAAGTGTAATTCTTGCGGTCCTTCACACAGTGGAGAATGGGTTCATACATAGAACCAAAGTACTTTCTCGCTTGTACACCTGAGCTATCGTAGTGCCATACTATACGAGACAGTATGAACATGCGCTTTCTCAAATGATTGTCAAGCATAGGCATACCTTGGGTACTGCACATAACATAGAGTGATCCGGTAGGCTTAAGTTTGCGGATACAGAGATCCAACCATTGTTGACACCAGTTCACATATGATTCTTCACTGTCCCATTTGTCCAAGAAGTTGGAAAATCGCTTGCCAATATTGTAAGGAGGATCGGCAAACACAAGATCTATCGAATAATCGGGTATAACAGTCGACAGAACTTCTATTGCATCGCCCCAGTAAATCTCTGCGTTTCCCTGTTGAAACCTGTAGTGCATAGCTATGCCTGTTATCGACTTGTGGCTTTAGGCCATTGTATAAACATTGAAATCGGTCACAATCGCGCTGACTTACATAGTATAGCAAATCCCTGATTACGAACCGACTAATTTACGCTCCATAGCGTCGACAGTATTGGGATGTCCAAAATGCGCCTGCTGCTCTTCAACCTGGCTGTAGACGAGAATGATCCCGTCCTGGCATTCGCCTGCGACTGGATTCGCCATCTGGCGCAGCAATGCGACTCGATTGATGTGCTGACCATGCAGCGCGGTGGCTATCAGTTGCCAGACAATGTGCGCGTGTTTTCCGCGGGGCGAGAACGCGGCTGGAGCAGGCCCCGCCGGGCGGTCAATTTCTATATTCAGTTGCTGCGCTTGCTGGCGAGCCAGCGTTATGATGCTTGCTTCGCGCACATGATCCCGCTATTTGCCGGGCTGGGCGGACCCGTTCTAAAGGCGCGCGGCATCCCTGTCACCTTGTGGTACACGCATCGCCAGCGATGCTGGCAGCTGTGGCTGGGGCAAGCCATGTCGCAGCGCATCGTCAGCGCCGATGAATCCAGCTATCCCTATCCAAGCGACCGGCTGCGCGTGCTTGGGCATGGCATCGACACCAGGTTTTATGCGCCTCTTCCCCACCCTAAAACCCTCCTCCAAAATGCGGGAGGGACTTCACCACGCGCCCTGGAGCAACGGTCTGCCTTCCCTCCTGGTGGGGCAAGGGCTGGGGATGAGGGGGCACTTGTCGTGCAGGTCGCGCGATTGTCCGCCATCAAACACCAGGCGACCACCATTCAGGCGGTGGGCGAATTGCCAGTGCGCTTGGCAGTGATTGGCGGCGTGCAACCGGGCTTCCCCGATTCATACCGAGACGGGCTGCAAAGCTTGATAGATGACCTGGGCTTGTCTGCCCGCTGTCAGCTGGTGGGCGATCAAAGTCGCGAAGAGGTGCTGGCCTGGTATCGGCGCGCTGCCATCGCCGTCAACATGAGCCCGCCCGGATTGTTCGACAAAGCTGTCCTGGAAAGCATGGCTTGCGGCGTGCCCACTATTGTGGCCAATCCCGCCTTTGCGCCACTTTTAGGCGAGCACAGCGACCTGCTGCTGACCGATTCGCCAGAAGATGTCGGCGGTTTGCGAGAGCGAATCGCGCAGATCAGCCAGCTTTCCAGCCAGGAACGAGCCGCTATTGGCGCAGCGCTGCGTGATAATGTCCTGCGACAACACAGCCTGCCGCGCCTGATTGAGCGGTTGATGTCGGTGCTGCAAACGGGCGAATTGCCAGCCTAGCCGGCATAGCTCCAGCCCAGCTCGGTCAGCGACAGCACCTCGGGTGGCGCGCCTTCTTTCATCACATCGGCATGGATAGCTTCGCCGACGATGATGTCGTGGTCGCCGCCAACATCGACAATCTGCGTGAGCTTGCACTCGATGTAGGCGGCCGCTCCAGCCAGCACGGGAACGCCGGTTTCTGGCGCTGCGCTGTAGTCGGCATTGTCCATCTTGTCGGGTTTGCGCGCCCGACCACTGGTCACGCCCATGATGGAATCGGAATCGACTTGCAGGAACAGGTTTAATCCAAAGACGCCGCCCGCTTCGACCAATCCGCGCGAATAGCAACTCTTCTGGATGCCGACTGCCACCAGCCGCGGCGCGTACGACATCTGCGACACCCAGTTGACCACCATGGCGTTCACATCATCGCCATCTTTGGTGGTGAAGGCGTAGAAGCCATAAGGCATCATCTTCAAGGCTTCTTTGATTTTGTCTTCTGCCATGTCGCGTGTCTCCTGACTATTCGTCCATTGTGCAGCCAACGATAGCACATAGATTTGGCGTTGTCATGCCTCGTCCAATTGCGCCGAAAGTTTCTCCAATACGGCGACCAGGCGCTCTTCTGTGGTCGGCTCTGGTGGTGGCGGCGGTGCTGGCTCGGGCTCGGGCTCCGGTTCTGGCTTGGACGCGGCTTCGGGTTCTTCTTTTTCGCCCAGGTCGTCGATGACTTCTTCCATGTGATTCACGAACTTGATGAGGAAGAAGATGGCGATGGCGGTGATCAAAAAGTCGATGCACACATTGATGAAGCTGCCCACTTTGATGATGGGCGCAGAGGCATCCAGCGCGTCTTTGAGCGTCGGATAGAATTGCCCATTCAGGCTGATGAAGAGGTCGTCAAAGTTGAAGTTGTTGAGGATCAAGCCGATGGGGGGCGTGATGACATCTTTGACCAGCGAGGTCGTGACGCTCTTGAAAGCCGCGCCGATGATGATGCCGACAGCGAGATCGACTACATTGCCGCGCATGATGAACTTCTTGAATTCTTGAATCACAAGGGTCCTCCCGACTGAGTGTGTTTTGGCGATTCTAGCAGGGCGGAGGCTTCTAGGCAGAACCAAGAATGAAATGCGAAAAAACAGAGCGCGGTTGTAAAGGCAAGGTTTGTCTCGCCCACTATGTCGCCGTTGACCATGTGGGCGACTCAAGAGTCGCCCCTACGCCGTTCCTGCATATTGTTGCATTACTTTATTGGACTTACCGGGACCGGGGCCTCGACCCGGCCAGAACATTTGGGAATTGCCACTGCCGCAAAACCGCCCGCGCTTGCACAACGCGCATTGCGCATCAATGCTATACTGCCCGC
Organism: Anaerolineae bacterium; assembly: GCA_022823945.1. Classification (GTDB taxonomy): domain Bacteria; phylum Chloroflexota; class Anaerolineae; order Aggregatilineales; family Phototrophicaceae; genus UBA6055. Next base: position 39,936 of record JAJEBK010000014.1, on the reverse strand, counting down.
CATGCAAAAGCAGCACAGCATTCTTGACCTGATCATACGCGCCAAAGACCGCGGGGCAGCGCCCTACTTGCTCAGCTTGCTGGACGCGCTGGAGCCGGCCGCGCCAATCTTGGCCAGTACCTTGCTGGTTGCGCAGCCTTTGGCGAATCTGTGGCGCGTCGGCGATGCCTGCCGCGAATTGGCAGACCTGCTGGATTCGCCCGCTGGCACGCGGCAGTTGCGCAACCTGCTCGAAAACAAGCGCCTGGACTAGCAGCTATGGATGTCACAACGCAGCAGGTGCTCAGCATTCTGTTTGTTTTGGCGACGGCTGTGCTGATATACACAGCGCGGTTTTTGCAGTCGCGGGGGGGCAGTCGGCGAACACTGCGCCCTGTGTCTGCCTTTGAGCGCATACCCGGCTGGAGCAGCCAGGCCATTGAAGCCGACCGCCCTTTACACCTGGCATTTGGCAGCGCCAGCATTGGCGAAGACAACACCGCCACCGCCCTGGCAAACGCGGAACTTTTTCATCACATCATCGAAAAAAATAGCGCTGGCGATACGCCACCGGCGCTGTCTACTTCTGCCCCCACAACTATCCCGCTGGCAAACGCGAAAGTCGCTGCAGCCTGGCTGGGCGATGGCGGGATGCGCAATGTGCATTGGTATCCACAAGGCAAACGAGCGCTCGGCTATGCGGCAGGCGTGACAGCTGTGATCGGCGATGACGCCCCCCCAGCCCATATCCTGGCCGGCAGTTTCGGCGCGGAATTGGGGCTGATTTTGGATAGCGCCCGGCGAAACCGACAAGCCACGCTGGCAGTCAGCGACCAGTTGGAGGGCCAGGCGGTGGCTTATGCCATGGCTGACGAAACGTTGATAGGCGAAGAGCTTTTCGCCGCTCCCGCCTATGTTTCTGGCGATGCCCGCGCGGCAGCCGATGCGATCGTCATGGATGTCTGGCGCGCCCTGCTGATGATTTTGATAACACTGGCGCTGGTTCTGGGCATGGCGGGGCAGTTGCCCTGGCTCAGCGGGCAGTTGCTGGCCGTTGTCGCAGTGGTCGGCCTGGTCCTCGGCGCAATCTTGTGGACGATCCGGCGGAGGCGCTGAGAAATGAACCGCCGTTCGCGCGTTGGCGCTTCTTTGGCGACAATAACCGGTTTCCTGGTCGGCATCACTGCTGTGCTAAGCCTGTTGCTGGGTGATAATCCAGCGCTCTTTGGCGATGGCGCGGGGGCTGATGCGCTTGCGCAGAACTTTGCTTTGCCCGGCGCTGTGCTGCTGCGGCTGCTGGTGATTGTGCTGGCGCTGAGCATCGTCTTTGGCATCGCTAACTTGTTGATCTTGCATACCAGGCGCGTGGTGAGTGGCCGGCTGATGAGCGGCGTGCTGCTCGCCAGTTTTGCCGGTACCATCGGCTGGCATATCACGCAGCGAGGTGACCTTTCGCTGTTGGAGACAATCCAACTGCCCATCGAGTCGGCATTGGCGGCGCTGCTCTGTGTTACTTTGGTGGCTGGCGGCGCGCGGATTTTGACCAGGCGCAGCGACATCTGGGGCATTCTCTTCGTACTGGTTGTAGTCGTGGTTTTGCTGGGCAGCTTGCCATTGCCCGAGCTAGCGCCGATTGCCGCATTGAGCGACTGGTTGCTGCGCATCCCCGTGCAGGCTGGCGCGCGAGCGATCTTGCTGGGCATCGCCCTCGGCAGCATCGTGGTCGGTGTGCGCGCGCTGCTGGGGCAAGACCGTTCGCTTCGGGGCTAGCTGATGAACGACGACTACAGCTGGCTGGAAGCGCCGCAGCCCGAGGCAAGCCAACCAGGCGCGGGCGAATCGGCTGGCCAGCGCAGGGGGTTGCGCCGATTCTTGCCACGATTGCGCCGCCGAAGGCTCGCTTCGCAACCAGCCGACCAGCCCGACGCAACCGCCCTTTTGGGGGGACAGAGCGAGCGCCCCTTGACCGAGCTGGACCAACGTTTACAGGCGCTGCGGGCGCGCTCACTGGAAATTGAACACAAAGAGGAATGGCAAGAACTCTATGATGCAGACCAGGCGCTGACCTCGCCAGCATTGCAGGAGAAGCCGGGCGGTGTCATCAGCGCCGTTGCTTTGTCGCAGGCACAAAAGGCGCAAGTCGACTTGTTGACGGAGATCGTCGGCGGGCAAGTGGACACTGCCCAGCGACCCGCCAAACGCGGACTCGTTCGTCGGGCTGCTCTGTCATTGCCGAATATCCCGCGCCTGCTGGCATCGGCGCTGCTTTTGCTGTTTGTCGCGCTGCCATTTGTCTCGTCGGATTATGCGCCAGGCGCTTTGCCACCAGCCGACTTCGCAGAGGACGACCCGCAAGCCCTGGCCTTCTATGCGGCGCTGGACAGCCTCTCGCCCGGTGACTATGTACTGGTCGCAGTGGAATATGGATTGGGCGCGGCCGCCGAGCTGGATGCGCTTACGGATCTGGCGCTGCGACATATTTTTGCGCGGGGCGGCCGAGCAGTCCTGGCCACCAGCAACCCGATTGCCTACTTACATGCGCAGAATATCATTGATGCTATTCGTGACCGCGCTGCGCAAGCCGGTTTGCGTCTTGTCAATGGGCTGGATTATTTGCTGCTGCATTACTTGCCCGGCGGCGGGCTGGGCATTCGTGAGTTGAGCGAGAACTTTGCCGATATTGCCCGCAGGTCCATGCGTGACGCGCCCACCAGCTTGCCCGTCGGGTCGCTAGCCGATATGAAGATGCTGCTGCTGGTTGCCGACAGCGCCGAAGATGTGCGCAATTGGGTGGAGCAAGCGCTGCCCGAGGCCGGAACCAGACGTCTATATGCCGCTACCAGCCTGGCTGCCGAGCCGTTGACGCGCGCCTATGTGGAAAGCATTGACCGCTTTGATGGGCTGGTCGTGGGCATGCGTGCAGCCTATACCTACGGCGCAATGTTGGACGCGACCTTTGGCATAGACCCACAGGCGGCTGTGCCCGCTACCGATGGTGCAGTCGAAACAGCGCCCACAGGCAGCGCAGCGCTTGACGCGAGCAGCGTGATTCAAACCATGCCCAGCCCGACGCCGCTGCCAACCGCCACGCCGCGCCCGACCCATACGCCAACGCCACTGCCCACCAACACGCCTGTGCCCACACCCACGAGCACCACCGCCATGATACGCATCGTGGAAGTTACATCGCCCCAGTCGCCGGTCAATATCCGCGTCGGTCCTTCCACCGCCCAAGCCACCCTGGGCCTCGCATACAAGGGCGATACCCTGGCCGTGCTGGATGCCAACGCCGATTCCAGTTGGTACAAGATAGCGATGTCAAACGGCTGGGAAGGCTGGATCTCCGCTATCGTCGTGACTGAACGTCTCGTGCCAGAAACTGCGTCCAACGGCGATGATTCGGCGAGCATTGCGCGCGAGCGGTCTGTGATGAGCCGCTTCTATCCGCGCCGCTATGGCAATATCGAGCCTCGATTTTCACAAGCGAACCCGGTTCCAGGCTCCACGCGTGGCGCGATCGTCCAACTGCGAGAACGCGGTGGAGAAGCACAGCGCTTGCAAGCCTTGACGATGGGCACTTTGGCGGCTGTGCTGGCAATCGCGCTGGGCAATCTGGTCGCAGCGATCGGCGCGTTGGTCCGGCGCGGCTGAGGGGGCGGAAGCGGATGCCAGAAAACACCCTCGCGCTAATCAGCTTTGTGCTCACGCTCATGGTCTTTAGCTATTTGTTGGGCGATCTGCCGTTGATACGCCACTTGTATCGCATCGCAGTCTATATCTTCATCGGCACGAGCGCGGCTTTCACCCTGATTGTCGGTTATGAAAGCCTGCTGTTGCCCTTCTGGGAAGATGTTCAAAATCCCGCCACCAGTTGGACTGCGCTGGGCGCTCAAGCGGATCAGTTGATATTCTTTACGGGGCTGCTCTTCGCGGCGCTGTTGCTGCTGAAGCCGGTGGCGCGGCTGGGCTGGCTGACCAATAGCATCTTGGCGGTGGTTGTGGTGATGGGGGCGGCTGTCGGCGTTGTTGGCGCGCTGCGAGGCACATTGCTGCCTTTGCTGGAAGCGACCGCTCGCCTGCCCGCGCTGGATGCCGACCTCGGCTCGCTGCTCGAGTCGCTGCTGGTGTTGCTGGGCACATTGACAGCGCTCTTCAGCTTTCATTATCAGGCCACTGCCAGCGATGGCGGAGGCTATGGGCTGGGCAAGGTATTCCGAACCATTGGCAAAGCCCTCATCGTCACGGCGCTGGGCGCGATTTATGCCTCGACTATTTTGAGCAGCTTGACGATTTTGACCGAGCGCATCGCTTTTCTATTCCAATATGGGGCTTGAGCGGTGACCACGCTGCAACCCAGTTCGATCCTGGCTCTGGATATCGGCAGCGTCAACACGCGCGCCTTGCTCTTCGATGTAGTAGATGGCGCGTATCGACTGGTGAACCAGGGCGCGGGCAGCACCACCATTGGCGCGCCCAAGGATGATGCGCTCTTCGGCGTTTTGCCTATCATGCGCGACCTGGAGTCTCACAGTTCTCGCCGGCTGCTGGACGCGAACGAGCGCATCATCCGACCAGAGCAAGCGGACAATATCGGCATTGATTATTGCTTGACGACCACCAGCGCTGGACATCCTTTGCGCGCGCTGCTGATTGGGCTCTATCCGCAGATGGATATCGCCGGGCTGCGCCGAGCCATCGCTCCATTTGGTATGGATGCTGTCGCCGAAATCCATCTGCAGGACGGGCTGGGCGCACGCGGACGGCTCAATCGACTGGTGCACAGCCGCCCGCAGCTCATCATCGTGGCGGGCGGCACAGATGGCGGCGCGCGCACTGCCCTGCTGGAGATGCTCTCGCTGGTGCGTCAGGCGCTGTCGTTGCTGCCGCTGGGCAGTCGCCCGACTGTGCTCTATGCCGGCAACAACAGTTTGGCGTCTTCCGTGCGCGAGATGCTCAGCCAGCAAGTCGAAGTGGTCATTGCCCCAAATATCCGGCGCGCGGCCGGGGTGTTGTCGCTGGAAGGGCTGCAAGCTGCGTTGGCAAAAATCTTTGACGCGCACAAACGGCGTCTGCCCGCTTTTCAACGCTTGGCTGCCGCATCCGATTCGGGCATTATGCCGACAGCGCGCGGCATCGAAACGATCGCAGCCTATTTTTCTCGCATGGAAAAGCAGGCTGTGCTGGCGGTCGATGTGGGCAGCGCTCGCACAATGGTTACCCTGGCGCGGGCGGGCTTGGCAACCAGCGTCCTGTGCAGCGACATTGGTTTGGGACACAGCGCCACCGACACCCTCGAGCGCGTCGGAGAAGCGGAGCTGGCTGGCTGGCTGCCTTTTCATCCGCGCCAGGGCGAGCTGGCGGAATATGCGTTGAAGAAGGGCTTGCGTCCGACGCATGTGCCGCTGGATATGCGCGAGCGCTATATTGAATATGCGCTGTTGCGGGCGGGCCTTCGCTATGCGTTGGCACAGTTGGGCGACTCGCCACAACCGGGCTTGCTTTTCCTGGCAGGAGCGGCGCTGGGCGGCAGCAGCCAAGGCGCCTTGAATATGCTGCTGCTGGCGGATGCGCTGGATTGCGCGGGTGTGATGCAGGTGAAGGCGGACCCACATGCCACGCTCTCGGCGCTGGGCGGACTGGCGTCTGTTGTGCCCGATGCAGTTGTGCAGTTGCTGGATGGCGGGATTCTGCAAGATGTGGGCAGTTTGATTCGGCTGGCTGGCAGCGCGCCAATCGGCGAGGCGGCCTTGACGATGCGCATCAAGCGTGGAAATGGCGAAACAAGCGAGCAGGAAATCAACGTGGGCGATGTCTGGCACTTGCCGCTGGCGCAGGCAGAGCAGATTGAATTGCGGCTGCAAACGCGGCGCGGCGTTTATGTGGCGGGCAAACGGCGCTTGTCTGTGCGCTTGGCTGGCGGGCGTGGCGGGCTGCTGGTCGATGCGCGGCTGGATGTGCTGGCGCAAACGACTGCCATGACTGAGCGCGCTCTGCTGCTGTTGCGCTGGTATGCTGCCGCGAGCGGACAAGATCACCAGGTGGCCATCCCCGAAAGCTGGCTTGCGCCGCCCGAAGAGTAGCGCCTCTACAACCCCTCCCCCAGCCCCTCCTCGTTAGGACGGAGAGGGTAGCCAAAGCCTGCTTGCGGCTGACCTGACGGGGGGACGGGGGCAAGCGGACGAGTCGGCCCCTCGCCCCTACACGCGGTTGCGGCGGAGACCGAGGGGTTTATTTGACCGCGCCCATGGTTAACCCATAGACCACATTCTTGCGGATGAACATGGCGAGGAAGAAGATCGGCAGCATCACCACCAAGCCAGCCGCCGCCATCTGCTCCCACATAATGCCGCGCGCGCCACTGGTCGTCATCAATGCCACCTGCATGGTGCGCATCTCTCGACCGATGATCAACGCGAACAAGAATTCGTTCCAGGACATGATGAAAGCGAAGACCGACGCCACGAGAATCCCTGGTCGGATCAAAGGCAGCGAAATGAAGAAAAGCACCTGAAAGTCGTTGCAGCCATCGACATAGGCCGCTTCTTCAATTTCGCCCGGCAGCGCGTCTACGAAGCCCTTGATCATCCAGATGGCATAAGGCAGCACGATAGACATGTTGACGATGATCAAGCCCAGCTGCGTCCCCAGCAACGGCCGCTCGAAGACCTCAATGCTGCGGAACAGGGTGAAAAAGGGGATCGCCACCACAATGGCGGGGATGAACTGCGTCGTCAAAATCCATATCAACAGCGCGCGGTTGCCCAAAAACAGGTAGCGGCTGAAAGCGTAGGCAGCGATAGTCGCCAGCGGAATCGCGATCAAGATTGTCGCCCCAGAAACAACCACGCTGTTGAGCACGCTGGGCAGCATGTTGCGCCCGACTTCGCCGCGTTCGCGCTCTGTGCCTGCGTTGATAATGACGGAAGTATCGGAGAAGATGATTCGGAAATTGTCCGCTGTCGGCATGAAGACAACATCGGTGGTGTAGGCTTTCTCCTGCGGTTTGATCGAGGTCAGCGCCAGCCACACGATGGGCAGCACGATGAAGAAGATAATCAGCAGCAGCGCCGTCGTTTCCAGCAATTTCGCCAGCGACAGGGACTTTGTCATGGCTTAGTCTCGGTTGAGCACGAGCGCCACATACAGCGCCGCGCAGATGGTCAGCACGATGACGAGAATGTAGGACATCGCCGAGGCATAGCCGATATCGAGGCTGCGCACAAAGCCCATCTGGTGAATATAATAGTTGATGGTCTGGGTCGCGCGCACGGGTCCGCCGCCGGTCATGGTTACGACCTGGTCGAACATCTTCAGCGAGAAAATCGTCTTCAGCATGGTTACAATCAAAATGACCGGTCGCAGCAGCGGCAAGGTAACGCGGAAGAAAATCTGCACGCGGTTTGCGCCATCGATGCGCGCTGCTTCGAAGATCTGCTCGTCGATCGACCCCAGCGCGCCCACAAACATCAACGCGATCAGCGGCGCCCAGCCCCAGGTCTCGCTCATGGCCAGCATGAACAGCGCCCAGAATTTGTCGCCCAGCCACACGATGGACTCGCTGATATAGGGAATCTCGACCAAAGGCAGCGCGTTGAACAGCGACAGCAGCGCATTCACGGGTTTGACCAACAGGCTGTCGATGAGCAGGTCATAAACCCCATAATTCTCGTTGAGCATGAAGCGCCAACTGTAGCCTTTCAGCGCCGGGCTGACCGCAAAGGGAAAGATCAACAGCACTTTGGTCAGCGTGTGCAGCCAGCCACCTTTTTGCACGATCACCGCGATGAACAAGCCGATGACCACCGACAAGCCAACGCTGATAACGGTGAACCAAAAAGTAACTTCCAGGCTGTTGATGAAGCGCGAGTCGCTGAAGGCTCGCGTGTAATTTTCCAGCGACAACAGACTCCAGTCTATATGAATGCCGCTTTCGCCGATCTGGATGGCAAATTGTGGAGCGCGCCGCAGGTTGTAGTTGTGAAAGCTGTAATAGAGCGCAGCCAGCAGGGGATAAATCGTCGTCAAGACGATGACGAGCAGGGCAGGTCCAATCAGCACCCAGGGGACCCAACGTTTCTTTCGCATTGCCTACATTCTCCCCCTCCCCAAACCCCTCCCCCATAAAGAGGGAGGGGCTATTTGCCCCAGACTTGATTTGCCGCTCCCCTTCCCTCATTTTGGGGGAAGGGGCTGGGGGATGGGGGCTAATCGCTTGCTTAGCCGTTGTAGTAGCCGGCCATTTCCATGACGCTGCGCACATCTTCTGCGCCACGATCCAGCACTTCTTGCACATCCGCGCCGGCATCGGTGGCCAACTCGTTGATCATCTCGGCCAGATAGGGGACGATCTCGGTGTATTCGGGGATGAGCGGGATAGTCCGCGCATTCGCCAGCACAGCCGATGCCACGCCCTGCAAGCCATTGTGCACTTCGTTGACTTCTTCATCAGCCAGCACCGACAAGCGCACGGCGACATTGGTATCCAGCGCCGGGTCTTCGGCATCCAGCACGATGCGTCGCTCGGTGATAGGATGCGTCAGCCACTTCAGGTATTCCAGCGCGGCATCCCGATCGTCCGACTGCGCCAGCACGCCAACGGGCCACAGGTAGCCATAAGACGCTGTGTCGCCACCAGCCCAGCCCGGCGCAGGCGCAAAGGCAGCGTTGTCGGCGACTTCGGGCAGTTCCGCGTTGGTCATGCGGCTGGCCATCCACCACCAGCCCACAAACATGGCGGCGCGTCCCTGCACGAGTTCCTGGTTGGCTTCCTGCTCGTTCCAGGCGACCGATGCGGCCGGGCTATAGCCATCGCGCACATAGCTCAGATATTGTTCTGTGGCGGCGATACCCGTTTCGTTGTTGAAGATCGGCTGCCAATTCTCGTCGAAGATATCGGTGCCAGCGCCCCACAGATGGCTGTACCAGTTGAAGAGGTTCTGGTCGACATTCAGCCCGTAATACATGGCCATGGGCGCGATATCCATGCCGCTATCGACGATGGCTTGGCTGATAGCGGAAACATCCTGCCAGGTCTGCGGCGGTTCCATGCCGACCGCCTCAAGGACATCGACGCGATAATGCAGCAGCAAGGGATGTCCGCGGAAAGGCAAGCCATAGATGGTATCACTGTTGCCGGTCGAAGCTTGCTGATAAGCCGGACCATAATCGTCCCAGTCGATGCCGGCGTCGGCGACGAAGTCATTCAGCGGATGCAGGAAGTCGTAGATATTCGTGCCCCAGGCATCCACAAATGCCACAATGTCAAACTCGGTATTGGGGTTGGTGGCTTCAAGATAGAGTTGCTCCTGGAACGAGCCAAAAGGCAGATCGCCCCAACTGACGCTGATACCGGTCATCTCGGTGAATTCGGCAGCGCCTTTGACTGCGGCCGAAGCGAATTGCGGGGCAGTGCTGCAGCAGATCAGGAATTTGAGTTGCGTGCCGTCATACGGCTTGCTGGCATCCAGGCCAAAGGTGGCTGGGTCCATGACATCTTGCGCCAGCGCTCCGCCAACGGGCAGCGCCAAAAAAAGCGCCAATGCCAGCATAAAAAGAATCGTGCGCATCAATCTCATGAGATTACCTCGCTCTCGAAATGAACAGGGAAGCAGCCAGCACAATCGCGCCGGCAACTGAACAGACACTATAACATATTTTTGCCGACCGCCAAAAAACGGCGCGGCAGTTTGATGTCGATGGCTGAGGGCTAGGCGACTGGCGTGAAACCGTAACCAGTCCCAGCCCGCGCGACCGTGCCCAGCCCGGGGAAGTCCAGGTGATAGAAGAGCGTCAATATCTGCCCCTCGGCGCATTCCCCCAAAACCCGCCGCCGCGTATCGACGGCCGCAGCGCCGTCACTGTCGAAGCCGAAGTGCCAATCAAGATGCTGCAGTTGGAAGGCTTGATGCAGCAGATCGACCACATGCAGCAGCCGCTCGCCCTGCGATTCCAGCAACAAGCCAGCGTGCCCCTGCGTGTGCCCAGCCAGGTCGACGACCGTTACGCCCGGCGCGATCTCGTCTCCGGCGCTCACGAATGTGAAACGGTCTTGGAAGGCGCGAAATTGTTCCAGCAGCGCTTGATCAGCCGCCGAGCTTGATGCCGCCCAGCGCCCCGTCCATTCGTCCCATTCGGCTTGAGTCGTGATATAACGCGCATTGGCATATACGGGCGCGCCAGCCTCGTCGCACAAGCCGGCAATATGGTCGCTGTGGAAATGCGTGAGGAAGATGATGTCGATGTCGCCAGGCGCAAGACCCAATTCGCCCAGCCCGCGCAATACGCCGCCCATGCCTGGCGGTCCCGCCTCGCCAAAGCCGACATCGGCCAGGATGCGTGTGCCGCCGCTGTTGATCAGCAGCAGGTTCAGGCTGCCGCTGGGCTCGTCATCGCCGAGCGCCGCATCGACATCGGCTGGATCGGCATTGGGATAGCGCGCGATGACATTGGCGCGGTCCATGAAAGCGCTGCCTTCTTGCAGCACGGCGCATTCGAGTTCGCCAATCGAGAATTGATGCACGGACATGTCAAATCCCCCAAAACTCTGTGATGAATGCGAATTGCGGCGGCGCAATCGTAGGCGCAAGCGCCCCAAAATGCAATGGCTGCTGTAACCCCTCCCCGCCAGGACGGCCAACCCCTCCCCCAGCCCCTCCCCGACGAGTCAGGGAGGGGAGTCAAGGTATTCGCCTCCCCCTGACCTGTCGGGGGGATTGAGGGGGGTCTTCTCTAGGCGCTGCCCAGCGTCAATGCTGTCAGCAGGAATATCATGCCAGCGCCCATCCGCCCCAAAATGACGGCGAGGCTGGAGTCGGCGAGCACACGCAGCAGACAGAAGGCGAAGGCAAGCACAGCCGGCAGGACGATGCCATGCCAGAGCAGTTGGTAGGTGTCGCCCAGCGCAGCCACAAATACCAGCAGATGCAGCAGAGTCATCAAAGCGCTCGTGATGATGATTCCCGCCCAGGTGCCCAGCCGCGATCGCAGCACCGGCAGCAGCATCGCCTGGAACACCAGGGATTCGGCGATAGGCTGGGCAACGACCACGAGCAGAGCGCCCAGCACGATCAGCTCTGCCCCGGCATCAGGCAAGCCGAAAAGCGACGGCATGGGCAAGAAGCGCCCGCCCAGCAAACCGATGACCAGGTCGAGCGTCAGCCCAATGGCGACTCCATAGAGCAGCGCCAAGGCAAGAGGCTGCTTGCCGCGGCGCAATCTCAATGCTTTCCAACTCGCCGGGCTGCTGCGGCGGCTCACCAGCACAAAAGCGCTGCACAAAGCCATGCCCAGCGTCCAACTGAGCATCAGCAGCTCAGGCTCGGGTTCTGCGCTGCCCAGCATAATGGATGCCAGCGCTGGTCCCACGATGGTCAGGCACACGAACAAAGCCAGCAAAGCCAGCGTGGCGCTTGGCAAACCCCAGGGCGGTGGCTCTTCCACGCTGGCGAGCTTTTGGCGCAGGGTCATTTCGCGGCGGTCGGCAGTCATGCGAGGGGTCTCGTTATTGTGGGCTGGTCTGCGCGCATATCGGTCTGGCATGGTTGCCGGTCATTCGTCACGCAGCACCTGCTCATAAACGGCGAGCGTCTCTTGCGCTGTCTTTCGCCAGCTATAGCGACTGGCCAGCGCCAGCCCCTGGTTGATCATGGCATCGCGCAGCGGCTGCTGGATGAGCAGGGCGATGATCGCGCCGGCCATCTCCCGCGCATTATCGACGATGTAGGCGGCATCTTCCAGTATCTCCTCAAAGACGATGGCGTTTGAAGTGACCACTGGCGTGCCCGATGCCATGGCTTCCAGCGCCATCAAACCAAAACCCTCGTAGAGGCTGGGAAAGACAAAAACATCGGCGAGGCGATACAGCGCTGGCTTGTCTGCCTCGTCAACAAAGCCGATCCAGCGCACATAATCGGCGATTTGCAGGCGGCGACTATATTCGCGCAGGTCGGGGTAGAGCCGGTTGTCGTAGGCTGGCTCGCGCCCGGCGATGACCAGCGGGAATGTCTCTCCATCCGCTTCGCCGACATAGGTATAAGCCAGCAGCAGCATGTTGACTTGCTTGCGCCAGTCGAAGCCGCCCAGATAGAGCACAAAACGTTCGGGCAGGCCGTACTTTTCGCGCACAGCTTCATCATGTTGGCTGCCCAGCCGCGGATGAAAACGTTCGTCAGGCGCGAGATAAGTAACGGCGATCTGCTCGTCTGCCATGCCCAGCTGTTCTTCAATATCCAGCTTGGCCATCTCGCTGATGGTGATGAGGTGGTTGCTGCCTCGCGCTGCCGAGCTGACCAGCGAAGTGTAGAGGCTGGTGAAAAAGCCGCGCTGATATACGGGGTAGAGCAGGGGGATGACATCCAGCACGGTCGTCACCAGCTTGACCGGGCAAGCCAGTGGCGTTCCCCAATAGGGCACATGGGCGATATCGGCATTCAACTGACGGGCGGCCTGGGGGAAGGCGCGCTGCTCGAAGAACACCTTGCCCGGTTTGCCACCCCATCTGCCCGCATTGATCGCGCGCACACCGTCGGGCAAGTCGGCCGGCGGCGGGATGTGTGGCGGCAGCACCAGCGACAAGTTCAGTTCGGGCGCGACCTTGCGCAGGCTCGCCAGCAGATGCCGCAGGTATTGTCCGCTGCCGGTGGCTGGTTGATCCCAAAACCAGCCGTTAATCGCGATGTGCATGACTGTTCACGCGACTTTCAAAAGAAGCGGTGCAAGACAATTCATGGACTTTGCGAAACCGACTCTGGCGCGTCAAAGCAGCTGCTGTTGGAAGTAGGCGATGATCTGGTCGATCGTCTCGTCCAGCGGGGTGGTCGGCTGCCAACCAATCGCCTGGCGGATTTTGTCGATGCTGGGAACGCGCCTGCGAAAATCTTCAAAACCCGCTTGCTGATAGGCTTGTTCATAGGGCACCAGCTGGATCTGCGAGGCGCTGTCGGCTCGGTCGCGGATGCGCTGCGCCAACTGCAAGATGCTGACTTCTTCTGTACTCCCGATGTTGTACAGCTCGCCAATTGCGTTGTCGGTTTCTGCCAAGCCCTGGATCGCCGCGACCACATCATAGACATTGCCAAAGCAGCGCTGCTGGTTGCCATCGCCATAAACCTGGATGGGCTGGTTCGCCAATGCCCAACGCACAAAACGCGGCACAACCATGCCATATTGCCCGACTTGCCGCGGACCGACTGTGTTGAAGAGCCGAAACAGCGTGACCGGCAAGCCGACCTCGGCGTGATACGCAAATGCCAGGAATTCGTCAATCGCCTTGGATGCGGCATAGCTCCAGCGGCTGCGCAGGGTGGGACCGCTGAGTGTGTCGTCGTCTTCGCGGAAAGGGAAGTTGACTCCTTTACCATACACTTCGGAGGTCGACGCCAACATAAGACGCCGGCGATAGCGAGCGGCTGTTTTCAGGATGACCTCGGTGCCGCCGATATTGACTTCAATGGTATTGATGGGGCGGTCGACGATATTGCGCACGCCCACCACCGCCGCCAGATGGAAGATGATGTCGCATTCGCTAACCAGCCGGTCGATGACATGGATGTTGCGGATATCTTCCACCGCATAACGAAAGTTGGCTTGCGACTCCAGCAACTGGATATTCTCCAGCCGTCCGGTGGACAAGTTGTCGATGATGGTTACCTGATAGCCCTGCCGCAGCAGGCGCTCGGCGAGGTGGCTGCCGATGAAGCCGGCGCCGCCAGTGATTAAGGCGCGGATCATGCCATATCCTTTCGTGTTTGCAGCATCCAGTCTACACGAGGACTCTACACGCGAATAGCCGCCACTGCTCTGTAGCCAGACGCAATCTGTCAGAGTCGACGCGCCAGGTAGAGCGTGGTCACTTGTTCGCGGATGACGCGGCCGCCGCAGGCTTCGATTATCAGCGTCTTGATTGCCGCCAGCAGGTTCTTCCGCGCGTCGGTCGGCAGCGCCAGGTGATCGGAGAAGGTGCCGAGCAAATCAATATAGGCATCGGCGCTGTAGCAGAGGTTGTATGGGTAGCGCTTGACATGGGCGGGTTGAAAGCAGCCGCTTGCGGCGATTGGCGCGCTGAACTCATCGGGCATCTGGTCGGGCGGGGGCGGGGGCTGCCACCTGGCTGCCAAAGCCGGCGCATGTTGGCGATAGGCGCTTTGCAGAGTCGCCATGCAATCGCGGCTTAGCTGGCTTGTCGCGGGACGATGCCAAAACAGGGCGATGCAGCCGCCCGGTTTGAGCGCGCTGTGCGCCTTGTGAAAGCGCGTGACGGGATCCAGCCAGTGAAATGCAGTCGCCGCAACGAGCAGATCATAGGCAGCCGCCGGCAATGGCAGCTTGTCATAGTCGCCGCTGGTAACGCGCGCATGCGGAAAGCCCGCCAGATTGCCACGAGCGAGTTCTGCCAGCCGCTTGCTCAATTCGATGCAGTCGATCTGATAACCGCGCTGCGCTAAAGACAGGGTGGCTTGCCCGCTGCCACAGCCGACTTCCAGGATGCGCGCATTTGCGTCTAACTGCGCAAATGACTGGATGTCGTCAAAGAGCGCTTCGGGATAGGCCGGTCGCGCACGATCGTAGCGATCTGCCGCCTGGTCATAGAGCGCGCGCCTGCTCAACTGTGTCATCCGTTCAAAAGCGGTTCTGCATCGACTCGGCATAGCCCGTCAGCTCGGCATAGCCATAGCCCGACTTGTCGCCGCTGATGCCCACCGCGCCTTCCCAATAGACGATTCCCGCGCTATGCAATTCCTGGTCGGCCAGCAACGGTGCAACAGCGATGCGGAAGCCATCATCGCCAGCCACAGCGATATCCCAACCAGCCGGGTATTCGACATGGCTGTGCGGGCTGCGCCAGGTGTCTTGCGCTTGGATGGCGATTTCGTTGGCTTCGAGCCGGCGCGTGCGGCCGTCCGCATAAATGAGCAAGCCGCCAAAAGCTGTTTCCAAGCCACCGCCACGCAAGCGAATCTGCCCGACCATCAACTCGCTGCCGTCATCAAATATCAAGCCAAACCAGTCCCAGCCCTGCGCGTCGTCGCCCAGCGCCGATGTGCTGAATTCGTGATCCATCCAACTGTGCCCACTGACGGCGAAGCGCTGCCCGCCCAGCAAAATCTGCCCACGCGTCTCCAGCCGGCTCAAGCTGTAATAATAACTGGCATTGCCGATCTCGGCGCTCTTGGGGCTGAGGCCGCCTTCGCCTTGCAGGGCGGGCGCTTTGACTTGCTGCAGCGCCAGGTCGATGGCAAAGTCGTCGCTGGCGGCTGTGATTCGCGTCTGCGTGGCCTCGTTATTTTCGGCGCGGACGCTCCAATCTTCCAGCCAAATATGATAGCGCGGTTGGCTTGCTGCGCCGGCCAGACCGGCTGCGCCACGGGCATAACGCATATCATGATGAAATGCCCCGCCCGCGATGTCACTCACGGTAAAATGCGCAAAGTAGAGTTGATTGCCGCGGAATTCCGATGTGGAGGAGGGCAGGGCTGCCGAAAGCGCCCGGCGAAAGATCGTGAATTGAAAGCCGAAATGTCTGCCCGCCTCGTCGGCCAGGTTGCCTGTGTAATACCACCATTCGGTTTGGAATTCGGGATGCGCGCCATGATCTCGCGGGAATTGCCAGTCCCAGGGCTTGATCGCACGGGCGAATCCGCTGATGTCCATTGGCGGCGCGTCCAGTTGTGTGCGCGCGCTCAATGTTCCGCTGATCATCGGTTCAATCAAGCTGATGCCGAAAATGACGACAACCGCAATCAATAGCAAGAGGACAATAACGCGCCAACGCATGAAAACGATTCCTCAGCCTAAACGAAGCGCAAATATAGCATAGCGCGTTCGCCTGCCAAGAGAGGCAGCGTCGTTTTGCCTGGCGGGCGAGGCGGTGCCTGGCTCTTTCTGTTGACATTTCGGGGGCTTATGGGGTTCCCCTACACAACGCCAGCCAGTTCCAGCACGGCATGCAGCAGCACATTGCAGACGGCTTCCAGGTCGGCTGGTTCGGCGCTTTCCGATTCGTGATGGCTGATGCCGTCTTTGCAGGGCGCGAAGAGCATGGCCGTGGGCGCGCGCTTGGCTACATAGCAGGCATCGTGCCCGGCTCCCGATGTGATGCGCTGATGCGCTATGCCCAGCCGCGCGCAAGCCCGTTCGAGCCGCTCGACACAATCGGCATCGAATGCAACCGGCTGCGTATCCGAGATTTGCGCCAAGGACAGCTTCAGCCCATATTCTGCCGCCGCTTCCGAGCAAGCTCTGCGCAGCGTCGCATCCATTGCCTCCAAAGTGGCCGCGGCTGGATGACGCAGATCAACCGTGAAGTCGATGCGTCCGGGGATGACATTGCGCGAGCCGGGACCGACTGTTACCTGGCTGCCCACCGTGCCGCGAGCCAAGGGCGCATGTTCCCGCGCGAGCTCATCCACCGCCAGCGCCACCTTTGCCATGCCCAGCAAGGCATTGCGCCGTCCGGTCATGGGAGTCGAGCCGGTGTGGGAAGCAAATCCTTCCAGCGAGATGTCATACCAGCGAAAACCTTGCGCGGCATCGACCACGCCCACAGGAATGCCAGCCGATTCGAGTATGGGACCTTGCTCAATGTGACACTCAATAAATGCGGAGAACTCCCGCTCGTGTACAGGCAGCGCGCCGCAATAGCCGATGCGCCTGAGCTCGTCCAACAGTGTCGCGCTCGTATCAACCGCCCGCCGTGATTGCGCCCAATCCAACGCAAAGACGCCACCATATACTCCTGAAGCCAGCATGGATGGGGCAAAGCGCGCGCCCTCTTCGTTTGTCCAGTTGACCACTTCCAGCGGCTTGGTTGTGGCGATGCCGTGGTCGTTGAGGGTGCGCACCACTTCCAAGCCCGCCAGCACGCCAAAAACGCCATCAAAACGACCGCCGAAAGGCTGCGTGTCCAGGTGGCTGCCCATGGCGACCGGGGCTTGCGTGTCATCGTGGCCGCCGCGCCGCGCGAACATATCACCCAGTTCATCGACTTCCATGCTCAAACCGGCATCGACGCACCAGCTGGCAAAGAGATCGCGGGCGGTTTTGTCTGCGTCGCTCAATGTCAGGCGGTGGCTGCCACCATTGGCTGTCGCGCCGATTTCCGCCATCTGCATGATGCTCTGCCACAGGCGCGCGCCATCTACGCGCAGATGCTCGCTCACCCCCTTCGGTCCTCCCGACAGGTCAGGGGGAGGCAAAGCACGCGCAAGCGATTCCGATTCCGCGGAATATAAGCCCCTCTCTCATTTTGGGGGAGGGGTTTGGGGTGGGGGAAATAGCGCCATATCAACATATTTAGCACTCCCATTTCTATTGGGCGACCGGGTCGTTCACCCGCCGCTGCTGCAAACGCAGTATATCCTTCAGGCGCATCACGATTTCGGCATGGTCGGCGCTGTCGACAAGATCATTCGTCTCCCAAGGATCAGCCTCCAGGTCGAATAGCTGCCAGGTCTCTGCGCCGGCGACCATGGTCAAGATCAGTTTGTGGCGCTGGTCTTTTATGCTGCGTTGATAAGGCGCTCCGCCGGGATGCCCAAACAGGCCTTGATAAGCCGAAAATATGACATCGCGGTGGCTATCGCGGCTGCCTTCCAACAGGGAATTGATGCTCTGCCCGGCGCATGCTTCCGGCACTGGCACGCTCGCTCGTTCCAGCAAGGTGGGATAAAGATCGTGCAGGTAGAGCCGAGCGTCACAGCGCGCCCCGGCCGCTATGCCCGGCCCGCGCATGATCAACGGGATGCGCATGCTGTGGTCGTAGAGATTCTGTTTGCCCATCAAGCCATGCTGCCCGACGCCCAGGCCATGATCAGCCGTGTAAACAATGATTGTGTTTTCGCTCAAACCATTGGCGGAAAGCGTCGCCAATATACGACCGATTTCCATATCCTGATGGGAGATCATGCCGTAATAATCGGCAATGTGCTGGCGAATTTCGTTTTCGCCGCGCGGATAGCCAGCCAGCAATTCATCGCGAATATCGCGCACGCCGATGTCGAATGGGTGCTCTGGCGCGTAGTTGGGCGACAGCGCGATGGCAGCCGGGTCGTACATATTGTCGTAGGGCGCTGGCGGTGTGCGCGGATCGTGCGGAGAAGTCAAACTGATGTAAGCGAAAAAGGGCTGTGCCTCGCTCGCCTGCGCATCCAGAAAGCCGATCATCTCATCAGCAAAAACGGTCGTGGAAAAGCCATCGGCGATATAGCGGTCTTCGGCTGCATACACCCCGCTGGGGTCAAAATCCTGCACGGGCACGGCGTACTGGTCGGACATGCCGCCGAAGAAGATTTTGCCGCCGTCAGCAAAACAGCGCGCAAAGCTGCCGCTCCGATTGTGCCATTTGCCAGTCGCAAAGGTGGCATAGCCGTTCGCCCACAGCAATTCTGGCAACAGGGGCGCATCATCCGGCAGGGGATCGGGCGTATCAAAAAGGTGCTGCCCCGACATGAGCATGCCGCGGCTGGGCATGCACACAGCGCCCGATGTCGAGCCCATGATATGCGCCTGCGTGAAACCCGTGCCCTCCGCCAGCAACTGGTCCAGGGTCGGAGTCTGCGCAGCTTCGATACCCAGCGCGCTGATCGCGGAATGGCGGTGATCATCGGCGATGATGAAGAGAAAGTTTGGCCGGCTCATATACCCGTCCATTTTGTTCGATGCGGATAGGTGGAGAGCTTAGCGTATGGGTGTGGGAGTCGCAAGTTGGGGTGGGCAATCGAATTGACCATCAGTTGCCACAAAGCCACCGAGGCACAGAGAAAATACAGGGTTCACAAAGAACACGAAGACACAGTAGACACGAAGACACTTAATTCTCGGTGCCTTCTATCAACTCAATATCCTCGGTGGTTAAGGCATTCTCCTTCCACATTTTGAAGTGATTGCTCTGCGCAGTGAACCGCAGTTGATTGCGCGAGCCTCCGTGCCTCAATATACTCCATACTCGCGAAAAAGAGCCGTCCCGACAATCGGGGATTTTGATTGTTCTCAGGAAGATTGGATGGCAAGCAAACATAGGGGAGAGACGCAATGACTATCAGACTGCTGGTGGCTATCATTCTCGCGCTGGTCGTCCAGCCTGTGGCAGCGGCGCAGGAGTACTATATTGAGGTAGGTTACAACACCAACCTGAGGGTAGCGCCCGGTTTGCACAGCGCAGTCCACGAACTGGTCCTCGCGGGCAGCATCCTGGTTGTAGAAGGAGAAGCAGGCGATTGGTTGCAAATCGACAGATTTGGCGACACCGCTTGGATGGCGAACTGGGTAGCGTATCAGCGTGTGGGCGTGGCCAAACAGATCGAAACGCGATTTGCGGATCTCAAGTGTCGGAGTGGCATGAAATGGACGCAAGATGAGAGCTATCCATGGGGCGGTTACTGGTCATCTCGCAGTGATCGTTGTCGCCTTGTCACTCGCTCGCCTTTGAGCCTTTTTCCGAACGAGGTCTTTGCAGGCAATGATGGCGAAATAGCCATTGAAGGACCGCAAGAGATCGCAAATCAGATCAACCAGGCGCTTGAGCTTCTGCAGGAGCGCGCGCCGAAGTGGCATGCTTTTGTCAACAACGCGGCAAGAAAGATCATCGGCTATGAAGAGGGTTCGCGCTACGATATTTCGGTCAATGCCTATGTGAAATCAAACCTGAAGACCATCTTTGTCAGCGAACCCGCTGCCTTTACCTGGCTGGGAGTGGACGAACTGGCTGTTATTGGGCTGGCCAGCGTGCTCATTCACGAGTCTTGCCACTTGCATCAGGTGGGATATGGCATCGAAGCGGTGGGACTTGGCTACGAGATCATGTGTCATGTGTTGGAAAAAGAGGCGCATAAGGATATAGACGCCCCCCTCAGGCTCGGGCACGCTGTTGACGCTATGCTCAAGTACTATCTCGAAGAGGTTTGACGCTCATGTATCGCCCGGCAGTCACCGCTGACCTCAGCGCGGTTGAGCCGGCCCATTCGTTGGAAATCGCGAGCACGTGCTTTGCGTGCAATCGCGTCAGGAAATTGCCAGCCAGGTCTGCCTCCGGTGCCGTCATCGCCATAATCAGTTCGTAAGCATTTTGTGCTAAGCTTGCGGCGACCACAGAAAAAGGACTCGATACCCATGCGCCTTTTGCTCGTTGTGCTTTGCCTATCCCTCTTCGCTATGACCACACCCGCCCAGGATCGCCAGGCTGACCTGCTGCTGATGCACGATTCTGGCGTGGTCAGCGCTGCCTGGAATGCCGACGATACGCAGATCCTCACTGCTAGCGAAGCTGGCCTGCTGCAGATCTGGTCTGTGGACGGTGGCGCGCTGCAGCTGACGATAGAGCATGGCGATAGCCCGCTAACGCATGCCCATTGGCTGGGTTCTGACGCGATCTTGTCCGCGGACGAAAACGGTCTTGTACGATTGAACGACGCGACTACGGGCGCGGCGATACAAAGCTGGCAGATTGCGGGCAAGCCGGTCGCATTGGCAGGCAATGAGGCGGGAACGCAAGCGCTGATCTTCACCGATGCCGGCGCGGGCGCGGTCCTTTCGCTGGCGGATGGCGGCACAATCACAGATTTCGCAGTCGATGCGCAGATAAGCGGTGCCGCCTGGAACGAAAACGAAGACCGAGTGCGCGCCTGGTCAGAGACTGGCAGTGTGTATAGCTGGCATCTGCAAACGGGCGAAGCAACACAGGCGCGACCACCTCATCGCGGCTTGCTGGGCGGGCTGGCCTGGAATGCCGATGACAGCCGCGTGCTCGCCTGGTTCAGCGACGGGCTGGTCAATCTCTATGAGTCGGATGGGGTCAATATCGGGCGTGGGCGCATCAGTGGCGTGTATCACAGCAGCTTCGTCCAGCGGGCGATCTGGTCGCGCGATGAGTCGCGGGTGATGTCTTGGGCAGGTGATGACACGGTGCATATCTGGGCGGCGGAAACGGGGCAGAGCCTGCAGGTGCTGCGTCATGAAGACTGGGTGATCGGCGCGCGCTGGAATGCGAGCGAGAGCCGCGTGTTGTCCTGGTCGCACATTTATGTCTATTTTTGGCAGAGCGAACAGCCGCAGCGCTTCCAACATGACAACCTGGTGCGTGGCGCAGTCTGGAATAGCGATGGCACGCGCATCTTGTCGTGGTCATGGGACAAAACAGCGCGCGTCTGGAATCTCTGATTTGCCCAGATTACAGCAGCCCAACAACCGCCACAACAGCCAGCGGCGTCAGCAAACCGATCAACGTGCCTTGCACAATCTGCAGCGGCGTATGCCGTTTTAGCACCAGCCGCGCCAGCACAACCAGCAGCAGCAACGGCATATAAGCCAGCGCAGTGCCCAGGTCGTACACGACGGCTGTGGCTGATACGATGCTGGTGATGGCCATGGCATGCAGGCTGATGTGGCTGAAAAAAGTGCCCAGCAAGATGATCGACAACTCGATGATGCTGACCAGTGTAACCAGCACGATGACCGGGCTGGCTTCAAAATGCAGCGCGACCAGCAGATTGAGCGCACCTGCGACGATGGCGATGGAGTAGGGGACATACCGCTCGCTGCTTTGGCGCATATGCATATCGCCGATCTTGCCAATGCGCACCATATAAGCCACGAAGCACATGGGCAAGATGCACACAGAAAGCGCGAAGAGCCCGGCAAAGATCAACGCCGTGCCCCGATCGCTGGCGGGCGGCACTGTCACCGCCAACACCCACACAGTCCAAACCAGCGGCGGACTGATGATGAGCGAAACGATATGCGCCCACAAATGCGTTTCGTACTGAACCCGTTGTCGCAAGGCAGCCGGAAGTGGCAGGCGAATGTCCATTTGCCTCGACTCATAGACTGACGACAAGCCGCATTATAACAGCGATTTGCAAGTCGCTGGCTTGACCACCCTCGCCCCCCCCCCCCCGACAGCCGCGCGTAGGGGCGAGCCATTGGGTCGCGCGCTTCTCCGTCCCAAAGACAGCCGCGCGTAGGGGCGAGCCATTGGGTCGCGCGCTTCTCCGTCCCAAAGACAGCCGCGCGTAGGGGCGAGGCGGCGACTCGCCCGCTTTGGCTACCCTCTCCGTCCTGACGGGGAGGCGTCAATCAGTTCCAGCAGTCCGGTCGGATACAGCGGCGGCGCATCTTCACTGCGAAAGCTGTCCAAAGTTCGCCAGCTGGCTTCGTACAACGCTTCATTATCGTCCTCGCCGATTAAAAGGGCGTCATCTCGATTCAGCGACCTGTCCACGAACCGTCCGTCGAAGATCAACGCGATTTCGTGTCCGGGCTTGCCTTCATAGACGAAGATGCTCTCCAGCGCGCCAAGGTAGGTGATATCGGCCACTTCCACGCCCAGTTCTTCCATCACTTCACGCGCGACAGCCTGCTCCCCGCGTTCGCCAAATTCAATTTTTCCGCCGATGGGACGATAGAACATTTCGCCGCTGGACTTGTCGAAGCCGCGCGCCACCAGGATCAATTCGCCGCGCCGAAAGATGCACAGCGCCAACGGGCGAATTCGCTGCTTGCGTTTGGATCGCTTGCCCATGAGATTTTGCCTGTGGCTCACTCCAGTTCGAATCGCGTGCCCAGCGCCTTGGGTGGGTCGGAGCGCAGGAATGCCCGCAGTCGTCGCTGCACCGCGCGCGGCATGTATTGCAGCAGCCGTTCGGTCAAGCCGCCGCTCACCACCAGCAGCGTGACGATCATCAGCAGCCAGGGCAGCGTATTGAGCAGCACGAAAGGGAAGCTGATTTCTTGCCCGAAGATGAACAAGCCGTTGGTCTGGATATTGCTGGAAACAGCCCGCAATGCCGCGAACAGATAGGCACCCAGCACAACGCGAAACGGATGCCAGCCGCCGAAGATCACGATGGCCAGCGCGATCCAGCCATCGCCCTGCATGGCCGGCGGACTGCTCCAGCCCGGCTTGACATTCAGCGAATAAGCCGCCCCCGCCAAGCCGACCAATGCGCCGCCCAGCGCCGTATACCAATATCGCAGCCGTTGCACGCGCGCGCCGCGAGCATACGCCGCTTCTGGTCGCTCGCCGATGGCACGCAGGGTCAAGCCGCCACCGGTGCGAAAGAGCCAATACCAAATGGCAAACATCAGCAAATAGCTGAAATAAACCAACAGATTCTGGCGGAAGAGGATCGGCCCGATGACGGGCAGGTCGGACAAAACCGGGATGGCGTAGCGCGTAACCTGCGGACCGGGGATGCGCGTGAAGTTTGCGCCCAAAAAACGCGCCAAATCCGCTGCCAGCAGAGTCAGCACGAAGCCGACCGCCACCTGGTCGCGCCGCAGCCTGATGCTGGAAAAGCCGATCAGCAGAGCGATCAACGCGCCGACCAGCATAGCTACTGCGATGCCCAGCGCGAGCTGCCCAGGCACATCCAGCACGCCCGCTTCCTGCGCAGTCCAGGCAGCCGCAAAGCCCAAAACCGCCGCCAGTGTCAAGCTGCCATCCAGCGACAAATTGACCACCCCGGCGCGCTCGGTCACCGTCTCGCCCAGGCTGGCGATGACCAGCGGAGTGGCTGTGCCGACGATGCTGCCCAGGGTGTTGAGGAATTCGGGATTCATGCCCCCACCCCCAAACCCCCTCCCCCAGAACGAGGGAGGGTGCTTTTTTCGTCTTTGACGAGTTCGCTTGCGTCAAGTTCCCCTTCCCTCCTTTGTGGGGGCAAGGGGTCGGGGGATGGGGGGTCTTCGTCGGGGGTGGGGTCGAAGAAAACCTCGCGCACGCCTTGAAACAAAATCACAAACAGCACCAGCATGCCCTGCATCACGCCAGCCAGCGACGAGTCCAGCTTCAGCGATGGCGCGATCTGCAAACGGGTGCTGCCCGTCAATATCGCAGCGAAGGCAAAGGCGACAAGCGGCACCCACAGCAAGCGGATGCTCAGCAGCAGCACCACCAGCAGCCCCAAAAAGCCGATGCCGCCCGAAGCCAGCGGACGCAGGTTGTCAAATGTGAAGAGCACGCGATAGCTGCCCGCCACGCCCGCCAGCGCTCCGCAGACCAAAAAGGCGCTCATGGAGGTGCGTTCTGTCGCCACGCCCAGCAACTGCGCAGAGCGCATATTTTTGCCCACCGCCTTCAGGTTCAGTCCCCAGCGCGTGCGGTTGAGCAAGGCATAGACGATCACGAAAGCCACCGCCACCAGCGCGATCATAAAGATATTGACCGGAAAAGTCGGCGCGAATTCTGGCAGCAGAGCCGGCTTGGGGAATGGCTCTGTGCCTTGCGCCGAGCCACCGATGCGCGGCTGCCAGGGACCGGATATCAGGTAAATCGAAATGACATTGACCAGCGCGTTCAAAGCCACGCCGCCGAAGATCTCGTTGACGCCCAGGCGAATCTTCAGCGCGCCCACGACCCAAGCCCAAAACATGCCGCCCAGCGCCGCCAGGCACAGCAGCAAAATATGCAGCAGCGGAGCAAGGGTTTCGTCCAGCAAGATGAACTGCGCGCCCCAACTGGCAAAAAGCGCGCCCATCATCATCTGCCCCTCCACGCCGATATTCCACAAACCAGCGCGGAAAGTGACCACCAGCCCGATGCTGACCAGGCTGAGCGGAATCCAGAAGTTGAAGACGCCGCCCAGTTTGCGACTGTCTTTGAAAGCGCCCTGCCACAGCGCGTCCACGACATCCAGGGGGTCGCGCCCGACCGCGATGACCAGCGCCGCCGCCACCGCCAGCGATATGCCGATGGGCAGCAGCAGGAAGGCGATGCGCGTGACGGTAGGGTGTCGGAGGGTCATTGGGGTTGGTCGGTATTCAGGTTCTCAAGCTCAAATAGGGTCGGCTTCTTGCGTTCCTGCAAATATACCGCGTTTTCGATGGCTTTGAGTTTGCCATCTCGGAACTTGATCGATTCCGTGTCAATCGCCTGCGCCGGCTGCGGCACATCAAAGTGATTCTGAAGTTCATCCCAGTCCGCGTCGCGCATGGTGGCGACTTGGTCGAGATACAGGCTGACCCAGACATCGCCAATTTTCGAAGCCGGCTGGATGACATCCACATGGTCGGTGGCGATGCGCACATACTTCGGGTCGATGTCGCAGCCCATGAAGTTTCTTCCCAACCGTTTAGCGGCGACGGCGGTTGTGCCTGTGCCCATGAAGGGGTCGAGCACGGTGTCGCCTTCGTCCGTGCTCATCAGGATAATCCGTTCCATGAGCGGGATGGGCAACTGGCAGGGGTGTCTGTCGCGGCGTTTGCTGTGGCGGATGCGATGCAAGTCCGTCCATACATCCGATACCAGCGGGCCGAAAGGATGCAGTCGCTTCTTCTTGCCGCCATAGTCCTTGCGCAGCGTGTTGCACTTGCGGCAGCGGTGATGCGGATAGCGCACATCGTAGAACTTGAGCTGGCTGTAGTCTTTCGCGTAAAAGAGGATGCCGTAGTGCGTTGGCAGCAGCGTTTTGCCCAGCGGCGTGCCAATCGCTTCCCACGAAATCCAGTGTCGGAAGTCGGCGATTTCGTTGAGAATCTGGCAATAATAGCTGAGCCATTTGGGGATATTGTGGACGAAGATGCTGCCGCTTGGTTTGGTCACGCGCGCCATTTCGCGCACCCAGTCGTGGCACCATTCTACATACTGAGTTACATCCAGGTTGTCCCAATAGGCGTTGTACTTCTTTTTGAGATTAAAGGGCGGGTCAGCAAAAGTGACATCGACGCTTTCGTCGGGCAACGCGCGCAGGTATTCCAGGCAGTCGGCGTGTTCAATGGTGTTAAGGCTGGCAGTCATAGCGCGAAAGTCTCCCGCAACAGCTTGCGAAAGCGCTCCATTTCGTCTTGATGAAATGTGAAGACATCGTGAAACGCTGAAGTGATACGCCGCAGATCGCGCTTTCGTACATACCAGCCAATCCCGTCGACAAATCCGATGAAGAGTGCGCTGGGATAATGAACGCGGATTCGTTCGCCGTTTCTGATTGTGGTCTTCGCTTTGTCGCCCATGTTTGAGCTGGTCGTGGCCTGAAAGGAGCTCTCAATGATTATTCGAGGATCTGCCTGGTCGGGCACTATGAAATCCATCGTGCGGTCGGTGTCGTCGCTGGTGCTGCTCAAGCGATCAAGCACGACGCCGCTGACATACGAAATACCAAGAGTATCCAGAATCGCTGAAATCTGATTGTCAGCATTTGTATCTTTCTGTCCAGAATGAGAGCCGCCTTCCTTGTATCTGACCAGCGTGTCGAGGATCCCGTCGCTGCTAAAGCTGAGCTTCTGAATGCTCAATTTCCTCAAATGGAATGGCGGAAAATGCCTGCGAAGATACGGATTTGACGCGCCTTCAAAGAACAGATTGACCAATCCTGCCCTAAAAGCTCGGTCTGTCCGCGCCAGCTTTGCAATCCGTTCGCTGCCCCACTCGGATATGTCGCGAGGATTGCCAGTGTCGTGCACATTCCAGTCGCTACGGCAAAGCAATTCATTCAGACTAGGGTCGTTTGCTGCTCGCGCAACCGTCGTCAGCCGCTTGAGATTCTCCAGCGACAATCCATTCAGCGCGAGAATCGCCGTCAAGCCATTTTCTTTGGTTAGGACTTCGTCGAAATACGAACGCTGAACTCCGCCGCGTGTTACAGACTCTCTTAAATTCAGCAAGATGGTCGTTAAGGCGGAAATGTGCCCAGCGTCGTATTTCTCTTCGACAGACTCGTCAAAATAATAGAATGTGTTTTTCTCGAGTACGCGCTGGTAGAAGTCGTCGGCTGTGGCCACGTTTGTGCCTTTATTAACTTGACCTGCGGCAATGATGATAGCGGCGCCACTTATGGTGCCAAGTCCGCCTACGCCACCACGACCCGCAGCCGATGCCAGGCGTTGTTGACATAACCCTTGAAGTTCCACACGCTGGCGATCGTCTCCGGCTGGCTGTTGGCGGCGCTATCCCAAGCCCGAACGACCATCTCGTGTTCGCCCGGCGGCAGCTCGAACTCCGCCCGCCACAACTGCCAGCTCCACAGCCGCGGCTCGTGGGTGAAGTCCGCCCGCTGCCAGGTTTCGCCGCCATCCGCCGACACGCTCACCCAGGTGATTTCGTGCTCGCCATCGCTCATGGCATAGCCTTCCACGACGACTTTGCCCGCCTGTAACTGGCTGCCAGCCTGCGGACGCACGATGACCGAATTGACCGGCAGCTTCGTGAGCGGCATGCCATCGGCATAGTCGACATTGTCCAGTGTGATGTGCGGCGGAAACAGCTTGTAGCCGACCTGCTGGAAGTGGTTGTCGCTTTGCTCGGCTTGCACGCAGATTTCGCTCAGCCATTTGACGCTGCGCGCGCCGATGTAGCCCGGCACCACCACGCGCAAGGGGCAGCCATGCGCCAGCGGCAGGTCTTCGCCATTCATCTCATAAGCCAGCAGCACCTCGCAAGCCAGCGCTTTGTCCAAAGCGATCGACCCGCCATACGCCTCGTTTGCATGATCGTGCAGGATCTCGTCCAAGCCCAGGAAAGCGACATGAGCGGCTTCTTCGCTGCTGATGCCAGCGGCGCAAAGCACATCGCCCAGCCGCGCCCCCGCCCATTCCGCCGTGCCGATGGCTTCGATGCCCCAAGCCAGCTGATCGTCGATGGGCTTGTAACTGACCATTTCCTCGCGCCGATTGCCCGCGCATTGCAGGGTCGCCGTCAGCGCATGCCGCTCAAAGTCGCGCTTGATCTCGTCCAGGCTCAGCGACAGCTCGCGGGTGACCAGGCCGTGTACGCGCAGCCGATAGCTTTCCAGCTGGAAGTGCGGGATCCAGGTATGGTTGCGAACGAAGAAGAGCTTGTTGGGCGTGACGAATTCTTTGGCGAGTTGATTCAACGGCGGCCCGGCATTGAGGATGTCATCGTAGGTCTTGGTTTCGGTGTGTTTGTCGCTGAGGGGCATCGGCTGCTCTCCTGGCAAGTGGCACAGCTATGCGCGCGGCGTCTGATTGTGCTGGCAACGCCACGCGCAGATATGATAGTACAAAATGGGACGCTTGTCGCCAGAAGCGGCTTGCTTGGTTGTGTGTCAAGTTGTGTGGATATGAGAGCCCCCACCCCAAACCCCTCCCCCAAAATGAGGGAGGGCTTCAGTACCTGCGAATATGAGGGAAAACTCCCCTTCCCTCGTTCTGGGGGCAAGGGGCTGTGGGGGATGGGGGCAACAAGCCGCGCCAGGGGACCTATGCGGGGAATTCGCCGCCGATGAGATAGCCCAGTTCGTCAATGCTGGTCGCGGATACATCGGCGACTTCGTGCACGCGCCCGGCGAAGAACACAATGATGCGGTCGCTGTAGGTGACCAGTTCTTCCAGCTCGTCGGAACTAAACAGGATGGCCGCGCCGCGCCGCCCGCGCTCCAGCAGCTGCGTCCAGATCCAGCGCGCCGAATCGACATCCAGCCCGCGCGTCGGCTGCTCGATGATCAGCAATTTGGGGGCGTCTGGCAGCAGTCCGACCAGAACCCGCTGCTGATTGCCGCCAGAAAGCTGTTCGATGTTATCGTCGGCGCTGCCCTTGACGCGATACTGCTCGATGCGCGCGGCGGTCTGCTTGCGCATGGCTTTCCAGTCGATTTGCAGATTATCGTCGGCTACCAGCGCTGTGTGCTCGGTCAACGTCAAGCCGGCGATCAACCCTTCTTCCAGCCGCCCGGCCGCGCCAAACACCAGCCCGCGCCGAAACAGTTGTCGATAACTCGCGCCCAGGATATCGCGCCCGGCGAATTCCAGCGAACCGCCGGCGACTCGCTCCAGACGAGCGCAGGCGCGCATGAACAACTCTTGTCCGCTGCCGCCCAGCCCAGCCAGCCCGATCACTTCGCCAGCGCGCGCGGTCAGTGATATTGGCTGCATATCCAGCCGCAGGTCCTGCGCCACCAGCTCGCGCGTCACCAACACCGGCGCGTCCAATTCATAATGCGGGCGACTCTGCGCATCCAGCGCTTCGCCAAACATCATGGTCACCAGTTGCCGCTTTGTTTTGGCGATGATAGCGCTGTTCAGGTCTTGGCTGGCTGGCATATCCAGCCTGCCGACCATACAGCCCGCCCGCAACACCACCACCTCGTCGCATAAATCGATGACATCTTCCAGCTTGTGCGATACCAACAGCACGATCATGCCGTCTTCATGCGATAGCTGACGCAAGGCGTTGAAAAGCACTTCTTTTTGTTCGGCGGAAATGCCGGTGGTCGGTTCGTCCAGAATCAGCGTGCGCACGCCCAAAGCCAGCAGACGCACGATCTCCAGTTGCTGACGCTGGGCGATGAGCAGGTTGTCGATAGGCTGGTGCGGGTCGAGCGCAAAGCCGAAGCGCCCACTCAACTCGCCCAGCCGCGCCTCGGCTTGCGCGCGCTGCAGGTTGAGGCCAACGCCACTGCCATAGATGAAATTCTCCAGCACAGTGAACGCGCCGACATCCAGCGGGTCTTGCTGCAGCATGCCGATGCCGTTGGCGATGGCGGCGATGGGACCGGTGTAGTCGATTGCGCGCCCGTCGATCAATATCGCGCCCGAGTCGGCTGGCTGGAAGCCGCTGAGGATCTTCATCAGGGTGGACTTTCCCGCGCCATTTTCACCGAGAATGCCGACGATGCGCCCCTGCACGAAGCGCAGATTGATGTCGTTGTTGGCATGCACAGCGCCGAAGCGCTTGTCAATATGGCGGAGTTCGATATTCATGCCGGCAATCCCCGAGCTTCTTCTTGATTGCCAAGTTTATCGTATCCGGGCAGGTCGTCCAATTGCCGCGAGCTGCCTCATGGCGCGTGCACCACTTCCAGAGCGATGATGGCCGGGTTGCTCTTCTCGCCATCGGGACGGTAGGCCACCGCCGCAAACTTGTGCCAGCCGATGCCTTTGGCAAACCAGTTCATGGTTACGCGGAATTCGTTGAGCGCGCCCGCCTCGCTTTCAATGGTCTGCGCCAGCTCGCCATCCACATGCAGCTCGATGCGAGCGATGCCCTGCACAGGGTCTCGCGCCAGGATATCAATATCAAATACAAGCCCTTCTATCACTTGCTGATTGTGCGCGGGGAAGAGAATCTGCGCCTGGGGCAGCGCCGGGGTCGGGCTGGGCAGGGGTGTGGGCGTGGGCGTGGCGAGATTGCATGCGCCCAGCCACAGCGAGCACAAGAGCAGCAGTCGGGTTGGCAGCGCGCAAGCAGTCATAGAACAGTGAATGCCGGGTTTGTGAAGATCGGTCACCAATTCAGATTATGCGAGCGCAGGCGCGCGAATTCAAGCGGGCTGCCTCGTCGGGCAGGGCAATCGCAGATTCCATTGTGAATCGGCTTGCCGCTTTTTCACTCTGCAATAAAATGCGCGGGAGTCAACCTGTGCCGCTGGCGACCGTTGTAGATAAGGACGGCTACTCTATGTGTCATGTACGCGCTTTTTCTGCTCGTTTCTTGCCTTTGCTGCTCCTGGCTGTGGGCTTGTCTGGCGCGCCCGTGCTTGCGGCTGACATATCTGTGGACGAAGACTGCACAATTGTTGCCGCCATCGGGTCTGCCAACCTTGACATTGCGCAAGGCAAATGCGCAGCCGGCAGCGGCACCGATACAATCACGCTGACCAGCGATATCACCTTGACTGGCGAGGCGCTGCCCATCATCACCGCCGATCTGACCATTGATGGCGCCGGCAACACGATTTCGGCTGACAAAAAGAGCGCCATCTTTCGTATTGAAGATGCCAATGTCACCATTCGCAACCTGACAATCACCAATGGCTTGACTGGCACGCGCGGCGGGGCGATTCACATTGATGTCGGCAGCCTCACAATCACGGACAGCAGCATAGAAGAAAACCAGGCGCTGGATTCGGGCGGCGGCATCTATGCTAACGATGCCAGAGTCACGCTCACCAGCACCGTCGTGAAGAATAACACGGCCGGTCGCGGTGGCGGCGCTGGCATATACATTGCCGGCACAACAGGCAACACGCACAAGCTGGCGATTTCTCAGAGCGTATTCACTGGCAACGAGGCGTCTCAGGATGGCGGCGCGATCCATGCGGCTGGGGGCACAGTGGAAATCAAGAAGAGCGGCTTCCAGAGCAACAGCGCGGATGAAGGCGGCGTGATTGAGATCTGGAATGGCGATCTCGTGATGCACAATACGACGCTCAACAGCAACAGCGCGCGCGAGGGCGGCGCCATCAACGCCGGGGCAGATTTGGTCTCAACGGGTTCGGTGGTGCTGGTGCACAATACATTCACGAGCAACACGGCAACGGAGCGCGGCGGCTCGATCGCCATGACCGGTATCAATGCCACATTGCGCATCGGCAACACCTGGATATCCGGCATTCTGGCTGGCGGCATTCTGCAT
Organism: Anaerolineae bacterium; assembly: GCA_022823945.1. Classification (GTDB taxonomy): domain Bacteria; phylum Chloroflexota; class Anaerolineae; order Aggregatilineales; family Phototrophicaceae; genus UBA6055. Next base: position 8,660 of record JAJEBK010000014.1, on the reverse strand, counting down.
TGCGATCCTGGCATTAGCCCCTACAGCATCCTGGACAACTCAGCCAATTATATTCAGGACGACTCCTGTCCCGATCGAGCAGATGCAGATTCACAAGCTCAAGCGCAAGCAAGCGCCGAAAATGTGGAACCGTTTGTGGTGTATGTGGTTGCAGAAGACACCGAGCTGGTTGTCCAGACCATTGATGAGGAGTTTGCGGCGCTGAAACTGAGCTCGCTGCAAGAAATTGAGGGTGTCATTTATCACGAGTTGCTGGAAGGCAACCCGGCGATTGATGCCGCCGATAATGACCTTTGCAGCCAGTTGGACGACCCGGAAGATGATGTGGTCGATACGCGGCGTCCCCAAGGCTCCGCTTGCGACATTGGCGCCTGGGAATTCCCGGTTGATGGTCCCAGCCCGCCACTCAATCCGCCCGACCCTGAGACAGACGATGACGATTCGCCCGATCCACCGGCCTCGCCTACGTTACCACCAGCCTCGCCGACGCCCACAGCGATCAGCCAACCGCCACCCGATCAGCCAACTGCGACAGCTACGCCGCCGCCGCCGCCCGTCTGCGAGCATGTTGTAGCGGCTGGCGAAAACCTCACCCGCATCGCGCTGCAATACAACACCACGGTCGAGGCGCTGCGCGAGCTCAATCAACTCTCCGACGATATTTTGAGCATCGGCCAGGTGATTGATTTGCCCGATTGTCAACCGCAACAGCCTGAAGATCCGTACATTTGCCCCGATGTGCCAGCCAGCTATCTGGTGCTGACCGTCAGCAAGGGCGTGCGCTGTCAGCCGGTGGTCATCGCCGATATCGACAAGCACCCGCTGATGAATGCTGGCGTGGAGCAGGCGTTGAATATCTGGGGCGAAGTTGCGGCGGGGGTCGAGTTCTGCTTCAGTGGTGCCGGCACGGTGGTCTATGAAGACACCGGCAGCTCGCCAGCGCTGGTGACGAGGCTCTCGACCTATGCAAAAGATGGCATGCACTGCGCGCAAGTGCCGGGCGCGGGCAAGGTTGTGCATGTGGCGGCGCTGACCGATGCCGAGTCTATCCCGCTGACAGAATGCCAAGTCACCACCAGCAATGTCGCCCAGTTGCGGGACGCGCCAGCCGGCAGCAATGTTCTGGCGCTTGTGCCCTACAATATCGCGATGTCGGCGGAGGCGCGCACTGCCAATTGGTTCCTGGTCGACTATCTCGGCCAAAGCGGCTGGATCAGCCTCGACCTGGTGCAGACTGAAGGCGCTTGCGAATAATCGGACATCCCCTGCAGGTCCCCCTCCGCTTGTTGCGCGAGGGGGCAGTGCTACTTGTCGAACGCATCGGCTTCCCCGCCATGAAAAGAGATCGGGCAGGGAGGCGCTGTCGACTTGCAACATATTCCAACGCTGCGAGCGACAATCGCGGATTCCATTGTGAATCGGCTTGCCGCTTTTTCACTCTGCAATAGAATGCGCGAGAGTCAGCCTGTGCCGCTGGCGATTGTATAGATAAGGACGGCTATTCTATGTGTCATATACGCGCCGCATTGGCTCGAATCATACTCTGGCTGCTCTTGGTTGTTGGCTTGTCCGGCGCGCCCGTTCTCGCGGCTAGCATATCTGTGGACGAAGACTGCTCGCTCAGCGCCGCCATCGTATCCGCCAACCTCGATCTGGTGCAAGGCAGATGCACAGCCGGCAGCGGTGCCGATACAATCACGCTGACCAGCGATGTAACTTTGGGCGGCTCGGCGCTGCCCACCATCACTGCTGATCTCACCATTGATGGCGGCGACAACACGCTTTCAGCTGCTGATTTGAGCGCTATCTTTACGATTGATAACGCCAATGTCACCATCCGCAACCTGACAATCAGCAACGGCTTGACCGGCACGCGCGGCGGGGCTTTTTATATTGACGGCGGCAGCCTCACGCTCACGAACAGCAGCATAGAAAACAACCAGGCGCTGGATTCGGGCGGCGGCATCTATGCCAACGATGCCAGAGTCACGCTCACCAGCACCGTCGTGAAGAATAACATCGCTGGTCGTGGCGGCGGCGCTGGCATATACATTGCCGGCACTCCCGACAACACGCACAAGCTGGCGATTTCTCAGAGCATGTTCTCTGGCAACGCGGCATCTCAGGATGGCGGCGCGATCCATGCGGCTGGCGGCACAGTGGAAATCAAGAAGAGCGGCTTCCAGAGCAACAGCGCGGATGAAGGCGGCGTGATTGAGATCTGGAATGGGGATCTCGTGATGCACAACACGACGCTCAACAGCAACAGCGCGCGCGAGGGCGGCGCAATCAACGCCGGGGCAGATTTGGTCTCAACGGGTTCGGTGGTGCTGGTGCACAATACATTCACGAGCAACACGGCAACGGAGCGCGGCGGCTCGATCGCCATGACCGGCATCAATGCCACATTGCGCATCGGCAACACCTGGATATCCGGCGCGCTGGCTGGCGACATTCTCCATTGCGATCCTGGCATTAGCCCCTACAGCATCCTGGACAATTCAGCCAATTACATTCAGGACAACTCCTGCCCTGACGCCAATACCGAATCACAAGCGCAAGCGGCTGGGGACGATGCTGAATTGAGCATCCAGTCTGCTGAAGAAGAACTGGCGGCGCTGAAACTGAGCTCGCTGCGAGCAATTGAGGATGTCATTTATCACGAGTTGCTAGAGGGCAACCCGGCGATTGATGCTGCCGATAATGATCTTTGCCTCCAGTTGGACGACCCGGACGATGATGTGGTCGATACGCGGCGTCCCCAAGGTTCTGCTTGTGACATTGGTGCCTGGGAATTCCCGGTGCCCGACCCGCCTGATCCGCCCGACCCGCCCGACCCACCACCAGCACCGACGTCACCACCAGCGACCAACCCGCCACCACCTCCAACTCCGACAGTGACGCCGACAGTGACGCCGACGCCGCTGCCCGTCTGCGAGCATGTTGTAGCGGCTGGCGAAAACCTCTACCGCATCGCGCTGCAATACGACACCACGGTCGAGGCGCTGCACGAGCTCAATCAACTCTCCGACGATATCCTGAGCGTCGGTCAGATTATCGAAGTGCCCAACTGTTATCCTCAGTCTCCGGAAGAGCCTTATATCTGCCCCGATGTGCCAGCCGGTTATCTGGTGCTGACTGTCAGCAATGATGTGCGCTGCCAGCCGGTGGTCATCGCCGATATCGACAAGCACCCGCTGATGAATGCCGGTGTAGAGCAAGCGTTGAATATCTGGGGCGAAGTCGCGGCGGGGGTCGAGTTCTGCTTCAACGGTGCCGGCACGGTGGTCTTTGAAGATGCCAGCACCTTCCCGGCGCTGGTAGCGCGGCTTTCGATCTATGCAAAAGGCGGCATGTACTGCGCGCAGGTGCCGGGCGCGGGCAAGGTTGTGCATGTGGCGCCGCTGACCGATGCCGAGTCGATCCCGTTGCGGGAATGTCAGGTTACCACCAGCAATGTCGCCCAGTTGCGGGATGCGCCAGCCGGCAGCAACATCCTGGCGCTTGTGCCCTACAATATCGCGATGTCGGTGGAAGGGCGCACGGCCAATTGGTTCCTGGTCGACTATCTCGGTCAAAGCGGCTGGATCAGCATCGACCTGCTACAGACCGAAGGCGCTTGCGAATAAGCTGTTCGAGCGCTTTGCCAGCAAGAGCAGGGGCGATCTGTCTGGTCGCCCGATTCTGCCTCAAATCTTCATACGGGCAATTGGCGTGTTGCTTCTGTTTCAATCGCCTGCCAGATTTCGCCTGTAAGGGCAGTTCGTTTTGTAGTTTCGTGTGCAGTACCTTGACGCGCAGATTGATCTCGCGCTCCAGCGCTTTGGTTTCCTGCTTGGCGTAGTCCAGGTTTTCGCTGGCCGAGAGAGGCAAGTCGGGCTGCAAGTAATCCTGCGCGGTGTCGATCTTCTTGACGATTGCACGGCAGCGGGTGAGCCAGTTGGCTAGCTGGTCGTATTCTATTATGTCCATTTGTGGCTGTCTTTCGCTCTACACAGGATGTTGGGTTTGCGCTCTGTAGGGGTGTGGTTGGCTCTCAAAATAATTTGAGGACAAAAAGAGACTGAGCAGCCGAAACAGATTGGCACGTTGCCGCCCGAGCGTTCGTAGACGGGCTGGACGCCCCAGGCTTGCGCATAGGCATTGCCACCGAGTGCGCAAATCTATTTGCTTACACTGTGAAACCGTGCTACCTTGCTTGAATTATTCATGAGAGGAATCTGATGTCCTCCGATCCCCGCCTCTTCATCGTCTGGGCAATCGAAAGGTGGCTTGCGCAGTTTATGCCTGAAGAATTGGCGTTGCCTTTTGCCTTTGGAATGATGGTCCTGCTCATCGTGCTGCTACTCACCGCTGTTTACATCCTGCTCGGTGACAGACCCTACCGATGACCGAAGATGCCGCGCGAGATCGCCTGGCTGTCGGCCAGGTATTCCGCCAGCGCCTGGCTCTGCGTCTTGACCGGGGCATCCGTACAACATCTTCTTATAATACGGGTGTCGCCCTATAGAAGAGACGCTCGAACCCCAATAGCGGACAAGCCTTGTAGGAGTGAGACTTGTCTCGCCCGATAGAATCTCAATATCGCACAAAAGAATTCCCTGGCTGCCATAAGCCGCTACAATAACGGCTTGGCAAACTGCTGACAGCGAGGCGCAGCATGGCGAAGATTGAGCGGGTAGAGACATTTGTTGCCAAGGCGGCGCTGGAAACGCCATTTTACTTTTCACAAAGCGCTTTTACAGAGCGCGTTGTCTGCCTGGTCAAAATAACCGACAAAGAAGGCGCGTATGGCTGGGGCGAAGTATATGGTCCGCCGGCTGTTGCGCGCGCGGCAATAGACTGGCTGGTGCCCTTGATCATCGGCGGCGACCCGCTGCAAATCGAAACCATCTGGAGCGAACTGCGCAAGAAGATTGGCGTGTTTGGGCGGAGTGGTGTGCTGGTATCGGCTATCAGCGCTGTCGACATTGCCTTGTGGGATCTGCGCGGCAAGCTGCTGGGACAGCCGGTCTCGGCGTTGCTTGGCGGTCGCCGGCGCGACCAGGTCAAGGTCTATGCCACCGGGCTCTACTTCACAGAAACCGCCGACCTGCCCGGCGCGTTGGCGGACGAAGCGCGCGGCTATGTGGCGCAAGGCTTTTCTGCCATGAAAATGAAGATCGGGCTGGGTATTGCAAGCGACTTGCAGAATGTTCGGGCGGTGCGGGCGGCAATCGGCGATGATATCGACCTGATGGTTGATGCCAACTGCGCCTATTCGCTGGCAGAAGCTGCGCGTCTGGCACAGCTGCTCGAGCCATACAAAATCGGCTGGTTCGAAGAGCCGCTTTCGCCCGAAGACTATGAGGGCTACCGCGAGCTGAGGCAGCGCACGACCATCCCTATCGCGGGCGGCGAAAACGAATTTCTGCTGGCGGGTTTCCGGCGGTTGCTGGCGAGTCGCTGTGTGGATATCGCCCAGCCGGATATCTGTGGCGCTGGCGGACTGACCGAATGCAAGCGTATCGCGGCGCTGGCATCGGCTTTCCAGATCAACTTCACGCCGCACAGCTGGGGCACAGGCGTGGCTTTCGCGGCGGGCTTGCACTTGGTCAGCACACTGGATGTCGTGCCCGGACGCCTGCGCCTGCCCGAGCCGCTGCTGGAATTCGACCGCTCGGAAAATCCCCTGCGCGACAATATCACCGGGCCGCGCTTCGCTGCCGTGGATGGCTATGTGCCTGTGCCCACTGCGCCGGGCTTGGGCATCGATGTGGATATGGACTTTCTTTTGGCGCATCTGGTATGAACGCCGTTCCGCTGGCCGATATTCAGCGCGCCGCCGAGCGCATCATCGACTCCACTATCCGCACGCCGCTGCTGCGCTTGCATTTTAATGATGCGCCCTGCCAGATCTACCTCAAGCTGGAAAACTTGCAGCCCATAGGCAGCTTCAAATTGCGCGGCGCGGGCAATGCCATCCAACTGGCAGACCCCCATGAGCTGGCGGGAGGCGTCTGGACAGCCAGCGCGGGCAATATGGCGCAGGGAGTCGCCTGGCACGCGCGCCGTTTGGACATCCCGTGTCATGTGGTGGTGCCCGACCACGCGCCCCAGACCAAGTTGAATGCTATCAAGCGGCTGGGCGGCCAGATCATCCCCGTGCCTTTCGCAACCTGGTGGAACACGCTGGTCAGCGGCGAATTCGCGGGCTTGGACGGGCTTTTCATCCATCCCGTCAGCGACCCGGCCGTCATCGCGGGCAATGGCACGATCGGACTGGAGATTCTGCGCGACCTGCCGGATGTGGCTGCGGTCGTGGTCCCTTACGGCGGGGGCGGGCTCAGCGCCGGCATCGCTTCCGCCCTACGCGCTATCAAGCCCGATACACGCATTTTTGCTGCCGAAGTCGAATCCGCTGCGCCGCTTGCGGCCTCCCTGGACGCTGGCGAACCGGTCACAATCGCCTACACGCCCAGCTTCGTCGATGGCATCGGCGGCTCGGCTGTGTTGCCTGAAATGTGGGATATGGTCCACAACTTGCTGGACGGATCGCTGGTTGTTTCGCTAGACGCAACGCGCGCGGCGATTCGCGTTCTGGCGCTGCGGGCGCGGGTCATCGCGGAAGGCGCAGGCGCAGCGGGTGTGGCAGCGGCGCTTTCGGGGGGCGCTGGCGGGGGCAAAGTGGTCTGCGTCGTCAGCGGCGGCAATATCGACCTGGAGACCTTGTCCGCTATCCTGCAGCCAGCCTGAGCCTATTCCGGCACGACAGCCAGCAGAGGCAGTTCCACATCTTCGCGACGGCGCACCACAGCGCTTTCCAGGTATTCCAGCACGAAGACGATGATGCCGCCGACGAAGGCGCCGGCGATCAAGCCAACCAAGGTGTTGATGGTCACATTCGGTCTGGCGCGCACGGTGACAGGATTGTCTTGCAGGCTGGCTTCGATGCGGTCTTCGCGGCGCGCTTGCTGGTTGAGGTCGTTGCGATATTGCACCAGCATCTGCCCATATTCGGCGGCTACGCGCTGGGCTTGGTTGACATCCTGATGCTCGACATCAATCTGGATGAGCAGGCGGTCGATATCCGGCGCGATGCGCACATCGGCGCGCAACTGCAGCGGCGTCATATCCATCTGCAACCGGTCGATGGCCTCTGCGGCGCGCAAGGAGCTGTCCAGCCAGGCGACATGGTTGTTGAGAGTCTGCTTGATGGCTTGCGTCAAACCGAAGTCGCTGCGACTGGGCACGATGAGCACTTTCTGGGTCGAGCGATAGACGGGGTCAAGCGTGCGGCTGAAGAAAAATGCCGCGCCCGCAGCAATGACAGCGAGCAGCAACATGATCCAGCCGCGGCGGATGAGAATGCCAGCATAGTCGATGAGGTTCATGGCAATGATTTTACCATACATATACCCTTAATTCTCACCAGGCCTCCTACAAAATCTGCGTAGGGGCAAGGCGCTTTCTCGCTCGTTACTCCTTCGGTCTCCCAGTTGTAGTTCGTATTTCACCCCTCCATATCAATCACGATCTTCACTGCGCCTTCGTCTTGCAGGCGGTGCAGGGCGTAAGCCTCGAATACATCGTCAAACTTGAAAGTATGCGTGATCATCGCCGCCGCATCGACTTCGCCACGGCTGATCCAATCCAGCGCCCGGCGCGTGCAGGCATGCCCAGGATCTTCAGCCGCCCCCACCATGCCGCGCGTGGCAATTCGTTTCCAGAACATATTGAAGAATGGGAAGTCCATCGTCTCGAAGCGAGGCACGCCAAACCACAAAATGAAACCGCCGATGCGCGCCATCTCGACAGCCAGGCGTATCGACTCCTCCTCGCCGGCCGCTTCTATGACCACATCGGGCAGCGCCCCGCCACAAACCTCGCGCAGAGCCGCCACGGGCGATGCGTCCGCATTGCAAATGGTGTGCGTCGCGCCGAAATGGCCGCTGTAGGCAAGCCGATACATTTTTGTATCCAACGCGATTATCTTGTCTGCGCCCAGCCGCCGCAGCGCTTCGTTGAACCACAAGCCCGCCGAGCCCTGCCCGATGACCACCACCGACTTGCCGCGCAGATCTGGCAGCGCCTGGCAAGCATAGAGCACCGTGCCCAGCTGCTGCGCCTGCACGGCATGTTCCAGTTGTACATCGGCAACCAGCGGCAGCAGAAAGTCGACCGGCGCGCGGTAATACTCGCACATGGCGCGATGATCGGGCGCAAGACAAAGCACGCGATCACCCGGCTGCACAGAGCTGGCGCTGGAATCAATCGCCTCGACGACGCCGACCATTTCGTGTCCGGTTTCCCCCGCCGCGGTGGGATAACTGCTTGCGGGCAGGTGATGCAAATGGCGGATGTCGCTGCCACACAGCGAGGTGCGCAGGGTGCGAACGATGGCGGTTTCGGGCTGGAGGGCGGGCTTCTGCGCATCGACAAAGACGGGTTTGCCGCGCGCGATGATCTGAACGGCTTTCATCTGTTTTGGCTCCGGCTGCTGGCACAATGGCGGCGAGTATAGCGCAGACGCCGCGACAACCTGTAATGGTCCTATTTTATTGGACACAAAATCTCAGAAACTTTGAGGGAGTTTTGCTGCTGCCACTGCGCCTCGGTTTCTGCCGGCGTCTTGTAGCCTAGAGCGCTATGCGGTCGTAGCTGATTGTAGACTACCTCGA
>JAJEBK010000044.1 GCA_022823945.1 Anaerolineae bacterium | reverse complement strand
GGTGGAGCGTTTCATCAATAAGATGAAGCATTTTCGCCGTGTCTTTTCTCGCTTTGAGAAGCTGGATACATCCCTTTTCGGCTTTCTGCACTTGGCTGGTGCTATGATCTGGTTACGAGCAAATGTCAACACAACCTAGTCATGCAGGTACATCGAAGTCAGGGGACTATTGTCAATGTCAGAATGTTGAGCAAATGGGGCAGGTTCGGCGAAATAGAACATGCTGTTCATGATGTCCCGGAGTATTGTGGTATTCTAGACTCATATTGGAGTGAACGGGTTGCGTGAGTGATGTTTGACGAGCACAAGGTATCAATTGAAGACAGCGCTTTTCAAGTGCAGTTTGGTGCGATAGGCGGCTATAGCGTCTTGCAGTTGGTATTGGAGAGCCACAAATTCGTGCGCTCATTGATTGCCAGTATCAATAGTGGGACGGTATCGCTCAACGAAGTAGAAGGCCGGATTCAGGAATTGCTTCCACTTGCTGATGCCAATCACGGTGATACATGGGACGGCAGCATCGTTGTATACCTGTATTGTCTTTATCGGAGAGATCTGCTGGCGGCCTATCGCGCGAGCGGAAGGATATTGGACACGCATGGTCTATTTTGGTCACGATGGATGGCGCACAAGATCATAATACTGGTACAACAGATTGAGCAGAGCCTCGATATCTCGTCTTTGGATGGCAGAAGTGATGTAACGCATATCGCCGACAACCGAGTAATGCCAGATACACGCAGTTCGGCAATGACATCAATTACTATGTTAGCGGGAGACGCTTATCAATCTGAAGTCCGTGCATTAGAGTTTTCTACCGCTCCATAGGAGGTCAAGTGAGGCACATCTGGTCGGTAATCTGTCAGTACGCTGTTGAAGACAAGTCTAGCAACAACTTCAGCTTGATCGAGACCATTAGCCAGGTATCGTTTAAGGGGGATCTGCCGCCTGACCGACCTTTGCACTTGCCGTTCAGAATTAGTTTGGTTTCGCTATGGTGTCGCAGCAATGATCAAGACAAACGCGACTATTCGGTGCGATTGCGTATAATTGGTCCCGGCGATGATGAGCTTGACGCTGGAGAAATCACGACGCGACTGAGCGAACACTACAGCTTCAAGACAAATTTTAGATTTGAAGGCTTGCGGTTCACTGACAACGGCATTTATGAATTCGAGGTAGCGTATCGCGACGGCGACGATTGGCATGTCGCGACACAGGTTCCGCTAGTTGTGACTCACGAACAACCCCAACCGGCTCAAACCAATGGCGAGCCTACCGAGTAAAGCTGCTGCATTCCTCGAGCCAGTTGTGACAAACTGCCAGCCTAAGCCCCCGTAACCGCGCCGTCATCCGCCTGCGAGGCCAGCTTGGCATACTTCGCCATCACGCCTTTGCTGTAATTGGGCTGTGGCGCTAACCAGGCAGCCCGTCGCTCCGCCAGTTGTGCATCGCTCAGGTCCACCTGCAACAGGCGCTGCGACACATCAATCGTGATGCTGTCCTTGCGGGTTGGCTCGCGCGCCATGCACAAGCAATTTGGCGGCGGGCTGGTGATTGGCATCGACCCGGATGGCGATATCGTCAGCGTTTCCTTCGACCAGCACCAACTCAAGAAAGTTTTCGCCGAAGATCTCACTCCGCTCCTCGAATGACGCCCGCCTGATGCAGCTGCTAGATTTCCATTTTCTATTCGCATTGCAGACCGACCGGTCGCAAAGATTTGAAAAGCGTATTCAAAAGTGATACCATCGCCTCCAAGTGCGGGCTTTGCGCAGTCTGCGCATGATTCTCACGGGCAATAAGGAGCTCGCAAATGAAGGCAAGGGTGGGCGTTCGCTTTGTTTTTTTTTAATGATAAGCGTGATAATTCTGGGCGCTGCGGCGACCGTAAGCGGAACCGACAACTGCTGTTTCGTCGACCGGCAATGCCATAGTGACCGGGACTGGCTAGACGACTACTACGCTTTCCAGAACAATCAATGCGCCGCGCCCGCGCAAACGCAGGCGGTTGCGTCGTCCCAGCCTGTCGGCGCAGCGTCCGCTCAAGTTGACAACTGCTGCTTCGTCGACCGCCAATGCCATAGCGACCTGGACTGGATCGCCGGCTATCACGCTTATCAAAACAATCAATGCGCCGCGCCCGCGCAAACACAGACGAGAGCGTCATTCCAGCCCACTGGCGGGGTTATCCTGCGGACCGCCAGCGGGGCTGTCTACGGGCGCGCCAGCGGGCATTCCATCCTACCCTCCACTGGTCGTAGCAACCTGCCCGCGCTCGGGCAAATCTTCTCTTATAACAATTGCTGTCAACTCCATTGGCAATGCAACAGCGACCAGGATTGGGCGGCGGGCTATCAGGCATTTAAGAATGGTGGTCAATGCGCGCTTCCAGGGTCGATTAGCATCGTGGGCGATTCGGAATTCGTCGACTATTACACGCAAAGGCTCGACCAGCTGCGGACCAGGCTGCCGCACCGCTACGACTATGTGCTCGCCGGCTTGGACAAGATCGAAACGAATTGGATGAATTTGGCGGATAATGTACTCTACAGGTGGCGTACATTCGTGGACTCTTGGAACGGAAGACCGGACCCCGCTTGGGACACGCGCATGTCCGCGGTATTGGTTCACGAAGCCTGCCACATCCATCGACATGATGCCGGGTATGGATTCTATTCAGCTAGTAGACCGTGTGTTCGTGAAGACAGCATCCAAGAGGAAATCATCTGCCGGGAGATGGAGCTGGCGGTCGTGACCGAACTCGGCGCTGAGCCCCATGTGCTTGACTGGGTGCGTGGCATGGTCGCTAACACCCGCGCAAAGTTACACGATCCGAATGCCCCCGGCTGGTGCCCTGGATGACATTTGTACGGGTCATGATTCACTGCCCTCGAAGCGGCATACGCTGGCAAACATCAAAATACCCACAAATCAATAGTGGCGCTATAATAACACATTGTGGCACGACAAATCAGGGTGCAACTCACACAACCTCGGTCGCAGGGTGTCTGCCGGGAGATGGAGTTGCAAGTCCTGCTAGATCTCGACGCGCCCTCCGATGTGATTGAATGGGTGCGAGGCATGGTCGCCCGCACCCATGCAGGAGAAAATTATCCTGAAACTTGCTAGGCTTGGCAGAGCCGCCTAAGCCCCCGTCACCGCCCCATCATCCGCCTGCGAGACCAGCTTGGCATACTTCGCCATCACGCCTTTGCTGTAATTGGGCTGTGGCGCTAACCAGGCAGCCCGTCGCTCCGCTAGTTGTGCATCGCTCAGAGCCACTTGCAACAGCCGCTGCGACACATCAATCGTGATGCTGTCACCTTCTTGCAGCAGGGCGATGGGTCCGCCGACAGCTGCTTCCGGCGCGCAATGCCCGATCATTAAGCCGCGCGTGCCGCCGCTGAAGCGGCCATCGGTAACCAAGCCGACTTTGCCGCCCAAGCCTTGACCGAAGAGCGCCGCCGTGATCTGCAGCATCTCGCGCATGCCGGGTCCGCCGACCGGTCCTTCGTAGCGGATGACGAGCACATCGCCTTCGACGATCTGGCGGTTGGAGACGGCTTCGAAGGCGTCTTCTTCGGTATCAAAGACGCGCGCCGGACCCGTGAGCGGGGGCGGGGTGTCCTTGAGCTTGACCACTGCGCCATTTGGCGCCAGGTTGCCGCGCAGCACGACCAGGCCGCCACTGGGTTTGATAGCGGCGTCGAAATCTCGCACGACATCTTGCCCCGGCGTCTCGACCGCATCGGCGCAGGAGTCGGCCAGGGTCTGCCCGGTTACCGTGGGCGTATCGCCAGTCATATAACCGCCATCGATGAGGCGATTGATCAAAATCGGCACGCCGCCGGCTTTGAAGAGATCGAGCGCGACATATTTGCCGGTCGGGCGCATATCGCCGATGATGGGCGTGCGGCGGCTGATCGCCTCGATGTCGTCCAGGCTGAAATCGACGCCGGCTTCGCGGGCGAAGGCCAGGCAATGCAGGATGCTGTTGGTGCTGCCGGCGGTGGCGGCCGAGGCGGCCAGCGAATTCTCCAGCGAGCGCCGCGTCACCAACTGCGAGGGGCGGATATCGCGCTGCAAAATGTCCAGCATCAGCGCGCCCGCGTTATAAGAAACAGCGCTTTTTGCCGGGTCTTCGGCTGGCACATCGCCCATGCCCATTGGGCAGATGCCGATGATTTCGCTGATCATGGCCATGGTGTTGGCGGTGAATTGTCCGCCGCATGCGCCTGGACCGGGACAAGCCACATTCTCCACCGCCATCAATTCTTCATATGTAATCTGCCCAGCCTGGAATTGCCCCAGCGCCTCAAACACATTGATCAAATCGACATCGCGGCCATTGTGCGAGCCGGGATAGATCGTGCCGCCATAGAGCATCAGCGAAGGCAGGTCGAGGCGGATGAGCGCCATGATGGTGCCGGGAATCGTCTTGTCGCAGGCAGAAAGCGCCACCACGCCATCCAGCATATTCGACTTCGCCACCAGCTCGATGCTGTCGGCGATGACCTCGCGGCTGATGAGCGAGCCTTTCATGCCCTCGGTGCCCATGGTGATGCCGTCCGAGATGCTGACGGTGTTGAATTCGAAAGGCGTGCCGCCAGCCTCGCGGATGCCGCGCTTGACATCAGCCGCCAGCTTGCGCAGGTGAAAATTGCAGGGACCGATCTCTGTCCAGGTGTTGGCGACGCCGATGAGCGGCTTGGCGAGGGCTTCGTCATCATAGCCGACGGCTTTGAGCATGGCGCGGGCGCCGGCGCGTTCGGCACCCTGGACGAGTGTGCGGCTGCGTGTGTTGAGGGCGGGCATGGGGGAAGGCTCCTTGTGTGGGGTCGTGGGATATGGCGGGTATTGTAGCGTATGTTTGCCACAGAGACACAGAGGCGCAGAGGATTCTTTGCTGCGGAGGGCGGGGTGGTTTGTGAAGGTTGAGGGCAGGCGGCGGGAAGGTTACAATATTGAACCGATTGGTAGTGTAGCGACTATAGAAAAGCCGGCTGATGGCAGAACCCAACTTCAAAAACAGAACGCTGTATCATGGCGACAACCTCAAATTCCTGCGCGGAATGAATAGCGAGACCATCGACCTAATCGCCACCGACCCGCCCTTCAATAAGAATCGCGACTTTCACGCCACGCCTGATAGCTTGGCGGCTGGAGCGAAGTTCCAGGATCGCTGGTCGTGGGAGCGGGATGTACACCAAGACTGGATTGACCAGATTACTGATGACTATCCGCGCTTAATGGAAGCGATTGAGAGCGCCAGATTCGCCCATAGCGATGGCATGGGCGCGTTCATGTGTTTTATGGCAGTGCGGTTGTTGGAGATGTGGCGCGTCCTGAAACCGACGGGCAGTATTTACTTGCATTGTGACCCGACTGCCAGCCACTACCTCAAGGCGGTCATGGACGCGATATTTGGATGGCGAAACTTCATCAATGAAATCGTGTGGTGTTATATTGACCCTGCCGGGCGCAGAAACTCTTCTCACTACAAGCGAACACACGACATCATATTCTGGTATGCCAAGGATCAAAATTCGAGATTTGACAGCAAAATCCCCAAAGGACCACTATCGCCATCAACAATAAAGCGATATGAGAAGTACTTTGATGCCAATGGACAAATTAGCTATGCGGCACTTAAGAGGACAAATCCTGGTGTGTTTAAGGCTTTGAAATCAGTTCCTGACGATCTTTCGATGATATGGCTAGATCGAAATAAGGGGACAAATATGCCGGATTGGTGGGCAGACATCGCGCCGATAAAGCGGAAGGGCAATAGGCAAAAAGGAGAGTCAACTGGCTACCCTACACAGAAGCCACTCGCTCTCTATAAGCGCATTATTGAATGTAGCAGTGACGAGAATGACATGATTCTCGATCCATTCTGTGGTTGCGCCACTACGCCTGTTGTAGCCGAGATTCTGGGACGCCAGTGGGTGGGCGTCGACATTTGGGATAAGGCGCACGAAGTTGTTGTTGATCGGCTGGAGAACGAAGTCAGAATGTTCGGCAAGGTGCATTACATAACAGAGCCTCCGGCGAGAACGGACGACAAACGCCCCGCCGCGCCCTTCTTGCGCGTGAAGCAACGCTACGATGAACCGCCGGGTCCAAAGATGAGCCGCGCCGAGATGTACGAGCACTTGTTGGAGCAGCACGGCTCGCGCTGTCAAGGTTGCTATCGGGAGTTTGACGATCCGCGCTACTTGCAGTTGGATCATAATGTTCCGCGCTCGGATGGAGGGCTGAATCACATCTCGAATCGGATATTGCTATGTGGTCCCTGCAATCGGCTGAAGAGCAATATCTACACGCTGAGCGGGTTGCGCAGGCAGAATAAGAAACTGGGCTATATGAGTAAGGGCTTGATGTGAGTTAAAAACCCATGCGCGAGATTGGTGCCGTCGCGTGAAAATAAGCAACAGTTAAGCGGGGGCTCTTTATTCAAAATGGAGGGAAACTCAAAATGGTTCTAGAGATCCAAGATAATGACACGCTGGAATTAGCAGCGATTAAATACATCTTTTCTGAACTGGTATTTGCTCCTGTGGACGCACTACTTGAATTTGCCAGCACAGGTAAGCTAAGTATGCTAGCAGCGTATTCAGCCACTTTAAGTATAATCAATAGTGTGCCTGAATTTATTGCTAGATGTCACGGTGAAAAAGGTTCTGCCCCCACTATTTCAAAGTGGAAATTAAACGGCAAAAAGTATCTATACGTTTATGGCATCTTCAAACTTGACTTAATTTCTGAGGCTATGATGGTTACGCCATATTTCGAAGATCACGCTGGGTTTCTATATGACAGGCTCAGAGGTGATATCGCACATTCTATTGTGAGTAGGAAATTACAGTTTTACAAAGATATGCAAGGAGATTATCTTGGAGGCTTCTCTTACTACGCTAGCGATACTGAAAAAGGAGATTCTCATAACAATTTGCGTAAAATAGCTGGCTTCAACTGCTACTTGCCAAATATCTACCGCAAGATGCGCGAAGGTGTTGAGCAATATATTGCCAAAATTGAATCGGGAGAAGAAGAACTTCATTTACAAAATGCACAAGCTGACTTTGTGCACATTCCTGGAATTAGCGGATTTCTTGAACAAGAGTTCGGCTTTTTGGGTCTCCTTGACAAAATACACGAGTATTTCCCTGAAAGTAATCCGAGCAGATGACTCTATAACTGCCAAACTTCACGCTTATGCCAACGCAGCTTCGATAATCATCATATCGCTGCTCACCCCGGCGAATTATTCAGCAATTGCACCACGACGCCCACGATGATGCCTGTGATAGCAATCGCCGCGGGGACTGCAATGCCGATAATCCACATCAAGGTATTCAGTTTGCCGCGCAACGCTTCTATCTTGGCGTCCAGGTTGCTGATATCGGCCTTTGTCGCCAAATGCGCGATCTGCCCTTCGAGATTTGCGATGCGCTCGCCTTCGGTTCTGACTTGCGTTGCCATCCCACTCGTCTCGCAATGATTTTCTTTTCATCCCAGATACTACTATAATATGCGGGCGCAAGCATCCTGGCAAATCTGTTCGTGACCTCGCCACGCCCCACAACCCCATCCACTGCCGAGGCCATTGAACTCAAGCGCCAGGCAAAATCAGTCGCCGCTGTAAGCCGCGCTGCAAAGCCGCTACAATCTAGCCCATGCACAATCCCGACCTGCTCCACGACCTCGAGTCTGCGCTTGGCGCTGGCCACGCCGCCGCCGACCAGATGACGCGCATTCTCTACAGCACCGATGCCAGCAATTATCAGATCATGCCGCTTGCGGTCACTTTTCCGCGCGATGCCGATGATGTCGTGGCGGTGCACGAGACGGCGCGGACACACGGCGTACCTGTCCTGCCGCGCGGTGGTGGCAGCGCCCTGGCGGGCCAAGCGGTTGGCGAAGCGATCATCATGGATTTCACCCGGCACATGCGCCGCGTCCGGGGCGTCAATGCCGAGGCGGGCACGGTCTATGTCGAGCCGGGCATGATCCTCGGCAGCCTCAACGCACAGTTGGCGTCGCTGGGCTTGATGTTTGGTCCCGACCCCGCCAGCGCCGAACGAGCCGCCATCGGTGGCGTCATCGGCAACAACGCGACCGGCGCGCACAGCATCCAATATGGCATGACTGCCGACCATATCGCGCGTTTGCAAGTCGTGCTGGCTGATGGCGAGCTTTGCTGGCTGGATGCCAAAACTGCCGCTCTGCAGCAGATCCGCGCGACGGTGGGCGAGCTGGCAACCGAACATGCCGCGCATATCGCCGCGCGTTTTCCAAAGACCTGGCGGACTGTCGCCGGGTATGCGCTCGACAAGATCGACCCCGCCGCGCCCAACCTGAATTGGCTGCTCTGCGGCTCGGAAGGCACTTTGGCGACTGTCGTGCGCGCCGAATTGCAGTTGGTCGAGCGCCCCGGCATCGAGCGAAAACGGCTGGCGCTGGTGCATTTCGACTCCCTGCGCGCAGCCCTGGAAGCCACGCCGCGCATCCTGGAGCTTGAACCCGCCGCTATCGAGCTGATGGACAAATTTCTGCTGGACAAAACGCGCGTTGCCACCGGCTTCCGCGACCGCCTCACTTTTGTCAGTGGCGACCCCGCTGCCATCCTCGTGGTGGAATTCGTGGGCGAAGAGAAGAAGCTGCGCCATGATATCGACAATTTGCGCGCTCTGTTGACGCGGCTGGGTTATCGTGGCGCGGTGACGATCGCCGAAACGCCCGCCCAGCAGGCCGATGTCTGGACGGTGCGCAAAGCCGGGCTTGGGCTCATGATGAGCGAACGCAGCGAAGCCAAGCCTATCTCTTTCATCGAAGATGCAGCCGTGCCTGTCGAGCGCCTGGCCGACTACATCAGCGATGTCGAGCGCATCATCTATGACAACGATACGACCTATGCCATCTATGCCCATGCCAGCGCCGGCTGTTTGCATATCCGTCCGCTGATCAATCTAAAGACGCTCAAAGGCCGCGCGCAGTATCGTCAAATTGCCGACGCGGTCGCCGATACGGTCATCAAATATCAGGGCAGCATCACCGGCGAACATGGGCAAGGCATCGCCCGCGGCGAATATAGTCAGCGGCTCTTCGGCACAGAACTGATGGACGCTTTCCGGGCGGTCAAACGCGCCTTCGACCCACACAACAGGCTGAACCCGGGCAAGATCGTTGATGCGCCAGCCATGGACAGCGCCGAGCTGCTGCGGTATACGCCCGACTACAGCACGATTGCCATCGACACGCGCTATGACTGGAGCGCCGACAAGGGCTTTGCGGGCGCGGTGGAGATGTGCAATGGCGCTGGCGTCTGTCGCAAAGAAGGCACAGGCACCATGTGCCCCTCGTATCAGGCCACACTAAACGAAGCGCATTCTACCCGCGGACGCGCCAATGCCCTGCGCGCTGCCATAAGTGGCGCGTTGCCCGAAGATCTGGGCGATCCCGCGCTGAAATTGGTGTTGGATCTTTGCCTCAGCTGTAAAGCCTGCGCCAGCGAGTGCCCGTCCAGCGTCGATGTCGCCAAGCTGAAATCCGAATTTTTGGCGAGCTGGCACGACCGCCACGGCATCGACCTGGCAACGCGCCTCTTCGGCAATATACACCGCGTCAACGCCATTGCCGGCCGGCTGCCCCGGCTCAGCAATGCGCTCATGCAAAGCGCGCTGGGCAAATGGGGCGCTGGAGTTCTGGGCATTCCGACCGAGCGTCCGCTGCCTGGTTTTGCGAGCCGCCCTTTCGCCATGCCCGCACAGCAAGTTGCCACGCCTGACGGCATTCTCATCATCGACACCTTTAGCCAGTGGAATCATCCAGAGATTGCGCACGCCGCCCTGTCACTGGCGAGTCGGCTGGAATTGCGCGTCAACGCGATTCGCCTGCCGGGGAGCGCCTGCTGCGGCCGACCCGTCATCAGCAAGGGGCTGCTGGACAGCGCCAAAGCAATGGCGAAAGAAAATATACGCGCGCTGCAAAACCTGCCAGATGCGCCGCTGCTCTTCCTCGAGCCCAGCTGTCAAAGCGCGTTCATGGATGATTACCCGACACTGGTGGACGCCGAGGAGCAAAGCGCCGCCCGCGACCTGGCACAGCGCTGCCAAAGCATTGAACATTTCTTTGCTGAGCAGCTTGCTAAGCGGGCCGATTCATTGGACTGGCGCGCTGCTGAGAAAGATATCCTGCTGCACGGGCATTGCCATCAAAAGGCGCTTTGGGGCACGGGCGATACGCTCGCCTTGCTGCGCTGCATCCCTGGCACCGCTGTTGCCGAGCTGAACACGGGCTGCTGCGGCGTGGCGGGCAGCTTTGGTTATGAGCATTACGAGCTGAGCATGAAGATCGCCGAGGACCGCTTGTTGCCCGCCATACGCGCTAACCCCCAAGCCATCATCGCCGCGCCGGGGACTTCCTGCCGCGCCCAGATCCACGATGCAGGCTTGGAAGCTCGCCATCCTGTCCAGATCGTGCTGGATGCGCTGTCGTCCGCCGCCCAGCATGCGCAATAGCCTCTGTGCTTGACGCTCCGATTGCGGTTACAATACAGCGCGACTCGTCTGCAACTCGGTGTGCGCCATGCCAGCCATTGAACTTGTCGAACTTTCGTCCATGCGCGAATTTTTGGCGCTGTCTGCAGTTCGTGTGCAGCCTGCCCAGCGCCGATTTACCAAGCATCTGATCCTCACCTACCTGCAGTCGCGCCATCCGGCTGTGACCAGTTACGCTGTGCGGGTGGCGGGAGAGCTGGTCGGCTTCGTCATGCTGATTCATGCAGAAAATCCCGCCCAGTGGATCATCGAGCGCCTCACGATTGACCGCGACCGCCAGCGACAGGGCATCGGCTATGCTGTCGCCGACCAGCTCATCGACATGGTGCACGGCTTTGACAACAGCGAGATGGTCATAGCGCGTTATCAGCCGGAAAACGAAGCGGCGCGCGCGCTCTTCGCCAAACTAAACTTTGTCGAGCGCGAAGAGATGTTCCGCGGCCGCCATGTCGCCCTGCTTGAATTCGAATTTGAAGAGGCGGGCGAGGAAGAACCCGCTGGCGAAAACGACCTGGATGACAACATCGCCGCCGCCGAGACAGGGTAGCCATGGCGCAGCAGCCGATCCTCCTGCCAGAGACCATCCGCCGCCGCCTAGAGCAGCTTATGTTGGTGGCGCGTACGGTGCGTGCCGGCGCAGTCAAGGGCGACCGCCGGTCTGTCAAACGCGGCACCAGCATTGAATTCGCCGACTATCGCAACTATGCGGCCGGCGATGACCTGCGCCAACTGGACTGGAATATCTATGCGCGCCTGGAGCGCCCGTATATCAAGCTGCTCGAAGATGAAGAAGACCTGGCGGTGCACATCCTGGTCGACGCCTCGGCCAGCATGGACTTTCCCGCGGAGGGCGAAGCCGACCAGCATAAGCTGCTCTTTGCCAAGCGAATCGCCGCCGGGCTGGCTTACCTGTCGCTGACCAGTGGCGATAGGTTGTCGTTGGCAGCATTGCATGATGGCCCGCCACAGATGTTTGGTCCTGCGCGGGGCAGGGCGCAGAGCTTGCGCATGCTGCATTTTTTGGGACAGATCGCCGCGGTCGGCATGGTGGATCTTGACGCGGCGCTCGCCGATTTTGCGGGGCGGGCTCGTGCTGGTTTGACACTGCTAATCAGCGACATGTTTTCGCTGGACGGGCAATATCGCGAGGGCTTGAATGCGCTGTTGAGCCGCGGCCACGAGGTGGCGATCGTGCATGTGCTGGCGCGCGAAGAGCTACAGCCACAGGCGACCGGCGACCTTAGCTTGGTCGATATCGAAACGATGCTGCAGCAAGAAGTTACGCTGGATGGCGCGATGCTTTCGGTGTATCAGCGGCGTCTGCAAAGCTGGTGTGACGAACTGCGAGACGACTGCCGGCGGCGGGGTGTGCATTATTTTCCGATGATTACCGACACGGCCTGGGAAAGTCTGATCCTGCGTGATATGCGGCGGGCGGGCTTGGTTAAGTAGGGGTGAGTTCTGCTTCGAGCGGTTCGTTTTGACGCGACGCATCCAACTGATAAAAGCCGGTGAGCATGGCGATCAAGTCTATGCGCACATTTAGCTCGTCCCAGTACAAGCTCAAGCCCGCGAGCCGGAAATTGTGCCGCTGTTTGGCTGTAGCTTGCGCCAGACGGGTAAACCAGGATAAAGGCACAATCAAGACGCGGCCGTCTGCCAAGTCGAATGCGAGATGGTCGCCAGTAAAGCGCACAGAGAGAGGCATGTTGCGAGTATCTTGCACAAAAGGAACGATCTCCTTCTCGTTGATGCGTTGCCGTTCGCCATTTTCCAGATATAGCCAAGTGCTGGGAACATAAGGCTGCGAGCGTTTTTCTCGCTGGTAAACCGGCACGATGTACAAAGCGGTCAAAATGGCTGTCAGGTCAATGCCGTCATCCAAGTCCTCCCAATTGATAACATCGCCGTAGCTGATGTAGTTCTGCCGCTGCTCTTGTGTTGCCGCATGGATCCGCGGAAACCAAGTAAGCGGCACACCGATGATGCGGCCATCGGCCAGATGGATCATAGCGCGTTCGTCAGTAAATAGGACTGCGAGCGCGTGGCAACGTTCTTCGTGTATGACCGGCCATCCGTGCATTCTTTAGCTTACCTCCATCTATATTGCACTCAATTGTATCACTAACCATGAAGCCGCGACCATTCGCGGAGCAATAGCGCTTGATGTTCTTCCAGGAGCGCTCGTATTCGGCGGTGCTCGCGGGTGTTGAAGCCGTAGTTGCGGACAATGCGCACTGGCTGCAACTCTGCTTTCAGTGTATTCCCGCCTCGGAAGACATGCACGTGCGGTGGACCATGTTCGTTGGTATGAATGACGACATCAAATCCATGCTGCCGTCGATTCAGGAGCGTAACCATGTCACCTCTCGGATTCGATAGCCAAGCGCCCGGTTTGCGCTGACAAATCATGCGACCTAGATCGCCACCAGCCCGCCATCCAGCACCAGCGCATGACCGGTCACGAATGACGATTTGTCCGAGCAAAGCCACGCCACAGCCGCTGCGATTTCGTCCGCTGTGCCCAGCCTGCCCATGGGGATGGCTTTTGACATGATGGCAGCCAGGCGTGGATCTGCCGTCACAGCTGCCTGCACCATGCGCGTGTCGGTGTAGGCAGGGCAGACGGCATTGATGCGCAAGCCCGCCCGCGCATAATCCAGCGCCGCCGACTTGGTGATGCCGACCACTGCGTGCTTGCTGGCTGTGTAGGCTGCTGCTTTTGGCGCGCCGATCAAGCCGGCCACAGACGCCATGTTGACGATCGCGCCACCCCCTTGCGCCAGCATGACATCCAGTTCGGCTTTCATGCAATTCCATACGCCGCGCAGGTTCACCGCCAGCACAGCATCCAGCATGTCGTCAGCGGCTTCGTGCAAGCGATGGTCGAAAGAGCCGGCGATGCCAGCGTTGTTGACCGCTGCATCCAGACGCCCGTATTCGGCCAGGGTCGCCGCCACCATGGCGCGCGTTTCATCCGCCCGCCGCACATCACACTGCGCATAAATCGCTCGTCCGCCCGCGTCAATTATCTGGCTGACGGTTTTTGCGCCGTCCGCTGGGTCGATATCGGCAACGCAAACAGCAGCGCCTGCTCGCGCCAAAGCCAATGCGCTGGCTCGCCCGATGCCATGCGCCGCGCCCGTAACCAGCGCCACCTTGCCACTCATATCCGCCATGCTCGCGCTCCTGATTGATTTTGAACCTTGCCAGCTTACAAGGTACACGAGACAGTGGCATTTTCGCAGCCCTTTGCGGGAGCGGCCGGGACGAGGACAGGTGCAATCGGGCAATTCTGTTGACTGGGCGACTGTGCTACAATCGCAACGGCAAGGTCCGCTCTGTAAGGTTCACCCATGATTAACGACCCCGTCCTGCTCAACGACTGGCACGCTGTGCTGCCGCTTTCGCAGCTGGAGGCGCAAAATGGCTTGGCTGGCGCGCGTCTGCTGGGCGAGGATATCGTCATTTGGCGCGCTGGCGAAAAAGTATGCGTTTGGAAGGACTTGTGCCTGCATCGCGGCACTCGTTTGTCGCTGGGCGAAATCTTGCCCGATCACACATTGCAATGCCCCTACCACGGCTGGACCTATGATGAGAGTGGCGCTTGTGTGCGCATTCCGGCGCATCCAGAGCAAAAGCCGCCAACCAAAGCGCGCGCCTTCACTTATCACGCGGCTATCGCCTACGATTTTGTATGGGTTTGTCTGGGCGAACCAGCCTATGACATACCTGAATTTGCGGAATGGAACGACAGCGCCTACCGAAAGATCCTGTGCGGCGCCTACGAGTTCCAGGCTGCTGGACCGCGCATGGTGGAAAACTTCCTGGATGTCGCGCACTTTCCTTTCGTGCACGAGAATATCCTGGGTACGCAGCAGCGCCCGGAGATACCCGATTATCAAGTCGTCACCGATGAAAATGGCATCACCGCCAGCGACATCCGCGTTTTCCAGCCCAACCCAGATGGCTCGCATATTCCCAACTGGGTTAGCTATACCTACAAAGTCCATCGTCCGCTGGTCGCCTATTTTCGCAAAGAAGCCGCCGAGAAATTCGCTATCCTGCTGATGGTTACGCCCATCGACGAAGTGCGCTCGCTTATGTGGATGTGGATGGTCATGACGCAAGCCGACAGCACAGACGACAGCCTGCGCGCCTTCCAGGACGAGATCGCCATGCAAGACTTGCCCATCGTTGAATCGCAGCGCCCCGAACTGTTGCCGTTGGATTTGCAAGCCGAGCTGCATCTGCGCAGCGACAAGACGGCTATCGCCTACCGCCGCTGGCTGAATGAGCTCGGTTTGAGTTTTGGCGTGAGCTAGGTCAGGCTGGCGCAAAATCGGCGGCGCTCGGAAAGGACTGGCGGGTGAAGCAAAAGCATGGGTTCGTCACGGAAGACGAATTGCGCAAGCGAGCGAGAAAGAAATTGTCCGCGCGCCGCGAACTCACGCAGCATCTACTCACCTATGGCCTGGTCAATTTATTTCTGTGGATGATTTATCTGTCGACATCGCCGGGCTTTCCTTGGCCCCTGTTCGTCACCGGCGGCTGGGGCATAGGCATTGTCAGCCACATGGCAGATTATTATTTCAAGCATGGCCAGGGCGCAGAGCGACGCGCAGCGGATATTGAGCGAGAAGTCATCAGGCAGCGACGGCTGGCGCGGGATCGTGGCGAACTGCTCGGCGACGATGGCTACGATGAAGACGACGACCATGCAGACGCGCGCGTAGTTGACTTGTCTCGCGTCGAGGCGGGGCACATGCGTCTGAGCGACGATGGCGAGCTGGTCGACGAGGTGGAATACCTGCGCCAGCAAAAGCCGCGCTGACTTGCGCCAGTCACGATTGCCGCTCTGCCTGGCATGTCACCTGTCGATGCGTCTCGCTCGCTGGTTTGTTATCTACAACCGCGGCGGCAATGGTGCTACAATCAAGTGTACAGGCAACTAGCGATGGAACGGGCATGATTCGCCTCAAACGACGCAACACCGCCTGGCTGATTGTGATGGCCATGATCATCGGCTTGGCGCTGCTGGCGGCACCTGTGTCGGCTGCTGTGCAACTTTCGCTGATAGGCGCGTTGGCTGTTGCGGTGATCGCTTCCCTGATCGAGTTGGGTCCCGAGCGCGAGACCTTGCTGCAAGTGCTGCATCGGGCGCCGGTGCGTCGGCGCATCACCCCCCAGGCGCGTGAGGCAGCAGAGCGAGCAGCCGCGCGCGCAGGTTACTTCAATCGCAGCGGCATCGTCATGTTGGATATCGGCTTGATCGCCATGCAGTCCGGCGCAGAGGGCATGGCGATGCGGCGCACGCGCAATATCTCCAAAGACGATGATGGCGCGCGCCCTTTCATCACGCTTTTTGTCCTGCCCGAAGAAGCCGAGCGCCAAGCCTTGATTCGCTATGAAATCTACAACCACCTGGGCGAAGAGCAATATGTTCACGAGATGAAAACCTACTTGCGAGAAGGCGAACTGAGCCTGCTTGCCGACCATCACCTGCCGCTGGCGGGCAATCGCGGAGTTGATGGCAATGGCGACTGGGATCTGCGCGTTTATGTCGACAACAGCCTCATCGGCATGCACAATCTGATGCTGGCACCATCGGTGACCGAACGCCGCCGCCGCTTGAGTAGCGAAGGTGAAGTGGGCGACGAGCAGCCCAGCCGCCGCCGCAACCTGGCTGATGCCGTCATCGTCGAAGAACCAGAACAGCCACAGACTGCCCAACTCAAAGACTTGCTGCAGCAGCCCAGCCAGCCCAGCCCATCCAGACGCCGCTCGCTGCGTGGGCGCTAGACACAACAAAGGCAGGAGCATGTCGGATAATCGCAACACCTGGTTTCTCGCCTTTATCTTGATGGCATTGGGCGCAGTGGCATTGCTGGGCAACAGCTTCCCCGTCATCCTGGTGCTGCTGGGTTTGCTCTTCCTGGTGCGTCAGTTCGACAACGACGACAGCAGCAGCAACTTGAGCAGCAGCGCCGCCGCCGACCGCTACGATTACAGCTATGCGTACGAGCAAGAAGAAGACGAAGACGACTACGAGATATTTCATCAGCAGCCAACCAGCGCCGAACAACGGGTTTATCGCCATGCCCTCGATTCGGTGATGCGCGTCGGCTTGAATCCGGACGAAACCGAAGTGCTGGCGGTCGATATCGGCTTGCTCACGACGCGGGGCGACAGCGAGCCGCAAGTCTACCGCACCTGGTCGCTGCCTGATGACATCGACTACATCCAGCCCTTTGTCCAGTTGCGCGTGCCGATGGAGGCGGTTGGCAATATCCGCTTCGAGATACTGGATGCTCGTGGCGCGCCTGTTTATATCCACGAAGATGGCTTCCAACTGCGGCGCGGACGCAACTTTTTGACGCCCAATACGCGCATGCCCCTGCACGACCAGATGGAGCTGGATGGCAAATGGACACTGCGCATTGTGGCGGATGGCGTCGACATTGCCGAGCATCACTTTGAATATGCCGAAGCCACCAGCGCCAGCATTCGCAGGCACATGGGCGAAGACGGCGAGATCAATGCCGAGATGCAAGCGGCGATCGGCGAATCGCGCCCGGGCAAAATGTCGCTGGACGACCTCCTGGCTTTTCAAGAAGACGAAAGCGAAAGCCAACGCAGCGGCGGACTGAACTAGCGGTTTGTGGCAATCACTTCCAGCGCGCACGCGACATTGTTTGAACAGGGACGACCGACACTACAACAATCGCCGCTCAGTTTCCCGGCGCTACCAAATGTGTTGGATTGGGTAGTCGCTAAACGCAGAATCGCGGGTAATGATGGTCAAGTCATGGCAAATAGCGTGTGCGATATGCATGCGGTCGAAGGGATCTCGATGCCCTGATTTTGGAAAGGGAAGTTTGGCCACAGTCTCAGCGTGCGCTGCCGTAATTTGCAGGATGCCAAAGTCATTCTTGGTCATATGAGTTTCGACGAATTGCTGAAGAGGAGCGGGTAGGGCGAGCTTCCGCAAGCTGGTTTTTATTGCCATCTCCCAGATGTTGGCAGCGCTCAGATAGACGAGGTTCTGTTGATCCTCAATGATGCCTTTCGCTTTTGGGCTGAGGGAGCCAGGGTCGTTGACGAACCAAAGAAAGGCGTGCGTGTCGAGCAGAAAACTCATTCCATATAGTCGGAGAAGTCTTCCAGGGGATCATCAAAGTCGTCTGACATCCATACTTGGCCGCGGGCGCTGCCGGCTTTTCGCGGCTTTTTCGCCCTTATCGGAGTCGGTACGAGTTGTACCGCCCAGCCATTTTCTGCGGCGATGACGACCGTCTTGCCTTTATGCGCATCCGAAAGCAGTTCGTTCAGGCTGTTTTGCGCACTTTTGACGGTGTAGGTTTCCATCGTTCGTTCCTGAATGCGCTATTCTTCTACAGTGTAACAATTCTAATCGGTTGTATAGTCTCGGATTATAATGGTGTACTATCACATAGTCAAAAGGATGCCCTATGGGACAGGTTCTACACCCACGCGCCACAACGACAGAGGCGACCCGCCGAGAAATACAAAATAGTCAAGAGAGCATAAATAAACT
>JAJEBK010000016.1 GCA_022823945.1 Anaerolineae bacterium | reverse complement strand
TGCTAGCGAAAACGGTGGATGGCTTGGCAACTCGACTGATTACAAAAATCACCGCGCATCTGTTTAAGCGCATTCTGCGCGCAACATACCAAATTGACATCCAAAACTTTCAAGGCTCAACTGATTTCACATAAAGCGTATCATAGATGCTCCGTGCCAAATCTCGCCCAGGATTGCCTGCTGTCATGACTTGACACAGCCACAATAGATTTCTATACTCATTGGCGAGCACGAGCCGAAGTGGCGGAATTGGCAGACGCGCTACGTTCAGGGCGTAGTTCTCTTCGGGGAGTGTGGGTTCGACTCCCACCTTCGGCACCATGTTTGACCTGGTCCCCCCGCCGGGTCTTTCTTTTTCTGGTGTCCGCTTGGCTGAGCGATTGCTTGGAATCGCGCTGGCAGGTTTCTGCGCCTGCAATATGATACTGGGCATGAGCGAATACGATACTATTGGCGCGGGACTATCTGAGTCGGGCGGCAGCGAGTTGCCTGTTCAGCCAGTGACCGGCTGGAAGCGCCTGACCAGCGTGCAGGTGATGTTTGCGGTTACATTGGCGATGGGCTTGGTGCTCATCCTCAATTTCAGCGGCCGCATCAGTCTGGACCGCGATCTGGGGCGCATCCATGCGCAATTCGAGGCAGAAATTGCCGATCTGCAAGCCGAACAGCAGCGCTTGCTCGCCCAGTTAGACTATGTCAAGAGCGATGCCTATGTCGAAATCTGGGCGCGCGATGATGGCAAAATGATCCGCGAAGGCGAAGTCTTGATCATGCCCAAGAGCATCGCCAGCGCTCCCGACGCGCAAGCCGCCACAACCAGCCTGGTGGCTTTTGAAACGACCGCGCCCAAGCCTGAAAACTGGCAATTGTGGTGGGCGCTCTTCTTCGACTCACCACCGCCCGATATGAACTAGGCAGCGCCAGTTGCTGCTTCTGTGATGAATGCTGGTTGCGCGCCCGCGTAGTCGATTACCCGCGCCGGCACTTGATTTTCGCCGACTTCCAGCGCAGTGCCCGGAGCGGCGAAAGCCACTTTCAGCACAGCCAGCGCGTATATTTCCCCATTCGCCGCTTGCGCGCTGCTGGTTAGCTTCCCGGCCAAGCTGCCATTGGCAAACACTGTGGCTGGTGCCGGCACATAGGCCGAAAGCGCCACGCGAACCAGGGTCTTGGCAAGCCGCGCCCGGCTCTCCATGCGCGCGATAATTTCCTGCCCGGTATAGCAGCCTTTGTTGAAACTGACCTCGTCCCACAAACCGACTTCCAGCGGCAAATAATCCGCCGACAACTCCAAGCCCGCCGGGCGTCCGCTGCGGATACGCAGGCTGTTGTAGGTCAGCGAGCCAGCCGGCCGTAATCTCTGCGCCTCGCCCAGCTGCAGCAGCCGTCCATGCAATGCGGCAGCGCTTTCCGCCGGACAGATGGTAAGCCAGTGATCGCCGCAGATGGATTTTCGCCTGGCCAGCGTGAGCGCGCCAAATTCGCTGTCCGTCTGAATGTTGCCATACGAGCCCAGCGCGGTCGCTCCAGCAGAAAGCGCAGCGGCGACTCGATCGGCAGCCCGTCCATGCAAAGCGAATTGCGCTGTTTCCGCGCTCTGGTCTTCTATTGTCACCTGATCGCCGAAGAAAATGCTGCGCCGCAGATACGCCGCCAGCGCAGCGCCACCCCCCGCCTCGCTGATGAGCAGCAGCCCGGCGTCTGTTCGCAGACAAAGCGCCCGAAACAGAATCCGCGCATTGGCATTGGTGAAGATGGTCGGCGCGCCTTGTCCGACAGACAGGCTCACCAAGTCCTGGGTCGACATGCGGTTGGGCAAAGCCAGGCAGTCGCGCCCGCGCAGCAAGATGCGCCCCTCGTGCGAGCGATCCAACAAGATGGCACCGCTCTTTGCCGCTGCCAGCTCGGCAGCCTGGTCGCCATAATCCAGCGGGATATGGTCAGCTGCCAGGCGCGCGCCCAGCGACAGGTGCCACTGCGCAAGGGCTGTCATGATGTCGCCTCTTGCAGGTGGCGGGCGGCCAATTCCTGGTCGATGATTTGCCGGGTTGCTTCAATCGCGCTGGACAACCTGTCATTGACGACGATGTGGTCGCAGCAGCGTTGGTAGGGCAGTTCAATTGCTGCCGCGCGTTGCAGCCGACAGTCTATATCGGTGATGGCATCGGCGCGCAGGCGCATCCTCTCTTCCAGCACAGTCAGCTGGGCGGCCAATTTTGCGCCGGGCACAGTGACGAAGATCTGCACGACATTTTGCGGGAAGGCCGCCGCCAGCTTCTTCGCGCCCAACACTTCAATATCGGCGATGCGTGCTTTGCCCGCCCGCAGGCAATCCAGCACCAGCCGCCGCGGAATGCCATAAAACTTGCCCGGGGTTACTTCCTGATATTCCAACAACTGCCCTTCGCTCAACAACTTTTTGAATGTCTCCATGCTCACGAAGTGATGCTCGCGCCCCTGCTTTTCATCCATCCGCATGGGCCGCGTGGTCGCGGTGGGCAGTTGGCGCACATGGCGCGAGCCGGCAATAATGGCGCGCATGATCGCGTTTTTGCCGGCGCCACCCGGCCCGATCATCACAAAAATGACGCCTGGCAGGCTCTCCGATGCGTTCACTCTGTGTTATCCTACAATGCCAGTGGTTGCGCCAAGTGTAGCAAGAGCGAGGCGCATTCTCCATAGCCAGCGTGTACAAGGTTCAAGCCTGATTTTTGGAGTGGAGAAATGACAGCGACGATCATTGATGGCAGGGCAGTCGCCAGGCGCATGCAGGCTGAAATCCAGACTGGGGCGGACCAGGTTGCGTCTCGTCTGGGCAGGCGGCCCGGCCTGGGCGTCGTGCTGGTCGGCGACGACCCTGCCTCGGCCATGTATGTGCGCATGAAACAGCGCGCTTGTGAACGGGTCGGCATCCAGTCGTCCGCGAGCTTGTTGCCAGCCAGCGCTGCGCAAGCAGAAGTAGAAAACGCGGTGCGCGCTTTCAACGATGACGCCGACATTGACGGCATTCTGGTGCAATTGCCGCTGCCGGATTCTATCGACGAAGAAGCGGTGTTGAATGAAATCAGCCTGAGCAAAGATGTAGACGGCATCCACCCGGTAAATCTGGGCCGCCTGGGCATGCGCGGACGCAACCCGACCTTCACGCCAGCCACGCCCACCGGCGTCATGCGCCTAATCGCCGAATCGGGCATTGAGCTCTCTGGCAAAGAAGCCGTCGTCATCGGGCGCAGCAATATCGTCGGCTTGCCAATCGCGCTGATGCTCACCAATGCCGACGCCACCGTGACGCGCTGTCACAGCCGCACGGTCGATTTGCCGATGGTGACTCGGCGCGCCGATATTGTGGTTGCCGCCGTCGGTCAGCCCGAGCTGGTCAAGGCGGATTGGCTGAAGCCCGGTGCGGTCGTCATTGATGTCGGCTCGAATTCGCTGCCCGACCCAACCAGCGACAAGGGTTACCGCTATGTGGGCGATGTCGACTTCGAGCAGGCGCGCGATGTCGCCGGTTGGCTGACCAAAGTGCCGGGCGGCGTCGGTCCTATGACCATCACCATGCTGCTGGCGAATACCCTGAAGGCGGCGCAAGCATGACGACCCTGCTGCTGAAGAATATCCGGCGGCTGGCCACCATGGATGCCGAGCGGCGCGAATTGTCCGACGCCTGGCTGCTCGTGCATGACAAGATCATCACCGACCTGGGCACTGGCGAAGCGCCCGAGAATGCCGACCGCGTCATTGACTTGTCGCGACATGTCGCCTTGCCCGGTTTGATCAACACGCATCATCATATGTACCAGAGCCTGACGCGCGCCCTCGCCCAACAGGGCGACCTTTTCGATTGGCTGCGAACATGTTATCCCATCTGGGCACGAATGCGCGCCGAGCATGTGTATACGGCGGCTCGGCTGGCGATGGCGGAATTGTTGCTTTCTGGCTGTACGACCGCCAGCGACCACCATTATGTTTTTCCCAACGATGTCCAGCTCGAGGACGAGATACGCGCCGCGCAAGAACTGGGCATTCGCTTTCACGCGGCTCGGGGCAGCATGAGCGTCGGCGAATCCAAAGGCGGCTTGCCACCCGACCACCTGGTGGAGGATGAAGACGACATCCTGCGCGATACGCGGCGTCTGATCGAAACCTGGCATGACCCGGGGCCTCAATCCATGTTGCAAATCGTGGCCGCGCCTTGTTCGCCTTTCAGCGTGTCTGTCGACCTCATGCGCGAGTCGGCAGCGCTGGCGAGAGCCTATGGCGTGCAAATGCATACGCACCTGGCCGAGACCGATGATGATGTCGCCTACAGCCTGGAGAAATTTGGCTTGCGACCCGGCGATTATGCAGAAGATGTCGGCTGGGTTGGCGATGATGTCTGGCATGCGCACTGCGTAAAGCTGGACAGCGCCGCCATCAGCTTGTTTGCGCGCACCGGCACCGGCGTTTGCCATTGCCCCTCATCAAATATGCGTCTGGCTTCGGGCATTGCGCCAGTGCGCACGATGCTGGATCGTGGCGTGCCGGTCGGGCTAGGCGTCGATGGCTCGGCCTCCAACGACAGCGGCCATCTGCTGGGCGAGGCGCGGCAAGCCTTGCTTCTGCAGCGGGTTTTGGGCGGTCCGGCCAGCTTGTCGGCTCGCGAGGCGCTGGATGTGGCGACTGTGGGCGGAGCGCGCGTGCTGGGGCGGGATGATATTGGCCGCATCGCGCCGGGCATGTCGGCGGATATCGTTGCCTATCGGCTGGATGATATCGCCTTGGCTGGCGCATTGAGCGACCCGCTGGCCGCGCTGGTATTTTGCCAGCCTCAGCGCGTCGACCTGTCCATCATCAACGGGCGCATAGTCGTCGAAGATGGACAGCTGCTGACGGTCGATATGCCACGCCTGGTGGAAGCGCATAACAAGCTGTCCCTGCAACTGATCCGCGGCGAGAGCTAAGTCGGAGGCAATTTCATGTCTATTGTCGATCGTTTGGCGGCGGCGCGCGGAGAGCTGGAGTGCGATCTCGTCTTGCGCAATGCCCGCCTGGTCAATGTAGTCAGCGGCGAGATTTACCCCACCGATATCGCTGTGCACGACCGGCATGTCGTGGCGCTTGGCGCTGGCTATGCTGGCGCACGGGAAGTTGAGCTGGACGGCCGGTATGTCACGCCCGGATTGATAGACGCGCATGTGCATATTGAGAGCAGCCTGGTTACGCCACCGGAATTTGCGCGGGCTGTCTTGCCGCACGGCGTCACCAGCGTAATAACCGACCCGCACGAGATCGCCAATGTGCTGGGCATCGCTGGCATCCGCTATATGTTGGAACAAGCCAAGCACGGACAGCAAAATATGTTTGTCATGGCTTCAAGTTGTGTGCCAGCCACGCATATGGAAACTTCTGGCGCACGGCTGGAAGCGGCAGAGCTTGCGCCGCTGCTGGAACATGCCTGGGTGCCAGGCTTGGCAGAGCTGATGAATTATCCGGGCGTGGCGCTGGGCGATGAAGGCATGCTGGACAAGCTGGCACTCTTCCAGGGACGCGCATTGGATGGGCATGCGCCGGCTATGACGGGCAAGCTGCTGAATGCCTATGTGGCGGCTGGCGTCCAGAGCGAACACGAATGCACGACGCTGGAAGAAGCCCGCGAGAAACTGCGCCTGGGTTTGACCATCTTCATCCGCGAAGGCACGACTACGCGCAACCTGCTGCCGCTGCTGCCACTCATCACGCCCGAAAATCACAGCGCAATCTGCTTCTGCACCGACGACCGCGTGCCGGCTGACCTCATCGACGAAGGCTCCATCGACTTCATGCTGCGTCAGGCCATCGCCGCGGGCATCGACCCCGTCATGGCCATCCGCATGGGCAGCTATAACACAGCCCGGCACTTTGGCTTGCGCAAATATGGCGCGGTGACGCCCGGGCGATATGCCGATCTGCTGGTCGTGCCCGATCTGCGCGACTTCCATGCCCAACAGGTGTATCGCGGCGGCGAACTGGTGGCAGAAGATGGGGTCATGCGCAGCGAGCGGGGGCGGGCGCGAGTGTTCGACCTGCCAACCAGCGTCAATATCGCCAGCGATTCGCTCGATTTCACGGTGCCGGCGCGCGGCGAAAAAATCCGCGTCATCGGCAAGGTGCTGGACCAGGTGTATACGCAGCATCTGATCGAAAGCGCCAAGATCGTAAATGGCTGCGCGGAAAGCGATGTCCAGCGCGATATTTTGAAGTTCGCCATGATCGAGCGTCATCATGCCAGCGGCAACATCGGCTTGGGCTTCATCCAAGGAATTGGCTTGCAGCGCGGCGCTATTGCCGGGACAGTCGCGCACGATCACCACAATCTGGCTGTCATCGGCGTTGACGACAGCAGCATGCGCGCGGCGGCCTTGGCGCTGGAGCAGATGGGCGGTGGCTTGGTCGCGGTGGAGGGCGAGCGCATCCTGGCAAGTTTGCCGCTGCCCGTGGCGGGATTGCTCAGCGAAGCGCCTATTGAACAGGTGCGCGCCGACTATGACAGGATGACCGCCGCGGCGCAATCGCTGGGCAGTCCAATGCCCGATCCCTTCATGGTGATGAGCTTCATGGGCTTGGAAGTCATCCCCAGGTTGAAGCTGACCGATCACGGCTTGGTCGATGTCGAACGATTTCAGATTGTTGATCTGTTTGTCGATTAAACTTTCTGGCGGCGCATCTTCGCAAACAGCGCTTTTGAAAACACGGATTTTTGACTACAATTGCGCGCTAGTAGAAGAGATGCCTGGGCGGGGAAAAATGGTCCAACACACAACATTGCAGACGCTGCGCCGCGAAGTAGAAAGCAAGCGCGAAGACATCATCGGCTTTTTGCGAGAAATCTGCGCCATCCCCAGCATGGACAGCCAGATACGCGCTTGTGGCGAACGCATCGCCGTGGAGATGGAAGCGCTGGGTTATGACGAGATATTCTGGGACAAAATGGGCAATGTCGTCGGCCGCATCGGCAACGGCAGCCGTATCCTGCTTTATGACAGCCACATTGATACCGTGGGCATAGGCGATCCTGACGAATGGCAGTGGGACCCTTTCACTGGCAAGATCGAAGACGGCATCCTGTATGCGCGCGGTGCCTGCGATGAAAAAGGCAGCACCCCGGGCATGGTGTATGGCCTGGCTTTGGCGCGGCAGTTGGGCTTGCTGGAGGGCTTCACCGCGTATTATTTTGGCAACATGGAAGAATGGAATGATGGGCAGGCACCACACGCTTTTGTGCAGACCGAGGGCATCAAACCCGACTTTGTCGTGATCGGCGAGCCGACCATGATGCAGATTTATCGCGGGCACAAAGGGCGCGTGGAATTCAAAATCGTGGCCAAGGGCAAAAGCGCTCATGCCGCCAGCAATTACCTCGGTGACAACGCCATCTACAAACTGCTGCCGATCATTGAGCGCATCAGCCATATCGAGCCAGAGCTGGGCGACCACGACTTCCTCGGGCAGGGGCGCATCACCGTGACGGATATGGCTGTGAAGACGCCCAGCATCAACGCCGTGCCCGACGAAGCGACCATTTATGTCGACCGCCGCATCACCTTTGGCGAAGAACCAGAATCAGAACTGCAACGTCTGCGCGATATCATCGGACACCGCGACGACATCCGGGCGGAAATCCTGGTCTATGACGAGCCGAGTTATACCGGCTTTGTCTTCCCGCTGGACAAGATCTATCCCGCCTGGGCATACGAAGAAGACGAGCCCATCGTACAGGCTGGTTGCGCTGCCGCCGAAGTGCTCTATGGACCGGTCGATACCGGCAAATGGGACTTTTCTACCAATGGCATCTATTGGGCTGGCAAGGCGGGCATACCCAGCATCGGCTTCGCGCCGGGCAACGAGATCCACGCTCATACGGTGCTCGACCAGGTGCCGCTGGACGATGTCGTGCGCTCGACCGAGTGGTACGCGCTTTTCCCCGCCATTTTGCGCCAGACCTTGAACGGCGGGAATTGATGAGTATATCACAGCGTAGGGGCGAGGCGGCGATTCGCCCATATATGAACCAACCGACTATGTTGAAACTTCTCAGGAGATAACCATGCAAACCGATTTGCGAGGACGCGACCTTATCAGCACGCAAGACTGGACGCGCGAAGAGATAGAGACCTTGCTGGATGTCGCCTGGGATCTCAAACGCAAACGCGCGCTGGGCGAGCCACATGCGCTGCTGCGCGACAAAGTGCTGGCGCTGCTCTTCTTTTTCACCAGCACGCGCACACGCATCAGCTTCGAGGCGGGTATGGCGCAGTTGGGTGGGCATGCGCAGTTTATCGACCACACGACGACGCAAATCAGCCATGGCGATACCGCCAAAGAAATCGGCGAAATTGTCGGGCGCTACACGGACGGCATCGCCATTCGCCAGTGCGACTGGGGTTTTGGAAACCAGTACATCAACGATGTGGCGCAGGCCAGCCGCGTGCCCGTGCTCAATATGCAGTGCGATGTCTATCACCCATTTCAAATCCTCGCCGACTTGATGACGATCATGGAGAAGTTTGGACGCGATCTGCGCGGCAAGACCATCAATATCAGCTGGGCATATGCCTCCAGCTATCAGAAGCCAATTTCCGTGCCGCAGAGCTTGGTGTTGCTGATGTCACGCTTTGGCATGAACCTGCGCTTGACCCGGCCGCCGGAATATAAGCTGATGCCCGATATCGTCGAGCAAGCCCGCGACAATACGCGGCGGCATGGCGGCTCTTTCGAAATCGTCGAAGATTTTGATGCCGGTTTCAGCGGCGCGGACATCCTCTATCCCAAGAGCTGGGGCAGTTGGCTGACCACCGAAGACGATGACGAATCGGCGGCGATCGGCGCGCAATACAGCGACTGGATCACCGATGACCGCCGCATGGCGCTGGCAAACGACCACGCCATCTATATGCACTGCCTGCCCGCCGACCGCAATATCGAGGTGACCGACAGCGTCATCGACGGACCGCAGAGCGTGGTCTATGACGAAGCCGAAAACCGCTTGCATGTGCAAAAAGCGGCCATGGCGCTGACGATGCGCTAATTTCGGCAAGCAGGTAATGAAGGGCGCGCGCTATGATCGACAAACTGGTGGTGGTGGCGATCGGCGGCAACTCGCTGATTCCTGATCCAGCCAACCCCGATATCGAAAGCCAATGGCAAGCAGTGCGCGAAACTTGCCGCCACATTGCCGATATGATTCGCGCTGGCTGGCAGGTGGTGATCACGCATGGCAATGGTCCGCAGGTGGGCTACATCATGAATCGCGCCGAGATCGCCACGCGAGTCGCCGATGTGCATGGCGTGTCGTTGGACCTGGCGGTGGCCGATACGCAGGGCAGCATCGGCTATATGCTGCAGCAGGCGCTGGCGAATTCGCT
Source organism: Anaerolineae bacterium (assembly GCA_022823945.1). Classification (GTDB taxonomy): domain Bacteria; phylum Chloroflexota; class Anaerolineae; order Aggregatilineales; family Phototrophicaceae; genus UBA6055. Next base: position 105,818 of record JAJEBK010000016.1, on the reverse strand, counting down.
GCGGCGCGTGGGCATGAATCACACTGTCGCGACCCTCATCACCCAGATTCGCGTCGACCCCGATGACCCGGCTTTTGCCAACCCGGACAAACCGGTCGGGGGCTACCTGACCGAGGCGGAGGCGCTGGCGGCGCGGTTGGAGGGCTGGCAGGTGATGAAGGAAGTTGGTCGCGGCTGGCGGCGCGTGGTGGCTTCGCCCAAGCCCGTGGTCGTCAACGAGATCAACGCCATACAGGCTTTGGTGCTGGCGGGATATATCGTGATTGTCTGTGGCGGCGGCGGCGTGCCGGTTGCCCGCAACGAAGTGGGCAGCCTGCGCGGAGTCAGCGCCGTCATCGACAAAGACCGCGCCAGCAGCCTCTTGGCGCAGACCTTGCGCGCCGACTTGCTGCTGATCTCCACCGCTGTCGAGAAAGTCTGCCTCAATTTCAACACGCCACAGCAGCAACCATTGGACGAGCTGACACTGCTGCAGGCGCGGGGTTATCTGGCCGAAGGGCAATTCCCGCGCGGCAGCATGTATCCCAAGATCGAAGCGGCCATCGACTTTGTGCACAATGGCGGTCCGCGCGCCATCATCACCGACCCGCCCAATATCACGCGCGCCTTGAATCACGAGGCTGGCACGCGCATCGTGCCGGGCGGCAGCGGCTAGGGCAAGGGGATTGGCAAAAGTGGCGGCTATCCAGGAATTGCGCTGTGTCGTTGGCGGCTGCCGCTTTGCGCCGAACGAGCTCGACTATACCTGTCCGCTGCATGGCGAGCTGGGTACATTGGATATCGTTTACGACTATGAGGCTTTGCGCGCGAGCTTGGACCGCGATGCCATCAGCGCGTGCCAAATCGCCAATCACTGGCGTTATTTGCCTTTGCTGCCACTGGCACCCGACAGCCAACTGCCGCCACTGTCGGTCGGTTGGACGCCACTCTATCTCGCGCAGCGGCTGGCGGAAAAACTGGGCATGCAGCGCATTTGGGTCAAAGACGAGGGCGTCAATCCAACTGGCTCGCTGAAAGACCGTGCCAGTTCATTGGTTGTGGCGCGGGCGCTGCAAGAGGATATTGCGGTAGTCGCCACTGCCAGCACGGGCAATGCGGCGGCGGCTTTGGCGGGCGTGGGCGCGGGGCTGGAGCAAATTGAAATTGTCATCTTTGTGCCTCACGACGCGCCTCCCGCAAAAATAGCCCAGCCACTTGTCTATGGCGCGCATGTATTCCTGGTCGATGGCAGTTATGACGATGCCTACGAATTGTGCACACGAGCCTGCGCAGAATTCGGCTGGTATTCGCGCAATACCGGCGTCAATCCCTTCACGACCGAAGGAAAAAAGACGGTCGCGCTGGAAATCGCCGAGCAGTTGGGCTGGCGCGCGCCAGATGTCGTGGCCGTCAGCGTGGGCGATGGCAGCATCATCAGCGGCATCTACAAGGGCTTCTATGACCTGCTGCAGTTGGGCTGGATCGACAAGCTGCCGCGCTTGCTGGGCGTACAGGCCGAAGGCAGCGCCGTGCTCGCCGATGCCTGGCGGGCGGGTTTGGCGCCGTCCGCGATCACACGTCGAGCCGTCAGCACCATCGCCGACAGCATCGCCGCCGAGCTGCCACGCGACCGCAGCAAAGCAATCCGGGCGGTGCGAGAGAGCCAGGGCGCTTTTGTCACAGTCAGCGACGCGCGTATTATAGAAGCCATACCGCTGCTGGCCAGGTTGTGCGGCGTCTTTGCCGAACCAGCGGCCGCGGCGGCTGCAGCCGGGGTCAAAAAAGCGCTGGAAGAGGGCATCATCGACCGCGACGAAGAGATCTGCATCGTCAGCACCGGCAACGGGCTGAAAGATATCGCCAGAGTGCGCGAAAGCGTCAGTGGCGCGCCGCCGATCCCAGCCGATGTCGATGTGGTGCGCACGCGGCTTGGGGAAATCGGATTGCTGTGAGCGAGCGCCCGACCTATTCCATTGTCGCGCCGGTCTATAACGAAGTCGGCAACCTGCGACCCTTCACCGACCAGGTGCGCGTCGCGATGGATGGCCTGGGCGAACCCTGGGAATTGCTGCTGGTTGACGATGGCAGCAGCGATGGCTCGCGCGATTTGATGCTGGAGCTGGCGGCAGCCGATTCGCGATTGCGGGTGATCAGCTTCGCGCGCAATTTTGGCCACCAGATCGCTGTGACGGCTGGCGTTGATTATGCCAGCGGGCGGGCGGTGGTGCTGATTGACGCTGATTTGCAAGATCCACCGGCGGTCATCCCGCGCTTGATCGAAAAATGGCAGGAAGGCTATGAGGTCGTTTATGCCGTGCGCGCTGTCCGCCAGGGCGAAAGCTGGCTAAAGCGGCTGAGCGCCAAGCTCTTTTATCGCCTGATCCACCGCATCACCGATATCAACATCCCGATCGACACGGGCGATTTCCGGCTGATGGACGCGCGGGTGGCGGCTGTGCTGCGACAAATGCGCGAACACCGGCGCTTTGTGCGCGGCATGACCAGTTGGGTGGGCTTTCGCCAAACTGGCATCGAATATGTGCGCGAAGAGCGCGCCTGGGGCGAAACGAAATATCCGCTGGGCAAGATGATCGCCTTTGCGCTGGACGCCGTTACCAGCTTTTCGTTTTTTCCGTTGCAAATTATGATTTATATCAGCCTGTTTCTGGGCGTGGCATCGCTGCTCACCGGGCTGGCTATCACGATCCTGCGTTTGACACAGGGCGATGAATTCTTTGGCGGGCAAGCCACCACGATCATGCTGCTGCTGCTGCTCAGCTCTTTTCAACTATTTTTTCTCTTCGTCATCGGTCAATATGTCGCCCGCAGTTATGACGAAGCGCGCGATCGCCCACTCTATGTCGTGGCCTCTACAGCTGGCCTGGGGCAGGCGCGCGCGGCGAATCAACGCAGCCCCGCTGTTGGTGGAAGCCCCGCAGTGGCCGCGCTTGCCAAAGCGCACAGTCCAAGGCAAACTGAAGGCGAACGAGCCAGGAGGGATTGATGATTACGGGTCCGACCTTTGAAGAAATGCTGCATCCGCAGACCATCGACTCGCAAGTGCGCGCAGATGCGCTCGCCGCGCTGGATACCGACCCGCTCAATCCGCTTAACCTCTACAACATCACCTGGCGGGACGGGCAAAATCGAACATTTTTCTTGGTGCTGCCGCGCGAGCTGACAGGCGTCGCCGCCCCGATCGTGGTCTTGTACGGTGGGCGCTTCCCCTCGGGCAGTCACAAGGTGGGCGCGGCTTATTCAGTGCTGCTGGAAAAACAACTGCTGGGCGAAGTCGACCCCGACCTGCACACGCTCGTCTGGCCCTCGACCGGCAACTATGGAATTGGCGGCGCTTTCATCGGCTGCCGCATGGAATACGATAGCATCGTTGTGCTGCCCGAAGAAATGAGCCAGGAACGGTTCCAGCGCATAGAAAGATATGGCGCGCGCATCATCCGCACGGCGGGCAGCGAGAGCAATGTCAAAGAAATCTATGACGAAGTCAAACGGCTGCGCGGCAGCGACCCCAAAATCCGCATCCTCAACCAGTTTGAGGTGATGGGCAATTATCGTTTTCATTATCATGTGACTGGCAATACCTTGGTCGAGTTGGCCGACGAACTGCGCGAGGCGGGCATCGGCGCGGGCAAGATATCGGCATTTGTCTCGGCGATGGGCAGCGCTGGCACGATTGCGGCGGGAGACCGGCTCAAGCAGGTTTGGCACGACCATCGCATTGTCGGCTTGGAGCCGGTCCAGTGCCCAACCCTCTACAACAATGGCTATGGCGCGCACGAGATCCAAGGCATCGGCGACAAGCATGTGACCTGGATTCACAATGTGTTGAATATGGATGCGCTGATGGCCATCGATGATATGGATGCGCTGAATGGCTTGCGGCTGTTCGCAGAAGACGCGGGGCGACGCGCGCTGGCCGAGCGGCTGGGCCTGGATGCCGCCCTCGTGGAGCAGTTGGCATCTTTGCTGGGCATCAGCGGCATCTGCAACATCATCGGTGCCATCAAGACCGCCAGGTTTTATGAACTCACCGGCGACGATGTCGTTGCCACAGTCGCCACCGATGGCATGGAGCGTTATGACTCGGTGATGGCTGCCATGCGCGAGCGGCAGGGGGCGCTGGACGAGGCGGCGGCACTGGCAATCGCCGAAGGCGTCTTTCGGCGGGCGGGCACGGATTGGGTCATGGAAGGCACGCGGGCAGCTCGCGAACGTTGGCACAACCTGAAGTATTACACCTGGGTCGAGCAGCAGGGCAAGACTGTCGCCGAGCTGGACGCGCAACGCGACCCGGACTGGTGGCGCGCGCATCAGGCCGCTGTGACCGAAATCGACCGCCGTTTGTTGGCGCAGCGCGGCAGTCGCTAGCGCGGAACGGAGCAGCTGTGTACGCGGATGATCGGGTCTTGGTGGGGGTGATGAATCGCAAGCGCGATCTTGATATCGCTCGGCGGCAGCGCTGGTATCGCATCCCCCAGGCCAAAATGCGGCGCGGCTTGGATGCCGAATATGTCGCCTTCTTTTTGAGCCGCCAGGTCTTTGGCGAGCGCGGCGGCAGCATCGCCTATTTCGCGCGTATCACAGGCATCGAGCTGGCGCGGCGGCGCGACCTGCTGCCCAAAGAAACCCGGCACGCCGATGATCTGTATTACAAAGTGCAATTCCGCGATCTGATCGAAAAAGACCCGCCTATCGAGAACTTCCCCGCTCGTTCCATCCATTTTATCCGCACGACCTGGGATCGCTTCGTCAGCGCCGAGACCATCAGCGACCTCTACAGCGCCGCCGATTTTTATGTCGACCGCGTCTATTATGCGTTGCGTGGCTGAACAGGAAAGGTGGCGAACCATGCTGATTACCAATGCCAGGCTCATCACACTAGGCGCGCAGCCGGACATTTTGTCCGATCATGCGCTGTTTATTGACGGCGACACGATTGGCGCGCTGGGCACAGCCGATGAGCTGAAGGCGAGCTATCCACAAGCCGAGATCATCGATGCGCGCGGACAGATCGTGATGCCCGGCGGCATCTGTGCGCACACCCATTTTTATGGCGCATATGCCCGCGGCCTGGCGATCCCGGGCGAGCCGCCGCGTGACTTTCCACAGATTTTGCAGCGATTGTGGTGGCCGCTGGACAAGGCGCTGGATAGCGACAGCGTGCGCGCCAGCGCCTTGGTCTGCTTGGTGGATGCCATCAAACATGGCACGACCAGCCTCATCGACCATCACGCCAGCCCCTCTTGCATAGAGGGCAGCCTCGATGTCATTGGCGAAGCGGTCGACCAGGCGGGTCTGCGCGCTGTGCTTTGTTATGAAGTCAGCGACCGCGATGGTCCTGACAAAATGCGCGCGGGCATCGCCGAAAATGTGCGTTTTCTGGCGGCATCAGCCGACCACCCGCGTCTGCGCGGCACCTTTGGCTTGCACGCCAGCTTGAGCTTGTCGGACGCCAGCTTGCGCGCCTGTGCCGATGCAGTGCCACCTGAGTCCGGATTTCACATCCATGTCGCCGAGCACGAAGCAGACCAGGCCGACAGCCGGCGCCGCAGCGAACTGCCTGTGGTCCAGCGGCTGGATCGCTTCGGCATCTGGCGCGACAACACCATCGCCGCTCATTGCGTGCACATCGACGAGGCAGAACGGGATTTGTTGGCGCGGCGCGGCGTTTGGGTGAGTCATCAGCCGCGCTCCAACATGAACAACGGGGTGGGCGCGGCCGACATAGACGGCATGCTGGGCGCTGGCCTACATTTGTGCCTGGGCAACGATGGTTTCAGCAACAATATGTGGGCGGAATGGAAAGCGGCTTATCTGCTGCACAAGCTGGCCAACCGCGACCCGCGTCGGGCGCCCGGCGACCATATTGCGCGCATGGCCTGGGACAACAACGCCAGCTTACTGCGCCGATTCTTTCCCGAAATGCCCATCGGCGAGATTTGCCCCGGCGCGGCGGCTGATTTGATCTTGGTGGACTATCAGCCCTTTACGCCAATGACCGCCGGCAACCTGCCCTGGCACCTGCTCTTCGGCTTCGAAGCCTCCATGGTCACCACCACCATCTGCGCCGGCCAGATCCTGATGCGCGACCGGCAGCTGCTGACCCTGGACGAAGACGCAATCGCGGCTGCCGCGCTGGATTTGGCGCCAGGCGTTTGGGAACGATACGCCTCTCACGCCCAGGCCAGTCTGGCCTGATGGATCAACACAAATATGAAACGGACTGATAAAACGATGAAAACACTGGCGATACTCGGCGGCACCGGCAAAGAGGGCGCGGGACTGGCGCTGCGCTGGGCGCGGCATGGTTACCGGATCATCATCGGCTCGCGCTCAGCCCAACGCGCGCAATCGCGGGCTGCCGAAATGCTCGCAGAAGCGCCGGGCAGCGAGCTAAGCGGCTTGGGCAATGTCGAGGCGGCGGCCGCGGCCGATATCGTGGTATTGAGCGTGCCCTACAGCGCGCACAAAGCCACTTTGGAAAGTGTGCGCGAGGTTTGCGCGGGCAAGATCCTGGTCGATCTGACTGTGCCGCTTTTGCCACCGCAGATCATGACGGTAAACTTGCCGGACGGACAGGCGGCGGCTTTGGAAGCGCAGGCGCTGCTGGGCGATTCGGTCACTGTGGTGGCGGCGTTCCAAAATGTAAGCGCGGTCAAACTGCGCCAGCTCGATCAATCAGTCGATTGCGATGTGCTGGTCTGCGCCGATGATGCTGCGGCCAAGGCGCAGGTGATCAAGCTGGTGGCGGCGGCCGGCATGCGCGGCATCGATGCCGGCTCGCTGAAGAATGCTGTCGCTGCCGAGTCGCTGACGCCCTTGCTGCTGCACATCAATCGCGCTTATCGCATAGCCGGCGCTGGCATCCGCATCACGGGCTTGGACAGCTAACCATGCGAGGTGCGCCGCAACTCTCCGCCTGTGCCATCCCCGATATCCCGTTGATTCAAGCGGGCGACGACATTGTCGACATCATGCTGGACAAGGCGCGGGCGGCTGGCTTTGCGCTGGGTGAAGGCGATGTGTTGGTGGTATCTTCAAAGATCGTGTCAAAAGCGGCGGGCAGGTTGATTTGCCTGGACGCAGTGCGCGCTTCGCAAGCGGCTGTTGATTTGGCTGCCGAAACGGACAAAGACCCGCGCTTGGTCGAGCTGGTCCTCAGCGAGTCTGAGCATGTTTCGCGAAAACGCCGTGGCGTGCTGGTCACCAGGCATCGACTGGGCTTTGTTTCTGCCAACGCCGGCATCGACCAAAGCAATATTGAAGGCGGCGATGACCGGGCTTTGCTGCTGCCGATCAATCCCGACCAGGCCGCCAGCTCCATCCGCCAACAAATCCAGGCGCGGCTGGGCATTCAGGTTGGCGTCATCATCAGCGACTCGCACGGGCGTCCCTTCCGCGTCGGCAATATCGGCGTGGCTATCGGCGCGGCCGGCTTGCCTACCATCAAGGATTTGCGTGGCAGCCGCGATCTGTATGGTCGCACGCTGGAGATTACCCAAATCGCTTATGCCGATCTGGTGGCTTCTGCCGCGCATCTGCTGTGTGGCGAGGCGGACGAAGGCTTGCCCGTGGTCGTTCTGCGGGGCTTGGATGTGGGCGGAGAGCCCGGCTGCGCAGCCGATCTCATCCGCTCGCCCGAACACGATCTGTACCGCTAAGCCATGACAGCCGCGGACTTGCTGCGACAGATGCGTGGACGGCGCTCGCTGCGGCGGTATCGTGCCCAGCCTGTGCCACAAGACAAGATCGCCCAGCTCCTGGAAGCGGCGATTTGGGCACCATCGGCACATAATCGCCAGCCTTGGCGTTTCGTCATCATGCAAGATGACCCCGGCAAGCAGCGTCTGGCTGGGGCTATGGGCGCGAGGTTGCGGCAGGATTTGCAGGCGGATGGCTTGCCCGATGACCTGATCGAGGCCGATGCGCGGCGTTCTTATGAGCGCATCACCATGGCACCGCTATTGATCCTGCTGTGCATGAGCTTGCGGGATATGGATGTCTATCGCGATGCCCAACGCAACCAGCACGAACGCAGCATGGCGCAGCAAAGCGTAGCCATGGCCGGGCAAAATATCTTGCTGATGGCGCACAGCCTCGGCTTGGGTGCCTGCTGGATGTGCGCGCCCTTGTTCTGTGGCGAGCTGGTGGCGCAAACGCTGGAACTGCCGTCGGATTGGCAGCCGCAGGGCTTGATCACGCTGGGCTACCCGGCTCAACAACGCCAGCGGAGACGCGAAGGCTGGGAATCGAGAACAATATGGCGTTGAGGCAAAAAATCGCCGTGCTCATTGGCGGCGTTGGCGGCGCAAAGCTGGCTTTGGGCTTGGCGAACCTGCAGCCGAATCCCCATCTGACCTTCATCGTCAATACCGGCGACGACTTTTGGCACCTGGGGCTGAAAATCTGCCCCGATATCGACACCCTGGTGTATACGCTGGCGGGCACAGTCGACCCGCAGTTGGGCTGGGGCGTCGCCGATGACACGACTCATGTCCTGGATAGCCTCAGACAGCGCTACGCCATCGACACCTGGTTCAAATTGGGCGACCAGGATCTGGCGCTGCACCTGCTGCGCACAAACGCCATGCGCGGCCAGGTCAGCCTGACAGATTTCACCAGTATGATCGCCCGGCGTCTGGGCATCGCGGCGACGATCCTGCCCATGTGCGATGCCGAAATGCCCACTTCTATACACACGCGCGAACACGGCGAGCTGAGTTTTCAGGACTACTTCGTCAGGCAGCGCTGGCAGCCGGTTGTTGAGAAGATCGCGTATGACTCTGGCCAAGCAGCCGGCCTGTCCGCCCAGGTTCGCGAGGCGCTAACTTGCGCCGACCTGGTCATGATTGCCCCGTCCAATCCCTGGCTGTCGATTGCGCCTATCCTGGCGGTGCCGGGTTTGCGCGAGCTGTTGATGGCATTGCCCGCGCCCAAAGTTGCGATCACCCCGGTAATTGGCGGTGACGCGGTCAAGGGTCCCACGGCCAAGATCATGCGCGAGCTGGACCTGGAAGTTTCGGCGCGGACGGTCGCCGGCTATTATGGCGGGATCATCGACGGGTTCGTTGACGACCTGCGCAACCCTCATTTTTCTGTCGCCGGGCTGCGCACGACGCGGTTGGATACACTGATGACGGACCTGGAGCGCAAGGTGGCTTTGGCGCGAGATACACTGGACTGGGTGCGAGGCTGGTCGTCATGAGCCTGTGGGCGATCATTCCGGTCAAGCCGCTGAAACACGCCAAAAGCCGTCTTTCGACTGTGTTGCTCCCCGAAGAGCGCTACCAGCTTGCGCAAGCCATGTTTCGCCATGTGTTGTCGGTGGTGATGCAAGCCAGGTCTGTCGCGGGCGCGCTGGTCATCTCTCGGGATACAAAGGCGCTGGCAATTGGGCGGGAACTGGGGGCGAAGACCCTGCAAGAAAGCGCCGAGTCCAACTTGAACCCGGCGCTGCTGCGGGCGACCATGGTGCTCATATCGTGGCGCGCCGATGCCGTGCTGGTGCTGCCCGCCGATTTGCCCTTCATCAATGATGTTGATATCGCTCAACTGGTCAGCTTGTCCAGAGACCGTTCCATTGTGATCGCTACAGACAGCGAACAGGATGGCACAAATGCGCTGCTGGTGCGTCCGCCCGGCGCGATCGGCTATGCTTATGGCGCTGGCAGCTATGCCCGGCATATCGAAGCTGCCGAGCGCAAAAACATCGCTGTGCAACGCTATGAGTCGCCGCGCACCAGGCTGGATATTGATGTGCCGGCCGACTTGCGCATTTATCGGCGCCTCATCGCGGAGGGACAACACAGCCACCTGCCCACTCTTGCGCCAACCCAAGGCGAAAGCTAGGCCTGGCATTTGCCAATTGCGCAGATTTTGCGCGATAATAGGCGCGTGGTTGGCATAGCAGAAAATCTTTGGAGTAAACCCATGGCTGATAGAGTAGCGTTGTATCTGCAAGACGCGCATCCGCTGAGCGACGCGATCGCTTATGTACAATATGCCGAAGAACGCGGCTTTGAAGCGGTCTGGCAAGCCGAAAGCCGCTTGGTGCGAGATGCCATTGTGCCCATGGCTGCCTTTGCGGCGACCACCTCGCGCATCAAAATCGGCTCGGGCGTCATCAACAACTGGACGCGCAATGCGGCCGTCATCGCCGCGACCTTCCTGACCCTGGATGACCTGGCCGCAGACCGCATCTATTGTGGCATCGGTGCCTGGTGGGACCCGCTGGCGGCAAAAGTCGGCATCACACGCAGCAGAAACCTGCTCGCCATGCGCGAGGTGGTCACGACTGTTCGCCGCCTGCTCAACCGCGAACGGGTGACTTTCGCTGGCGAGTTCGTGCAGCTCACCGATGTCGAGCTGGATGTCGTGCACGGGCGCAAAGAGCCGCGCAATGTGCCCATCTATATCGGCGCGACTGGCCCCAAAATGATGGCGCTGACTGGCGAGATTGCCGATGGCGTCGTCTTAAACTACCTGGTTTCGCCCAAGTACAACGAATCGGCCATGGCGCAACTGGAGATCGGCGCAAAACGCGCTGGCAAAACAGTATTTGATATTGACCGTCCCCAGTTGGTCGTCTGCTCGGTGGATCATGACCGAGACAGAGCGCTGAATGCCGCGCGCAAGCTGGTGACGCAGTATCTGGGGCAGCAGCCACATATCATGAAAGCCAGCGGCGTCAGCCAGGATTTGCTGGACGAAATTGGCCAAGTGCTGACCTGGCCCGCCAGCGAAGCCCAGATCATGGAAGCGATGAAATTGGTGCCCGACGATGTCGTTCAGATGATCACAGCCAGCGGCACCCCAGCTGAATGCAAAGCCAAAGTGCGCGAATATATGCGAGCCGGCGCGACTTGCCCCATTCTCTACCCTCTGGGCGACGATGTACGTTTGATGATCGATACTTTTGCCGGGGGCTTTTCTGACTAGCGCGCGGGGAGCGGCTTCGTGAAGATCCTCTGCGTCAGCGATACCGAAATGCCGCAGTTGCACAGCGCGGTCAACTTGCGCCGTCAATACCAAGACATCGACATGGTCATCAGCTGCGGAGACATGCCACCTTCTTATCTGGAATACATCACCAGCATCTTGCAAGTTCCGCTCTATTATGTGCGCGGCAATCATGACGAACGTTACCACGAGGAACCGCCAGGCGGCATCGACCTGCACCGGCAAGTCGTGCAATATCGCGGACTGACCATGACGGGATTGGAGGGCTGCATTCGCTATAACAAAGGCGAAATCCAATACAGCCAGGCGCAGATGCATCGCATGGTGTTGGGCTTGGCACCAAAAATCCTGGCGCATCGCTGGCTGCGGCGGCGTGGCATCGACCTGTTCGTCACGCATTCCCCAGCGCGCGATATCCACGATGGCAAAGATGTCGCGCATCGCGGCTTCGTCAGCTTTCTCAACTTCATGCGCTGGTTTCGGCCGCGTTACATGCTGCACGGGCATGTGCATACCTGGGACCGGCGCAAGACAGTGCGCACACAATTTGAATCCACCTGTGTCATCAATATCAATCCATTCACCGTGCTGGAACTAAATCCGCTCTAGGTCGGGGCAGGAGGCGGGCATCGCATGTGGCAAGCCTATCATAGCGTAAGCAGCATCGACGAAGCGCTGGCTCTGCTGGCTGAACATGGGCGGACGGCGCGCATCGTCGCTGGCGGCACCGACCTGATCATCGAATTGGAGCGCGGCCAGCATCCGCAGTTGCAAGTCATCATTGATATCACGCGCGTGCCGGGGCTGGACGATATCACGCTGGAAAATGGGTCTATCACGCTGGGACCGCTGGTCACGCACAATCATGTCGTGGGTAGCCAGCTCATCCGCGACCAAGCGATACCCCTTGCCCAGGCCTCGTGGGAAGTCGGCGCGCCACAAATCCGCAATCGCGCCACCATCGCTGGCAATCTCATCACGGCGTCTCCAGCCAACGACACCATCACGCCACTGATTGCCCTCGGCGCAGAAATTACTTTGCAATCAAACCGGGGCCAACGCCGGCTGCGGCTCGAAGATTTCTATAGCGGCTTCCGACAGACCGTGCTGCAGCCCGACGAGTTACTGCGGGCCATTCATATCCCTGCGCTGAGCGAGGACGAACGCGGCATCTTCCTCAAGCTGGGATTGCGACGGGCGCAAGCTATCTCGGTGGTTGATGCCGCGGTTGTGCTTACACTTCATGCCGATGGAAGCGTGTCTGAGGCGCGGATCGCGCTGGGCAGCGTTGCGCCCACCATCGTCCGTGTGCCGCCTGCTGAAGATTTCTTGCGCGGCAAGAAGCTGACGCCCGCGGTGATCGCCAAGGCTGCGCGCATCGCCGGGGATGCTCCTACGCCGATCGACGATGTGCGTGGCAGTGCTGAATATCGCAGCGAATTGATCAAAGTGCTGCTGGCGAAGGCTTTACGGCGGCTGGCGGCGGACGAGCTCGATCTTGGCTTGCCCGCGCATCCGCCTATGCTCTGGGGCTCGCAGGCTGGCCGGGTTGCCTGTGGACTGCCCGAGCCAATTGTGCACCAGCCCGACACGCCGATCGAGAGCCGCGTCAATGGCATTGATGTGCGCATCACGAGTGGTCAGCAGAAATCGCTGCTGCATTGGCTGCGCGATGATGTCAAGCTGCCGGGCACAAAAGAAGGCTGCGCAGAAGGCGAATGCGGCGCTTGCACCGTCTTCCTGGACGATGTGGCGGTGATGGCTTGCATGGTGCATGCCCCCCGCGCGCATGGGGCAGAGGTCGTAACCATAGAAGGCTTGCAAAATGGCGATGACTTGCACCCAATCCAGCAGGCATTCATCGATGCTGCCGCAGTGCAGTGCGGGTATTGCACGCCCGGCTTCCTGATGGCGGGGGCGAAGCTGCTGGACGAAATCCCCCAGCCCGATACCGAGCAGATCAACCTCAGCGTCAGCGGCAACCTGTGTCGCTGCACGGGCTATTACAAGATCATTGAAGCCTTCCACCAAGCCAGCGCGCGCAAACTGCAAGCAGAAAAAGGCTGAGTCATGGACCGCACAGTGCCCAAGTCTGGCAACGATGATATTGAACTCTACATGCGCACCTATTATTCATTGCTGCGCTCCAGCGATGCCATCGCCATAGATACATTGGCAGAGAGCCATGTGGCGATGAATTCATTGTTGCACGAAGGCGCCGGCTCTCCCGAGATCGATGCCTCGGCGTTGATGTACAGCGCGCTGCGTTTGCCGCCCTGCATCATTGATGTTACGGATGTGCTGGTGGGGCAGTTGGAACGGGGGTTTGTGGCGGCTGGGTATCACGATATCGCCAGTTGGCAGCGCGTATATTCCACAGGCAGACGCCGTCGCACCCACTTTGATGGCAGCAGAGCGCTGGCTGTTTATATCGTCAGCAGTTCGGATATTGACGACCTGACCCCCATGCTCACAGCCTATCAGATCGAGTGGAACAAGCTGCATGCGCGCTTGCAAAACCAGACCTTGTGCGATTTGCTGCAGCGCCATGCCGATTGTGGCGACTTGCCTGACGAAGACTTCGCCGCGCTGGCCAAAGGCTTGATGATGGCGGTCAGCGACTTGCGCAGGCTGCATCTGCTTTGGCAAAGCGACTTTGTAGCCAACCTGCTGCGCATCAGCCGCCAGCGCAAGAGCATGACCTTGCGATTGATAGCCGGCTCGCTCGCAGACTATCGACGCGCCACCGCCTCGTGGTGGAACGAACTTTGCGACGAACTGGCTCAGGTGGGCATCGATCCGGGCGAACGCCCCGTGTACTTCGTCTCCAGCAATACCCATTCGCTCATCAACCTTCTGGCTGGTTTTGCGCGGCGCTATGAAGAAAGCCTGGTGCAGTATATTGAACGGTTCGAAGAAAAATCGCTGTTGACCGAATACGAAGATATCAAAGAAAGCTATCACAAAAGCACCGACAATTTCTTGTATTTTGTGCTGCGTCAATATCTTTCTGACACGGGCAGCGGGACGCGGCATGTTTTCGCGCGAGAAGAGCATCGCCTGGGCATGCATCGGTTGCCCAGCCGGCATGGCTTCGAAATGGAAACGCAGATAATCGAGTTGGGAAAGCTGGAGGCGCAGTGGTTCGACCCGCGCCTGGGGGGTGCCAGCGATTTGCAGCGGTTGCGGCACAGCAATGCGCTTATTGTCAATATCGACTATCCGCTGGGCATGTCGGCTTACGAATTGCTCAGCCGGATTTCGCAAGGCGTGGGCAGGCTGGCCGGCGTCTATGTGATGGGCAAAGCCGCGACGTTGAACGGGCGCATCGGCGATATGATGATCCCCAATGTGATCCACGATGAACATTCGCAGAATACCTACCTGTTTCGCAATTGTTTCACCGCCCGGCATGTGCGCGCCCACATGCGCCATGGCAATGTGCTGGACAACCAAAAGGCTGTCACTGTGCGTGGAACTTTCTTGCAAAATCCCAATTATATGGATGTCTTCTACCGCGAGGGCTATACAGATATTGAAATGGAAAGCGGTCCCTATCTTTCGGCGACTTATGAAGCCTTCCGCCCGCAGCGCCACCCCATGAACGAGATCGTCAATTTGCACTCGGTCGAATTCGATATTGGCTTCTTGCATTACGCATCGGACAGACCGATGAAAACGGGCCAGAATCTGGGCGCGGGCAGCTTGAGCTACGGTGGCGTCGAGCCGACTTATGCCGCAGCCATCGCCATCTTGCGGCGCATCTTTCACAACGAAACCGAGCAGCTCACCCAAACCCAATCCGCACCGCTTCCGACAAGCTAGAAAACCACGAAGGGGCAAGTCCCGTGTCAGCTGAAGCAGGCTCTGTCATCGGCGAATCGATCAAACGCATCGACGCGCGCGGCAAAGTAACCGGCGAAACGCGCTATCCCGGCGATATTGACATCGAAGGGCAACTGTGGATGCGCATCAAGTTCAGCGAGCGCGCCCATGCCCGCGTGGTCGCTGTCGATGTGGCCGCTGCCGAGGCGCTGCCAGGCGTTGTGCGTGTCTTCACCAGCCTCGATGTGCCGGTCAATGAATATGGCTTGGTCATCAAAGACCAGCCGGTGCTCTGTGGACCAGGTGGCGACAAAGCCGGGACAGATGTCGTCCGTTGTTATATGGATATGGTGGCGGTGGCTGTCGCCGAGACCGATACGATCGCCAAGCAAGCCATTGCATTAATCCAGGTGCATTACGAAGACCTGCCTGCTGTGTTTGATGCCGAAGAGGCTATGCTGGCATCTGCGCCCCAGTTGCACCCCGACTGCGCGGACAACCAGGTGGCTCGTTACCGCATCCGCAGGGGAGATATGGCGGCTGGCTGGCGAGCGGCGGATGTCGTCGTCGAAGGCATGTACGAAACAACCTGGCAAGAACATGCCTACTTGCAGCCCGAGGCCGGTCTGGGTTATATCGACGAAGCCAACCGCGTGACCGTCGTCGTGGCTGGACAATGGACTCACGAAGACCAGGAGCAGATTTATCATGCGCTGGACCTGCCGCCCGGGCAGGTGCGCGTGATTTACCCGGCGATCGGCGGGGCATTCGGTGGGCGCGAAGATATGTCCGTGCAAATTGTGCTGGCGCTGGCCGCCTGGAAGTTGCGCCGTCCGGTCAAAATCCAGTGGAATCGTGAAGAATCCATTCGCTACCATCACAAGCGGCACCCGATCAAAGTGCGGGCGAAGTGGGGAGCGACCGGCGAGGGCCTGCTCACCGCCATGGAGTGCGAAGTCATCGGCGATGCCGGCGCCTATAATTACACATCCAACAAAGTGCTGGGCAACGCGCATTTGACTGTCAGCGGCGCTTACGAAGTCGAAAACATTCATATCGACACCTACGCCGTCTACACCAACAACATCCCTTCCGGGGCATTTCGCGGCTTCGGCGCACCCCAGGCATTGCTGGCGGCGGAAGGGCAGATGAATCGGCTGGCGGCGGCTCTGAATATGGATCCGCTGGAGATCCGCCTGAAGAACAGCATCCGCGAGGGCAGCATTGGTTCGGTGGGCACGCCATTCCCGCCCGGCGTCAGCATGCCACAAGTGTTTGCAGCCTGTGGAGCCGAATCATGGTGGCGGCAGGGAGAAGCGGGCTGGCAGCTGCAAGCGCCTGTCGCCCCGTCCGACAGCAGCAAACGGCGTGGACGCGGCTTGGCTGGCGGCTTCAAAAATGTCGGCTTCAGCTTTGGCTTCCCCGAGCATTGCTGGGCGGGCATTGAACTGCAGGGCAGCGCCGAGATTGAGCGCGTCATTTTGTACCATGCTGGCGCGGATGTGGGGCAGGGCGCGCACACGGTTTTGATGCAGATGGCGGCTGATGCGCTGGGCGTGCCTTTCGAGCGCGTGCAGTTGGTCGCATCTGATACGGCGACATCGGGCTCATCGGGCAGCGCTTCGGCATCGCGCCTGTCGTTCATGTCGGGCAATGCCATACGCGGCGCGGCTGAGCTCGCCCTCCGCAAGTGGCAAGATGAAGAGCGCCCCGCCAAAGCCGACTTTATGTATCATCCGCCAGAGACGACTCCATTCGACCCGCAGACCGGCTATGCCGAGCCCAACTTCGCGTATGGATATGTCGCCGAAGCTGTCGAGGTAGAAGTCGATATTGAAACCGGGCAGGTGCAACTGCTGGAGGTTGTCTGCGCCAACGATGTTGGCAAGGTCATCAACCGGCAGCAGCTTGAAGGGCAAATTGAAGGCGCGATCGTCCAGGCGCAAGGCTATGCGCTGATGGAATACCTCGTCTCTCGTGATGGGCGCATATTGAATCCGTATTTGTCGACTTATTTGATCCCGACATCGCTGGATGTGCCGCCACGCGTCAAGTCGGTCGTGCTGGAATATCCCGACCCGATCGGACCCTGGGGCGCGCGTGGCATGGCTGAAATGCCTTTTTTGCCTTTGGCGCCCGCTATTGCCGCGGCGATATATGCTGCGACCGGCGTTTGGATCGACTCGCAGCCTTTCACCGCCCAGAAGGTCGTCGCAGCCTTGCGCGCGGCCGGGATAGGCGAGGTCTAAACCCGCCCGCCAGCCCATTTCATGTTATCATTGCGACTGTCTACGATGGACTTGTATGGAGTGCCTTCGGCAGGAGCAAGGCGGCGTATGCAGTTGCAAAAAGCATTTGGTGTTGTCCCGGGCGATGTCGTCGCTTTTATCGGCGCGGGCGGCAAGTCATCATTGCTGGTCGGCTTGGGCTATGAACTGGCTGAAGCTGGCTGGCGCGTCCTGGCGACCACGACCTCGCGGCTGGCGACCGATCAGCTCTCGCTGTTCCCGCGCGCCATCTCCTGCCGCGTCGATGCGCGCGCCATCTCTCAGGCGCTGACTGATGATCAGTTTGTGCTGCTGCATGACGATATGCGCGCTGGCACAGTGTATGGTCCGCCGCTTTCATGGACGCGCGACTTGCTGGACCGCGTGGATTCCGACATTTTGCTGGTCGAAGCCGATGATGCGGCTGGCTTGCCATTCAAAGCTCCCCGCGCCGGTGAGCCGCAAATTCCGCTGGAAACCTCGCTGGTGGTGCCGGTGGCGTCATTGAGCGCGCTGGGCGTCCCGCTGGATGAAGCGCATGTCTACAACCCGGCCGCGATGATCGATCGGTATGGCTTCGCGCGGAATTCGCCGGTGAAGTCGGCTTGGCTGGCGCAGGTCTTGCGTGACGAAACGCTGGGCTTGCGCGGCGTGCCCAAATCGGCGCGAGTCGTGATGTATTTGAACCAGGTGCCGGCGCGTGGCTATGTTCGCGGACGCGCCAGGTTGATCGCGCGCTTGTGTTTGCAAAACCCGCGCGTGCACGGCGTGGCGATGGGCTCGGTGCGCGGCGTTGAACCGGTCGGCGAACTGCAGCGGGCTGTCGGCGCGGTCGTACTGGCGGAGAGCGCGGCCGGGAATGTTGCGCAGACAACCGAACAATTGATGCGCTCGCGGATAGACCACATCCGGGTCGTTACCGGCGCCGGCGCTGCCAAAGTGCGCGCTGCTTTGAAGCCGCTGGGCGCAACGACCATTCACGACAGGCGCTATCGCCGGGGCGGCGCGGTCACTGCCTTGTCAACAGGATTTCGCGCGCTGCCAGCCCATGTCGCTGCGGCGCTGGTCGTGCCTGCCCAGGGCAATTGCCTGACTCCAAAACGTATCTATCAACTGCTGACTGCCTATGCGCGTGGCGATGGCGAGTTCATCGTTGCAGGCGCTGACCAGGCTGAAGGCGCATCAGTAATCGTCGTCGGCCGGCGGCACTGGGCAGACATCGCTGCGCTGCCACGAGGGTACAGCCTTGGCGCGATTGTCCAGCAATTCCATGACCACAGCGCTGTGCTCGACCAACAGACCGGGTTTGCTGTGCCCACTGCAGGAGACCTGGCAACTGATCAGCGGCTGATGTGGTCGCAGACTCGCTAGCTGTCTTGCTGTTCGAGTAATTCTCGCAGCATATCGCGCGACTGGCTGCTGCTGGCTTTGGCGTCGAATTGCAGGCGCAACGTGACTGGTCTGCGATTGATGTGTCCGCTGGCTTCCTCGCGCATTTTGTCAAAGAAGCGCATGGGCGTAATTACGATCAGCACCTCGTAGGGCTGCACCGCATGATCGAGCGGCGGCGCATAGACATATTGCGCGCTCTTGGCTCTGCGTATGCCGATCACGCCGGCCTGGTAACGGTCGGCCAACGAAAGCTGTCGCAAAGTCTTGCCGATCCAGGGCGAATCATCTTCCATATAAAATTCCGCCGTTTCCAGTTGCGTCTGTTCGTTGTAGAGCACATGCTGCAAGAATTCGGCGATCTCTGGGCGGGTCGTAGACAGCAGCACAAGTTGGGCGGCGACATGGAAAGGGCTGACGACCCGGTCTGCGCCCGACCGCCACAATTTGTCAATCATGTCGTCGGTTGTGGCTGTAACCGAAATCAGCAGCGACTTGCTGATGCTGCGCGATGAAAGCACGGTCAAGACGGCTGCAGCCCGGTCGCGCATAGAGATCATAATGGCTTGGGCGCGTTCGACGCCCGCTTTGCGCAAGACACGGTCGTGGGTGGAATCGCCCAAAATGACGCGGAAGCCACGCGCTTGCCAGCCTTCTGCCAGCGTCGCATTGTTCGTCAGCAAGACAAAAGGGCGCGCCGGATCCAAAAAGCGGACGGCGCTCTCGATGATGTGGTCATCGCCGCAGATGACAAAGTGTTTTGTCATGTCCTGGACGGCTCTTTCGCTCTCGTCCAGACTGAGCACCTGGTCGAGCTGCTTCGACTCGCGTGATTGCACCAGCCGCTGGAAAGTGGAGAAGCGCATTTCGTTTCTGCCCTTTGGCAGACATTCGCCTTGCAGCAGCGGGATCATCGGTCCTGGCGCCACGCACAGCAAGATTTCGTCTTCTTGCAAGACGCGGCTGTTGTCTGGAGAATGCAGAAAGTTGGCTGTTTCCAAACGTATGCCGATGACGCCGGCATCGTATTTCTCTGTCAGTTGCAAATCGCTGATGCGCCTACCGATCCAGGGCGAGCCGGCTTCCAATTCCAACTGCGTGATCTGATGTTGCGTCTCTTGGTCGAAGAGGATGCTGTTGAAGAAATCGTTGACAGCCGGGCGCAGTGTGGCGCTGTTGAGAAACTGCGATGCAACTTCATACGGCGCAAGCACAACATTGGCGCCGGCTTTGATCATCTTGAGCCTCAGCCTGTCTTCTACTACATCGGCGGTGATGTAGAGGCGCGAGTTCAGGTTGCGCGCGCTCAAGACTGTGAGCAGGTTCTCCGCGTCTTGATCGAGCATGACTATCATGGCGCGGGCGCGGGCGACCCCTGCCGCCAGCAGCATGTCGTCGTCCGATGGGTCGCCACCAATGACCAGGATGCCGGCGCTGCGCAGATGTTCGGCATAGTCGCTGTCTTCGGTAACCACCACGATAAGGTCGAGCAAGGTGGTTTGGTCATGAAAGAGCTTCAGGTATAGCGCGAATATCCTGCGCACCAAGCCGTTCAGCCCCTGCGCGCCGCCAGGAATGCGTCTCAGCCGGGTTTCGATGGGCTGGAAGCGGATATCCTGATATTGTTTGCGGCGGATGCGGGCACCATTCAAGACATAGCCGATGGTCTTGTCGACCATTTCGCCACTTCCGCAAATGATATAATGACTGCTCAGCTTGCCGATTTTGCGTTTGTTGCGCATCTGTCGGCGGCGCGCCATGGCTTCGGCGCTGAAGAGCAGGGCGAAGGACGATGACAGAAAGAATGCCAGCGCGCTCAGCCCGGTAAAGATAAGCGCCAGCGTAAACAGCCGCCCCAGTGGCGTAGTGGGTACGATATCGCCAAAGCCAATTGTTGTCAGCGTGATGATCGTCAGGTAGATAGCCTCGAACCACGGTCTGCCTTCAATCAGCACATAGCCGAATATGCCAACAGGAATGACGATGAGAATCAAAATGGTGGCTGCGCGAAATTGCCTGCGGATGTCGTTCAAATGTCAATCCCATCCTGTCTGGGCAATTCGGCTACCATGTGGTTGATCAGCGGCACCGGTCCGTAGCTCGCGCGTGATTTCCAAAATGCCGCTGCCCAAATTATACCGAGAACCAGCAGCTTGTGCTATTATGTCCTTGTGCCAAAGGGTGGACGATGTTCACAAGCGACGACTTCCAACGGGCAGCCAATACCATCCTCGACCGCCTGACGATTCAGCCGCAGATTGGCATGGTGTTGGGCTCTGGGTTGGGCAAACTGGCTGACGAGCTCCACCCGCGCACCGTCATCCCCTATGCGGAGATTCCAGGGTGGCCAGCTTCGACCGTGCACGGGCACCGGGGCAATCTGGTCATCGGCGGGCTGGAAGGGCAGACCGTCGCTGTCATGCAAGGACGCGCCCATTTCTATGAAGGCTACAGCATGCAGCAGGTGACTTTCCCGATCCGCGTGATGAAAGCGCTGGGCATGCACACTGTCATCTTGACCAACGCGGCTGGCGGCATCAACAAGGCATACCGGGTTGGCGACTTGATGCTGCTGGAAGACCACATCAACCTGCCGGGCATGGTGGGGGCGAACCCGCTGATGGGACCCAACGATGAGACCTTGGGCGAGCGTTTTGTTGGCTTGGCGCAGGCATACGACCGCTCTTTGCGGAAGAAAGCCCTGCAGGTGGCTGCCTGGCACGACATCCCCTTGTACAGCGGCGTGTATTGCTCACTTTCAGGACCGGCCTTCGAGACGCCCGCCGAGATCCGCATGCTGCGGGCTTGGGGCGCTGACGCAGTGGGCATGTCGACCACGCATGAGGTTCTGGTAGCGCGGCACGCTAGCCTGCGCGTTCTGGCATTCTCGGGCATCACCAATTGCGCTATCGACCAGGTCGATGGCGATTTGGAAACCAATCACCAGGAAGTGCTGGAAGCGGGCGAGATCATCGTGCCACGCCTGACCACCGCACTAAAGGGCGTGCTGAACGACTTTCCGCCATGATTGGCTTCGTCGCGCTGATTGATCAAGTCGCCATTGGCTTTTATTTTCTGTTGGCGGCTGGCATCTTGTTTGCGCTGCGCCGAGTCCTCGTGCATGGCGGAGAGTTGCGTTCGTCATACTTTGAGCTGGAGCGCGACCTGGCGCGCTATCGCCGGCAAAATGCGCTCACCGCCGTCATCTTGCTGCTGGAACTCGCCATCATCCTGGCTGGCGTGCAAGTGGTGATTGTGCCCGAGTTGCTGCGCGACCAGCAAATTGATGCGCTGGTTGCCGAAGTAGCTGCTGAGGTCGACACCTTCGAGACGCCGGTGCCGGGTCAGCCAGCTGCGAATCTGGGCATAGAGCCTGTGCCCCTGCCGCGCTCGGCCGACCTGGCTGTGCAAATTCGCGCTACACCCCTGCCCACGCCCACGCCAGTCGGCACGATTATCCCGTCCGACCCGCCCATCGGCTGCGACTCTCCGCAAGCCCAGCTGCAAGTGCCGGGCAATGGCATGCGCGTCTTCCAGCCGATACCTGTGGTTGGCACGCTCTATGCCGATCAGTTTTCCTACGCCACATTGGAAATCAGCGGAGCGAGTACTTTGGGCACTTTTCAAGTGATTGCCGACCAAGCCGTGGAAGTGCGGGAGCGCGCGGAGTTCAGCCAATTTGTGCCGGCGGGTTATGAATCGGGCGAATATCAGTTTCGTCTGATGGTCTTTGATATCACCAACACCTTGCAAGCGCACTGTCTGGTGCACATCTACATCAGTGAGCCACTGCCGACCATCACGCCGGCCAGCTAAAAGCTGCTGGATTGCAAGCGCCGCGCCACCCGCCGTCGCAAGCGCCGCAGCCTCGCTATGCGATATTGTACATGCCGCTGTTGACGTTTGATGAGCGATCCGTGCTGTTCGCTGGGTTTGGGAACGCCCCAGCGGATGATCATGGATGCCCAGGTCAAGCCGCCGCCAAAGCCGACCAGCGCAATATGATCGCGGTTGTGTATGCGCCGCTGTTCGATGGCTTCGCACAGCGCGATAGGTATCGAGGCTGCCGAGGTATTGCCATAGTGCTCGACATTGCTCATGAACTTGGCGATGTCGATGCCCAGCTTGCGAGCCGCCGCCTGCAATATGCGCCGATTGGCTTGATGCGGAACGACCAGATCGATGTCTTCGACTTTGACCTCTGCCAGCCGGCATGCTTGTTCGATGCTCTCGCTGACGACGCGAGTGGCAAACTTGAACACCTCCCCGCCCGCCATGCTGATCTTGTAGAATTGAATGCCGTTGGCACCAGCCGGCGAGTCTTTGGCATCGATGCTGCCGACGCTGGGGATGGCCAGCAAATCTGCCCCGGCGCCATCGGAGCGGAGAACGCTGGACAGCACGCCGCCCGGCGCATCGCTGGCGCGCAAGACAACCGCTCCCGCGCCATCGCCGAAGAGGATGCAGGTGCTGCGGTCGGTCCAGTCTATTATGCGGCTCATGGTTTCCGCGCCGATCACCAATGCCGCGTTGATCGAACCAGCGCGAATCGAATCAGCCGCCAGCTGGAGAGCATACACAAAGCCCGAACAGGCTGCGCTCAAATCAAATGCGCCAGCCTCGCTCGCATTCAGCCAATCCTGCACCTGGCTGGCTGTGCTGGGAAAGATATTTTCGGCTGTCGAGGTCGCGACGATGATCAGGTCGAGGTCGGTAGGCAGGATATCCGCGACTTCCAGCGCCTGCCGCGCCGCATTGTAGGCCAGGGTGGCTGTCGATTCGGCTTCATGCGCGATGTAACGCTGGCGGATGCCGGTGCGCGTGAAAATCCAGTCGTCGTTGGTTTCCACGAAAGCGGCGATATCGTCATTGGTCATGACCTGCTCGGGCACCGCCTTGCCCCAGCCGATGACATGGGCAAAGCGCGCTGCTGCTGTCTCTGCGCCGGGCGGACTAGACTGGGCCATTGTGCGTGTGTTCGCCAAAGATCAGCACGGCGTTGTGCCCACCAAAGCCGAATGCGTTGGACATCGCGCGGCGCACCTCGCGCTTAATGCCCGCATTGGGCACATAATTGAGGTCGCAGCTGGGGTCGGCTGTGTGCAAATGAATGGTCGGCGGGATGAAGTTTTTGCGAATGGCCATGATAGAAAAAACAGCTTCAATCGCCGAGCCGCCGCCCAGCAAATGACCGGTCATGGACTTGGTCGAGCTCACCGGAATTTCGTAGACGCGTTCTCCCAGGGCGCGCTTGAGGGCGTTCGTTTCGGCGGTGTCATTCAGGGGTGTGCTGGTGCCGTGGGCGTTGATGTAATCGATGTCGTCTCCACTAATGCCGGCATCGCGCAGGGCAAATTCGACCGCCTTGGCCGCGCCTTCGCCACTTTCCATAGGCGCTGTGATGTGATGCGCGTCCGAGGTGTGTCCATATCCCAGCAACTCGGCATAGATCTTCGCGCCGCGGTCGCGCGCAAATGTCAATTCTTCCAGGATCAGCACGCCTGCGCCTTCGCCCGGCACAAAGCCATCGCGCTGCAGGTCAAATGGGCGCGAGGCGGTATCGCGGTCGTTGTTGCGGCTCAGCGCCGTCATATTGTTGAAGCCGGCCACGCACAGCGGCACGATGGCTGCTTCCGATGCGCCGGCAATCATGGCTTTGGCATCGCCGCGCCGGATGATGTGCATGGCTTCGCCGATCGCATTGTTGCCCGATGCGCAGGCGGTGACGATGCAATGATTCGGCCCGCGCAGCCCAAATAACAGCGATATCGCGCCGGAGCAGGAGTCGCTGAGTATCTTGGGGATGGCCATGGGCTTGATACCACGATGTCCGCGCGAATCGATGCCTTGCTGCGCCTCGACAAAGGAGTTGATGCCGCCCACGCCCGAGCCGATTATGCAGCCGATCTCGTAGCGGTTGTCTGCCGTGACGGTTAGTCGGCTGTCTGCCATTGCCTGGCGACTGGCTTCCAGCGCGAACTGGGCAACGCGGTCCAGCCGGCGCGCTTCCTTGCGCCCAAACAGCTTGTCGGGGTCGAAATCCTTGACCTCGCCCGCCAGCTGATTCTGCGTCAGCGAGCGGTCATAGCGTGTGATGAAATCAATGCCGTTGACGCCAGCGGCTGTATTTGACCAGGCTTCTTCCAGGCTGTTGCCGGTCGGGCAGACGATGCCCAGTCCCGTGATCACGATACGCTTTTTATCCAAACTGCGCCTCTCTTGGCTCTGCATCATTTTCATCATTCATCAATAATAACACGCCCGGCGCGCTGTCGTTGCATGGTAGGCGGCGGAGCCTTGTCGTATAATATGCGCTTTCCTGCCCCGCGCAATTGTCATGGATGACGGGGTGTCGTAGCGGCTTCACAAGCGAGCCACCTGATGATCCTGGTAACTGGCGCGACGGGCTTGGTTGGACGACATCTGATTCAGCGGCTGATGCACGCGGCTGTGCCCATACGCTGCCTGTTGACCGAGCGTCAACTGCGTCAACTGCCCTGGGACGCGGCATCTGCCCATGCGCCGGAAATCGTCGTCGGCAGCTTGCTGGATGATGAAGCTGTCTTCCGCGCGGTCAGCGGCTGTCATGCGGTCATCCACCTTTCCAACGCCCTGTGGTGGGGCGGGCAGCGCGACCTGGACCGGCTCGAGCGAGTGGGAACAGCCAATTTGACGGCTGCTGCGCGAGCTTCCCGCGTTGGCCGCATCATCACGCTGAGTCAACTGGGCGCTTCGCCGTCATCGGCGTACACCTTGCACCGCGTCAAGGGGCAAGTGGAAGACCTGTTGCGCAACAGCGGCGTTGCCTACACCATCATTCGCAGTGGCATCGTTTATGGTCCCGAAGACGCATTCGTGAATCACATCGCGGGCATGCTTCGGCTCAACCCGTTCCTCTTCTTCATGCCCGGGCGCGGCGAGGTTGTCTTGCATCCCATCTATATTGACGACCTGGTCGAAGCCATATATCGTAGTCTGAGTCGCGTGCGCCTGGTTGACGCGACAGTCGAGATCGGTGGCGCGGAGTATATGTCGCTGCTCGACCTGGTTCGCACTGTAATGCGCGTTACTGGCATGCGCCGCGCGATTGTGCCTTTGCCGCCCTATCTGCTGCGCGCGACCACTGGCATCTATAGCATACTGTTGCCGCGCGCGCTGATGACGAGCCAGTGGCTGGATATCCTGGCTGCCAACCGGGCAGCGCCATTGAGCGGGGTGTTTGATTATTTTGGCTTCTTGCCGCGCCGATTCGAAGAGACCTTGCTGCAATACCTGCCGCAGCGGCCGCATCTTCGCTCTGCCCTGCGCGCCAGTTTCCGCCGCCGTCCGCGCATCGGTTGAAGGCGCACAGCCATGAACGATATCCGCATCCAACGTTTGCTGCGCGCTCACCAACTGGATGAAGTGGTCGAGCTGCAGAAGACCTATTGGGGGCACGATGCCGGCAATCTCGTGCCGCGCCACATGCTCTATTCCCTGGCGCTGCACGGCGGACATGTATTGGGCGCGTATGTGCATGGCCGGCTGGTCGGCTTTGTGATGGGATTCATCGGCACAGACATCGACATGGACGACCGCGCCGCGCGACCAGCTATGGCCAACCTGCTCATCATGTCCAAGCGCATGGTCGTGCTGAAAGACTATCGTGGACGCAACATCGGCTATCGTTTGAAGCTGGCGCAGCGCGATATCGCCTTGAAGCAAGCCATCCGCCTGATAACCTGGACATTCGACCCGCTGCTCGCCGCAAACGCCCACCTCAATATCCGCAAGCTGGGGGCTGTGGTGCAGCGATTTTCCGCTAATTATTTTGGGCTGGCGGGGGGCGACCAGCTTCGCTCCGACCGGCTGGTGGTCGAGTGGTGGGTGACGCAGCGCCGTGCCGAGACCCGCGCGTGTGGAGAAGGCAGCCATCTACATCTGAAGCACTACCTGGATGTGCGCGCGCCGATTGTCAACCGCGCAATCGACGCTGGCGAGTGGCTGAAACCGCGTGCGATGACAGCCGTGCCTGGCTCGACATTCGCGCTGGTCGAGATCCCCGGCGACTTCATCCGGCTGGAGGCATCTGAACGCGCGCTGGCGGACGATTGGCGGGGGCACATCCGCGAGGTTTTCACGCAGATTTTCGCCGCGGGTTACATCATTACCGACTTTGTCAGCGATGTCTTCGAAGGACGGCGGCGCAGCTTCTATTTGCTCAGCCACCACTTTGACGAAACCCATCGCAAGAATTGAGGGCGAACATGGCATTCAATGGCGAGACTATTGCTTTAATTGGCGCGGGCGTGATGGGCGAGGCGATCATCGCCGGCTTGCTGCATCAGCGGCTGCTGGAAGCGCAGCAGATCATCGCGTCTGACCCGCGAGCCGAGCATTTGCAGGGGTTGCGCGCCAGGTATGGCATTTGCACGACGACCAACAATGTCCAGGCGGCTGAAAAGGCAGATGTGCTCGTACTGGCAGTCAAGCCACAGGGCATGCATGTGGTGCTGCCAGAATTGAGCGGAAAGGTCGGCGCGGCGCAGCTGATCGTCAGCATCGTGGCGGGCGTGCCCTTGTCGACTATCGCCGAGCGCCTGGGCAATCCGCGCGTTGTCCGTTCCATGCCCAATACGCCGGGCCAAATCGGGCAGGGCATCACAGTCTGGACCGCCGCAAACGAGGTCGAGGCTGAGCAGCGAAAGCAAGCCGAAAAACTGCTGGGCGCGCTGGGCGAACAGATTTATGCGGCCGACGAAGGCTTCCTGGATATGGCGACAGCGCTCAGCGGGTCTGGACCTGCCTATGTCTTCCTGTTCATGGAGGCGCTGATTGATGTGGGCGTGCACATGGGCTTTGCACGGCGCGATGCCGAGGCGCTGGTGACGCAGACCTTGCTCGGCTCGGTGCTCTATGCGCGGCAATCGGGCTTGCATTCCGCACAGCTGCGCAACCAGGTCACCAGCCCGGGCGGCACGACGGCGGCGGCGCTGCACGAGATGGAAAAAGGCGGGCTGCGCACGGTGCTTTCTGAGGGCGTGTGGGCGGCCTATCGGCGTTCGCAGGCGCTGGGCGGGGATTGACCGCTACAGCCCCAGAGGCGAGCAAAACTTGTTTGTGAAAATATAGACAAGCAGCAATCCCTGCGCTACAATGGCAGGAGTTTCGTCAACAAGGACACGAAATTGAGGCAAGGAGCCGCCGAATGGCAGACAATATCTACGAATCGATCCTCGAGCAAATCCGCGATATTGAGCTGGACGCCCTCGCATCTGTCGAAGTCGGCTATGTAGAAGAGGTCGGCGATGGCATTGCGCGCGTATCTGGTTTGGCGAATGTGCGCTACAACGAGCTGGTGGAATTTCAAAATGGCGTGGCGGGCATCGCCTTCAACCTGGAGAAAGACAATGTCGGCGTTATCATCATGGGCGCTTATGACGACATCCAGGAAGGTGACAGCGTGCGCGCGCTCAACCGCATCGCTTCGGTGCCAGTCGGCATGGGCATGGTGGGGCGCGTTGTCAATGCGCTGGGCGAACCGATTGATGGGCGTGGACCCATCCAGTTCGACGAATACTACAATGTCGAGCGCATCGCCCCCGGTGTGATGGAGCGCCGCAGCGTGGACAGACCCGTGCAGACGGGCATCCTCGCCATCGATACCATGATCCCGATCGGGCGCGGACAGCGCGAGCTGATCATTGGCGACCGCCAGACGGGCAAAACCGCCGTTGCGCTGGACACAATTGTCAACCAGCGTGGCGAAGACATGTTTTGCATTTATGTGGCTATTGGCAAGCGGCGTGGCGAAGTCGCGCGCATCCGCGAGACCTTGGAACGCGAAGGCGCGATGGAATACACGACCATCGTGGTCGCTTCGGCATCGGATGCGGCGGCGCTGCAATACCTGTCGCCTTATGCCGGCTGCGCGATCGGCGAGTGGTTCATGGAAAATGGCAAAGACGCGCTGGTCATTTATGATGATTTGTCCAAGCACGCCAATGCCTATCGCCAGGTATCGCTTTTGATGCGCCGCCCACCGGGACGCGAAGCCTTCCCCGGCGATGTCTTCTATTTGCACAGCCGACTGCTGGAGCGCGCCGCCCAACTGAGCGACGAACGCGGCGGCGGCAGCCTCACCGCGCTGCCCGTCATCGAAACGTTGCTCGGCGATGTATCGGCTTTCATCCCCACCAATGTCATCTCCATCACCGATGGGCAGATTTATCTTGAGTCCGAGCTGTTTAACGCCGGTTTGCGCCCCGCCTTGAACACGGGCATCAGCGTCAGCCGCGTTGGCTCGGCCGCACAGACGCGCACCATGAAAGATGTGGCGGGCGGGCTGAAGCTGCAGATGGCGCAATTCCGCGATCTGGCGGCATTCGCGCAATTTGGCTCCAATCTCGACCGCGCCACCCAGCAACAATTGGATCGCGGACTCCGTTTGACTGAGCTGTTCAAGCAGGTGCAGTATCAGACGCTTTCGCTGGACGAGCAGGTGGCATTGACCTATGCGGGCACCAGCGGCTTGACAGACGAGGTGCCGGTCGAACGCATGCTGGCCTGGAAAGAAGAGTTTCTGCGCAGTTGGCGCACCCAGTTCGCCGATAGCGGCGCATTCATTCGCGACAACCGCAACGCCCGCGCCAAAGACCAGATCCAGCAACAGCTGGAGGCAGCCATCAAGACCTTCAACGAGGCTTGGGGCTAGTTGGCGGTTTGGCAGGCGAGCGGGGAGTACTTGTTATGCACACTGAGACTTTGTGCTTTGGAAGCAGGGCGCATCCCAGCAGAATCGGCGTGAGGAGATACTAAATGCCGACGCTCCGAGAAGTAAAGAATCGCATCCGCAGCGTGCGCAATATCGCCCAGATCACGCGGGCGCTGGAGGCGGTATCGGCATCGCGCGTGCGACGGGCGCAAGCGCGTGTATTCGCAAGCCGCGCCTATGCTGAAAAAGCCTGGGAAATCTTGATCAACATCCAGGCTGCCAGCAAGAATCTGCCCCTGCATCCGCTGCTTACCGAGCGCGAAGAAGTAAAGCGGGTGATGGTTGTGGTTATCACATCTGACCGCGGTTTGGCCGGCGCATACAACACCAACATTCTGCGCGTGGCACAGGCGTTTGAAACGCGCCTGGGCAAGCCGGTCGATTATGTCGCTGTCGGGCGCAAGGGGCGCGATTCTCTTGCCAGGCTGGGCGCGAATATCATCGCCTCGTTCACCGATATGCCCGCCGAACCAACCCTGAACGATATCAGGCCCATCGCGCGCATCGCCATGGATGCCTACCTGGATGGCGAGGCCGACGAAGTGCTTATCGCCTACACCGACTTCATCAACATGCTGGCGCAGCGCCCGGCTGTGCTGGGCTGGCTGCCTTTGACCACGCACACAATCGCCAAACAGGTGGCGGCAGAATATGTCAAGGATGTGGCGATGGTCAGCGGCGGCATCCAGAATTATGACTACGAACCCAGCGCCGAAGCGGTGGTTGACGAGATTGTGCCCCGCTTCACCGAGTTGCAATTGTATCAAGCGCTGCTGGAAGCGCAAGCCAGCGAGCATGCCGCGCGGATGGCAGCCATGCGCAATGCTACCGACAATGCCACACAGCTGACTGCCGACCTCACGCTGCAATACAACAAGGCGCGCCAGGCGGCTATCACAGCCGAGATCCTGGATATTGTCGGCGGCGCAAACGCGCTGCAGCAGGCGATCGACAATTCAGCCCAAGATATCCTGGACGCGAACGAAAACAGACCACAATCGTTGAACGGCGTCAACGGGCGCGGTTCCACAGCTATACAGATGAGGAGCAACTGAGATGGCGCAAATGCAAGGGACGGTTACGCAGGTGCTGGGCAATGTGGTAGATGTGGAATTCCCCGCAGGCCAATTGCCCGATATCTTTGACGCGATCGAAGTCCCGCGCGAGGACGAAGACGCCCTGGTGCTGGAAGTCGAACTGCATTTGGGCGATAGCGCTGTGCGGACAGTCGCCATGGATTCCACCGATGGCTTGGCGCGCGGTGCCAGCGCCTATGCGACCGGGCAACCTATTGCCGTGCCAGTCGGCGAACCGACGCTGGGGCGCATCTTCAATGTGCTGGGGCGGCCGGTCGATATGGGCGAGGCAGTGCCCGATGAGGCCGAACGCCGTCCCATTCATGCCGACGCGCCTTCGTTTGAAGACCAGTCGCCGACCATCGAAGTCTTCGAAACGGGCATGAAAGTCATCGACCTGGTCGCTCCGATGACCAAAGGCGGCAAGACAGGTATCTTTGGCGGCGCGGGAGTCGGCAAGACAGTCACCATTCAGGAGCTCATCAATTCCATCGCCACCCAGCACGATGGCTTGTCGGTATTTGCTGGCGTGGGCGAGCGCACCCGCGAAGGCACCGACCTGTATCACGAAATGAAAGAAGCCAATGTGCTGGACAAGCTGGCGATGGTCTTCGGACAAATGAATGAGCCGCCTGGCGTGCGCCTGCGCGTGGGTTTGAGCGGCTTGACCATGGCTGAGTATTTCCGCGATCAAGGGCGCGATGTGCTCATCTTCATCGACAACATCTTCCGCTATTCGCTGGCGGGGGCAGAGGTATCGGCGCTGCTGGGTCGCATGCCTTCGGCGGTCGGCTATCAGCCCAACCTCGGCGAAGAGATGGGTATGCTGCAAGAGCGCATCACCTCGACGCGCAATGGCTCAATCACTTCCATGCAGGCGGTCTATGTGCCAGCGGACGATTATTCCGACCCGGCGCCAGTCGCGGTATTCACGCATCTGGATAGTACGATCGCGTTGGAGCGGTCGATTGCGGCGCGCGGCTTGTTCCCGGCTGTGGACCCCCTCGCCAGCACCAGCAACATCTTGCAGCCCGAAGTCGTTGGCGAAGATCACTATGGCACTGCTCGCGAAGTGCAGCAGGTGTTGCAGCGCTACAAAGACTTGCAAGACATCATCGCCATCCTGGGCGTCGAAGAGCTGTCGGACGATGACAAAGTGCTGGTCGCACGGGCTCGCAAAATGGAAAACTTCCTCAGCCAGCCCATGTTCGTGGCTGAGCAGTTCACAGGCCAAGCCGGGCGCTATGTGCCCATCCGCGATACTGTTCGCGGTTTCCGTATGATCCTCGACGGCGAAGTCGACTATATCCCCGAGCAGGACTTTTATATGAGTGGTCCCATCGAGGATGTGCTGGAGCGCTTTGCCAATCGCGATGCAGACTAGGGGGCGCGTATGCCAATCCATGTTGAACTGGTGACGCAAGCCGAGAAAATCTTCGACGAACCCGCAGCCGATATGGTTTTGGTGCCGGCTGTCGAGGGCGAAATGGGCGTGTTGCCCAATCACGCGCCCGTCTTGACGACCATGGGCTATGGCGAGTTGGTCGTGCGCAAGGGTGAAGCCGAAGAGCGCTTTGCCATCTATGGCGGCGTGGTCGATGTGCGCCCCGACAAGGTGGTTGTCCTGGCCGATCTGGCAGAATCGTCTTTCGCGCTGGACTTGCAAGAAGCCCAGGCCGCGCGCGAACGAGCCCAGCAACTGCTGGCAGAAGGACCGCCCGGCGCAGAATATCGCCAAGCAGAGCTGGCCTTGCGGCGCGCCCACCTGGCTGTGCGCATCAGCCAAAAAATTCGCAGTCGCGGCTCTATGCTGCGAATCCTTGACGAAGACGCCAGCGAAATCTGAGCCATCCAAGTCGCTGCACGCGCTTCATCCTCAATTCGTCGCGCTCGGAACCGCAAAGTCGTGTCCGACCGTTTCTTTTTGCGTTACAATTGACAATGAAACGACAGCCATGTTTTGAGCAGGCACATGGTCCAATTTGGAAAGCGGCTTGGCTTGGATTTGGGCACGGTCAATGTGCTCATCTATGACAGCGGGCGCATCGTCTTGCAAGAGCCTTCGCTGGTGGCGCTGTTGGCGGAAGAAGAGCGCATCGTCGACTTCGGGCAGCCGGCGCGGGAAATGCTGGGGCGCGTCGATGACGAAGATATTCAGGTTATGCGGCCGCTGCAGAATGGCGTTATCGCCGATTACGAAGTGACCGAAGCCATGCTCGAATACTTCTTCGGACGCATCGCCGGGCGCATCCGCCTCTTCCGTCCGTCGGTCATGGTTTCGGTGCCTTTTGGCGCGACCAGCGTAGAAAAAAGGGCGGTGCGAGAAGCGATTTTGCAGGCGGGCGCGCGTGAAGTGCAGCTGATGTGGGAGCCGCTGGCTTCGGCTTTGGGCGCGGGTTTGCCTGTGGGCACGCCGGCCGGTGGCATGGTGATCAACATTGGCGGCGGCATCACCGAAGCAGCTGTGTTGACGATGAACAATATCGTGCGCGCCGAGAGTGGCCGGGTCGGCGGTCTGCGACTGGATGATGGCATCGTCAATTATGTGCGCCGCAAATATAGCTTGACCATCGGGCAGCCCACAGCCGAGTCGATCAAGATTCAAATCGGCGCGGCTGTCGACCAGCCCGAAGAACTGAGCATGGAGATCCAAGGCCGCGACAATGTATCGGGTTTGCCGCGCACGGTGCGTGTCACCACGGGCGAAGTTGTCGAGGCGCTTGCCGAACCGCTCAGCCAGATCGCGGCAGTCGTCAAAGCGGTGCTGGCCACGACGCCCCCAGAGCTGTCATCGGATATCATCGATCGGGGCATCGTGCTCAGCGGCGGCGGCGCATTGCTGCGCGGCATCGACAGCTATCTCACCCACTCGACCGGTGTGCCAGTCTACCAAGCCGACAACCCGCAACTGAATGTGGTGGTGGGCTGTGGTCGCGCGTTGGAAGACCCGGCTATCATGCGGCGGCTGGAACAAGCCAATCCGTTTTGAAGCGCAATTTGCCGCAATTCGGTCAATCGTCCAGGTAATAGGTCATGCGCTGCAAGTGCGCAACCGGGTCGATATATTGAATCTGCACCTGCTTGGGCACATTGATATTGATGGGCGCATAATTCAGGATGGCTTTGATATCAGCCGCCACTAGCTGATCGGCCACCGTCTGCGCATTCTCCGCCGGCACAGCCAGCATGGCGATTTTGATGCCTTCGCTGCGGATTGTCGCTTCCATACATTCAATGGGGCGCACAACAAAGTCGCCCAGGCGCACCCCGATTTTTGTCGGGCTGATATCAAACAAATGCGCTATGCGAAAACCCCGATCCTGGAAGCCGCGATAATGGGATATTGCGCTGCCCAGGTTGCCCGCGCCGACCACCGCCACCAGCCATTCTTTGTTCACATGCAAAACTGCTTCCAGCCGATCGATCAAGAATCCAACCTGGTAGCCGGTACCTTGCTTGCCAAAGCCACCAAAATGCGACAAATCTTTGCGAATCTGTGCAGAACTGATTTCCAGCCGTTCACCCAGCTCGTGCGATGAGGTAACTATTTGCATATCGTTTTGCAACCGCCGCAGGGAACGCAGATACAAGGGTAGGCGTCCGATCACGATATCGGGTATGTCGCCTGAAGACTTGCTCGACATGATAAAAACCAATCCCGCAACATTGGCAAAATCTGCGCGCAAAGCCAAGTTTACCATTGCCAGCCCGGCTTCGCTAGCGCAGCCGACTTGAAGGTGGGCGCGCACAGTGCTAGACTGGTGGCGAATGACCGAGCCGAACAATGTGAACCTTGTCATGATGTCAAGCGCTGAAAACAAGCAAAACCGGCCTGGCGCGAGCCGGCAGTTGGCTGGCGAATTGCAAATCGTGCACGACAGCATGTTGGACGGCTTGGGGCAACTGGCAGATTACTTCGGCTTCAACAAGGTTTTGGGGCAGCTCTATGGCACATTGCTTCTGAGCGCAGAGCCGCTTTCGCTGGACGACATGATGTCGCGGCTGGACATCTCCAAAGCCAGCGTCAGCACAAACATGCGCTCGCTCGAGCACATGGGCATGGTGCGGCAGGTATGGGTGCGCGGCGGCAGCGGGCGGCGCAAATATTACCAGGCTGAAACCGACTTTTGGCAGATTTTCACCACAATCATGAGCGGACGAGAAATGCGCGATATGGAACGGGCGCTTTCGGTCATGGAAGAAAACCGCCAGCGCATCTCCAACTCCATATCCGATTTTCCAGCCGACCAACAAATCCTGGCGCGACTGTATCTCGACCGCATCGCGCAGATGCAGGCGCTGTTTCGCTTTGCATCGTTGATCGTCAACAGCATCTTGAACCAGGTGCGCAGCAGCGACCTGACCGATGTATCCAGCGTCGAGCTGCTCAAGCCGTCCACCCTTGAATGAGCGCCGCCGCCGCGTTATGCTGTTTGCGCCCGTGGGGAAGTGGCGGAATTGGCAGACGCGCATGACTTAGGATCATGTCTCTTTGAGGTGAGGGTTCGAGTCCCTCCTTCCTCACTTGATTGACCCTGACTCACGCAGAATCTGGCATTCTCTAATCAATTGTTAATACGCTGCCCGTCATGGCGCAAATATAATCACCACTGTAGACCTGAGGGAAGACAAATTGAACCTGCAAGTCGAACGCATAGAAAATCATAAAGCTCGCCTGACAGTCGAGATTGAGTCAGCGCAATTTGAAAGCGCCAAGCGCAAAGCCGCCCGCAAAATCTCGCGGCAAGTGAATATCCGTGGCTTTCGTAAAGGCAAAGCGCCCTATTCGCGAGTCGCGAAAACCGTGGGCGAAGCCACTATCATTGAAGAAGCTGTGGATGGCCTGACCCAAGAAATCTATCGTCAGGCACTGGGAGATTCCAAAGTGGATCCCTATGGACCGGGCGATCTGGAAGATATCAAGCTGGACCCGCCCACCTTCATCTTCACCCTGCCAATGAGACCTGTCGTGGACTTGAAGGGATTCCGGGAAGTCCGGGTTGATTACGAAGCCCCCATGATAGACGAATCTGATGTCGACGCTCGCCTGCGCCAATATCAGATCCAGCTTCTGCAAGTGCTTGACGAAGAGGTCGAAGCGGCGCAACTGGGGCATCGTTTGTATATTGATGTCGACAGTGAGTTTTTGGATGACTACGACCGTGAAGACGCAGACAGCGCCTTTGACGAAGACGCGGATGCAGCCGACACAGATCAAGCAGATGTCGCGCCGGTAGCGCCGCAGAAAGGCGAGCCCTTCGTCTCCGAAAAAGATACGCCCATCATCCTCGACCCCAACGAAGACCCGTTTGTGCATGGCTTTGTCGAGAACCTTGTCGATGCCCAGCCGGGCGATGATGTCGTGTTTGAGCTGACAATCCCCGACGATGATGTCGATCCGACTATCGCTGGACGGCTCGTCGAGTTTGTCGTGACCATCAATCGCATCGAAGCCATCTCAATCCCGGAGCTGGATGATGAGTTTGTGCGCGAGGTGAGCGAGATCCGCAATGAGCAAGTGACTGACCTGGCGTCTCTGCGAACTTCGCTTCGGGAAGAAATGGAGCGCGAGGCGAGGCAGCAAAGCGACAACGAATATAGCCAGCAAGTCATCACCAAGATCGTCGAAGGTGCCGACATTCATTATCCCGAAGTGGCGGTGGAGTATCAGATTGATCGCCAACTGAGCGAATTCAAAGGAAGAATCGAGCAGCAGGGCTTGTCCTTCGAGGATTTCATGCGCTTCACAGGCGACAGCGATGTTGATTTGCGCGAACGCATGCATGAGGAAGCCGTGACGCGAGTCGAACGCAGCCTTGCGCTGGATAAGCTGCGCGAAGAGCTGGGCACGGATGTTGAAGAGTCGGACATTGATATGCGCCACGAAGCCTTCAACGCCCGATTTGCCCGTGAAGCCTCTGACAATGAACAAGATGCTGTCTTGCGCAACTTCCTTCGCGAAGAGGTGGAAATGGCGCATTTGTCGGCGAAGCTGGTGGCGCTGGGACGTGACGAAGATATGGCGGCAGCTATCGAGGCAAGACGGGCACAAGCGGCGCTCGAACTGCGGCAAGCCCTGGAAGATCTCGCGAGCATTAGCGAAGAGCCTGATGCCGATGAGGCCACCGAATCCGCTGCGGAGACAGACCCTGCAGAAGCAAGCGCTTTTGATGCAGAGAGCGAGTCATAAACGACAAGCCACATAACACAGAGAGGTGCGCGGGAAACTATGAACAACATTCACAATGTCATTCCCATGGTGATCGAGCAGGGCAGCCGCGGTGAGCGCGCCTATGACATTTTCTCCCTGTTGCTGAAAGAACGGATCATTATGCTGGGGTCGGGCATCAACGACCATATCGCCAACCTCATTGTGGCGCAGCTGCTCTTCCTGGAGCGCGAAGGACCAAAGCGCCGCATCCAGATCTACATCAATTCGCCGGGCGGCGTCGTCTATTCTGGCTTGGCAATCTATGACACCATGCAGCAGATCTCCTCTCCAGTGGGCACGGTGGCTGTTGGCATCACCGCCAGCTTTGGCACAGTCATCCTGACCGCGGGCGAACCAGGTTGGCGAGTGGCGCTGCCCAATGCGACTGTGCACATGCACCAGCCGCTGGGCGGGGCGCAAGGCCAGGCTTCCGACATCGTCATTCAGGCAGAAGAGATCGTACGGCTGAAGAAGCGCATCATTGATATATTCGTCCAGCATTCGGGCAACACAGCCGAAGAAGTCGAACGCGTTACCGACCGCGATGTGTACATGACCGCCCAGGAAGCCGCCGACTTTGGACTGGTCGATGAAGTGCTGCTGGATTCCGAACGTCTGACCAACGGAGGCTGAGGTGAGCTTTTCGCAAGTTCGTCACCATTGCAGCTTCTGTGCCAGGCCCGCCGAAGATGTCGAACGTCTCATCGCCGGTCCCGAGCCAATTTTCATCTGCAATTTCTGCGTGGAAGTTTGCAACAAGCTGCTGACCGAAGAAGCGGCTGCCGAAGCTGACGCGCCCGAAGAACCAGGCTACGAGCTGGAGTTGTCGCCGCGTCAGATCATGGAACGGCTGGATGAATATGTCATCGGCCAGCGCGATGCCAAGCGCGTGCTCAGCGTGGCGGTCTATAACCATTACAAGCGCATCCAGGCAGCTGACGATCCAAAGGATGTTGAGCTGGACAAGAGCAATATCCTGCTGGTTGGTCCCACGGGCTGCGGGAAGACATTGCTCGCCCAGACTCTGGCGCGCATCCTCGATGTGCCGCTGTGCATTACCGACGCCACCGCGCTGACAGAAGCCGGCTATGTGGGCGAGGATGTAGAAAATATCCTGCTGCGGTTGATTCAAGCGGCGGATGGCAATATCGCGCGCGCCGAACGCGGCATCATCTATATTGACGAGATCGACAAAATCTCGCGCATGTCCAACAGCAATCCGTCCATCACGCGCGATGTATCGGGCGAGGGCGTCCAGCAAGCGCTCCTCAAAATCCTGGAAGGCACAATCGCGAATGTGCCACCACAGGGCGGCCGCAAACACCCGCACCAGGAGTTCTTGCAGATCAATACCCGCAACATCCTTTTCATCGTCGGCGGCACTTTTGCCGGGCTGGATGATGTCATCCGGCGGCGTGTGGGCATGCAGAGCAAGCTGGGCTTTGGCGCTCAGCGCGAACTGGAAGCCAACAATGTCGACGATCTGCTGGCAGAACTTTCGCCAGAAGATCTGGTGCAGCACGGCATGATCCCGGAAATGGTGGGACGTCTGCCCGTGTTGGTGCGTTTGACGCCGCTTGAATTGGATGATCTGGTGCGCATCTTGACCGAGCCGAAAAACGCGCTCATCCGCCAATACGAGCATTTGCTCTCGCTGGACGATGTCGACCTGGTCTTTGAGCCCGGCGCATTGCAGTCGGCAGCCGAACTGGCGATTGAGCGAGAGAGCGGCGCGCGCGGATTGCGGTCGATCATCGAAAATTCGCTGCTGGATGTCATGTTTGAAGCGCCCAGCCGCGACGACATCAGCAAGGTTGTCGTCAACGCCGCTGCCATCCGTGGCGAAGACAAGCCGCATATTATCACGCGAGACGGCGCGGTCATCAGCTTGTCAGAAGCTATCAGCCCCGCGGCCTAACCAGCGGCTCTCAGCTTGTGGGCTGCAGCAATCGTACTTCTGTGCCTTCGCCGACGCGACTCTGGAAGCTGCGCGCATCGATTTCGGTCGCTTGCAAACCTGCGCCGCCCCAATTGTATGGTATTGCCCAGCGGGGCCGCAGCAGCGACACCAGCGTGAGCGCTTCTTCCAGCGAACGCTGCCCATTGCCAGCAATCGGCAGCAGGACAATATCCGGCTGCAGCACATCCATACCCGGCACCAGCTTCGCATCGCCGGTATAATAGATATCGTAATATCCAATAGATACGACAAACCCCAAGCCGCCGTTTGCGCTGAATCTTTTGTCGTCGCGCCGCGAGATGGCCGGCACAGCGCGGATAGTCGCATTGTTCAGGCGAATACTCTGCCATTCGCGCAGCACAATCGTGTCTTCGATGATTTCAGCCACGCGCTGGCTGCCGATCACCTTGGTCTGGGCACCGCGCAATTTGGCGACATCGGCGGGAGAGCAATGATCGAAGTGATCGTGCCCAATCAAAATGATATCGGGCGACGCTGCCTGCCTGACGACTCGCCAGGGTGCGATCTGAATAGACGGCTCCCCGTCAATACGAAAACTGCCGCCACCTTGCCACTTGATTCTGTCCAGCACGATTGTCTTTTGCACCCGACGCATCGCTTTGCCCACAGCGCAGAGTGTAGCACATTGGCTTCTGCCTACACGCCCCGCGCAAACTTGGGTATGCTTTGCAGGCGATGTGCGCCAAACAGGGCGGTGCGTGGGCAATGCTGGTTGATGAAGCCAAGATTTTTGTAGCGAGCGGCAAAGGCGGCGATGGCATGATCTCTTTTCGCCGCGAGAAATATGTGCCGCGCGGTGGACCTTCGGGCGGCGATGGCGGGCGCGGAGGAGATGTTGTGCTGCGCGCAGACGCCAACTTGAATACGCTCTTTTTCTTCCGCAAGCGCGTGCACTTCAAAGCCGATAACGGCGTCAAAGGCGGCTCGAGCAACAAGACAGGCGCCGATGCTTCGCCGACAATCGTGCGTGTTCCACCAGGCACGATTATTCGTGATGCAGAAACAGGTGGGTTGATCGCCGACTTGATCGCCCCGGAAGCAGAAGCAGTGGTGGCGCGTGGCGGGCGCGGTGGCAAAGGCAACGCCCACTTCAAAACATCCGCAAACCAGGCACCGCGTTTGGCAGAAAAAGGCGAGCCGGGCCGGGAACGGTGGCTGACGTTGGAGCTGAAGTTGATCGCCGATATCGGATTGGTCGGCTTGCCCAATGCCGGCAAATCGACTCTGCTTTCCGTGGTGAGCAACGCCAAGCCCAAGATCGCCGATTATCCCTTCACGACCTTGCAGCCCAACCTGGGCACAGTCATTTATGACAACCGCGACCTGGTCTTCGCCGATATCCCCGGGCTGATCGAAGGCGCGCATGCCGGGGTCGGTCTGGGGCATGCCTTCCTGCGCCATGTCCAGCGCACCCGCATCCTCCTGCATATCCTGGATGGCGCGGCTGACGACCCAATCGCCGACTACAACCAGATTCGCGCCGAGCTGGCGCTGTATGATGCCGACTTGGCGCAACGCCCGGAGATTGTGGTCATCAACAAGCTCGACCTTCCCGAAGCGCGTGAATACCTCGACCTGCTGCGCGAAAGCCTGGGCGAACGCGGCCTGGACGATGTCATGGCGGTTTCGGCATTGACGCGCGAAAATGTGCGGGGGCTTGTCCAGCGCGTTTTTGAGCTTGCCAGTCAGCTGCCAGCCCGCGCCGCCGCCAGCCCAGAAGTTGCGCCAGTCTATGAACTGGCTGACGAGGGCGTGC
Source organism: Anaerolineae bacterium (assembly GCA_022823945.1). GTDB lineage: Bacteria > Chloroflexota > Anaerolineae > Aggregatilineales > Phototrophicaceae > UBA6055. The sequence goes on along the minus strand of JAJEBK010000016.1, from coordinate 65,604 downwards.
CATTTGATCTGCAAATTGACGAAGGCGTCTATTACATCACAGGCGAACGCATTGAACGGGCAGCTGCCATGACCTATTGGGATTATGACGAGGCTGTTTCGCGCTTCCAAAAGACCTTGGCGGCGCTGGGCGTTGTCGACGCCTTGGAGAAAGCTGGAGTGCGCAGCGGCGACACGGTCTTCATCGGCGACTTTGAGCTGGAGTGGTCGGAGTGAGCCAGACGCGAATTGGCATATTGGGCGGCAGCTTCGATCCGCCGCAGTTGGGCCACCTTATCCTGGCTGAATACAGCCGCGAAACACTGAACCTGGATTGCATTCTGTTTGTGCCGGTCGGGGATCATCCCGTCAAGCAAGGCGATCTGCGCACCCCGTTGCGGCAACGTCTGGCGATGCTGAAATTGGCGATAGCGGGCAATCGACACTTCCGCATTTCGCGCGTGGATATCGACCGGGCAGGACCACATTATTCCGCCGATACCGTCAAGATAATCCGCGCTCAACAGCCCAAGGCACAACTCTATTTTGTGATGGGCGGCGACAACTTGCGCGACTTGCCCACTTGGGAGCGCCCACAGGAATTGATGTGCTGTTGCCGGCTGGCGGTGATGCGCCGCGCTGACGAAGATATCGCGCCCGATATGCACGATGATGTGCTGCCGGGCTTGTCGCAACAGGTCGACATGATCAATGTGCCGCTGCTGAGTGTTTGGCTCTCGTCCACGCATGTAGTCAGCCGCCTGCGCGCCGGGCATAGTGTGCGCTATCTGGTGCCCGATGCCGTGCTCGACTACATCCGGGCGCACAATTTGTACCGATGAATCGCTGGCTCGCATCCCTTTTCATCCTTTGTCTGGTTATAGCTGCGCAGGCTCAAGATGCCACGCCCGTGCCCACCCTGGCTGTGCCGACGCCGCTGCCAGTCGCTTACAGTCCCACAGCGGAAAATCCACCGGTCCAATCCGCCATTGCCGACATCATCGCCGAGCAAGTATTCCGCGTGGGTGTTTTGTATAACGACCCTCCCTACAGCGAACTCACATGGCAAGGCGAGCTGGCTGGCTTTGATATTGAGCTGCTGCGGGCGATCGCCGAAGACTGGGGGGTGGAGACCGCCTTCGTGCAGGTCACGCGCTTGAATGCCATCGACGCGCTCGAGGCGGGCGAAGTGCATGCGCTGGCTTCTGCCTTGCTGCACTACCGCGGTTATGAAAACGAACTTGAATTCACGCAGCACTACCTGGTCGGCCATCAGGCGGTCATGGTGCGGGCGGACAGTCAACTGCAAGCGCCGGCCGATCTTGTTGGCATCAATACAGCCGTTGTTATGGGCACGCGCGCAGAAACGGCGCTTGGCTTGTGGCGCGAACGCATAGGATCCATTCCCGAAGTGCGCCAGTTCCTCACCCTAGACCGCGCTTTTGCCGCTCTCACGCTGGGGGATATTGATGCGCTCGTCGGCGAGCAGCAGTCCTTATTGCGCGTCGCCGGCGAAGATATGCAACTGGCGCGAGTTTTGGACGAACCGCTGCTGCGCGAGCCACACGCCTTCGCCGTCCGCCGCCATGACGCGCCACTGCGGCAGCTGCTGAATCGGTCCATCCAGCGCTTGGCGGCGACGCAGAAGATCGAGCTTTTGCAGCGCGAATACTTTCCTGATCTGCCGCGGGACGAAGGCGCGGTCGTGGTCTGGCAAGGTGTCGGTGAAGAAGCTTCGCCGGCACAATTCTCGCCCGAGATTCGCGCGCCGGCACAATCCGCGCTCTTTCGCCTGCGGGAGTCCGAGCCATTGCGTGTTGCGGGCATGGCGGTTGATGTGGCTCCGCTCACAGCCTTGAATCGCGCGTTGGTTGCCGAGATGGCCAGGCGCTGGGGTGTGACGGTGGTGGACTCATCAGCCAGCGTCGAGGAAGGGTTGCAACTGCTGCGTCAGGGCGCGGTCGATATGGTGGCTGGCATTAAGCTGGACTGGGAAAAGGCGAACGACATCGATTTCTCCATGCCTTATCTGCTGCAAGGCGACCGACTCATGGTGCCGGCGCGTTCGCAAATCGCTGGCTTCTATGACTTGCGCAATCGCATCGTGGCGGTGATGCTGGGCGATGACAGCGCCTGGCAGCGGGCGCAGGCTTGGGCGGACAGCATCAATATGACGATTCGTCGGTTCGATACGACCCTGCGCGGCGCGGCGCAAACCTTGCTCGATTTCAACAACGCCAACGCCGTTTATGCCAACAGCCTGCTGCTTGTCGATCATCTCAATGCGAATCCAGACACATTGAAACTCACCGACCGCTGGTACAGCCGCGACTATTATGCTTTCGCGCTTGGATATAACGACCCGGACTTCCGCCAATTGGTGAACTATACGCTGCAAGAGATGATTCTGGATGACAGCCTGGCGCGCATGACAGGCGGGTTGCTGCTGGGCGACGACCTGCCAGATTTCGGCATTGCGCCAGGCTCCAGCCAGTTTGCCGGTTTGGACCTGGCATCGTCCTAGTCAGATTGCGCGGCCTGGCGGATTTCTCCGCGACTCGCCAGGGCGACACCCGCCAGGATGAGCAGGCTACCGACTATCTGCTGCTGTGGCGGCAATTCGCGGAACAGAAAGAGCGCCAGCACAGCGCTGCCGATCGGCTCCAGCTGCGAGAACATGCTGACCAGCGCGGCCGGAAAATACTCCAGCAAGTAATTCAAGGACGAATGCCCGAGCAACTGCGGCACCAGCCCCATCGTCAACAGAATTAGATAACCTTCCATGCGAAAACCCAGCAAAGGCGTTTTGCTAAACAGCATGACAAGCGCCGCTGCGATGCTGGCTGTGCCGTAGACCAGCCACACATACGGGATTACAGGCAGCTGCGCGCGCAGCATCCGGCCGATCAGCATATACACAGAGACGCTCAACGCGCCCAGCCAGGCCAAGACCGCGCCAGTGATCGTGGCTTGCAACTCAGTATCGGCCAGCGCCGCGCCGCCATCCAGGGGAATGCCGATCAATGTGCCGCCGGCCAGCGCCACCAGCAAGCCAGCCACCACCAGCCGCGACAAGCGAATGTGCAGGAAGACCACTTCCATGATGGCGACCCAGATCGGACCTGTGGACACGATGACCACGCTGACCAGGACTGTGGTGTACTGCAAGGACGAAACCCAGGCGGTGAAATGCCCAGCCAGGCACAACCCTGACAAAGCGACGAGCATAACTTCTCGGCGAGACAAGCTGGCAATCCGCGCCCGGTGCCGTCCCAGCGCCAAGGGGGTCAATGCAACTGTCGCCACCGCCAAGCGCGAACCGGCGATCAACAGCGGCGGCATATCTTCGGCGAGGGCAAAGCGGATGAGGATGGCCGCGGAGGATGTGGCAACTATTGCCAGCACGATAACGGCATACGCGCGCAAAGGCGTGCTGTCGTGTCTGCGTGAGTCGCTCAATCCTTATTCTCCTGACCTGTCTGCCCAGCGGGAGCTCACAGATATTGGACATTCTCGTGCCACGCAGCTATAATAATGGCAGATTCCGCGCAGGCGGAACATATCGACCGAGACCCATCACAAGGAGCAGCAGAATCATGGCTTTCGAATTACCAGCACTTCCCTATGCCGAAGATGCGCTGGAGCCGCACATAGACGCGCGGACCATGGGCATCCACCACGGCAAGCACCATGCAAGCTACACCGGCAACCTGAACGCAGCTATTGCTGGCACCGAGCTCGAAGGCAAGAGCATTGAAGCGATCCTGGGCGACCTGGATGCCGTGCCTGAGGGCATTCGCACCGCTGTGCGCAACAATGGCGGCGGCTTTGCCAACCACAGCTTGTTCTGGCAGATCATGAGCCCCGATGGCGGCGGCGAACCGAGTGGTGCGCTGGCGGATGCCATCAACAGCGCATTTGGAAGCTTCGACGAATTCAAGTCGGCTTTTTCCGCGGCGGCAGCGACGCGCTTCGGCAGCGGCTGGGCATGGCTGGTATCGGATGGCGGCGCGCTGAGCGTTACATCCACGCCCAACCAGGATACGCCGCTGATGTCGGGCGATACGCCGCTGCTGGGCATTGATGTGTGGGAACACGCCTACTACCTGAACTACCAAAATCGCCGCCCTGACTATGTCGCCGCCTTCTTCAATGTCATCAACTGGGACAAGGTGGCTGAGCTTTACGCAGCGGCAAGCTGATGATTAGCCGACGGGATATGTTAAAGGGCGCTGTCGCGGGCGGCGCGGCGTCTCTCGCAGGGCAGTTTGCCCCGGCGATTGCTATGGCTGACGATGCAGCGGAATTTGTCCTGCCGCCACTGCCCTATGACTATGCCGCGCTGGAACCGCACATCGACGAGCGCACCATGCGCATCCATCATGGCAAGCACCACGCCGGCTATACCAACAAGCTCAACGCGGCCATCGAAGGCACAGACTTGGTCGGCAAGAGCATTGAGCATATCCTGGGCGACCTGGATGCCGTGCCCGAAGGCATTCGGACTGCCGTGCGCAACAATGGCGGCGGATTCGCCAATCACAGCCTGTTCTGGCAGGTCATGGCTCCCGATGGCGGCGGCGAACCCGGTGGTGCGCTGGCGGATGCCATCAACAGCGCATTTGGCAGCTTTGACGATTTCCAGTCGGCGTTTTCGGCAGCGGCGAAGGGCGTTTTTGGCAGCGGCTGGGCATGGCTGGTGAATGACAGTGGCGCGCTGCGCATCGAATCGACGCCCAACCAGGATACCCCGCTGATGAACGGTCAGACGCCGATTCTGGGCATTGATGTGTGGGAACATGCCTATTACCTGCATTATCAGAATCGCCGCTCGGACTATATCGCCGCCTTCTTCCGTGTCATCAACTGGGACAAGGTGAGCGAATTGTACAGCGCCTAACAACCCCATATCTGGGTTTGTGTCGCAGTTAGGACTCAAGCGGGCGAGCCAGTGGCTAGCCCCTACAGGCACCTTATGTAGCATGGGATGGCGGCGTAACATTCTCAATCACGCCTAGGGACGCTAGAATGCTGGCGTCCTTTTTGTTTTGCGCACAGGAGACAACCGATGGCCGACTATCGTGTGGAAATGGATTCGCTGGGCGAGGTACTCGTGCCGGCGAACGCGCTTTATGCCGCGCAGACCCAGCGCGCCCTCGACAACTTTCCTATCAGCGGCATGAAACCCCTGCCCGCTTTCATCTGGAGCATGGCGCTAATCAAACGGGCGGCGGCGGAAGTCAACCGCGATCTTGGGCTGCTTGACCCCGAAATCGCCGCTGCCATCATCCAAGCGGGCGATGAAGTGCTGGCTGGCGAACATCACGCGCATTTCGTGGTCGATCCATTCCAGGCCGGCGCTGGCACCAGCCACAATATGAACACCAACGAAGTGCTGGCGAACCGCGCCAATCAGCTGCTTGGTTTTGCGGTCGCTGCGGGTGGTAAGCCCGTGCATCCCAACGACCATGTCAACATGGCGCAATCGACCAACGACACCATCCCCACGGCGATACGGCTGGGCGTGCTTTGGCGGCTGGACGAACTGCTACGGACGCTCGGACGCTTCGTCGAGGTCGCGCGCGGTAAAGCAGCCGAATGGGACGATGTGGTCAAGACCGGGCGCACGCATCTGCAAGACGCGGTGCCGATCCGGCTGGGGCAAGAAGTCGGGGCCTGGGCGAGCGCAATCGAGCGGCAGATGGACAAAGTGCGCTTCGCGGCCGAGGGACTGCGACGGCTGGGCATCGGCGGCACAGCGGCTGGCACGGGCCTAAATGCGCATCCCGACTATCACGCGCGCATGGTCGCCAAGCTATCGGCATTATCGGGCATCGCGCTGACCGAGAGCGACGACCTCTTCGAATCCATGCAATCCATGCAAGACGCCGTCTTTTTCAGCGCGGCGCTGCGCAACCTGGCCATGGATTTCACGCGCATCGCCAATGATGTGCGCCTGCTCAGCGCAGGCCCCACCACCGGCATCGCCGAACTGACCTGCCCGCCCGTGCAGCCGGGTTCGTCCATTATGCCGGGCAAGGTGAATCCCGTGCTGGCGGAGATGCTCAACCAGGCGATGTATCACTGCATGGGCAACGACACGGCGGTCAATCTTTGCGGGGCGGCCGGGCAATTCGAGCTGAATGTGATGATGCCCGTCATCGCCCACAACCTCAACGAAAGCATGCAGGTGATGATCGGCGCGGTGGGCGCGTTCACCGAGAAGCTGCTGGTCGGGCTGGAGGTCAATCGCGAACGGACGGCGAGTTGGCTGGCGCGCAATCCGATTTTGGTGACGGCGCTGAACCCCATCATCGGCTACAACAACGGCGCGAAAGTGGCGAAAAAAGCGCTGGCGGAAGGCAAAAGCGTGCGCGAGGTCGTGCTGGAGCTGGGGCTGATGGCGGAGGAAGAGCTGGACGCGGCGCTGGATGTCGTGATGATGACGGAGGGCGGGATACGGGGGTGAGGGTTTTAATCCCACCCCCTGTATTCGCTATGAACCATGTAAATGCTGTTTTGTGCCCGACCTATTAGAATTTCTCACTTTACTATGGCTACTATTGCATCCAAGCATACTTGAAAGGTTTCCAAGTCATCTGAGAGAAGGATTAGCAATACCGGGCTGAGATCTCTACTCACCAATGAAATCACTGAAACCACAAGTTTCTTTGGTAATTCCCTACTATCAACATACTTAATTGTGTCTTTCTCATAATTTAGTACGTTGACTAGGCTAAACTTTGTGTTTGAAGCCTCGAACTTTCGTATACGAGTCATGATTAACTCTCCTAGTATAATTTATCATTCTGATGTTCGACATTTCTCTTGCTCCTAATTGCTATATCACCACATTTCCAATTCAGTGCGAGTTAAGTCATAGTTGCCTCCAATCGATTATCCACCCGATCTGGGTCCGTACCAGGCTAGGCCCGTTCCGACGCTAACCATCCCCATTATTATACCACATCCCTTAAGAAGCGTCAAGGATTCTGCTCTTTTCTTTATGCTCTTCCAGCGGAGTGATTTGCTCGTGGTTGGAATCGCGCTGAAGGCACGGTAAAATGGCTTCGACTTCAGCCCTTAACTTGTGATGAGCGGTATGCCTTCGAATCCGGTGGCGCGGCAGTTCGACGAACATCAACCTACGTCAGCCTGCGATTCTCGCAAGTCGCCTATTGATGGATGGTTCAAGATACAAGACCTCGGCCGCCTGCCCGACGACTTCGATGGCAGCGTACTCCTACCCTATCTCACAGACGACTCCCGCGAGACCCGCTACTGGGCAGTCAAGAATCTCGGCAAGCTCACGGACATCGCCTATCTGCCGCAGCTAAGCGAAATCGCTGCCGATGACGAAAGCTCTATGGTGCGGCGCGAAGCGGTATCGTCAATCGGGCGCATGCGCAACGAACGCGCCATACCCACGCTCATCCGCTTTTTGTCCGATCCCGATCCCAGCGTTATCATGCAAGCCATTCGCGGGCTGCTCGTCTTCAAGTCGCTGCCCCGTGTCGAAGAACGGTTGCTGACGCTGCGCGAACATCCCAACGAGCTAATCCAATATCAGTTGGCAATCGAATTTGACGAGCGGGCGAAATCCACCGATTACGGCAAACATCCCGAATCGCCCGACTATCTGAAAAATCTCGTTGCGGAAGGCAATACGCGCGAAATCATGCGCCTTTTGCCCGATGGCTGCCTGCATTTGACCTTTACATCGCCGCCCTATTACAACGCTCGCGACTATTCCATCTATGCCAGTTACCAGCAATATCTGGATTTTCTGGAGGAAGTCTTCCGCGAGGTGCATCGCATCACCAAAGAAGGGCGCTTTCTCATCATCAATACTTCGCCCGTCATCGTGGCTCGCTTGAGCCGCAAGCATTCCAGCCGCCGCTATCCGATTCCCTTCGACATCAACAGCATCGTTACGCAGATGGGCTGGGACTTCATAGACGACATTGTTTGGTCAAAGCCTGATGTCACCGTCAAGAATCGCAATGGTGGCTTTCAACAGCACCGCAAACCGCTGGGATACAAGCCCAACGCGACCACCGAATATGTCATGGTCTACCGCAAACGGTCGCCGCGTCTGCTGGACTGGAATATGCGCCAATATCCGGCAGAGGTCATTGAAGCCAGCAAGGTGGACGGCGAATTCGAGAAGACGAACCTGTGGCATATCGACCCCGTCAGCGACAAGATTCATAGCGCGGTGTTCCCCGATGAACTCTGCGATAGAGTGCTACAATACTATTCCTATCTTGGCGACCTGGTATTCGATCCCTTTGCTGGCAGCGGCACACTGGGGCGGGCGGCGCAAAGACAAAACCGATACTTTTTCCTGACCGAGCTTGAACCGCGTTATGTCGAGCGCATGAAAGAGACCTTGCCAGCGGATGTATTTCAAGCGCATTCGCCGCGATTCGCTTCGTTGGACGAACTAGCGACCATGATTGAAGGATCCGATTGATGCCCTTGAGCAAAGAAGCCTTGCCACAAGTATTGCGCATGATCATCAAGGGAGAGCACTATCGAAAGGCGGTCATAAACGAAATTAGCAACGACTTCATGCGCTTTACCGTGGACTTCTTTAAGGACATCTGTCTCGCCAAAGTGCAAGGCATGAACATTGAAGAAGACTGGTACAAGCGTTATTTCCTCAGCGGCGGCTTTTCCAAAGACGAAACCGCCATTTATACCGGGCTAAACAACAAGACGATTACGAATATCTATGGCAGCGCGGCGCGGAAGGTCGTTTTGCAAGTCGCACCTGAATACTACGACGAAACAATGCGGCGCGTAAGTGCGCTAATCTCGCAGGAATTTGCCGAGGTTGATCTCGAAATGACGCTCCGCTATCAGGATCTCAGCGCCCACCTCTCCCTCCACGAATCCCTCATCGTCGTCAACACGCTCGCCGCCAAGCACGCCGAAATCCGTGGCGGTGCATGGAGCGGACTCGGCAAACGACTCGAACTCCCGCTCATGCTAACACTGGCGAAGCTGTACCATGTACCTTCAAGCCATTACGCCGGCAAGGGACTCACTGGCGAATCGCGCGAGGTCGATTTCCACTTTCTGTCCGCGTCCGGTCAGCAATTCTTCTGCGAGGTCAAGCTGATGGGCAAGGGCAACCCCGAATCTGCCGACAGCGCCATCGCCCGCCGCTCTAACATCTTCATCGCCCAGACCCTCAGCGACAACAACAAGCACCAGCTCACCAACCGCGGGCATCACTGGATCGAGCTCGGCGCGCGTGACGGCTACAAGCGCATGCACACCGTCTTCAGCTACCTGGATGTCCCTTGCGCTCCTTTCCATGGCGACCTAGACTCGGCGCTTGATGCCATCATTCCCCAAGTCTTCGAGGAAATTGCCCTGTGAACCGTTCTGACGCCTACAACATCGTCTGCGAATTCGTGCAGTCCGATTCCCTGCGCAAGCACATGCTGGCGGTCGAATTCGCCATGCGCGCCTATGCCGAGCACTACGGCGAAGACCCCGATTCCTGGGGGCTGGTCGGCTTGCTGCACGACTTCGACTGGGAGATTCATCCCTCGCTGGAGCAGCATCCCATGCACGGCGCGCCCATCTTGCGCGAGCGGGGCTTGGGCGAAGAAGACATTCGCACCATCCTCAGTCATGGTCCGCTAGCTGCCGATGACCGCGTAACCCTGCGCGACAAGGCGCTTTATGCAGTGGACGAGCTGACCGGTTTGATCACCGCCGTTGCCCTCGTCCGCCCCAGCAAAGATATCCGCGATGTCAAGATTAAGAGCATCCGCAAGAAGTGGAAAGACAAGGCATTCGCGGCGGGCGTCAACCGCCAGGATGTGATTGATGGCTGCGCAGCGCTGGGCGTGGATGTCTGGGGTTTCCATGTGCCGCTGGTGCTGCGCGCCATGCAAGACCATGCATCCGAATTGGGGCTGGATGGCGTCAGGGCAGGCTAGACGCGCGGGCGAGGACGCAACTGGCAAGCTGCGGCATAATCGGCTACACTTCGCTGTACAGCGAGATTCCGTGTTGCACGGATGGAGGTTCAAAGCATGCCTGGCTTGATTATGGTTCTGCGCAAAGGCTCTGCCGGGTCCTTGGGACTTGTACTTACGATTTTGCTGGCTTGTTGGCTGCCGGTGGCGGCGCAGGATAGCGGGAAAATGCTGCTGCCGGGCGTTGCCGCGTCGAGCGCATTGGCTGCCGATGCCAGCGCGTCTGCCTTCGTCTTTGATGCCGCGCCTGGCGCTGTCGCAACATTATCGCTGTCGGGGCAGGGCAGCTCCTTGGCGCTCCTGCTTGTTGATAGCGGCGGCAACACCATCGCGCAGGGAGCTGACAGCGCCGCGGTGGGCGCGCTCAGCCTGGCCGATGTGCCTCTGTCGGCCGGCGGACGCTATCATGCTTTTGTCTATTTCGCTCCTGGCAGCGCAATAAACGACACCAGTTACGAGCTTTCGCTGGCGATTTCTGACCTGGCTGTCGCGCCTGTCGATGCGGGCGCAGCGACTGCCGATACCTCGCTTGTCTTGCTGAATGCCGGCATTGAAGTGCGCCTGAACTGGAGCGGCGCTGCCGACCTCAACCTGGAGCTGCGCGACCCCACGGGCGAAGCGCTGCACTGGGACTCTCGCGCGACCAGCAACGGCGGCGTCTTTGGCTTTGACGCCAACGGTCTCTGCGAAGTCGTCAGCGACAATTCGGTCGAAACCGCCACCTGGCAACCCGGCTATTTGCCGACTGGCAGCTACGAAATCATCGTCTATTATGAATCCGCCTGCGATGACCAGACCGGCAGTGTACAATTTTTCACCGATGTCAGTGTCAATGGCGCTTTGAGCGGTCAACAATCGGGCGCTTTGTCGCCACCTGCGCCTGGGCAATCCAGCGTTTATGTCGGCCGCTTTGAAATCGCCGCTGATGGCAGTGCCGTGGTCAGCCCGGGCGGCGCGTATCCCAGCACCAGCCTGAGCATCCTGCCCAGTGGATATGCCGCCGCGGCTTCTGTCGCGCAGCCAATTACGCGCAGCACAGCCGTGACAGGCGCAATCACCAATGCTGAGCCGGTCGTGGCTTATCGCTTTGCAGGCGTGGCAGGCGAAATCGTTTCGATCAACATGCAGGCTGTGGGGCCAAACCTGGACACGCTCTTGCAACTGGTCGACCCAGCCGGAACCGTCGTCAATATCAACGATGATGCCGGCGGCACGACCGATTCCAGCATCGCCAATGCGCGCCTGTTGAGCAATGGTTTGTACACCATCGTCGCCACGCGCTATGGCAAAGAACTTGGCGGCACTGTCGGGCAATTTGAGCTCACGCTGACGGGCGCGACAGCCGATGCCCCCGCCCAGACCGACTCCCTGAACCTGCCTCAGGGCGATATTGAAGTCAGCCTCTACTGGAGCACGGGCGCGGACTTGCAGCTTCTGGTGCGCGACCCGGTTGGCGAGTCGGTCTATGACGACAATCCCAGCGTGGCCAGTGGCGGCATCCTGGCAGCGGACGGCAATGTCAACTGCGTGCCTGCCGAGACTGGCGCGCCGGTCTCGCATATTTATTGGCCCTCCGGCCGCATGCGACCTGGCACCTATGAGGTGGAAGTCTGGTATCAAAATCCCTGTTCCGAGCAACCACCACCGGTCGATTTCGCGCTTGTCATCGAGGTCGCTGGCATTCCCTTGATCAACCAAATTCAATTCCCCTTGCCAGGTCAGCGCTACCTGACCAATTTCAGCATCGATCCGCTTGGCATGGCGAGCGCTGGCGAAGCCGGCTTCATTGACGCTGGCAGCCGCACGTTGGCTTATCAGAATGAAGCCTTCGACCCGCCGGCCATCCAGTTTGGCCAGCCGGTTTCTGGCATTATCTCCAGCGACAACACTTTCGATGTTTATGGCTTCAATGGCGCTGCTGGCGATTCCATCAGCATCAGCATGGCATCGCAGACGCTCGATACCAACTTGTATTTGATCAGCCCGGGCGACCGCGAGCTGGCCGCCAATGACGATGCCGACCCCAACCTGTTGAGCGCGACCGGGCGCAACACCGATTCGCTGATCAGCGAGTTTGTCCTGCCTGACAACGGGCCCTATGTGATCATCGCCACCCGCTTTGGCAACCAATACGGTGGCACGATAGGCGTCTATACGCTCACGCTGACTGTGAATGAAGGCTGAGCGCAAGATGAAAATTCGACTCGCCGCGCTATTGCAAGATGCTGGCGGACTCTGATATGATGGTCGCGTTGCCACATCCGCTATGTTGTGAAAGCGAAGCCAGATGAACCGCCTCCTGCCCCTGTATCTGTTAATGGCTGCGCTGCTGCTTTCTGCCTGTAGTGGCGAGGTCAACCTGCTGGACGAAACCAAATTGCGCGATACCAGCCTGTTGACGGGCGACCCCTGCGAAGCGCCCTGCTGGCACGGCATTATCCCTGATGAAACCAGCTATCGTGATGCCAAATTGATCATCGAAGGCGATGCGCGCTTCAAGATTGTCGAAGAACCCGATCCACAAGAGGACAACCCGGCTCGCAGCTTCACCTTTGCCGAGGGCGAAAATCCAGGCTGTTGCCAACTGGTGAGCCGCGACGGCGAAACTGTGACATCATTCTTGCTGCAGACAGCGCCGATTATGACATTTGGTCCTGTTTATGATCGCTATGGTGAACCTGACTATGCGGTCGGCCAGCAAGTCAACGATGAACAAGGCTATATCGCGCTGATGTATACCGACCGTTCCCTGGTGGTCTATGCCTTCGTTGCCAGCCCCGCGCAGGGCTCGCTTTCGACCAGCAGCCAGATCATTGGCGTGTTGTATCTGGGAGAATCTGAACAACAGCAGTTGCTGCAATGCACCAGCCTGTTCGAATGGGCGGGTTTTACATCATTCGCGGAGTACAGCGGAGAAAATTATGATTATGTTGGCGAGGGCGTCGGCGACGAGGTAGCCTGCCCGACAAACTAAGCCCGATACGGATACCACCAGTTCGAGGAGTATGGAAAGTATGTCAGTTGAAGCGGGAGCGCTGATGACCGGCGCGCAAGTACACGGCACAGTGCGGCATTTGGGCATCTATGGTGCCTTGGTGGATATCGGCACAGGGCAAGATGCCTTGCTGCATGTATCGCAGCTGAGCGCAGATGAAAACGACATCAGCATGCAGCCAGGCGCAGAAATCACCGCGTTTGTGTATAAGACGCGGCGCGATGGACATGTCGCCTTGACCTTTGAGAAGCCGCCCGCTGTGCCTTGGGCGACCATCAAACAGGGCAATACCTACACCGGTGAAGTCATCCGCGTGGAAGATTTTGGCGTCTTTGTCGATTTTGGCGCGGAACGCCCCGGCATGGTGCATGTGTCAGAAATGGCCGATGGCTATGTCCGCTCTCCCAGCGATATCGCCGAGGTGGGACAAGCTGTCGAGGTACGAGTCATCAAAAAGAGCGGCCGCCCGCGCAAGATAGACCTGACCATGAAGCAGCCCGAAGAGCCTGTCGCAATTGAAGAAGACGAAGACGATGCCTTGCCCACTTCTATGGCCCAAGCTTTCCAGCGCGCGATGCAAAGCGATGACAGCGCTATTGTTCGTGAAAGCGGACGACAGAACAACCGACGCAATCATCGCCGCCAGCAAGAGGACATCCTGGCGCGAACCTTGCGTGGCGCGCCGCGTTAATCCATTTTTACAAGGTGCGAACTACGCGGTAGACAATCGTGCCGAAGAGAATCGTAAAGTTCAATTCGTGCGTCAGACACCAGGGACACAGCGCCTGCAGCAAGCCCACCTGGACATAGACCAGCCACATTGAAAACAGCCAGGCGAAGAGCCCAACCCCGAAGATGAGCAGGCTGCCATTTTCGCGCAGAAATTCCACGCGCGTTTCCAGCAGCAGCAGCGCGCCGATGATGGCATACACAGCCAATCCCAGATACGCGATTGGTATGCCCGCCAACTCTGAATAGCGGCTGTTGAGCACAACATTGCAGTCGAAAGCCCCGGCTTCTACGCAGACAGCTGGCACATCGGTCAATTTCAAATAGCTCAAATAGGACGCGACCACCAGACCGATCGCGACCAATAGCATCTGAATTCGGCGAATATGGCGCATGGCATGCAACCTCGCTATTTATTCAAACGGTCGCAGCAGCAGCACTGGCAATTCGCTGCCGGCTGGCACAAGCTCTTGCCCTTCCGGGATTATGGCCAGCCCGTCCGCCAACAGCATGGACATCAGCGCCCCGGAACTTTGGTTGCCGGTCGAATGCGCCACAATGCCACCGCCTTCGCGCGAAAGCCGCACGCGGTTGTAGCTGCGCCGCCCATCCGCGCGCAGATCTTCGGCGACGGTCGCCACTAGCGTCTTTCTGTGCAGAGCGCGCCGGGCCAGCTTCGCCAGCGCCGGCCGCACGAAAACTTCGAAGGTCACCATCGTGGAAACGGGATTGCCGGGCAAACCGAAGAAAGGAATGCCTCGCAGTGTGCCATAAGCCAGCGGCTTGCCTGGCCGCATATTGATGCGCCAAAAGTCGATGTCGCCCAGCTCGTCCATAACTTCGCGCACCAGATCGGCTGCTCCGACCGAAACGCCCGCGCTGCTGATGATCATGTCGGGGTTGATGCCCAGGGCGCGCTCGTACAAAGCGCGGATTTCTGACAAATTGTCGCGCGCAATTGGCAAGCGGATAGGGATGCCGCCAGCCTGCCGAATCTGGCCCGCCAATGTATAGCTGTTGGTATTGCGGATCTTGCCAGCGCTCAGCGGTTCATGCACATCGACCAATTCATCGCCGCTGCCCAGGATGACGACCTTGGGCTTGCGCACCACCTCGAAGCGCGCACAGCCGATCGCCGCCAGCATGCCGATTTCGGCTGGCTGGACGACTGTGCCCGCTTGCATGACCATTGCGCCGCATTCGATATTCTCGCCCTGGCGTCGGATATTCGCGCCAAACGCATAACTGCTGTAGATCTGCACTTGTTCGGGCGGGATTGGGTTGCTGCCTTTGCGCCAGTTGTCGTTGGTATCTTCGACAGGCGCCACCGCGCTGCAGCCAGGTGGAAGAGGCGCGCCGGTCATGATGCGGGCGGCTTGCCCAGGCTGCAAGGTGCCTGTGGGCGTGGCTCCCGCCGATATATCCTGCGTGACGCGCAAGCTGGCTGGGTGCTGCGGGCTGGCCTTTTCGCTGTCTTCGTGGCGGATGGCATATCCATCCATGGCCGAATTGTCGAATGGCGGCAAGTCCAGCGGCGCTGCGATGTCGTCGGCGATGACGCGATCCAGCGATTCGGTCAGCGCGACGCTTTCGCTGCCCAGTGGCTGCATATCAGCCAGGATCTGCGCCAGCGCTTTGTCGACATTGAGCAATAGCGGCATGGTTCTGCGCTCCAACTGCGAATTCGCTCGGGCATTATAGCACAGATGCGCGGGGAGTTTGTCTGACGAATCGCCACTCTCCGCCGGCTTGTGCCTTGACAGCGCCGCAAATCGCGCTACAATGTTCGCAAGATGCAAAAAAGCCACAATTCGACCTTGTGTTAGGGGCTCAGGGACTGTGCTCTCTGTTGTCTTGTTGGTATTGGAAATCGTGCGTCGGCGCGGCATCAGTTCAGCTTTTTTCGATTCATAGCATCACAGCGCAGAGGAGGTTGGTCCTTGGAGGCTAGAGACTTTAGCGCATTGCGCATCAGTTTGGCTTCGCCCGAGCAGATTCGTTCCTGGTCATATGGCGAGGTGACCAAGCCAGAGACGATCAATTATCGACGGCTGCGTCCCGAAATGGACGGGTTGTTCTGCGAGCGCACTTTTGGTCCTACACGCGACTGGCAGTGCTATTGCGGCAAGTACAAGAATATCCGCTATCGTGGCATCATCTGCGACAAATGTGGCGTCGAGGTAACGCGCTCGTCCGTGCGCCGCGAGCGGATGGGGCATATCGAGTTGGCGGCACCGGTCGCCCATGTCTGGTACACGCGGCGCGTCCCCAGCTATCTCGGCTTGCTGCTGGATGTCAGCCGGCGCAACCTCGACCGAGTGCTCTACTTCGCCCAGTATGTTATCACCCAGGTCGATGAAGATGCCCGCAAACGAGCCATCTCGCGCATTCATCAGGAGCTGGAAAACAAGGAAATTGAGCTCAAAGACGAAATCGACGAGCAGATGGCAGAACTGCGGGACAAACGCGATCGCGCCGCCGCCGAATTTGAGAGGATGGTTGGCGAAATCGACCAGCACTTCGAAAAAGAGCGGGATCGCTTGAGTGACGCGGCTGTCAGAGAGGGCCGCGCTATTGAAGACAGCATAGCAAACTTGCTTGGTCAAGTCTCGTCCAGCCAGATCCGCCTGGAATCGGCTGGCAAAGTCGTCGTAGAGCGCGGTGAAAGCATCACCAGCGACCATGTCAGCCGCATGCAAGAGATGGTCGCCAACTACCTCAGTGCGCTGGAAACTGAAATGGCGGCGTTGAAGACCGAAGAGATCCAAAAGATCAGCGGCGATATCGACCAGGCCAATGCCGATGTCGAAAGCGCCATGGGCGAGCACCTGCTGGGTCTGGAAGAAAAAATGAATGAGCTGCGCAGCAATGCCGAAACGCAGCTGGCAGAACTTGAGGAATTGCAAGCCTTGCAATTCTTGTCGGAGAGTCGTTATCGCGACTTGAAAGGCAAATTTGGCAATGTCTTCCAGGCTGATATGGGCGCAGAAGCCTTCCATGAAATCCTCAAGAACCTCAACCTGAAGAAGATGGAAGAAGAGTTGTGGCACGAGGTGCGCACGACGCGCTCCAAGCAGCGCGCCCGTAAAGCCACCAAACGTCTGGGTGTGGTCGAGCGTCTGGCAAAGAGTCGCGAAACCGTGGTCGACAGCGACCGCGACAAAAAAGGCAACGAGCCGGATGGCAACCGTCCGCAATGGATGATCCTGACTGTGCTGCCGGTCATTCCGCCCGACCTGCGCCCGATGGTGCAGTTGGATGGCGGTCGCTTCGCCACCAGCGATTTGAACGATCTGTATCGCCGCGTCATCAACCGCAACAACCGCCTCAAGCACCTGCTTGATCTGGGCGCGCCCGATGTTATTGTGCGCAACGAAAAACGTATGCTGCAAGAAGCGGTCGACAGCCTGATTGACAACAGCCAGCGTGGTAAAGCCTTGAGCCGGCGTGGTCGTCGCGAGTTGAAATCATTGAGCGACATGCTCAAAGGCAAGAAAGGGCGCTTTCGCCGCAACCTGCTGGGCAAGCGCGTCGACTATTCCGGGCGTTCGGTCATCGTCATCGGCCCCAAACTCAAGCTGCATCAGTGCGGCCTGCCCAAGTCGATGGCGCTGGAATTGTATCGCCCCTTCGTCATCAGCAAGCTGGTGGAATACAACTACGCGAGCAATGTCAAAGGCGCGAAACGCATCATTGAGCGCGAACAGCCCGAAGTGTGGGAGGTGCTGGAAGAAGTCATCCAGGATCGCCCTGTGCTGCTGAATCGCGCGCCAACCCTGCACCGGCTGGGTATCCAGGCTTTTGAGCCGCTGCTGGTCGAAGGCAAAGCCATCCAGATTCACCCACTGGTTTGTTCGGCATTCAACGCCGACTTCGATGGCGACCAGATGGCTGTGCATGTGCCATTGAGTGAGGCAGCCGTCAAAGAAGCTCGCGAATTGATGCTGAGTACGCGCAACCTGCTGAAGCCCTCCGATGGCGCGCCCATTGTTGGTCCTGCCAAAGACATGGTGCTGGGCAACTATTACCTGACCATGGACCCAACGGTCGAGGTCGTGGCATTGCGGTCGCGCGCGGACGAGTTTCGCAGCGAGCAGACGCTCTATTCTGGCAAGTTCACCGTCGGCATTGCCGAACGGTCTAACGGCTATTACTACGCGCAATTTCGCCAAATACCGCAGACGCAGCTTTTCGCGGATGAAGTGACCACCGACTCCAACGGGCGCCAGCGCGTCGTCAATTCGGCTATCGACCGCACTGTCGATGCTGTGCTGGCTGGCGAAGTCGATTGTTTGCTGGCGAATGCCTACGAGATGCGCAAATACCTGCGGGCGCGCAAGCTGGAAGATCAACTGGAGATCACCAACCTGCACGAGCGGCGCGTGGCCGTCGATATGGACGAAGTGGAATACCTGTATCGCATCGGCTTGGTCGACTTGCACACGCCCATCTTGCTGGGCAATGTATTTGACGACCGCTCGCCGCAAGAAGAGCCGGAGATCTGCACCGTCGGCAGGGCGATCTTCAACCGCATCTTGCCCGATGAAATGCGCTTCGTGCAAGAAACCATGGGCAAGAAGGGCTTGCAGCAGTTGGTCGCGCGCTGCTATCAGGTCATCGGCGCAGACCGAACGACCGAAGTGGTCGATGCCGTGAAGAATTTTGGCTTTCATTATGCGACCATCTCTGGAACGACAATCGCTGTCAGTGATTTGTCCACGCCAGATGAACGTCAAGATATCATGCAGCAGGCCGACAATGTCGTGCAACGTGCCGAGCGCGATTATCGGCGCGGGCTGATGACACAGGAAGAGCGCTACCAAATCACAGTCGACGAATGGACGCGCGCCAAAGACGACCTGCAAGACCAAATTGAAGTCACGCTTGATCCCTATGGACCCATCGCCATCATGGCGCGTTCCGGGGCGACCAAGGGTGGCTATGGACCCATCACGCAGTTGGCTGGCATGCGCGGGCTGATGGCAGACGCGGCGGGCCGCATTATCGAACTGCCTATCCGCAGCAACTTCCGCCAGGGCTTGAACACGTTGGAATACTTCATGTCTTCAAATGGCGCTCGCAAAGGCTTAGCGGATACAGCGCTGCGCACAGCCGATGCCGGTTATTTGACACGGCGTCTGGTGGATGTCGCGCAGGATATGATCGTCAATCGCATCGACTGCCATACCAGCAACGCGCTGGAAATCCGGCGCAGCGATGACATCGGCGGGCAATCCATCAGCGAGCGCATTGTTGGGCGTTGTGCCGCGGTCGATCTGCATGATCCCGATTCGGGCGACTTGATCGTCAGCCGCAACGAAATGATCGACGAAGAAATCGCCGACCGACTGCAGCAATCCAGCCTGGAAACGATCGCTGTGCGCAGCCCGCTGACTTGCGACTTGATTCACGGCTGCTGCGCCTTGTGCTATGGGCGCGATCTGGGCACGGGCGAGATGGTCAATATCGGCGCGGCGGTCGGCATCATTGCGGCGCAATCCATCGGCGAGCCCGGCACCCAGCTGACCCTGCGCACCTTCCATGCGGCTGGCGCGGTCTATGCCCAGGGCGATATCACCAGCGGCCTGCCTCGCGTCGAAGAGCTGTTCGAAGCTCGCCGCAAGCCCAAAGGCGAGTCGGTGATGACCGAGCACGGCGGCATCTTGCGGCTGTCCGAGCGCGAAGACAAGGCGCGAATCGCCACGGTCATCAACGAGACGATGGAAAGCGAAGTGCATGTCGTGCCCGAAGGCTGGGAAATCCTGGTGGAAGACGGGCAGGAAGTCAAAGTGCGCGCGGCGCTGGCCACCGACGGCGAAGAAAAACTGACGGCTGCCATGAGCGGCGTCATTCACCTGGAAGAAGACACCATCTTCATCCGCAAAGAAGTCCGCGACGAGAACGACTACGAGATCCCCGCCAATGCGCGCTTGCGCAAAGAAATCTATGACGGCATGACCATTGCGCCGGGCGAACAGCTTACCGAAGGCTCCAAGAGTCCGCATCGCGTCTTGCAGGTGCAGGGCACAGAAGCCACACAGCTTTATCTGCTCAGCGAAATCCAGGAAGTTTATCGCAGCCAGGGCGTCAATATCGCCGACAAGCACTTTGAAACCGTCATTCGCAAGATGATGTGCAAGGTGCAAGTTACCAAGACTGGCGACAGCGACTTGCTGCCTGGCGACCTGATCGACGAGCGCAAACTACGCGAAATCAACGAAAGCCTGCGCGCCGAGGGCAAGGAAATCTGTAGCGCTTCGCCGGTCCTCTTGGGCATCACCAAAGCCGCGCTGGAAACCGACAGCTACCTTTCCGCCGCCAGCTTCCAACACACCATCAAGGTCTTGGCGGGCGCAGCTATCGAAGGGCAGGTCGACCCGCTGCACGGCTTGAAAGAGAATGTCATCATTGGCAAGCTCATCCCGGCCGGCACTGGTTTCCACGCTTATCAGGATCGTGAAGCTATCGCGCCGATTACCACGCTGGAAGAGCAGGGCGCGCTTGAGCCCGAGCCGGTGACCGATTTCGACGACTTTGAACGGCTGATTCTCAGCGAGCTCTAGCGGCTTTTCCCCACTCCAAGCCCCTCCCCCAAAACTGAGGGAGGGGGAGGACAGGTTATGTAACCCCACCCCCGGCCCCTCCCCGACGAGTCGGAGAGGGGAGTTTCGGGAGTTGTCTCACGACATGACGGCAGAATCCGCGCTTGCTCTGCCTCCCCCTGACCTGTCGGGGGAATTGAGTGAGGTGATCATATCCAGCAAGTTCACCACTCCGCGCTTGTCTGCGCGTTTGACAGATTTTCCATTTGCCGTCTACAATGTAGCTGTTGCGCCAGCCCTTCCTCTCGGTGCTCCTTCGCCTGCTGCTCAATATCGCTGAGGTCGCTTGATGCCAGATCGTTCGCTTCATCAAGTCGCAATCGAAAGCGAAATGCGCGATGCCTATCTGAGCTACGCCATGAGCGTGATTGTGTCGCGGGCGCTGCCAGACGCGCGAGATGGCTTGAAACCCGTGCACCGCCGCATCTTGTACGCCATGCACGATATGGGTGTCGGCGCGGGCAGCACGCACAAAAAGAGCGCGCGCATTGTTGGCGAGGTGATGGGCAAATATCATCCGCACGGCGATGCAGCTGTCTATGACACCATGGTGCGCATGGCGCAAGACTTTTCCATGCGTTATATGCTCATCGACGGGCAAGGCAATTTCGGCAGCATTGACGGCGATGGCGCGGCAGCCATGCGCTATACAGAAGCGCGTATGGCGAGCATCGGCGGCGAATTGCTGGTCGATATCAACAAAGACACGGTCGATTTCGTCGACAACTTTGATGGCACGCTCAACGAACCGAATGTGTTGCCCGCCATGCTGCCCAACCTGTTGGTCAATGGCGCATCTGGCATCGCGGTTGGCATGTCCACCAACATCCCGCCGCACAACCTGGGCGAAGTCTGTGATGCGCTGCGCTACCTGCTCGACCAGTGGCATCGGCTGGACGATATTGATGTCGATGAGCTGATGCGCTTTGTGAAGGGACCCGACTTTCCCACCGGCGGCGTCATTTATGCGCGACGCGGCGAGAACGATATGCTGCGGCAAGCGCTGGCGACCGGACGCGGCAAGATCACCCTGCGCGCCAAGGTGCATGTCGAAGATATGGGCGGCGGCAAGTCGCGCATTATCATCAGCGAGCTGCCCTATCAGACCAACAAGACGACCCTCATCGAGCGCATCGCCATGCTGGTCAATGTTGGCAGGCTGAAGGGCTTGGCAGATTTGCGCGATGAATCCGATCGCCAGAATGCCGTCCGGCTGGTCATTGAGCTGCAGCGCAATGTGGATGTTACGGCTGTGTTGGCACGTCTATTCAAGCTTACGCCGTTGCAGAGCACATTCGGCATTATCATGCTGGCGCTGGTCGATGGACAGCCGCGTCTGCTCACCTTGAAGCAGGCGCTGCGCGTGTATCTTGAGCATCGGCTGGAGGTATTGCAGCGCAGCAGCCGCTATGACCTGGCGCGCGCGACAGAACGAGCGCATGTGCTGGAAGGTTTGCTGACCGCGCTGGACGAGTTGGATGCCGTCATCCAAACAATCCGCAAATCACGCAGCAGCGAAACCGCCCGCCGCAACCTCGTCAAGCAGTTCAAGGTGAGCGAGGTCCAAGCCAGCGCCATCCTGGATATGGCTCTGCGTCGCCTGGCTTCGCTGGAACGGCGCAAGATCCGCAGGGAATATAAAGCAACGCGCCAGCAAATCAAGACGTTGGAGGCGCTGCTGGCCGATCCGCAGCGGCAACGCGAGCATATTGCCGAGGCATTGGCGTCGGTGAAGCAGCAGTATGGCGATCCACGCCGCACCATCATCGCCGATGGCGAGGCCAGCGATCTTTCGCAAGCCGACTTCCTGGTGCCAGAAGAAGCGACCGTTGTTTTGCTGAGCACTGCCGGGCAGTTGGGACGGACCCCACAGGGCGAACCACCGCGTGTGACAGTCAACACCAAGAATCCGCCGCGTTGGCTGCAGCACAGCACAACGGGCCAGATCATGTATATTTTCGCGGACGATGGCGATTGCGCCACCGTGCCCGTCCAGCAAGTTCCACAGGTAGAAAGCGCTGGCGATGGCATGCAGTTCAGCGATTTGTGCGCCTTGCCACCCACCCAGCGCGTCGTCTCGTTCTTGTGTCTGCCCGCCTCGCTCCAGGCTGGTTTCGTCTGCCTGGTCACGGCTGGCGGACAGGTCAAACGGGTGAATGCAGGCGAATTGCCCGGTGTGATGTCGGCGGCCTTCAGCGTGATGAAAATAGCGCGCCAGGACAAGCTGGTGGCCGCCTTGTACAGCGCTGGCGATGACGAGCTTCTGCTGACAACAGCGCGCGGTTATGCGATCCGGTTCAGCGAGCAAGATGTACGCCCGACAAGTCTGATGGCTGGCGGCGTGCGCGGTATCAAACTCGCGACTCAGGGCGATCGTGTTGTGTCCGCTTTCATCGCCGATGACAAGCTGTATGCCTGGAATATCACCGAGCAGGGCATCGCCAAGACCACGCCTGTGTCCGAATACAAGACGCAAGGTCGCGGTGGCAGCGGCGTGCTTTCCATGCGCTTGCCACTGGGCAGCAAGCAAATCGCGGCTGCGACTATCGGTCGTCTGGATGATACTGCGCTGACGCTGACCAACAGACGCAAAGCCAAATATATGTCGCTGGGGCTGGCGAAGGCCTTGAAGCGAGGCAGCGCCGGCGGCAATGAAGTGATCGCCTTGCGCGACAAAGAAACGGTGGTCGGCGTCGCTCGCTACAACCATTCTCTTCCCATTCGCGCCGATAGCCCCGAAGCGCCCCGGTTGGAATCGGCATTGCCGGAGACAGGGGCCGCGCCAGGACCGGGTGGTGCCAGCTCAAATGGAGCCGATGCTAGCCTGGCAGCAGACAGCTAGCCAGCGCCTGCAATTCTTCGTCATATTGCGGAGCCACCCGCGACCAGTCATAACGCGCAGCCTCTGCTCGCAGCTTGTCCGTCTCCACGCAAGCGCCACCAGCCAGATGATATGCCAGTTGTGCCGTCAGCTTGCCCCGCGCGTATAGACAGCTTTGCTTGAGCTGGTCGGGCAGCAGGTGCGGATAATTGAGGCGATCGGGCAAGATGGGGATGCAGCGACAATACATCGCCTCGCAGACAGCCGCGCCAAAGAACTCTTGCCAAGCGGCGCTGACGACATAATCGGATTGCCACAGCCAGCGCGCATATTCGGCAAAAGACTGCGCATAGCCCATCTGGATGATTCGCCCGCCAAGCTGTTCCCGCGCAGCGCGGAAAGCCGCCGGCATCTCGCCAAATTGCTCACCCAGGATGACCACCTGGAAGTCAAAGTCGCTTTCTGCCAGTTGAATCAAGCTGTGGGCAAAGGCATCGGGATTCTTGTCGGCTTCCCAACGATGATTCCACAAGATGCGTGGCGGCGTGTCCGCTGGCTTTTTGACGTGGTGAGCGTCGAATCGGCGCAGGTCGATGCCCAGCGGCAGCACTTGCGACTTTTTGCCGATGGCCTCTATGCTTTCCAGCTCGTTGTAATCGGCGAAGTGCTTGAGCATGCGCGGCAGCTGCGCCATGAAGTCCATATGATGATATTCGCTGTTGAAGTAGACGGCATCGGCGGTCAGTGCGCTGGTGTAATTGATGAATCCATATCGCCAGCCATGCCCTTGTCGCTGGTTTTGGGGGTATGAAAGTTGGTTTTCGTGCAGGTATAGCGCCAGCGGCACATCGCCCAGACGCCGAAAGGTCAGCGCGCGGAAGGTCGACAAGTCGATCATGCTGGATGCCAGGATTAGGTCGGGCTGGGATTGCAGCAGACGCGCAAAGCTGATGGCAGCGCCTTGCATGCGCCACTTCCAGTATTGAGCGGGCAGCGTGATCAACGCTATATCATGGCGAGAATGACCTTGGTAGCCATCCGCCCAGGCTTTGTGACTGCCGCCATAATAACTTTCCAGCAGGGCGATGCGCATCAATCGCGGCGTTCAGTTGGAGTAACGCCGTCGCGCTTCCAGCACATCGTGCAGCATATCCAGCTTTGTCAATATGCGCGTGAGCTGCTGGTTGTTGGCGATCTCGAGCTGCAGCTTGAGCCGGGCGTAATGCTGGCTGGTCGTCACATCGACAGAGGCGATATTGACGCGCTGGTCGGCGATGATGGTGGTGATCTCGCGCAGCAGTCCTTCGCGGTCGTAGGCGATAACTTCGACAGGCACAAGGTAATGCTGCTCGTCTTCCGCATCGCCCCAAGAAACTTCGATCAGCCGTTCTGTTTCGCGCAGGGCAATGATATTGGGGCAATCGGAACGGTGCACGGTGACGCCACGTCCGCGTGTGATATAGCCGATGATGTCGTCGGCTGGCATCGGCGCGCAGCAGCCCGCCAGGTTGACCAGCAGACCGCCAGCGCCCATGATGCTGACGCCCTTGGTCGTGTTGGTGCCGGCGCGTTTGCTGCGCGGCTTCAGCAGGTCGGCATCTGTCTGGTTCTCGGCTGTTTTGCGCCGTTCTTCTTCCAGCACGCGGTTGGTGATTTGCGGACCCGTGACATCGCCCGCGCCGATTGCCGCCAGAAAATCATCCAGTTTGTCAAAGCCAACCAGGCGCGCGACCGAGTCATAGGACATCTTTTCTTGCACGCCCAGCCGCTTCAGTTCGCGTTCCAACGCATCTCTGCCGGTGGCGATGTGTTTGTCACGATTTTGCTTGCGCAGCCATTGGCGGATCTTGCTGCGGGCGCGGTTGGTGACGGCGTAGTCGAGATCGGGATTGAGCCAGTCCATGCTGGGTCCGCCGCGTTTGGCGGTCAATATTTCGACCTGGTCACCCATTTTTAGCTTGGTATTGAGCGGCACAAGGCGACCATTGACCTTTGCGCCGCGGCAGCGATTGCCGATATCGGTGTGGATGTGATACGCAAAGTCGATAGGTGTCGCGCCGACCGGCAAATCGATGATGTCGCCGTTGGGCGTTACGCTGTAAACGCGATCCTGAAAGACTTCCGATTTGACGGTGTCGACAAATTGCGAGGCATCGTTGACTTCCGGGCCGAATTCCATCAGGCGGCGCAGATACGCCAGGCGCTGTTCAAATGCCTGGTCATGCCCATTTTCGCCTTCTTTATAGCGCCAATGCGCCGCGATGCCATATTCGGCATCCTCGTGCATCTCCCAGGTGCGGATCTGGACTTCGACTGTTTTGCCAGCGTCATCGTGCACAGCTGTGTGCAGGCTGCGATAAAAATTGTCTTTGGGATTGGCGATATAGTCATCAAATTCGCCGGGGATGGGGCGCCACAGGTTGTGCACGATACCCAGCGCCAGGTAACACTCTGGCAGGTTGTCCACCAGCACGCGCATGCCGCGAATATCGTAGATCTGCTCGAGCGGCAGGTCTTTGCGCGTCATCTTGCTATAGATGCTGTAGATATGTTTGGGGCGGGTGGTGATGGTAACTTGATTGATGTTGGCGGCGCGCAGCTCCTTGAAGAGCCGTTCTTTGATCTGGCGCACATAAGCCTCTCGCTCGTCGCGCCGTTCGTCCAGCGCTTTGGCGATCGCGCGGTACGCTTCTGGATTCAAATAGCGGAAGCTCAAGTCTTCCAGCTCCCATTTGATTTGCCAGATGCCGAGGCGGTTTGCCAGTGGCGCAAAGATATCGCGCGTTTCCAGAGCCACGGTTCGCTGTTTTTCGCGCGGCATATAACCCAGCGTGCGCATGTTGTGCAGACGATCGGCCAGTTTGACCAGCACGACCCGCACATCATCGCCCATGGTCAGCAGCATCTTGCGGATGTATTCCATCTCGCGATTGACCGCGCTGGAGCGGCGAGTGTCGCCATTGGGCGAGACATTCTTCAGCGGCAGGTTTTTCAGCTTGGTGGCACCATCGACCAGTGTGGCGATTGTCATGCCAAATTCGCGACGCAGATCCGTGATGGTCAGGTCGGTGTCTTCGACGACATCGTGCAGCAAGCCGGCCGCGATGGTCTCGGCGTCCAGCTTCATCTCTGCCAGGATGCTGGCGACCGCGACGCAATGTGTGAAGTAGGGCTCGCCCGATTTGCGTTTCTGCCCGCTGTGCGCGCGTTCGGCGCGATGATAAGCGGCGGCGATCAGGTCAATCTCATTGGGTTTGCTCTTTGGCAGCGCGGCAAGCAATGATGTCAGATCGCGGGAATACAAGTTGCTGGCGCTCACCATCATGCAGCCACCATTTGCGATGTGCCTGCGCCTAATTTACCACATCTTGCCATAGCTGTCGCCAAATCGCGTTGATTCTTTGGCGCGCGCCGGGGCGCATCAGCCGTTGATCTTGTGCCGCAGATACGCATCAATGAATTCGCCCAATCGCCCATCGAGCACAGCTGTCGCATTGCCGATCTCTACATTGGTGCGATGATCTTTCACCATCTGGTAGGGATGCAAGACATAGGAGCGGATCTGGTTTCCCCAGCCAGCATCGACATTTTCGCCTTTCAGCTCGGCCATTTGCGCTTCTTGCCTGGCGCGTTCCATCTCAAAGAGGCGCGCTTTGAGGATTTGCATGGCGCGATCGCGGTTTTGTGCCTGGCTGCGCTGGTTTTGACATTGCACGACCAGCCCCGTGGGCAAGTGGGTTATGCGCACGGCAGTGTCATTCTTTTGCACATGCTGTCCGCCCGCGCCGCTGGCACGATAGGTATCGATGCGGATGTCGCGCTCCTCCACGGTGATTTCGATGTCGCTCTGGATATCGGGCCAGAGCTCCACTTTCGCGAATGCGGTGTGGCGGCGTCTGGCGCTGTCAAATGGGCTCAGGCGCACCAGGCGATGCACACCTTCTTCGCTCTGCAAATTGCCAAAAGCATAGTCGCCCTTGACACTGATGGTGACGCTCTTCAAGCCGGCTTCTTCCCCGCCGCTGCGGTCGAGGATTTCGGCTTTGTAGCCATTTTGCTCTATCCAACGCAGGTACATGCGCTCCAGCATTTCGGTCCAATCCTGGGCATCGACTCCGCCAGCGCCCGCGTGAATGGCAAAGATGGCATTTTCGTTGTCATAATCACCCGAAAGCATGGCTTCGCGCGACATAGCGGCGACAATTTTGCGCAAGGCCTCGGTCTCGGCTTCCAGCTCGGCTTGCATATCGTCATCGGCGATCTCGACCAGTTCAATCGCATCCGAGACGCGGGCGTCCAATCCGCGCCATTTATCGACCAGTGCATTCAGCCGCGCGAGCTGCTGCATGATTTTCTGGGCGGATTCTGGATCGTCCCAAAAGTCGGTTTGGCTGGCAGCGGTTTCCAGTTGGCTGGCGCTTTCGGCTTTGTCGGCGATGCCAATGCGCGCCATGAGTTCATTGATATGCGCTTGAAACTCTCGCAGTTGGCTGGCGATGCTATCCATAGGGCTGGTTTGCCTATCTGCCGTGTTGGCGCTGGCGCTGCAATTCAAACATCAGGATGGCACCGCTAACCGATACATTCAACGAGTCAACTGCCCGACCCGCCATGGGGATGCGGATGCGGCGATCGGCGCTGGACAGCCAATGCTCGCTCAGTCCCCGGTCTTCCGCGCCCAGCACAATGGCTGTCTTGGCGGCGAAGTCTGCGTCGTACAGGCTGCTGCCACCCAGATCTGCGGCAACGATCTCCATGTCGGCGCTGCTCAGATAATCCAATGCCTCGCCTGTGGTCAGCTGATAGATATTGTCCAGGAAGCAAGCGCCAGTGCTGCTGCGAATGATATTGGGATTATAGAGGTCCAGCGCGCAATCGACCAGTAGGACCGCGTCGCAGCCGCTGGCGTCGGAGCTGCGCATCAGTGCGCCGATATTGCCGGGCACGCGCAGATCTACCAGCAGGAGCGCGCTGTGGATTGATGCGCCCTCCAGCCACAGGCGACCCTTTGGCAGTTGGTTGGGCAAGACCGCCAACAAGCCGTCCGGGTTGTCTCGGTAAGCAAAGCGCCGCAGCAGCCGGGGCGTAATCGTATGCGTCTCGCAGTCCATATCGCCGATCTCGCCGCCGAGTTCCGGGCAGTGCAGCACAAACTCCACCTGGTAGCCACAATCCAGCGCCCGCCGTAAGTCTCGCGCGTAGTCAATGACAAAACGCGCTTCTGCCTCGCGCCCGCGTTTGCTGCGCAGCCGATTTACCAGCTTTAGCTTGCTATTTTGCGCGCTGGTGATTTGCACAATGGATGTCAATTCTCCTGGTCGTCGTCATCAAACAAGCTGTCGACGAAGAATTCGGGCGTGAAGAGCACCAGGTCGTCAATGGTTTCGCCCAAGCCCAGATAGTGCACCGGCAGATGCAAATCATGAAAAATAGAGAAGACCATGCCGCCTTTGGCTGTGCTGTCCAGCTTGGTGACGATGACGCCGCTGACGCCCGAAGCTTCTTGAAAGCTCTTGGCTTGCTCAATTGCATTCTGCCCGGTCGTGCCATCCAGCACCAGCAGCACCTCGTGCGGGGCATCTGGCACCACCTTTCCAGACACTTCGCTGATTTTTGTCAGCTCGCGCATGAGGTTATAGTTGTTTTGCAGCCGACCTGCTGTGTCGATGATGAGAATTTCATAGCCACGCGCTTTGGCGGCCATGGTTGCATCGTAAACGACAGCGCCAGGATCGGAGCCGGGACGATTGGCGATGACAGGCACATCAATGCGTTCGCCCCAAGTTTGCAATTGCTCGATGGCTGCCGCGCGAAAAGTGTCTCCCGCGGCGATCATCACCTTGCGCCCCGACAGGTTCTTCAGCCGATGCGCCAGCTTGGCGATAGATGTGGTTTTGCCCGAGCCATTGACGCCGACCACCAAAATGATCGACAACTCGCGCCCAGAAATATCCAGCGCCGGCGGAAAAGACAACAGCGCAGCCAGCTCGGCTTTTAAGGCATCGCGCAGCTGGTCGGACCTGGTGATGCCTTCGGCGCGCACCCGGGCTTGCAGGGCATCGACCACTTGCACCGTGGTGTTGAATCCGACATCCGCCTGGATTAGCAGCGTCTCCATGTCGTCCCAGGTGTCGTCGTCGATTTCGGTGTTGCCCAAAAGCTGCGAAATGCGCCCGAAGAATGACTGGCGCGTTTTTGACAATCCGCGGCGAAAAATGCCCAATTGGCTGCTCCTGTTCGTCTGTGAATGCCAGCGCAATAGTATAACGCCCGCGCCGAAGCTCGGCAATCCGCGCGAAAAACTTGCTGTATGCTGATAATAGCGCGACCAACCGGCGAGACAGCCCTGATGATTTACCAGGATCAACTTGATTTTGCTGCGATGCGCCAGTATGCTAGCGCCTTGAAGGAGCGCGCGAAACTGGCTGGCGCACCTGGCGAAGTGTCCGCGATCATGCTGCGCGACCGTATCCTGGAGTCTGGCGGGCGCTGCGAATGGTGCGGATGCAACCTGGTGGGCGCAGAGATTGAGTTGGACCATGTGGTCAGCCTGGCGCGGGGCGGTAGCAATACGCCAGCAAATTTGGTGGTCGCCTGCCCGGACTGCAATCGGCGCAAGGCTCAAAAACATCCAGCTCGCTTTGCTGTGGAGATATTTAGCGAGACAGGCATTCGCACCGACCTCGTCGCGCGAATTTTGGCGCATTACCGGGTCGAGGCATCACGACAGTTGCCCTTGTTTTCTACGAACAGCGACAGGGAGAAGCGAGAGGCAGCGGATAATGCCGACGCCGCAAATCCTCTGCCATACCGCTGGGAAGATTAGGCGCAAAAGACAAACATAGCCGGAGCAACAATTTGGTATCACCATTGGAAAAAAACAAAACAAAGCCCCAGCCGGACGCGTCCGCTGACGCCGAAGCCTGGCAGAGTGTCCTTGAACTATGCGGCGACGAAATCCGCAAAGGCATACGCCCCCCCAAAAACAAGCATGCGTTGGAACAACAGGTAGCAGCCCGCAGCTACACAATCAAGCAGGCTGCCAAATTGGTGGGCGTCGATGGCGAAACACTGCGCACAGCCACGCAAGAATTGGCGCTGGACAGCTTCCTCGACCCGCGCGGTAAGTTGCGCTTCCCTGCCCGCACATTTCAGCCTACCGTTGCCGATCCCGATCTGCGCGAGATGATCGCGGGCTATGCGCGGTTGCGCCCGGCCGATTTGCGCGGCGTATTGGCGGTCGACCAGCGCACACTCAACAACCGCATTCGCCAGGCGGGCCTCTCGCCCAAGCGCATCGTGTGGCGCGATGCCCGCGGATTGTGGGATCTGCCGCATACTTTCGCCGAATATAGCCAGTTGCTCGATGAAAACGGGAAAAAACCCAGCGCCGACAAGGGCAAAGGAAAAAAGCGCCGCGGCGGGCGCCACCGCAAACGTCGCCAACGCCAAGCCCGCAGCAAATTGCGCAACCGCTTGATCGATGCTTTCCCCAATTGGCGCAATGCCTGGCGCGACCAACAGCAGCTATACCTGCACATCGGCGAGCCCAACAGCGGCAAAACGCACGATGCCTTGCAGGCGCTGAAGTCGGCTGGGTCTGGCTGGTATCTCGCTCCACTGCGGTTGCTGGCTTACGAAATCTTCGACCGGCTCAATGCCGAGGGCGTGGCTTGCAATCTGCTGACTGGCGAAGAAGTGATCCGGGTGGAAGGCGCAACGATCACCGCAGCGACTATTGAGATGTTTTCTGCGCACGACAGCGGAGAATGCGTCATCATCGACGAAGCGCAGATGCTGGCGGATGCCGACCGCGGCTGGGCTTGGACGCGCGCGCTGATGGAATGCGCCGCGCCGGAAATGCACATAATCGGCCCGCCCACCGCTCGCAAGCTGATTGAAGTGCTGGCCGCCGCCGCCGAACTGCCTTGCGAGTTGGTCGAACACGAACGCCTCGCGCCCATCGCTGTTGCCGAGCGGCACTTCACTCTCGAGACTTTGCCGCCAGCGACGATCCTGGTGGCTTTTTCGCGGCGCAATGTGCTGGATTTGAAAATGACCCTGGAGCGGATGGGCAGGGCGGTCTCGGTCGTTTATGGCAGCTTGCCGCCCGAAGTGCGTCGTCGTCAAGCCGACCGCTTTGCCGAGGGCGAAACGGAGATTTGCATCGCCACCGATGCGGTGGGTATGGGCTTGAACCTGCCTGCCGATGTCGTCTGTTTTTATGAGACAGAGAAGTATGATGGCAAAAATGACCGCCGATTGCACCCGGCCGAAGTGCACCAAATCGGGGGGCGCGCGGGCAGATATGGCATCCGCGAGGCGGGGCTGATCGCCGCTACCACAAAAGCCGATATGGACATCATACGGGAGCTATATGCCCAGCAGCCGCCCGAGCTGAGCTATGCGCGTGTTGCGCCCACAGTCGATGACTTGACGCTCATTCCCGGCAGCCTGGCCGAGCAGCTGACTCGCTGGGCAGAACTCCAGTCGATCCCCGATGAACTGCGCGCCATCATCACGACAGCCGACATGGACGAACGCATCGAATTGGCAAAGATGCTGACCGATGACGAAATCCAGCGGCTGGGGCTGGCGCGAGCGCTGCAGTTGGTCAACGCGCCGACCCGCAAGTCGACTCGCGCCTATTGGCTGGATTGCGCCTACATGATCATCGAAGGCTACCAAATGCCCTTGCCGCCCGCTGCGCCCGTGCCTATCCAAGATGGCGGCGATCTGGACGCGACAGAGGCTTGCATCGCCTGCGCGGATGTATATTTGTGGCTTTCGCAGCGCAAGGAATTTGCCGACTTCGGCGAGGCGCATCACCAGGTGCGTGAAGAACGGCGCGAATGGTCGCTTTCTATCGACCAGGCGCTGCTGCTAAATCTGAATACGGCGCGGCGCTGTCGGATATGCCGGGCGCGCTTGCCATCGCGGCATCGGTATCGCATCTGCGAAGACTGTTTCAAGCGGCGGCGGATTCGCGCGGCTTAGCTTCTATAGTCGTAGCAGGGCATCTCTGGCAGCTGCTTGCGCGGCGGCTCGTTTGCTCTTGCCCTCGCCACTGCCCAGCACATCAACGCCGTTGCCGACCTCCACACGGAAGCGCTTGTCGTGCTCGGGTCCGCTCGTTTCGCTGACACGATACTGCGGCGGAGGCTGCCGGCGGGCTTGCAGGCGCTCTTGCAATTCGCTGCGGGCATCCAGGTGCAGGCGCTTGTCCAGCACTTCATCCAGCAATTCCAGCAGCAGCGGCTTCAGGAATTGCGCCACGACCGCCAGGCCTCGGTCCAAATAGATCGCCCCGATGACCGCTTCAAAGGCGTGGCAGAGTGTGCTTTGGCGCTCGCGACCGCCACTGCGTTCTTCGCCCACGCCAAAGCGCAAAAAATCACCCAGCTGAACCTGCTCGGCAAACTTCGCCAGCGATTCTGTCTTCACCAACGCCGCGCGCATCTGGGTCAGGCTGCCCTCTGCCATATGTGGATACCGGTTGTAGAGAAGGTCGGCGGCGACCAGGTCAAGCACGGCGTCGCCGAGGAATTCCAGCCGTTCGTTGTCATGCAGCTCGTCTGCCCCGTCATATTCATTGACAAAAGAACTGTGCGTTAGTGCAATCGTCAACAGCCGGGGCTTTGAAAAATGTATGCCGAGCAGCTTTTCAAACTCGGATTGCGCAGGCATCGGCACAGTCATGGTGCTTTGGCGTGTTTGTCGATGGCTGAAGGCTGATATTCGCCTTCGATCCAGCTTGTGCCGTCTGCGCCGACTTCTTTCTTCCACACGGGCACGATCTCTTTGAGGCGGTCGATGCCATACCGCGCCGCTTCAAAACAGCCGTCATCACGATGTGGCGCGGAACAAGCGCAAAGCACGGTGCTTTCGCCCACTTGCAGCACCCCCAGCCGTTGAATGATGGCGATGCCCTCGACCTTGTCCCAACGCGCGCGGATCTCCGCTGCGACCTGTTTCATCTTGGTCAGCGCCATTGCCTGGTAGGCTTCGTATTCCAGCCATTCGGTCTGCGGCAAGTGTCCAGATTTGTGGGTTTCGCCGCGCACGATGCCGGTGAACAGGCAGACAGCGCCGCAGCTAGGCGTCGTGATGGCAGCGATGATTTCGTTGTGGTCAAAAGGCTCTGTTGGCAGCCGAAAAATCTCGGGGCGCTTGGCAGCAGAGCCACCGCTGACCGGCGGAAAAAATGCCACCTCGTCGCCATCCTGGATCGCATCTTCGTCAAATGCGAACTCTTCGTTGATGGCAGCCAGCGCCACTTGCAGATTCTGGCTGGCGGCGGGGTGTCGGCGCATCAATTCGCTGCGCAGCCCGCCAATATTCTGCGCGCCTTCGTCCAGGGCGACATCCAGCCGCCGCGCGCCAATTCGGTCACGCAGGGTAGCAAAAAACAGCACCGTAATCTGCATGAGTCAGTTTATCCTTCAGCGAGGTAGTCGCCGCGAGAACCGCCGCGTTTTTCCAGCAGGCGAATATCGCTGATGCGCATGCTGCGGTCGACCGCTTTTGCCATGTCATAAATCGTCAGCGCCGCCACCGACACCGCCGTCAGCGCTTCCATTTCTACGCCGGTCTTGCCGGTCGTCTGCACGGTTGCGCGGATATCCACCGCGTTCGCCGCTTCGTCGAGGCGTAGCTGGAGGCTTATCTGCTCGATGGGCAGCGGATGACACAGCGGCACGAGTTCGCTTGCCCGTTTGGCTGCCATGATGCCGGCGATGCGCGCAACGCCAAGCACATCGCCCTTTTTTAGTTCCCCAGCGCGGATGAGGCGCAGTGTTTGCGACTGCATGCAGACTTTGCCCGCGGCGACAGCCACGCGCCGAGTCTGGGCTTTCGCGCCAACATCGACCATCTGCGCGCTGCCATCTTCAGTCAGGTGCGTCAATTGGCTTTCTGTCATCTGTTCCCACCGCCTTGGCAAAGAATTCGACGATCTGTTCTGCCAGCTCGCCGACATCAATCTGCGCCGCATTATGCCACACTATGCCGTTGTCGTGCCCTCGAAACCAGACATCCTGCTGACGGATGAAGTCATGCGTGCTGAACTTCGTCCGTTCAATGGCTTCGTCCAATTTTGTGCCGTCCAGCAGATGCGCCGCCATTTCGCTATAGCCCAAGCCACTCATAGTGGGCAGCCGCCGGTCGTATCCCATATCCAGCAGGCGCGCCACCTCAGCCACGAAGCCAGCGGCGATCATGTCGTCAACGCGGGCATCGACGCGCGGGTATAAAATCTCTCTTGGCAAGCGCAAGCCCAGCCTCAAAATGTGCCAGGGCGGCGGGCGCTTTTCTTGCAGCTGGCTGATTGGCAGGCCCGTCAGCATCTGCACTTCCAGCGCGCGGATGACGCGGCGGATGTTGTTGGGATGAATGGCATCGGCAGCCGCTGGATCGACCTGACGCAGGCGCTGGTGCAGGCCGGCAGGCGAATTGTGGTCCGCGAAATCTTCCAGCTCGGCGCGCAGTTGGGCATCGGGCGGGACACGCGGGATCGACCAGCCTTCTTCGACCGCGCTGATGTATTGCCCGCTGCCGCCGACCAGCATGGGCAGTTTGCCGCGCGCCTGACAGTCGGTGATAGCCCGATTCGCCGCATCCTGATATTCCGCCAGGCTCAAATTGTAGTCGGGAGCGACCAGGTCAATGAGGTGGTGCGGGACGAGCGCTTGTTGTTCTGGCGTGGGTTTGGCCGTGCCGATATCCATGTAGCGATAAACTTGTCGACTGTCTGCACCGATGATTTCGCCATGCAGCCGCCGCGCCAATTGGATGGCCAGTTGTGTTTTACCGACGCCCGTCGCGCCCAGGACGATCAGCAACGGCGCTTCACCAGTCAAATGCGTCCTCCACATGGGCGATTGTCGCCGCTCCATTCGGCTCCAGCGCGATGGCGATCACATCAACGCGCCAGGCTGCCTCGGCATCTATACCATTTTCGTGCAGATAACGATAGACGGCGTTGAGCAGGCGCTGGCGTTTGTTGGGCGTGATGCTGGCCAGAGCCGATTCGGTGCTGGCATCGCGCCGAGTCTTGACTTCGACAAAAGCCAATATGCCCCGCTGCCGCGCTACGATGTCCAGCTCGCCATCGAGGCAAGTCCAGTTGCTGTGCAAAATCGCATAGCCCTGCCGCCGAAGGTAGGCTCGCGCCAGTTGCTCGCCGCGATTGCCGATTTGTTTCGTCCGTTGCACTGCCCACCGCCCGCATCTCTCTGGCAAGTGTAGCACAGGCCACGGAGCGACCAGGGCGCATTATTGCCAAAATCGCCTCCTAAATGCTTTGCCACCGAGTACACCGCGCATGTTGAGTACACCGAGAGGAAAGCAAAAGCTTTGTGCTGCATCGTTGCGCATAGCGTGTTGAAAAGCCCGTATTTTCCGCTAGCATAGACTGCTTGAAGGGTTGTAAAACGACGAGGGAGTCTGAATTCATGATGGATATGACAACAGCAGTCGCACTGGGCGTGGGAGCCAGCATCATTGGCTTGATTTTCGCGCTTTGGCAGCGGAGTTATGTGCTGGCGCAAGACGCGGGCACACAGCGGATGCGAGAAATCGCCGGGGCGATCGAACGCGGCGCTGGCGCATTTTTGCAGCGTGAATACCGCGCTGTGGCTATCTTGGTGGCGATAGTGACTGTCGCGCTGGTTGTGCTCAGCTCTGTGCCAGGTTCGGGCATGTCGATATTGACCGCGGTGGCATTTGTCATCGGCGCGCTGGCATCTGGCTTGTCGGGCTATATTGGCATGTATATCGCGGTGCGCGCCAATGTGCGGACGGCGCACGCGGCTTCGAAGAGCTTGAATATGGGGCTGCGCGTGGCTTTTGCCAGCGGCACGGTCATGAGCACGATGGTGGTATCGCTGGCGCTGCTGGGCATCAGCCTGCTCTTCATTTTCTTCGTCAATGAACTGGGCGATGCGGGTCAGGCGGCTTCGGCTTTGGCTGGCTTTGGCTTCGGCGGCACATCAATCGCCATATTCGCGCGCGTTGGCGGTGGCATCTATACCAAAGCGGCTGATGTCGGCGCGGACCTGGTGGGCAAAACCGAAGCGGGCATCCCCGAAGATGATCCGCGCAACCCCGCCACCATCGCAGATAATGTCGGCGACAATGTTGGCGATGTGGCTGGCATGGGCTCCGACTTGTTTGAAAGTTACGCCAGTTCCATCATCGCGGCCATCTCGCTGGCGACGACAGCCGGCATTTTTGTTGACGATGGCTTGATCGCGGCGCAGATCTTTCCACTGCTGGTTGCGGCGGCTGGGCTAATCATCAGCATCCTCGCCAGCTTTTTGGTGCGCACCGAAGAAGGCGCAGACCAAGAACAATTGCTGGGCAGCATCCGCAGAGGCATCTACAGCGCGTCGGTGTTGATCGGCATCGTCGTGGTCGCGCTGGGCAGCAGCCTGCCTTTCGGCGAAAAAGCCGGCGGCGTCATCATCGCCACGCTAAGCGGCTTGGTTGGCGGCGTGTTGATCGGCTACTTCACTGAATACTTCACCGCAGATACTTATGGACCGACCCAAGCGCTGAGTACATCGGCGGAAGGCGGCGCGGGCATCGTGGTGATACGCGGGCTGGCGCTGGGCATGATGAGCACGCTTGCGCCCGTCATCATTGTTGTCGTGGTCACCTTGCTGGCGACATCGCAGGCGGGCTTGTATGGCGTGGCGGTGGCGGCTGTCGGCATGCTGTCGACGCTGGGCATCACCTTGGCGACCGATGCGTATGGGCCGGTGGCAGACAACGCCGGTGGCATCGCCGAAATGTCCGACTTGCCTGAGGAAGTGCGCGACCGCACCGATGCGCTGGACAGCCTGGGCAATACGACTGCCGCGACTGGCAAAGGCTTTGCAATTGGCTCGGCAGCCATGACGGCGCTGGCGTTGACCGCGGCATTCATCACGGCGCTGACAGCTGGCGGCAGCACGGCGCTGGGCGCGGCGGCCCACCCGGCCGATCTACTGCTGAGTCCGCAATTTGTCACCGGTTTGTTCATCGGCGGCTTGCTGCCATTCGTCTTCAGCGCGCTGACTATGGTGGCGGTGGGCGATGCGGCTCAACAGATCGTCGAAGAAGTGCGGCGTCAATTCCGCGAATTGGGCATCATGGAAGGCAAGGGAAAGCCCGATTATGAGCGCTGCGTTGCCATCAGTACCGACAGTGCCATCCGCCAGATGCTGTTGCCGGGCATTATCGCGGTGGGCGTGCCGGTGGGCATGGCGCTGCTGGCGGTGCTGGGCAAGGGTAACACGCTGGGCGAGTTCGTCGCGCCGATTTCGCTGGTGGGCGTGCTGCTTGGCTCGCTGGTCTGCGCTTTCATGCTGGCGGTGATGATGGCGAATGCGGGCGGCGCCTGGGACAACGCCAAGAAGTATATCGAAGCGGGCAACCTGGGTGGCAAAGGCTCGGATGCGCACAAAGCGGCAGTCGTTGGCGACACCGTGGGCGATCCGTTCAAAGATACTTCTGGTCCTTCATTGAACATCCTGCTGAAGCTGCTGGCTATCGTTTCGCTGGTGATCGCTCCTTTAATTGGCAGCGCCTTCCCCGGCTGATCCTGCCTATCGGCTTTAGGCAAATCGACCGCTGTCGGTGCGAAACTTGTCTCGCCCGTCAGGACCCGAAATTCGCGCAATGGGTTTAGGGACGAATCATGAAAGAGACGTTGGAAAGCCCGCGCGGCTTGTACTTTGACGAATTTGTGGTCGGCACGACCCTGCGCACGCGTGGGCGCACCATCACAGAATCCGACCTGGTGGCATTCGCTGGTCTGACCGGCGATTACAATCCCATGCACACCGACGCCGAGTACTGCGAAGGCTCGTTCATGGGCCAGCGGGTGGCGCATGGCATGCTGACATTGAGCTACGCGGTGGGGCAGGCGTATCAACTGGGCATATTGGAGCGCACCGTGCTGGGCTTCAGGGGGCTGGAAATGAAGTTCAGCGCGCCCGTCTTCATTGGCGATACCATCCACGCCGAGCTGAAGGTCGCCGAGACACGCCCCGCGCGGCGCTTGGGTGGCGGTGTGGTCGTGCTGGAGATGCGCGTCATCAAACAAGACGGCTCGATCGCCCAGAAGGGCAGCCTCAGCCTGCTGATGATGTCGCGACCTTGAATGCCGTCAGCGACCGATCGCGCCGGCTGAAAACGATAGCTCTTGTGCAATATGGTCGCTGCCGATGCCTGCAATCTGCTATTCGCGCTTCATCGGTTGCGCAGCGCGCGCCTGGTGCGCCAGTGTCGAAATGCAAAAAGAATCCGTAGCGGCAGCCCGTCGAACGCCAGCCGCGTGAATATGCCCCAAAGTCCCGGCTTGTGCGCCAGCGTTACGCGGTCTGTCAGCTCGACGCCGCCAGCTACATCACGAAAAATATGCTCGTGCCGCCAATACGCCATCGGTCCGCGCAGTTGCACATCGGCGAATGAATCGGGTATGGCTCCGGGTTCGTGCCGCGCAATCCAACGCAAGGGCAAGGGGCCAAACCACAGCCTAAACTCGACTTCGCCTTCGCTGATAGAAAGCCGTTCGTCCCGCAGCAATTGCGCGAATATCGGCGGTGGCGTCAACTTCGCCAGGGCGCGTGGATCTTGATGGAAGCGCAGCAACTCGTCCAGGCTGGCATCGAAGCGGCTGGTCTTGGCATAGACCGTTCGCTGGCTAGCGGACATGTACGCGCTCGGCATTGATCTTGTCGCGCAGCGTGGCGGCGGCCTGGGCTGGGTCGTCGGCGAACACGATGCTGCGAGACGAGTTGATGATCAAGCCGCGCCCAAGGCTGTTTAGCCCCGCGCCCAGCACGGCCGCAACATCACCGCCTTGCGCGCCAACGCCCGGCACCAGCAAGGTCATGTCGCCGACTATTTGGCGAATCTGCGCCAGCTCCCTCGGATAGGTCGCCCCCGCCACCAGCATGATTTTGTCACGCTCCTCCCGCTGCATCGCTTGTTGCGCCACCGCCTGCCACAAGGGGACCCCGTCCACCAGCAAATTTTGCAAGTCGGCGCAACCGAGATTGGAAGTGCGGCACAGGACAATGCTGGCTTTGTCGCGATAGCTGAGGAATGGCGCGAGCGCGTCCCAGCCCAGATAGGGGTTGAGCGTGACGGCGTCAAATCCCAGTTGCTCGAAGATGGCGCTGGCATAGGCGGCGCTGGTATTGCCGATATCCGCGCGCTTGGCATCGCAGATTGTCAGAATATCCGGGTGACGCGCCCGCAGATAGTCGATTGTCTGCGCAAGCTGCTGCCAGCCGGCCGCGCCCGCCGCTTCGTAGAAGGCGATGTTGAGCTTGAAAGCCGCGGCATATTGAGCGGTCGCGTCGATGATGTGACGGTTGAATGCCAGCTGCGGTCGTTCGCTTCGCAAGAATGGCTGCGGCAGCCTGGTCAGGTCGCTGTCCAGCCCGATGCACAGCAGTGAATTTGCGACTTTGGCGCGGGCATCATATTTGGCTGCGGCGTTCATCATTTGTCGCGCCCCCATGTGTGTGGATCGGCAAACCAATTGCGCACGATTGCCAACTGCGCCGAATCCAGGCTGCCGCGCGCTTGCGCTTCTTGCACGATAGTCTCGAAATTCGTCAGCGTGTGCAGGCGCAGACCAGCCCGCGCGAAGGCTGCCGTTGCCTCGGCGAAGCCATAACTGACGATGGCGCAGACATCCACGACCGTTGCGCCAGCCTCTCGAAGCGCGGCCACGCCAGACAAACTGCTGCCACCTGTCGTCACCAAATCTTCGATCAACAGAACGCGCAGCCCATGGACATCGCCGCCTTCGATGCGTTTGCCAGCGCCATGCGACTTGGTTTCTTTGCGCACGAACACAGCCGGCTTGCCGACCTGCCAGGCTATCGCAGCGCAATGAGCGACGCCACCCAGCGCCACGCCAGCCAGCGCATCAAAGTCCAATGCGCGCGAGTCTATCGCCGACACGAAGCCCTCAATCACCACGCGCCAGGCGGTTGGGTGGAAGCTAAGCCGGCGGTTGTCAACATATACCGGCGAGCGTATGCCCGACTTGAATGTGATGGGCGATTCGGCGGTAAAGCCCACTGCGCCAATATCAAGCAAGGCGCTCGCGATGGATCGCTTCGTAGTTGTATTCATGGTTGGCAAGCTCGTTTTCGATTAAGGCAGCGGCAAAAGGACCGCGATATACCAGCGCCGACCAGTATTGCGCTGCCACAGCGCCACATTGACTATGCTGATGAAAGCTATCGCCATCCAGGACTCCGCCACAGCCGATGATATCGACCGCGCAGCCGAGCCGGTCTTTCGCAGCTTGCAGCTCTGCCACCGCCAGCAGCGCGCTTTCACGCAATGCGCCTCCGCCAATGCCCGCGTTCACTGCAGGATCCGCCGGGCTAGGCTTTGCCAGTGTGTTGGTGGCGATCACCGCGCGCACACCCACCTCGGCGAAGATGCGCATCAATATATGATATTGGGCGGCCGCCAATCCCGGACTCACCTTGACCCACAGCGGAATCTCCAGATTTCGCGTCCGCAGTTCGGCGACAAATGCAGCGCAGAGACTTCGCGCGCCAGACTCGAGTTGATATCCGCCGGGATCGTCTTCGGTATTCGGACAGCTGATGTTGAGCGTGAACCAGTTGGGTCGCAGCCCCGCATCCAGAAAAAAAAGCAGCGACTCGACCGTTTCCGCCCGTTGCTGCGCAAGATCGCTGACGCCGGGTGAGACTGCGATGTTGATGCCAAATTCGGGCGGCATCTGCTCAATGCGCGCGCCCAGAAAAACCGCCGCTGCCCGCGCGCCGGGATTGCGCAAACCGACGCGATTCTGGGTTGATTGCGAAGCCCGCTGCCGCCACAAGGTTGTGCCGGGGTTGCCCATGCGTGGATGCCGTGTGAAGCTGCCAAACTCGATGGGACCGACCAGCGCCGGCATCATCCGCCAGCCTGGCATGATATTCTCGCGCTGCTGCACGACAGCATGTAGCGCCTCGTCTTCGTTGGTGAATCCGCGCCCTTTGACGAGGCCCGCCGCCAGGATGAGCCGAGTCGACAAGCTCGCGCCGCCGACTTCCAAGGTCTGTTCGGGCATGAGCCAAGCTCGCAGGCGCTGCGCCACAACAGTTGGCAGCTGCCATCGCTCCAGCCAGCCCAGCTGCAGGAGGGCAACATGGTGCGCGCGCTGTGCCGATACCCGAAACAGCAGCATGCGACACAACAAGCCATAGGCGATGTCGAAACTGCGCAGCAACCAGCGCCGGGCTTTCATGCCACGAAACCAAATAGATTGCGCCCAAAACCGGGCGGGCTGAGCACTTCTTCGCCGTCATAGACTTTGTGCCCGCGGATCCAAACTTCGCGCACGCGCCCGCAAACGCGCGCCCCCTCAAAAGGCGACCAGCTGCACTTGGTATGCAGATTTCGCCGCTCGATGACGAAGCTGGCATCGGTATCGACGACTGTATAAGTCTTGGGCAGCGGCGTGATGCGCCAAATGCGCTGAACATTCAGCGATAGCATG
This sequence comes from Anaerolineae bacterium, assembly GCA_022823945.1. GTDB lineage: Bacteria > Chloroflexota > Anaerolineae > Aggregatilineales > Phototrophicaceae > UBA6055. The sequence goes on along the minus strand of JAJEBK010000016.1, from coordinate 23,961 downwards.
TCGCAGGCGCGCTGCAAAGGCAGCCGGCCGTCTTTGACCGCTTGCATCATCAGCGGCAAGGTCGTCTCCAAACCCGGCACGCCATAGGCTGGCATCTCCGACTCTTTCTCGGCGATGGTATGTGGCGCGTGATCCGATTCAATGATGTCCACCACGCCCTGACGTATCGCCCGCCACAGGGCGCGCTGGTCGGCTTTGGTCTTCAGCTCCGGCTTCATGAGGCCAAAGCTACCGATGCTGGGCAGGTCGTCTTCGCTGAGGAAGAGATGATGCGGGCAGACACCGATGGTGACAGGCAAGCCTTCATTTTTTGCCGCCACGAGCAGGTTGATTTCTCGCTGACTGCTGATATGCAAAAAGTGCGTGGGCTGGCGATACTTGCGCACCAGCTCCAGGATATTTGCGACTGTTTCGCCCTCGGCGTGCACAGCGATGAGTCGGCTGGTTGTCCAGGCGCGATAGTGTCGCTCACGCATGACGCTGGTGTTTATGAGTAGGTCGCCCGTGGTGGCGTTGTTGTATATTTTGAGGCCACAGACTCGCGCGGCGATGCCTTCATACTCGCCGGTATTGTCGGCTTGGGATGCGCCGAAGTATAGACCCCAGTCACAGTGCGCCGCCTGGTCAATGCGCGCCAGCTTTTCGTCCAGCAGCTTTTCGCTGGTTGTTGATGGCGCTGTGTTGGGCATATCAAAGACCGCCGTATACCCGCCGGCGATGGCGGCGATTGTTTCGCTCGCGAAAGTGGCTTTGTGCGCCCAGTCCAGGTCGCGCAGGTGGGTGTGCGGGTCGATCATGCCGGGGATACGGATGATCGGCATCAGACATATACCCCGCGCAGCACCTTTACCAGCAAAGCCATGCGCACGAACATGCCATTTTCCATCTGTTCAAAATAGATTGAGCGACGGTCGGCATCCAGCACATCGTGGTCGGCGCGCGTGCCCATTTCGTGTTTGCGAGGCAGCGGGTGCATCAATATCGCGTCTTCGGGCGCTTGCGCCAGCAGGCTCGGCGTCATGATGAAGCGGTCTTTGATGCTGCTATAGGCGCTTTCATCGGCAAAGCGCTCTTCCTGGATGCGCGTCCAATAGATGACATCGGTCTGGGCGATGAGTTCGCGCAGGTCGTCGGTCTGCTGCAGGCGGATGCCGCGCCCCGCCACCAGTTCGCAAATATCTTCGGGCATGGCCAGCGACTGCGGCGCGACCAGGCACAAGCGCACATCGTCGGCGTCATAATAGGCGAGCAGCTTGGCCAGCGAATGGACCGTGCGTCCGTGCTTCAAGTCGCCGACCAGCGCGATCGTCAGCCCGTCCAGCGATTTCTTCTGGTCAAAAATGGTGAACATATCCAGCAGCGCCTGGGTAGGGTGCTCGCCAATGCCATCGCCGCCGCTGATTGCCACGGTCGGATTGTCGATGCGCTGATTGAGCAGATCCAGATAATAACCCGCTTCGTAGGACGAGCCAATCTCTGGATGCCGCAGCACGATGACATCGGAATAGCAGCCGGTCGCGCGGATGGTATCGGACAGATTTTCGCCCTTGTACATGGACGAGAAGCGCACGCCGTTGCTGACCGCGATGACATCGCCGCCCAGCCGCCGCATGGCTGATTGAAAAGACATATCGGTGCGCGTGCTGGCTTCGAAGAAGAGCGAGGCCATCACTTTGCCGGCGCAAAGCTCGGTCAAGCCACGGTCTTGCGTGCGGATGCGCTTGCGGATGGATGTGGCTGCCTGGAACAGGATATCCAGATCGCGGCGCTGAAACTGGTCGACCGAAATAATATGCTTGCCAAAAAAATCGCCGTCTATGGGGGGCGGCTGATAGGCAAATGCATGCTGGCTGATGGACAATTCGCCCGCTGGATTGCTCAATCTCGCCTCCCACGCGTTTAGAACAAGCCGACCACTACGCCGTCATCGTCGATATCGACATTCATCGCCGCCGGCATTCTACCCAAGCCCGGCATCGTGCGCACATCGCCACACAGCGGATAAATGAAGCCCGCGCCCGCCGACGCCCGCACATCGGTGATGGTGATGCGGAAGCCATCTGGCGCGCCTTTCAGCTTGGGGTCGTCGCTGAGGCTGAGGTGCGTCTTCGCCATGCAAATGGGCAGGTTTCGCAAGCCCTGCGCTTCGTATTGGCGGATTTTTCGGCTGGCGACAGGTGTATAATCGACGCCGTCGGCGCGGTAAATCTCGCGGGCAATGGTCTCGATCTTGTCGGTTATCGCCATGTCATCGGGATAGAGCAGGCGAAAGTCGTTGGGCGCGTCGCAAGCAGTGACGATCATTTCGGCAAGTTCCCCAGCGCCAGCCCCGCCTTGCGCCCAGTGTCTGGCCACGCTTGCGCCGACAGCTCCGTTAGCCAGGGCGATCTCGCGCACGGCATCGATCTCGCGCGCGGTGTCATCGGCGAAGACATTGATGGCGACCACGGGATTGACGCCGAACTTGCGCAGGTTTTCCAGGTGGCGCACCATGTTGACCGCTCCGGCTTCGACATCAGCGACATTCTCTGCGCGCAGCTCAGGGTCGATCGGCTTGCCGGGGATGATGCGATACTTGCCCGTATGCGCTTTTAATGCGCGGATGGTGGCGACCAGCACTACGGCATTCGGCCGCAAGCCGGCGATGCGCGCTTTGATATTGAAGAATTTTTCCGCGCCGATATCCGCCCCAAAGCCCGACTCGGTCACGACATATTCGCCGCACTTCATAGCGACCAGGTCGGCGATGATGGACGAGTTGCCATGGGCGATATTGGCGAAGGGGCCGGCATGCACCAGCGCCGGCGTGCCTTCCAGGGTTTGCATCAAGTTGGGCTTGATCGCGTCCTTCATCAACACCGTGGCAGCGCCAGCCGCGCGAATGTCTTCGGCAGTGACCGGCTGTTTGGCTCTGTCGTATGCCACCACCATCTTGCCGATGCGCGCGCGCATATCTTGCAGCGAAGTTGTCAGCGCCAAAATCGCCATCAATTCCGATGCGACTGTGATGTCATAGCCGCTCTGTCTCGGGACGCCGTCAAAGCGCTTGCCCAGCCCAACGATGACATTGCGCAGCGCCCGATCGTTGAGGTCGACCACGCGCCGCCAGGGGATATTGTGAATATCGATATCCCGCTCGTTGCCATGATAAATGTGCGCATCCAGCATGGCCGCGATGAGATTGTGCGCCGCGCTGATGGCATGAATGTCGCCAGTCAGGTGTAGATTGAAGTTCTCCATCGGTACGATCTGGCTATAGCCGCCGCCGGCCGCGCCGCCTTTGATGCCGAAGGTTGGTCCCTGCGATGGCTGCCGCACGGTGATGATGGCGCGCTTGCCGATGTGCTTCATCGCTTGACCAATGCCCACCGTGGTGGTCGATTTTCCTTCGCCCAGCGGAGTCGGCGTGATAGCGGTCACATCCACATACTTGGCGTCAGGGCGCGTCCCCAGCCGTTCCAGCGCCTCCAGCTTGATCTTGGCGACATGCGGACCATAATGCTCCAGGTCGCGGTCGGGCTCGAGCCCCATTTGCTCGGCGATTTTGTCGATGCGCAGCAGCTTGGCGCTCTGCGCGATTGTCAGGTCGGAGGGGATACTCATCGCGGCGCAACCCTTCTACTGAAAATCCGGCGGATTCAAGCCTATTCTAGCACGAAGGCAGGGCGCTTTCGGTCTTTTTCAAGATGAGAATCCCGAGCGGCGGCAAACGCAGGCGAATGCTGTAGGGCAAGCCATGGCTGGCGATGCTGTCGCTGTGAACGCCGCCGGCATTGCCGACATCTGCGCCGCCATAGAAGCGCGCATCGCTGTTGAGCAACTCGGCATAATAGCCGGCTTCGGGCACGCCGATCCGATAATCCTCGCGCACGACGGGCGCGCAATTCAGTACGACCACCAGGAAGTCGCCCGCATCTTCGGCGTAGCGCATATAGCTGTAGACGTTGTATTCGGCAGCGTCGGCATCGATCCAGCGGAAGCCGCCCGCGTCGCAATCGCGCTGCCACAAGGCTGCTTCTGCGCGATACAAGTGGTTCAAGTCGCGCACCCAGGCTTGCATTTGGGCGTGCTTTTCATAATCCAGCAGATGCCAATCCAGGCTGCGCGCCTCGCTCCACTCCGCAAATTGGGCGAATTCGCCACCCATGAAGTTCAGTAGCTTGCCGACCTGCGTGTACTGATAGCCGAAGAGCAGCCGCAAGCCAGCGAATTTCTGCCAGTAATCGCCGGGCAGCTTGCTGATCAGCGAACCCTTCAGGTGCACGACTTCGTCATGCGAAAGCGGCAGCACAAAATTTTCGCTGAAAGCATAGAGCAGCGCGAATGTGATCTGGTGATGATGATGCCGGCGATGCACAGGATCTCGCGACATATATTGCAGGGTGTCGTGCATCCAGCCCATGTTCCACTTGAATGTGAAGCCCAGCCCACCGATATAGGTCGGGCGCGAAACCATCGGCCAACTGGTGGCTTCTTCGGCGATTGTGATTGCGCCGGGCGCTTCGGCATGGACCGCTTCGTTGAAGTCGCGCAGGAAAGCCAGCGCGCCCAGATTCTCGTGGCTGCCATATTCGTTGGGCAGCCATTCGCCATCTTCGCGGGAAAAACTCAAGTAGATCATCGACGAAACCGCGTCCACGCGCAAGCCGTCGATGTGGTACTTTTTCAACCAGAAGAGCGCATTGGCGGTCAGGAAGTTGCGCACCTCTTCACGCGCATAATTGAAGATCATCGTACCCCAGTCGGGATGTTCGCCCTGGCGCGGGTCTTCGTGGCTGTACAGATGCGTGCCATCAAAGTAGTTCAAGCCGTGCTCGTCTTTGGGGAAGTGCGCCGGCACCCAATCCAGGATCACGCCGATGCCGTTCTGGTGGCAGCAATCGACCAGGCGCATGAAGTCGCGCGGCGTGCCGAAGCGGCTGGTCGGCGCAAAATATCCGGTGACCTGATAGCCCCAGGACTTGTCCAGCGGATGTTCGGCGACCGGCAGCAGTTCCAGGTGCGTGTAGCCCATATCAACCAGGTAGGGCACCAACTGCTGCGCCAGTTCGCGATAGCTGAGGAATTTGTCCCCATTCCCGCGCCGCCACGAGCCCAAATGAACTTCGTAGATATTGAGCGGCTGCCGCAGCGGATCGTCTATTGCGCGCGCCTCCAGCCAGTCCGCATCGCCCCAGGCATACGCATCGATATCGCAGACGATGCTGGCCGTCTTGGGGCGCAGCTCGGCTTGAAACGCGAATGGATCGGCTTTCTGGGCTTGATAGCCACGATTGTGCGAGCGAACTTCAAACTTGTACCGTTCGCCAATGCCGATGCCCGGCACGAAGAGCTCCCATACGCCCGACGCGCCGTTCTCTTGCAGGATGTGCGTGCGCGCATCCCAGCGGTTGAAATCGCCGATCACCGCGACTTTGTAGCAATTTGGTGCCCAGACAGCGAAATTGACGCCAGCCACGCCATCTATGCACCGCAAGTGCGCGCCAAGCTTTTCAAAAATCTCGCGGTGCGCTCCCTGTCCAAACAAGTGCAGGTCATAATCCGAAAGCAAAGGCGGGTAGATATAGGGATCGCCATAACTTTCGCGCTGGTCTTCCCTTGTGACACATTCATAGTGGTATGCTCGCTCCACCCAGGCTGCGTCCAGTTCGACAGCGAACAAGCCCGCTGCGTGCAGCCTTTGCATGGCGGCCCGCTCGCCTGTTTCGCTGCCGACAAGCTCTAGCGACTTTGCCCAGGGGCGGAAGGTACGGATGATTACACAGCCGCCGCTGCGTTGCCTGCCCAAGAGAATCGCTGGCGCGCCGATCTCGCCAGCAATCAGCGCGTTCAAGGCGTCGGGATGGATAGCCTGCATCACAATTTCTGCCGAACCCCCGGTTGGTCTGCGCGGATAGTATAGCGTTGTGCGCCCGATGGATGTATGCTCAAGCTGCATGTGGGCATGTCCGCCGCGTCGGGTGCCCAGCTTGTGTAGCTGGAAGGAAAGGATGGCGAAGGCGCGCAAAATCCTGCATCTGGACCTGGATGCCTTTTTCTGCGCGGTCGAAGAGCAATTGCGCCCCGAACTGCGTGGCAAGGCGATTGCTGTGGGCGGCCAGCCCGACCAGCGCGGAGTCGTTGCATCGGCGTCTTATCCGGCGCGCGCATTTGGCGTTCGTTCCGCCATGCCCATGGCGCAGGCGCTGCGATTGTGCCCGCATCTGATTGTGGTCGGCGGCACGCGCGGCGCATACAGCGACCGGTCGCGCAAGGTCATGGCGATACTCCACGATACTGCGCCCGATGTCGAGCCTCTTTCGATTGACGAAGCCTTCCTGGATGTGACAATCTTGCCCGAGTCAATCGAAGAAACCGCGCGCAAGCTGCAGCGGCGCATCAACCGCGAGCTGGATTTGCCTTGTTCATTGGGCGGTGCGACCAACAAGCTGATTGCCAAGACAGCCAACACAATCGGCAAAGCCAGCAAACCCAAAGACGCGCCACCCAATGCCATTACTATCGTCGCGCCTGGTGACGAAGCGCAGTTTCTGGCGCCTCTGCCTATTCGCGGGCTGTGGGGCGTGGGGCCAAAAAATGCCGAGACATTGGCTTCGCTGGGACTACGCACCATCGGTCAGGTGGCGCAGTGGAGCGAGGCGGCGCTGGTGGCGCGGCTAGGCAAGCTGGGCGGCGATATTTGGCGGCGCGCGCAAGGCATCGATACGCGCCCAGTGCAAGCTGGCGGCGCTGCCAAGTCCATCAGCAAAGAAGTTACCTTCGCTGTGGATATTGCGGACGATGCCAGGCTCCTGCTGACATTGCGGCGGCTGGCGGACGGGGTGGGGCGGGCGGCGCGCAAGGCTGGCCTGGCTGGCACGATAATCAAAATCAAGCTGCGCTATGGCAACTTCTCCACGCACAGCCGGCAGACCACACTGGAATACGCCACCGACAACGACACCGTCATAATGAAATGCGCCGAGCGATTATTTTTGCAGAGCCGGATAGACGATACTCCCGTGCGGCTGATCGGCATTGGACTGAGCGGATTTGCCGAGCCGAGCCGACAACTGGATCTGTGGGGAAAAGCCGAGCGCCCGGCGGAAAGCAGCGAATTCCAGTCCGCGCTCGACCAGTTGCGCGACAAATATGGCGAAACGACCATCCGCCGCGCCAGCGATCTGCACTACCAGCCCAATGACGACAACCGCCGCTAAGCCAGCGTGAACAACTGATGATAGACGCCTTCCAGGTCGAGCAATTCCTGGTGGCTGCCCATTTCTATGATAGTCCCGTGATCCATCACCACGATGAGGTCGGCGGAAGTGATCGTGCTCAGGCGATGCGCGATGACGAAGCTGGTCCGTCCCTGCAGCAGATGCTCAAGCGCGGTCTGGATTTGGCGCTCGGTCTGTGTATCGATATTGCTGGTGGCTTCGTCCAGGATGAGCACGCGCGGATCGGCCAACAAGGCGCGGGCAAAGGCGATCAACTGCCGCTGCCCGGTCGAAAGCAGCGCGCCGCCTTCTTTGATATCGCTCTGGTAGCCATCGGGCATCTGGCTGATGAAGCTGTGCGCGCCCACCGCTTGGGCCGCCGCGACGACCTCGTCATCGCTGGCAGCGAGCCGACCGTAGCGGATGTTGTCCATGACGCTGCCAGAAAACAGGTGCGTGTCCTGGGGCACAACGCTGATCTGGCGGCGCAGGCTGTTCTGCGTAACCGAGCGCAGGTCGTGCCCGTCGACCGTGACGCGCCCGCTGGTGGCATCATAGAAGCGCATGATCAGCTTGACGAGCGTCGTCTTGCCAGCGCCAGTGTGCCCCACGAAAGCGACTGTCGCGCCGGGCGGCACATCCAGATTGATATTCTTGAGCACGAGCTCGCCATCGCGAATATAGCGAAACGACACATCTTCAAAGCGCACGCGCCCCTCAATCCGCGGCAGCTCATCGGCATCGACTGAGTCGCCGATATCGACCGGGAAGTCCATCAGCTTGAAGATGCGATAGCCCGAAGCGATGACATTCTGCAGCAGATTGTAGCGCTGCGCCAGCAAACGAATCGGGAAGAAGAATTGCTGTATGTAAAGGATGAATGCCAGCAGCACGCCGACCGTGATCTGTTCATCCAGCGCCAACGTGCCGCCTACGAAGATCAACGCGCCGGTCGCCACCCCGCCGATTAGCTCGACGCTCGGATAAAATGCGCCGGAAATCAGCGCGGCTCTCACATTCGCTCGCCGACTCGCCATATTGATATCATCGGCGAATCGGTCGTAATTCTGCCGTTGCCGAGCAAAAGCCTGCGTCACGCGCACACCATTGAAGGCTTCTGACAGTTCGGCATAGACCTTGGCATTACTGTCGGAGACGCGCAGGTAAGCCGCCCGAGCGTGGATGCGCCAAAAATTGGCGATCAACAGCAGCGTCACCAGCACTGTGAATGCCACTGCCGTCAGCGGAATGTTGATCAGCAGCATGGAAATGATGATGCCGAATAGCATCAACACCTCGCGGATGCTGCCGACCGCCGCGAAAGTCACCGCCTCGCGCACGACATTGACATCGCTGATGATGCGCGCGATCAGCCGCCCGACCTCGTATTCGGCGAAGAACCCGATGGACAGATACTGCACATGGTCAAAAAGCTGGTCGCGCAATTGCCTGATGATGGTCTGCCCGATCACCGCCATTTTTCCCAACTGAATGCGAAAGCCCAGGAATCCCAGCAGCTGTAAGACGATGAAGATAAAAACGCCCGCCAGCAGCACCGACATATCGCGCCGGCGGATGCCTTCGTCGATCGCCCAGCCAATCAGCGGTGGACTGGCGACATTGGCGAAGACCGAGAAAAACATCGCCATGACCGCCACCAGCAACCCGCTGCGGTGCGGCTTGAGATAGGCGAAGAGGCGGGCGGTTACGGCACGGTCGAAGCCGGGTTTGTGATCGTCATCAATCTCCAAAATCGACTTGTTGTCCGCTGCCGGCTTTGCGGTCGCGCGTTTGTTTTCTCGTGCTGGGTTGGCAGCCATAAACTCCTGTTCCTGCCTTGCGGTTGTTAGGGGACGTATTTGCCAGCCAATCTGTCGATCAGCTTGCGGAATTTCGCAGTGGAGCGGCGTTCTTCCAGCGGCACTTTGATGACGCCAGAGATGATGGCTTCGCGGCGAACCCGTTCTTGTTCTTGCAGTTGCAAACGATAGATCTCTTCGTAGAGTCCGCCATCTGCCAGCAGGGTTTCGTGCGTGCCCCGTTGTACGATTTCACCATCGCGCAGCACGAGGATCTGGTCGGCATTGAGGATCGAGCTCATACGCTGGGCGATCACAAAGGTCGTGCGCCCTTGCATGACACGCTCCAATGCGCGCTGGATTTTGTGCTCGGTTTGCGTATCGACGCTGCTGGTCGAGTCATCCAGGATGAGGATGCGCGGGTTGATCAGCAAGGCGCGGGCGATGGCAATGCGCTGCTTTTGCCCGCCAGACAGGGTTACGCCGCGCTCGCCCACCATAGTCTGGTAACCATCTGGGAATTCGCTGATGAAGCCGTGCGCGTCGGCCGCTGTCGCCGCCTCGATGATTTGCTGTTGGCTGGCGTCTGCTTTGCCATAGGCGATATTTTCTTCGATGGTCGCCGAAAAGAGCAGCGACTGTTGCATCACAACGCCAATCTGGCTGCGCAGGCTGCGCAATTGCATATCGCGGACATCCATCCCGTCAATGGTCACGCGTCCGCCGCTCACATCGTAAAATCGCGGGATGAGGTTGGCGATGGTCGTTTTGCCGGCGCCCGTCAAGCCGATGATCGCCACTAAATCGCCCGGACGCGCTTCCAGGCTGATATCGCGCAGCACCGCATTGGCGGATGAATCATAGCGCGCGCTGACATGTTCGAAGCGCACATGCCCCTGGATATCGAGGGCTTTCGCGCCTGGCTTGTTGACAATCTGTTCGCTTTCGTCCAATACCTGGAAGACGCGCTCGCCACTGGCGACAGCCTGAGTCGTCAGCAGAATGATGAAACCAACGAAGCGCAGCGGCTGCACCAAAAGCAGCACATAGGCATTGAAAGTGACGATCAAGCCGACGGTGATATTGCCTGTGCCCTGCGCCTCGAAGATGCCACCCGCCAGCAGCACCAGCGCAGTCGACAGGGACGCGAGCAAAGCGCTGGCTGGCAAGAAGGTGATCCACTGCGTGATGAAATCGAGCTGTTCGTCGTAGAGCATTTTGTTTTGGTCGTAGAAAGTGTCGATTTCGTATTGTTCACGGGCGAAGACGCGCACGACTTCTGCCCCCAGCGCATTCTCCTGGATGTGATTGCTCAGCGCCTGCATCCGTTCCATCACCTTTTTCCAGCGCGGATGCACACGCAGCACGAATCCCCGCGAATACAGCGCCAGGGGCAACAGCGGCAGCAGCGCGAATATCGCCAGCGACGGGCTGGTCAGAATCATCATCGATACCACGCCGGTCAGCAGCAGTGTGGTATTCAGCCCGTCCATCAAGCCAAATGCGAAGTACCGTTGGATTTCGTTGACATCGCTGATGGCGCGCGTGATGATCGTGCCCACCTGGGCGCTGTCGTGGTAACTGAAAGACTGCCGTTGCACTTTGTCATAAATCTGATTGCGTATGTCGTAGGACACCACATGCGAAAGCCGCTCGCCGAAGAACCTGCCCATGAAGGCTGTCGCGCCGCGCAGCACGCCCAAGCCCACCACCAGCAAGCCGGCGTTGAGCATGTAGCCGCTGTCCTGCGCTTCCAAGCCGATATCGACGACATCGCGCAGGATATACGGCACGGCGATGGCCAGGATGTTCGTGCCAACGATGCCAGCGAAAGCAACCGTCACCCAAAGCCGATAGCGCAAGATATAGCGCATCAGCCGCGCCCAAATCCGCAGGGCAGAGTAAGACTGCTTCGTTGATTTGCTGAGGCTTGCGTTTGTCGTGGCAGTTGCCAAGGCGCGTCTCCCGGCTGGCGGCACAAGCAATCAGTCTACTTGACTCAGCATAGTTGCGCTATGCGCAGTCGCCGCATATCGCTCGGCAATTTCCAGTCTGGTCGCCGCGCGACAGCCTGGTTGAGGCTGGCATTTGCGCGCAGAACCGCGACAATACGCCCATCAGAATCGTTGAGCCGGAGAGATAGCATAATGTCCGACCTAAAACCCATAGGCTTGCAAATGTATTCCTTGCGTGAGGCGCTTTCTGTCGACTTCGAGGGCACTGTCCGCGCTGTCGCCGATATCGGTTATGTCGGTGTCGAACCTTTTGGCGGCATGACCAGCGAACTCAACGCCGCTGCCAGCCTCTTCCGCGAGCTGGATCTGGCGGTCTTGGGCAGCCACATCCCCTTTCCCGATGAAGCCAGCCGGGCGGCTGTGCTGGAGATCGCCGAAGCCTATGGGCTAAAGCGCGTCTGTGTAGCTTTCATGCCGCCTTCGCAATTCGAGACCCTGGACGATATCAAGCGCACCTGCGAGCAGTTGAATCGCGCCGGCGAGTTTGCGTGCGCAAACGGTCTCGAGCTCGGCTATCACAATCACTGGTGGGAATACAAAGAGTTGGACGGCACCGCGACCCTGGACTTGATGCTTTCGGAGCTGGACGACCAGGTGTTTTTGCAGATCGATACCTATTGGGCGCAGGTCGGTGGCCTGGATGCGGCAGATGTGGTGCGGCAGGTTGGCTCGCGCGCGCCGCTGATTCACCTCAAGGATGGCTCGCTGGACAAAGACGACGACATGACCGCGCTGGGGCAAGGCAAGATGGATGTGCCGGGCATCGTGGCGGCAGCCGAAAGCGCCGACTGGCATATTGTCGAGCTGGACCGCTGCGCAACGGACATGTTGGGCGCTGTGCGCGAAAGCTGTGACTATCTCGTCCAAAATGGCTTGGCGCGTGGCAAGCAGTAAGGCGAATCCAGCATGAAAGTCGCCATCGACCAACTGCGCTCGGTCGCACGCAGCGCTATCGCGGCACAGGGATATTCCGCCGACGATACCGAAATCATCCTCGAGATCATCCTCTACGCTCAACTGCGCGGCAACAACCAGAATATCATCAAGCTGCTGGGCGCTGGCATGCCGGCCAATCCGGCGGCTGGCGAGATCGGCATTATCAAAGAGACCAAGCTGTCGGCTCTGCTGGATGGCGCGTGGAATCAAGGCATGGTGGTCTTGTCGCGCATGACCGATATCGCTATGGCCAAGGCGCAGGTGCATGGCTTCGGCATTGTCGGCTCGCGTCGCAGCAATTCGCCCACCGGTGCCATCGGCTTCTTTGCGCGGCGGCTGGCAGACGCGGGATTGCTGGCTTTTGTATTCTCTGGCTCGCCCGAGCTGATGGCTATGCACGGTTCATACGAAGCCTTCTTCGGCACGAATCCGCTGGCAATCGGCATCCCCACCGCGCATGAGCCGATCGTGCTGGATATGGCGACCGCCGCGATCGCCTGGTATGGCATTCACCTGGCTGCGGCGGAAGGCGAGAGCATCCCCCACGGCGTGGCCTATGACGCGGACGGAAAGTTCACGACTGATCCAACCGAGGCGCTGGCTGGCGCGATAGCCGCCTTCGGTGGATATAAAGGCGCGGCGCTGGCATTCGTCGTCGAGGCTTTGACGCGGCCCTTGCTGGGCGCAACGCGCAATCCAGACGGCACGAAATTGGACTGGGGCAATCTGGTCTTCGCCATCGACCCGCTGCTGCTGGCGGACGATCTGGCCGGCTTCCAGGCAGGCGTCTCCGACCTGGTGGCGCGCGTCAAACAGCTGAAGAGGTTGCCCGGCGTGAACGAAATTCTCGTGCCGGGCGAGCGTGGCGACCGCTTCTATCAGTCTGTCCAGGCAGCCGGCGAGATTGAGATTGACGCCAAAGTATGGCGCGAGCTATGCCAGGTCGCTGGATTAGCTGACGATGCCAATTGAGGGCAACATGCGCTCGTAGATGACGCCGGGCTGCCCGCGTCTGTCCGATGGCGTGTTTGCCAGCCCACCCTCCACAAACAGATGGCTCGAGCCTTCGCCGCTCAAATTGAGCGCATCCAACGCGCCCATTTTCACAAGCAGATGCCGGGTTTCGTCCAGGCTTGCGCCGGCGCTGTCGAGGCTTGCGCGGCTGGCGGGCTCGCATCCATCGACAACCAGCAGCACCAGCTCGCCATTTGCTTTGATCGCAACGGCAGTGCGCGCCTTGCGAATATCATCGCCAGCAGGATTCATGCGCACCGGCGTGATGCCGATGCTGCCGTCGCGGCTGGCATGGAACTCTTCTTGCGAGTCGGCAGGTTGTCCATTTCGCAGCAAAATCGGGCCGGCTTGTATCGCCGACTGGATGTTGCTGAATGGCGCGGCGAAACTGTATTCGACCCATGCGTCAGCGACAATTTCTTCGACCGCGCGCTTGGATAGTGCGCCATCACGAACCGACAAGACAAAGCCATTCTGCGGAATAGGCAGCTCGCCGCCCCGTTTCCAACTGACCATCTGCCGATTGACGATAACGAACTCGCTGCGGTCGGTCGCGCTTGGCGTGCGTTGCAAGGGGCTGCCTCTCCTCAAGCTGCCCGCTCGCGTATAGATGGCGATGGGCTGTGGCCCCGCGGGATTCAGTTCCGCCTCTGCGCCAATGCGCAACTCAATTTCGCCCGGCAAAACCAGCGAGGTATCGTCCAGGCCGATTGTGTCGATGCGCCAGCGCTCACCATCATAGAGCAAAGCGCCACGCCGATAGACCGGGGGCCGCAATATCGTGCCTTCCGCGACCATCAGCCCGATCGCGTCGCCATAGCCAGAGTGGTGGCTGATCAGATCGTCGTGCTCGTGCAAGAAATGGGATGTGTTGAAGACAGCAGCCCGCGCATGATTTTGCACGAAGTGGCGCACAAAGTCGCAGCGACCGATGCGCGCAAAGTTGTGGCGCACATCAAATGGATGGAAGATGCGTGGCTGGTAAGTCCCGCGTTCGATATTGGGGTAGAGGTCGAGCTGGATTTCGTCTTCAAGCCAGCGCAGGACTGCCTTCGCTCGCGCCGACCATTCGTCTTGCCCGGGCGGGATCGCCGCCTGCCATTCATAGGTGTCGCCGATATATTCGTGCAGCTGCAGCCAGCCTTCCGTAAGCATGTGGCGCAGCACATAAGTGATGAAGGAATTGGCGCTGATGATCTGTTCATGGTCTCGCGTGGCATAGCTGAGATCGGGGAAGACCTGGCTGGCGCGGCGGTCGGTCTGCATGGCGGTCCAGGTCACAATGTGCGGGCTGGCTTCGCCGCGTGCGCTTGCGCGAGCGAATTGCATGCGCGCGATATCTTGCTGGCGCACATAGCTGCTCATAGGATGCAGGTCTTCAAACTTGAGGCGGTCGGCGGAGATCGTGGCCGTATGCACCATCGACCATGCGCCATCGGCGAATATCTGCCGCTCTTGTCGATAGCCAATTGTAGACATAAGCATGATTCCTGCTGCGCGCTTGCCCCTGCAAATATAGCGCGAATGGCTGTGACAAACCAAACATCCGCATCAGACGCCGCCCGGCGCCATTGACGATAAACAAGATCAACAAGAAACAGAACAAGGGGAAGCTGTTGGCCGGCTATTTTGAAAATGCAAAAGCCCTGCGAATTATCGCTAGCCCACCAGGTACAGCGCTTCTTGCCGTCCATGCAGCCAGCGCATCTCGCCATCTGTCAGCACAGCATCTTCTTCCAGCATGATTCGCACATCCTGCCCGCCCCATTCCGGCACCTTGTGAGCGATATTCAGTTCAATGGAATAGACGGTGTCATCGAATAATGGATAATCGCCGATGCCCGGCACGCCAGCTTGCTGATCCCACAAGCCGACTAGCGGTCCCGCCGCATGGCCGTGAACACCCAGCGGATGCGTGTAAATCTGCGGGCGGATGCCTTCTGCCCTGGCTTTCTCCAGCGCCGCGAACAGCACTTCATTGCCGCTGCGTCCGACTTGCATTTCCGCCATGTGGATATCTTGCAGGCGGTTACCAGCTGCCAACGCCTCTCGCAAGCCGGGTGGCGCATCGCTTTCGCCGGGCCGCAAGACATAGGCGTGCTGTTGCTGGTCGGTGGCCAGCCCCAGATAATGAAAGCCCATATCACAGTGCAGCAGGTCGCCGGGCTGGATGACCGTTCGCGCGTCCCCGTTGCCCAGAAATGCAAAAGACAAACCCGGCGCCTGTATGTCGATGGTGGGCTGGAACCAGGCTTGCACGCCGGCATCTTGCATGGTCTGACGCATCCACCAGACGACATCATCCGTCGTGGTGATTCCAGGATGAATGACAACTGTCGAAAACGCGCGCGCGATGATCTGGTGCCCCAGTTCCACCAACTGGGCATAAGCCGTGATCTCTTCGGGCAAGCGCCGCTCCAGCCAGCCCACGCACAATCGCTCTGCGCTCACCAGCCGCGGCAGAAATGTTTCGTCCAGCGCATCGCAGAGCAGTTCATATTCGTTGTGCGAGATGCCATCGCCAAATGCGAAGAGCTGCGAAGTATTGATGCCGATTCGCCCCGGGTCGCGCTCGCGGATGATGCGCGCCAGACAAGCGTGCTGCGTCTCGACATCGGGGTCCCAAGCTGGCTCATGGAAGCCTGCATACCCATAGCGCGACAAGGTAAGCCGTTCGACATTGCCCGTGGCATCCCGCGCGAAGACCAGCATAGTGCGGCGGCGGGCGGACATGGATGTGGCCGGCAGCAGCGACATGACCACTGGATCTTCATTATATTCGCGGCAGACAACCAGCCACATATCGATATGCTCGCGCTTCAGCAATTCGGGCAGCAGCCGCTCCAGGCGCATTTTCAGCCAGGCATCCCGTATATTCGCTCGCGCTCTCAAGGGCAGGATATCACGCATCCATGTCATAGCGATTTGCTCCTTCGTCTAACGAATTCATGCAGCCGCCACAACCGATTGCCAATGCAGCTGCAGCGCGCTGTGTTCGCGCCGATATGAGAAGTAGAGATAAAGCAGTTCCACCAGATGCCCCAGGGTCAAGCCCAGCACCGCCGCCAGGATGCCCTCCATGCCCAGGGCGATGCCACCCCAAACCACCAGCGCTGTCAACGCGAAGCCCAGCACGATTGCTTGATAGATGGCGGATGTCCGATGGCTGAGCATCAGCAGAGCGCGAAAATAGCTGTGCAAAGTGGTCAGCAGCGGCAGCAGCACGCCAACCTGCGCGCCGATGATGACGAGTGTGTGCAGATGCGCCGGCACGCCCAGAATGGATGTCAGATACACATGAATCAGCGGCGTAAACGCAAAGGCCAGCATGAACAGGCTCAACGAGCCACCCAGGCGAATCGTAAAATTGCGCAGTGTGCGATGGTGACTCGCGCTTTCATTCAGCGAGAGCACAACTTCCTGATAGGCCATGCCGCCCGAGCGCATCGTCAGCAAGATGGAAAAGACGACGGGCCAAGCCGCCAGACTCTGTTCCGCATCGGGTGTGCTGGCCAGCCCCCGCTCAATAGCTGGATGCACAAGCATTGTCAGCAGGCTGGTGATGGCCAGCGGCAGATGAAACTGGATAGCCTTTCCATAGGTCAAGGCGCGCTGGCCGGCTCGCAAGGGTGTCGCCAGCAGGTTCGCCACATCCGGGCGGGCGACTCGCCAGATATACAGTGCTTCGGCGATCACCGCCAGCATCAGCGCCGCGCCACCGATAGCCGCGCCAGCCAGATTGGTGACTGCGCCCAAAACCAAAGCCGTGCTGCCCGATACCAATATGCGCAAGACTGTGCCAAAGCCGACATGACGGGTATTGCCAAAGCGGATGATGATGCCCTGATGAAAGCGCCGGAAGCCGATGAACGCGCCCCAAAGCACCATGATCTGCATGCCGGGCCGGGTCGCTTCTATGATATGCGCCGGGATATGCAGCAGCTCTCCCAGATACAGATCCAGCAGCGGCGTGAATGCCATCAGCAGGGCGACAAACGTGATGAGCAGGTTGAGGCACATCATGAAGCGCCACAACAAACGGAAAGACTGGCGATCGCGTGAAAGGGCGTTGCTGGTCGCGAGCAGCATGATAATGGGGGTTTCGATGAGGATTTGCAGCGTAAAGAGCAGACCAAATGCCGCCAACTGCGTCTCGGAATCGGGCTTGCGGCTGATGACACCCTGGATGATAGGACCTTCGATAGTCATCAGCCACCAGGCTAAAGCCAATGGCAGCCAAAAGACCAGTACTCTGCGCTGGCTCACGGCGATCGCGTCTCCTGCGGCGGACAATTGGCGCATTGTAAAGCAATCCAGGCCACAATCATACGCGCAAGGCGTGAGTGCTGAATATGTAGATGTGGCGCTATTTCCCCCACCCCAAACCCCTCCCCCAAAATGAGGGAGGGGCTTATATTCCGCGGAGTCGTTGGGAAAACTCCCCTTCCCTCGTTCTGGGGGCAAGGGGTCGGGGGATGGGGGCTTGTTGAGATATCAATGAAGTACCACTGCCAGCAAGGCTGTGGCATTGCCCAAGCTGGCCGGCTGGGTTACTATCGCGTGGGCATAAAGCGCGAGAGGACGGAAGCAATTTTGACATTTTGGGATCGCTGGCGCATACCCATCATGTTGGCGCCGACCCTGGCCGTTATCGTCTTCCTCTTCCTGGGCGGATTGGCTTATGGCGCGTTGGTGAGCCTCGGCTGGCAGCCCATCATCGGGCGCACGGAAATTTCGCTGCGCGCCTACCACAGCATCATGTTCTCCGAGCAATACGCAGCGGTGTTTTGGCAAGGGCTGGCGTTGACCATCTGGGTCAGTGTGGGCAGCACGGTCATCTCGGCAATGTTGGCGCTGGCTACGGCATTGCTGCTGCGGCGCACCTTTTTTGGCAAGCGGCTGGCGACTTTTCTGTATCAGTTGAATCTGCCTGTCCCGCATGTTGTTGCAGCGATCGGCATATTGTTCTTGTTTTCGCAAAGCGGTTTGCTGTCTCGCACGGGCGCGCAGCTGGGATTGTTCGACTTTCCGCGCGATTTCCCCGTCCTGGTCAAAGACAAGTTTGGCATCGGCATGATTTTGTCCTTCGTGTGGAAAGAAGTGCCGTTTATTGGCGTCATCGTGCTGGCGGTCTTGCAGTCGCTGGGCGTGGATTATGAAGACCTGGCGCGCAGCCTGGGTGCCAATCGCTGGCAGCGCTTTCTCTATGTCATCTTGCCGCTGGTGATGCCGGGCTTGCTTTCGGGATCGATCCTCGTCTTCGCATTCACATTCGGTTCCTACGAAGTGCCAGCCATATTGGGGGTGCGCTTCCCGCGGATGCTCACGGTCACGGCTGTGCGCTTCTTCCAAAATCCCGACCTGAACGCGCGCACCGAGGGCATGGCGATCAGCGTCATCATCTCCATCATCGTATTCTTCCTCGTGCTCGGCTACATGTGGCTGAGCCGGCGGACAGTGCGGCAGGACTGAGGCATGGCGACGCATACGGCAAGCCACGACCACTCAGCCCGCCAACGTTTGCTGCGCGCCTTGCATTATGCCGCGGTCGTTTTGCTGATCTTCTTGTTGCTGACGCCGCTAATCGCATTCTTGTTCAACGCCTTCTCATTCCGGTGGTTCTATCCGCAGCTTTTCCCGACCGAGCTCAGCCTGCGCGCCTGGCAGAGCATCGTCGCCGCCAACTCAAAAGTGCCCGAGGCGCTGTGGAACAGCACGATCCTGGCGGTTGCCGTCACGTTCAGCTCGGTGGTGATTGGCCTGCCGGCCGCGCGGGCGCTGGGTTTGTACAAGTTTCGCGGCAAGCGGGTCATCGAATTCCTCATCATCTCACCGACCATCGTGCCGGGTATTGCCGTGGCGATGGGGCTGAACATCAACTTCATCCGCTGGGGACTGGCGGGCAATCTGCTGGGCGTCGGTCTGGTGCATTTGGTGCCAGTCATGCCCTATGTGGTGCTGACCCTGGCCGGCGTCTTCGCCAATTATGATCCGGACTTTGAACAACAGGCGCGTTCGCTGGGCGCGGGGACATTGCGCACCTTCTGGCATGTGACGCTGCCGGCTATCTTTCCGGGCATCGTGGTGGCGAGTCTGTTTGCCTATCTAATCTCGTGGAGTCAATACATCTTGACCTTTCTCATCGGCGCGGGACAAGTCATCACCATGCCGGTGCTGCTGTTTTCGACTGCCTCTGGCAGCAACAACCCGCTGATAGCCGCGATGTCTCTGGTCTTTGTCGCGCCGTCCATACTTATCCTGGTGTTGACTGCGCGCTTCCTTTCCGGCAAGTCCAGCGCGATAGGCGGCTTCGGTCAGCTGTAAGCTCCCCACAACGGTGTCAATTCCACTAAAATCATCACTCCCTTCCCTATGGAAGTGGCGATTTTGCTGGATGCGAGATGCTTTGCCCCCACCCCAAACCCCTCCCCCAATATGAGGGAGGGGCTTCAAAACCAGCTGACATCGCTGAAAACTCCCCTGCCCTCGTCCTGGGGGAAGGGGCCGAGGGATGGGGGCTTGATAGCGTGTCCACAGCATTCGACACTCTCTTACCTGGAATAATTTGACTTCGGCGCGAATGTAATCTATACTGCAATTGTTCTATTGCGCTCACACTGCTCTTGGGGAATTTGTCATGGCTGTTTGCTGTGTGCCGCGACCTCTTTTGTATTTCTTGCTGCCGCTTCTTGTCATCGCCACGCTTCTCGGCGCGTCCCGGGCGCAGGCGCAGGACCCGACGGCTACACCCACTGCCATGCCAGTGCCAGCTGTCGACGCTTTGGAAGTCCGTGTTGCTGATGTGACCAGCAATAGCATCTCCTTGGCCTGGCAGCCTGTCAAAAGCATGACCCATTATACGATTCAGTATTACAACGATCCCCGTTATGTCAACGGCGTGCCCCTCCCTACTAAAAGCATTGACACCAAAGAAACCAGCTACACCTTCACGGGGCTAAAGCCCAACGCGAAATACGACTTTGAAGTGCGCGGCGCAATAGCACGCAGCACATACACCGAAGTGGGCACGGATTGGCGATACTTATCCGTGACTACCGATGGCAGCACGCCAACGCCCATGCCCGGACCGGCACCGTTGACCAAACTGACTGTCATGCACAAGGGGCATCCCAATCCCACCAAATATGTCGACTTAAAACTGGTATGGGATGGACCAACACACACAGGGCATTATGCCGTGACCGTGAATATTGATGGCCGCAGCGCCTATAACAGCGGCACCTGGAAATTTGTGTCATTGCCCTGGACCTCCCGATTTACCTACATAACTGAAATGGATCTCTGGGATCTGGATCTCGCTGACGGTTATGACTTCAGCGTGACTTGGTTCCCGGGTCCAAACTCGCCACACCCGAAGAAAACAATCAGCACGCGCTATGTGCCGCCCGTCCCGACCAACACACCCACTCCAACCATCACACCAATGCCGACCAATACACCAACGCCGACCAATACGCCAACGCCGACCAATACGCCGATGCCAGGTCCCTTGCGCATCATCGAAATTCAACACGACGAATTCAAGGTGGAATGGGATGACCTCACGGGACTTGACCACCTGTACCACTCCGAGATTAGCAACCTGTATTACAATAATCCAAAAGGTACGCTCTGGTACCATTGGTCGACGGTGCCAAAACTCAGGCTCACCGGGCATACTTTAGGTCCTTATGGCTATTTTTACCCGGTACACGACATCCAGCCCGATACCGAATACACCATCACGGTAAAACTTTGCACCAAACCCTGCGATGGCAATATCGTCGCCCAAGCCAGAGTTACCCTGCGCACCCTGCCAGCTGAGGATGCTGTCCCTTCGCACACGCCAATCCATATCCCGATAACGCTGCCGCCAAGCCCGACCAGCACCCCAACGCCGACTAACACAAACACGCCGACCATCACCCCGACGCCGTCTGATACCCCGACGCCGACCAATACGCCGATGCCAGGTCCCTTGCGCATCATCGAAATTCAACACGACGAATTCAAGGTGGAATGGGATGACCTCACGGGGCTTGACCACCTGTATCACGACGAGATAAGCAACCTGTATTACAATAATCCCAAAGGAACGCTCTGGTACCATTGGTCAACAGTACCAAAACTCAGGCTCACCGGGCATACTTTAGGTCCTTATGGCTATTTTTACCCGGTACACGACATCCAGCCCGATACCGAATACACCATCACGGTGAAACTCTGTACCGTGCCCTGCGATGGCAATATCGTCGCCCAAGCCAGCATTGCCCTGCGCACCCTGACCAAACCCGTCGCGCTGCAAGGGCAGCAAGACCAGCTGGAATTGCCCACCGATACGCCGGTCGCGCTGCAAGGGCAGCAAATTCTCGCCGAAGCGCAGGAGGAGCAGGCAAAAAAACCCATCCGCCGGCTGAACATCAGGAATATCACGCATGATGCAGCCAAAGTAACCTGGCGCAGCGACCTGCCCATCAGCGATACGCAGTACTTCCGCTCTGTCGTCTATCCCAAGGGCGATCCGTCGCAATCCGCCACAGTAGAAGGCACGCAAAACGCCAAACATGCCGGGCTGAGCGCCAGCACCGACTACATCGCCGAAGTGCGCTATTTTGACACGGGTATCCAGCAGGCGCCGCTGCATGTAGTCACTGGCGAGTTCCGCACGCTTGACCCGCCAACCGCTACTGCCACGGCGACCGCAACTTCTACGCCCACCGCCACGCCTACCAGTACGCCTACTCCAACAAGCACACCGACCGCGACGCCGCTGGTCTTCGCCCAAGCGCAGCAAGACCAGGTCGTCGACACCGCCACGCCAATCCCGCGCACTTTCAGGCCCGAAGTAACAGTGAGCCAGGTGACCAACACTAGCATTGAATTGACATGGCTGCCCATGAAGGACGCGGTTGGCTACAGAATTACGGCTTCAGGCTGTTTTAACATATTAACCAAGTGCAATGGGTCCGAGGATGTATTCACGACAGATACCAGTTACAGCTATACCGGACTGCTACCCAATAAGAGATATTCCTTTCACTTTCGAGGCATTGGCGAACTTAATGATGGCGTTCGCTATCTTATTCAAGGGGATCGAAAATTTTATGTGACCACCAATGGCAAAACGCCAACGCCGATACCCGAAGTTGAGCCGCTGACCAAACTGGAGCTCAAGAGAAGGTTTGAAACGGAAAATCGACCTAATTTCATTGATGTGGATTTGGAATGGGATGGTCCCATACACACGGGCTACTATGAAGTGACGATTGATATTGACGGGCTCAGCCGAGGCTGGGGCGGGGTTCCCCTGCCGTTTACAGGCAAGGGCTACACTGGCAATGTTGCCTACTTCAGTGGGCTGGAATTATCCACCGGCTACGACTTCATAGTGACCTGGCATCCGGGACCGAACTCGTCTTACCCGAAGAAGACGCGATCGCTGCGTTATGTGCCGCAGCCCACACCTACCCCGACTAACACGCCGGTCGCGCTTAAAGGGCAGCAAGACCAGCAAGTCCTGCCTACCGATACGCCGACGCCAACTTCTACCCCGACAGCAACTTCCACGCCCACCGCGACAAGCACACCCACAGCAACTTCCACGCCCACCACGACAGCGACGAATACGGCGACCGCCACTAACACAGCTTCTCCCACAGCGACCAACACGCCGATAGCGCAGCAGCCGCAGCTGCCCGCCGATGGCACGCTCGGCATGATCTTTCCCAAAGTCTCCAAAGACCACATCACTGTGCAATGGAGCGACATGGGCAAGGTGCTTCTCTATTTCGTGGAAATCAGCGGCCTCGGCAGCTATTACGAATTTATCACGCCCAATGCTGGCACGACTTCGCATAACTTCGGCGGCTTACAAGCGGACACGAGCTATTCCTTCAAAATCACCGCCTACCAGCAGAGCGGGATCAATCTTGTCGCCACGGGCAGCGCCAAAACCGCGTCTGCTGATTCGCCAGTAGCATTGCAAGGCAAACAGCAGTCGAAGCAGCAAGTGGTGGCTACGCCGACGCCAACGCCGCTTCCCACTGCGACGCCGATACCGACTGACACACCGGTCCCGACAGACACGCCCATCCCCACCGCTACGCCAACGCCGAGCCTGATTCAGACTTTAATCGGCTATCGCGATGAGCAGGGTATCAACACCGACCATTACAAGCGCTGGGCGCGGGCATTGGCGGCGCTGGGGCATGGCAGTCACGCCAATCCGATGACGTTGGCGGAGGCACAGCAGATGGCGGATACCTACAGCCGCAATCGCTGGCAGCCGGTGGTCGATGCCCTGACGCAAATGCAGCAACAAGTCGCTGATACGCCCACGCCAACAGCGACGCCCACTGCGACATCGACTGCCACTTCAACGCCAACAAATACGCCGACGGCAACTGCCAGCCCAACAGCGATGCCGACAAACACGCCGACCGTAACAACCATGCCTACAGATACGCCAGCGCCGCAACCGAGCGGACCTTTCGCCAGTTTGATGCAGACGCTCATCGGCTATCGAGATGAGCAGCCTGAGACATCCGATCATTACAAGCGCTGGGCACGAGCATTGGCGGCGCTGGGTTATATGCACAGCCAGGTTGATGCGGCGACGCTGGCCAATCCGGTAACGCTGTCTGAGGCGCAGGGCTATGTTTCCAACAATGGCTGGACGTGCTGGCAGGCGGTGGTTGACGCGCTGACAGCTTTGCAGCCGCCGACGAACACGCCTGTCCCGCCGCCGACCAATACGACTGTACCGACCAATACACCCGTTCCAACAAACACGCCAGTACCGACAAATACGCCCGTGCCGCCACCGACAAACACGCCTGTGCCGACAAACACGCCTGTGCCAACAAACACGCCTGTGCCGCCGCCGACAAATACACCTGTACCGACGGATACGCCTGTGCCCGCACCCTACAAAGTGCCGGACAGCTTGATAAACGATATCAAGGGCTACATTGATGAGCAGGCCGATGGCACGCCGCA
>JAJEBK010000008.1 GCA_022823945.1 Anaerolineae bacterium | reverse complement strand
GGGGTCTTCCATGAGCTTCAGAACACAGGACGCAACTTGGAACGTTTGCTAGCGAAAACGGTGGATGGCTTGGCAACTCGACTGATTACAAAAATCACCGCGCATCTGTTTAAGCGCATTCTGCGCGCAACATACCAAATTGACATCCAAAACTTTCAAGGCTCAACTGATTTCACATAAAGCGTTATATATGATCAGCCTTGGCTGCCATGCGGTTGCTACCGATTGTGCCAGTCCACTTATAAGAGACAGTAAGAAAAGCTGGCGGCGCAAGTGGAGCCTCTTCAAAGAGGGGGTACAGTTCTTTCACGATCAAGTCATCAGGCGTGGACTCCGGATCCCAATTACACTGATTGCCGACAAACGATTATGTTGAAACATAAACGTGTCCCCTCCTCAGCCATAAAGAGGGAGGGGCTTCAAAACGTAGTAGCGCTCCCCTTCCCTCATTTTGGGGGCAAGGGGCTGGGGGATGGGGGCAGGGTTGTCAACTCTACTAAATTCGCCACTCCCAGATTTACGGACGCTGGCGAATTTTGCGAGTTCGTGTCATCATGTTGGTTCGTGACAAATCGCGCTTGAAAACGCCGTCGAAGCGCATTTGAATCTCACACTGGCGGGCCAGATCGATTGTTTCCATGCTTGGCAAGACAGGAGTGAACTTTCTCGACGCCCATTTTTCTGCCCAGACTCTGGAAGGTCAAGATGACAAAAACAGTTGTGCTCCTGCTAACCTTGATAGGGTTGCTGATCGCGCCTGTTGCAATCGCGCAGGCCGATGACAAACCGACAATCGCCTGGATGAAATGGGGCGATTCCAGCAATGTTGCCTTGGCGGAAAAAGCTATCCTTGATGTGTTGGAAGTTTATGGCTTTATCAATGCGGACGAGCGAGCGTTGCTGAATGACGAACGTTCCATTGAAGGCGAGCGGCTCAATATCATCTACGGCGATGCGCTCTTTGACCGCATGGAAGCGAATTCCCTGATTGACGAAGCATTTGACAAGGATGCCGATGTCTTCGTCACATTCACCACCCAGATGACCCAAATTGTCTATTATGCCATTCACGAATTTCTCGACCCGCCCAAGCTGATTTTCACTGTGACTTCGGGACCGTACATAACCGGGGTCGCCCAATCTTCCTGCATCAAACCCGACTTTGTCATTGGCACCGTGCCCGTGACAAATTACGAAGACATCGTCCCCTTGCTGCTGATGCAAGACCCTGAGATGAAAGTGGCCGGGGCAATCTATTCGCCCCAACAGCGAGCCAGCGAAGTTGGCGTGGCGCGCATAAGCGAAATCGGCGAGTCGCTTGGGTTGACAGTCGTAGCCGAGTCGATCTTCGCCCCTCCCGATTTATATCAAGCGGTCGAAAACCTGGCTGACCAGGGCGCTGAAGCGATCATCATCCCCATTTTCACCTTCCAAGGGCTTAGTTTGTTATTGTCGCTTTCCTACGATTATGGGCTGCCGGTCGTCTTTTCGGCGCCACAGAACGCGTTTCGCGGTGGGACAATCGGCGGCGGATTTTATGGTCTGTACAAACAGGGCGTCATCGCCGGAAACATGCTGATTGGGCATCTTAACGGCGATATGGATATCAGCTCCACCGGCATCTACGAGAGCGAAGACTTTGCCTTTGCGGTCAATCTGGACGCGGCCAGCCTGCAAGATGTCGAGATTTCACAAACATTGTTGGATGGTGCCGCTTATATCGTCGAAAACGGACAATCCGCCCAGGGCGTCACGCGCCAATATCCAGAAGCGGATATCACTCTGCCCGACATGCCTCTGGAGGAGCGGCGCGCGGCCGACCTGGAATTTCTGGCCGGGCTGGAATGCACGCCCGAGATAATCGCCGAGCAGCAAGCGGCGCTGGACGCTGCCGAATAAGCTGTGTAATTCCACAAATCACAGAAGGAGTTGCTATGTTTCGCAACGTTTTGCCATGTCTTGTCGTGCTGTGCCTGTTGCTGACGCCTGCGGCTTTGGCGCAAGAGGCGGAAAACCCCACTATTGCTATCTTGCGCTTTGGCCGGCAGCCGCTTAGCGCGATCACGCGCATGGGCATCCTGGACATGCTGCAAGCCTACCAGTTCATCAATACCGATGAGCGCGCGCTGCTGAATGCGGAAGAAGACCTGCAAGGCGAGCGCATCAATCTCATCTGGGGCGACGCGGGCTTGGACTTGCCAACCGCCAATATCATGGTCGAGCAAGCGCTGGACCAAGGCGCGGATATCTTGATGCCCTTTACGACGCCAGTGGCGCAGATTGCGGTCAATCTGACACTAGATATGGAAGACCCGCCGCTGGTGATCTTCAGCATCGTTTCCGCGCCTTATACCGCCGGCATCGCCGACGCGCCCTGCCTCAAGCCGAGCCACGTTGCCGGTACGCAGGCAGCCGTGCCCTACGACCAAATTGTGCCGCTGCTGCATAGGCAAGATCCAGATATCCAGCTCATCGGCACCCTGGTCAATCAGGCTGAACCAAACAGCGTTTATGGCAACGAGCAAATCCGCCAGCACAGCGAAGCGCTGGGCATCACGGTTGAAACCGCTACGGTAACAGGCTTGCCCGATGTGTCAATCGCCGCCGAAACCTTGATGGACAAAGGCGTCGAGGCTTTGCTACTGGCTGCCGGCTCGCTGGATTTGAGCGGCAGCTCCGCCATCATGGAAGTGGCGCTGGAACGGGGCATACCGGTATTCGGCCCGACCATCGGTTTTGCCAATCGCGGCGTGCATGTCGGCGCTGGCTTCACTGATTTTTATCGCGAAGGCGTCGTGGTCGGGCGCATGTTGACCGCGCATTTGGAAGGCAGCATGGATGTTGCCGCGCTATCCATCAACGCTTTGCCCAGCCTGGGCGTCGCGCTGAATTTGGATACGGCGGCGGCGGCTGACATCAGCTTGTCGGATGAGCTGCTGGCGATGGCCGATTATGTCATCGAAAACGGCGAGAGCACACAAGACCGCACCCCGCCCAGCCTGCCGGAGATGTCGCTGGAGGAGCGGCGCGCGGCGGATTTGGAATTTCTGGCCGGGCTGGCTTGTACAGAAGAGATGATCGCCGAGCAGCAAGCGGCGCTGGACGCTGCCGAATAAGCCGTGTATTTCCACAAATCACAGAAGGAGTTGCTATGTTTCGCAAAGTTTTGCCATGCCTTGTCATGCTATGCCTGTTGCTGACGCCAGCAGCATTGGCGCAAGACATGGAAAATCCCACTATCGCGATCTTGCGCTATGGCAGGACATCCCTGAATGACCTGACCAAAAAAGGCATGCTGGACATGCTGGAAGCCTACCAGTTCATCAATGCCGATGAGCGCGCCTTGCTGGATGAAGAGGAAGACCTGGAAAGCGAACGCCTCAACATCTTCTGGGGCGATGCCGGCATGGATTTGCCGACCGCCAACATCCTGGTCGAGAATGCCTTGGACCGCGGCGCGGACATTTTACTGACGCTGCATACGCCCTTGACGCAAGTCGCCGCCAATCTCACACACGACCTCGATCAGCCGCCGCTGATCATCTTCAGTATCGTGTCCGCGCCGTACACCGCG
Source organism: Anaerolineae bacterium (assembly GCA_022823945.1). GTDB lineage: Bacteria > Chloroflexota > Anaerolineae > Aggregatilineales > Phototrophicaceae > UBA6055. Next base: position 27,346 of record JAJEBK010000008.1, on the reverse strand, counting down.
GGCATCGCCGATGCGCCTTGCATCAAACCGGGCAATATCACCGGTACGCAAGCGCAAGTGCCTTATGACCAGTTCTTGCCGCTGACGCGCCTGCAGGACCCGGACATTAGCACAGTCGGTATCATGGTGAACGCAGCCGAGCCGAACAGTGTCTTCGGGGTGGCAGAAATCACAAAATATGCTGAAGCCCTCGGGATAACCGTTAAATCCGCCCCGATAGCGACCTTGTCCGATGTGCCATTGGCAACAGAATCTTTGCTGGACAGCGGCGTCGAGGCGTTATTGGTTTCCTTCAGCACGGTCGAGTACCGGGGCTTGTCCGCCGTCTTGGAATTGGCGGTGGAATATGGTGTTATCACGATCGGCAATACCGTCGCTCGGGTAAACCTCGGCTCGCATATCGGCGCCGGCTTCGAAGACTTTTATCGCGAAGGCGTCGTGGTCGGGCGCATGTTGACCGCGCATTTGGAAGGCAGCATGGATGTTGCCGCGCTATCCATCAACGCTTTGCCCAGCTTTGGGGTCGCGCTGAATTTGGATGCGGCCGCGGAGGCTGGCGTCCGTTTTTCGGATGAGCTGCTGGAGTTGGCGGATTATGTCATCGAAAACGGCGAAAGCACACAAGACTTAACCCCGCCCAGTCTGCCCGACATGCCTCTGGACGAGCGGCGCGCGGCGGATTTGGAATTTCTGGCCGGGCTGGCTTGTACAGAAGAGATGATCGCCGAGCAGCAAGTAGCGCTGGATGCGAATTCGAGCGGCTAGTTGGGATGCGCAATTGCCACTGTTGATGCCGGGCGGGCTATCTTGACGTCTCGCTGAGAAGCCAGCTTGTCAGGCATCTGCACAACAAGGGGTGCGTCGGCGGGATGACCCAATGGCTCGCCCCTGCATACTCCATTTGCAAGGCTAACCCGACATTACTCCAGTAGTTGCGCGCGGGGTGTGGCAATCCACGCAGTTTGGGCTATGCTTTGTGGTCTATGCAACAGGAGAAGCGCATGAAATCGATCACCATCCAGTCCATTGACTTGCACACGGTGCTGCTGCCCTACCTCGCGCCTTTTGAAACCAGCTTCGGCGCGGAGACCGACAAAGTCGCTCTGCTCGTCGAGCTGACGACTGCAGCCGGCGTGGTCGGCTGGGGCGAATGTTCCATTGAGCTGTGGCCCGGCTATGGGCACGAAACCGCGCTGATGGCGCAGCATATCCTGAGTGAATTCCTGGTCCCGGCGGCGCTGGGAGCGACTATTCGCGATCCGCGCGAAGTGCCGGCGCTGCTGCGGCGTTTTCGTGGCAACCAACATACGCGCGCTGGTTTGGAAGCGGCGGTGTGGGATGCCTTCGCCAAGACCAACGACATGCGCTTGACCGACCTTTTCTCACACTATGCGCCGCCGGGCCATGATTCCCAAGGGAAAGCGCTGGTCGGCGTCAGCATCGGCATTCAGCCATCTCTGGAAGCGACCCTGGCGGTGGTGCGGCAGCGGCTGGATGAAGGCTATGGGCGCATCAAGCTCAAAATCAAGCGTGGCTGGGATATTGAATTGGCGCGGGCAGTGCGGGCGGCGCACCCGGATATCCTGCTGATGCTGGACGCCAACAGCGATTATCGCCCTGAAGATGCCGACCTCCTGGCGCAGTTGGACGAATTTGACCTGCTGATGATTGAACAGCCGCTTTCGCACGATGACATTTATGAACATGGTCGTTTGCAGCCGCGCTTGCAGACGCGCGTGTGCCTGGACGAAAGTGTGAAGACGGCTGGGGATCTGCGGCTGGCGCTGCAAGTTGGCGCGCTGGGCGTGCTGAATCTGAAGCCGGCGCGCGTGGGCGGTTTCAGCGAAAGCCTGGAGATTTATGGCATCTGCGCCGAGTCGGACACCCCATTGTGGGTGGGTGGCATGTTGGAAACAGGCGTGGGTCGAGCCGCCAATCTGGCATTTGCGGCGCTGCCATCTGTCAATCTGCCCAGCGACATCAGCGCGACCGATCGCTACTTCGCCAAAGATATCAGCGAGCCGCCCTTTGTGCTGGGCGCGGATAGCACACTGACTGTGCCGGCTGGCGCGGGCATCGGCGTCGAGGTGCTGCGCGAGCGTGTCGAGGCGGCTGCGGCGCGCTGGTATGAGAATTATCCCTACAAGGCGGGCTAGGTCTCCGCTTCGTCCCTACACGGAATGAATCGCGCTACAATAGGATACGCTGACTTTTCTGCAGGAGAGGAATGCCATGCACATTGAAGGCAGCTATGATTTCAAAGGCGAACGCGAGTTGGTCTGGGACGCGTTAATGGACCTGGATGTCTTGGGCAGCATCATCCCCGGCTCGCAGGGATTGGAAGAAATTGGCGAAAACAAATATCAGAGCCGGCTTGCGGTCAGGGTTGGTCCTGTAAACGGCAAGTTCGAGGCCAGCTTCGAGTTGGTGGACATCATTGAGCCGCAACGTTATCGGCTGCTGGTCGAGGGCAAGGGACCGGCCGGACATGTAACGGGCGCAGGCACCATCGAGTTGAGCCAGGAGAATGGCACGACCACCATGCACTATGCCGGCGACGCGCGCATCGGCGGCAAGATCGCTGCGGTCGGACAGCGGCTGCTGGATGCGGCTGCCAAACAGATCGCCCGACAGGCGCTGCGCAAGCTGTCGCAACAGGTGCAGGCGCGCATTGATGCGGGCTAGAGGGGGTGCAACCCCTCCCCCAGCCCCTCCCCGACAAGTCAGGGAGGGTAGCCAAGAATCAAGCCTCTCCCTGACCTGTCGGGGGGGACCGAGGGGGGTTCGCAACCCCAACCCCCTACCCCAAGCATCAGGGAGGGGGAGCGCATTCAAAGAAGCTGAATACTGATGTACGATTTCTTACAGATTAGCAATGATCGCACAGGTTAATCGACGATAAACCCTTCCCTATTGTTATGGGGAAGGGTCGGGGATGGGGTAGAAAAAACTGTCCTTCCCTCAGCTGACCAGACGGCGACCGAGGGGGGTAAACGCAGCATGAACCGCCAATTCATAGAGGACCTGCGCGAGATTTATCCGGGCGATCGACTGCTCACGCGCGATGTCGAGTTGCTGCCTTATGAATCGGACGCGCTGACCGCTTTTCAGACCAAACCCGGCGCTGTCGTGCTACCCGAAAATGCTGATGAGATCATCGCCACTGTGCGCCTGTGTCACGAACACAGCGTGCCTTTTGTAGCGCGCGGCAGCGGCACCAGTTTGTCGGGCGGCAGCCTGCCAATCGCCGACGGGCTGACCATCGCGCTAAACCGACTCAACCGCATCAAACACATCGACCCGCAACAACGCATCGCCATAGTCGAGCCAGGTGTGGTCAACCTGCACATCTCCCAGGCCGCGCAGCCCTATGGCTTGTATTATGCGCCCGACCCGTCCAGCCAGTCCATCTGCACCATCGGCGGCAATATCGCTTTCAACAGCGGCGGCGCGCACTGCTTGAAATATGGCATGACCAGCAATCATGTCCTGGGCATGAAGGTTGTGCTGGCTGATGGCAGTCTGACCGAGTTTGGCGGCGAAAGCCTGGATGGCTGTGGCATTGGACCAGACTTGATCGGGCTGTTTGTGGGCAGCGAGGGCTTGTTTGGCATTGCGCTGGAATTGACTTTGCGCCTGCTACCGTTGCCCGAGCTGTATCGCACGGTCCTGGCGGCATTTGATGACCTGGGACGAGCGGGCGATGCGGTTTCTTTGGTGGTGGCATCTGGTTTGCTGCCCGGCGCGATAGAAATCATGGACCGCCTGGCGATCCGCGCCGCCGAGACTGTGGGCGCCAATTATCCCGATGCCGAAGCGCTGCTCATTGTCGAGCTGGAAGGCGAAGCGCCCCAGGTCGAAGCCGAATTTGCCCAGCTGCGCGAGTTGATCCAGCGATCGGGCGCCTTCGAAATCCGCACAGCGCAGAGCGAAGACGAACGGGCGCGCATCTGGAAAGGGCGAAAGAGCGCTTTCTCGGCGGTGGGGCGGCTTTCTCCCGACTACATCGTGCAAGACGGCGTGGTGCCGCGCAGCAGATTGGGCGAGGCGCTGCTGCAAATTGATGCCTTGAAGCGGCGTTATGGGCTGGAAGTGGCGAATGTCTTCCACGCTGGCGATGGCAACCTGCATCCGCTGATTCTCTTTGACGGGCGCGAAGAGGGCGCGCTGCACAAAGCCGAAGCGCTGGCTGGCGAGATATTGGCCATGTGCGTCAAGCTGGGTGGCAGCATCACCGGCGAGCACGGAGTCGGGGTCGAAAAGCGCGACTATATGCCGGCTATGTTCAGCGAGGCCGAGCTGGATGTCATGCTGGCGCTGCGCAAAGCCATCGATCCGCGCGAGATTGCCAATCGCGGCAAGATGTTCCCGGGTGGCGAAGCGCCGGCGCTGACGATGCAGGGCATGCACCCGCTGGAGCGCCAGGGAGTGATCTCGCGCGAATGATAAGCAGCGAAAAACAGATCAGAGCATTTGTAGGCGGGCACACTCGCCTGCATGTGCGGGGCTTGGGCAGCAAGCCAGCCTTGCATCAGGTCGATGCGCCCATCCTCGACTTGTCGGCTTTGCGCGGCATCGTCGAATACCAGCCGGGTGAATTCACGCTGACTGTGCGGGCTGGCACACCGCTGCGCGAGGTGATTGATGCGCTGGGGGAGCGGGGTCAATATCTTCCCTTCGATCCGCTGCTGCCGGATAGCGCGAGCATCGGCGGGACGGTGGCGAGCAATTTGTCAGGTTCTCGACGGCATCGCTTCGGCGGAGCGCGCGATTTTGTGTTGGGCGCAACAGTCGTCGACGGGACCGCGCAGAGCTACACTGTCGGTGGCAAAGTGGTCAAAAATGCCGCCGGCTTCGACTTGACCAAGTTCCTGGTCGGCAGCCTGGGCAGATATGCCATCTTGACCGAGCTGACTTTCAAGGTCTTCCCCGATGTGAAGCGCTTCCGCAGCCTGCGCTTCACATATCGCGTACTGGCGGATGCGCTGGCAGCCAGTTATGCCATCAACCGCAGCCGCTTCGAGCTGGATGCGCTGGACATATTGCCAGGCGTGGCTGGCGCGGCGGTGCTGGCGCGGCTGGGCGGCTTCAGCGAGACCTTGCCGGCGCGGGTCGAACGGTTCAGCGAGTTTGTGGCAACGACGACTGCGCCGCAGCATGTCGAGGTCATCGAAGACGAGCTGTCGATTTGGGATTGTGTGGCGGGACTGGATGGCGCTTGCCTGGCGAAAGTCACGCTTGCGCCGCGACAACTGCCAGCGCTTGATGCCGCTATCCACGGGGCGAAACGCCGCTACATTTTGGCTGGCAATATTGCTTTTGTGGCTTGCGAGGACGCAGGCTGGCTGGGCGATGTGCTGGCGCGGCAGGGTCTGCGCGGTCTGCTGCTGCGTGGCGATGCGCGGTCGCCGCTGCTGGGAGCGCCACTGGAAAATGTGCTGGCGGCGCGGGTGAAAGCGACACTGGATCCGCTGGGCAAGCTGGTCTAACGGGACTGCTTCAGCCACTGCATCACGCCATAAGCCGCCATGATTGCCAGCAGCGGCGTCACCATAACGCGGGCGCGGGTGTCAAAGCTGGCTGTCGCCACCAGTAACGTCCCCGTCAGGAAATACAGGCAGGGCAGCGCGAGAAAGGCGGCTTTCGCCATGTTGCGAGCTCGCAGCAGGCTGGCAAGCCCTACACTTGCGCAGGCAAGAAAAGCGGTATTCCAAACCGGTCCAAACCACACGGGGAACATATTGACAGCCAGCAAAGCCCGATACAAACCGACCGGAATAGTAAGGATGTAGTACAGCGGGTAATTGTAGAATATCTCAGTAGCTACCTGTGTCATTATGTCCTGCATTTCGGACGTGCTGGAAAGATGGCGATGCCGCCATGCGCCGGTGATATGTTCTGTTTCCTTGCCGAGCCGTGATTCGACTCGCCAGGCGAGCTCCGCATATACAGAGTCAATGTCTTGCCCGGTGGCCTGATAGAGAACGGAAGCGGCACGCACATAGAGCAGTTGGAATGTGCCAGCAGTCGAGAAGCTGCCGTTGTCGAAGTAGGTTGCATTATGCTGTTGCCAAGTGGAAATCCCTAGTACAGGCAATAACGCCAGGGCGCGGGCTGGCATGAATCTCCCCCCCCCCCCCCCCCCGAGCCCGCGACAGCATACCAGCCAAAGCGCCATGGGGACCCAGAGCAAGTAAGCGGACGGGCGTGTAAAAGCCGATAAAATGATGAACCCGCCAGTGCCAAGCGCCCAGACAGTCGATTTTGTATTGTCCACTTCTCGTGCCGAGCGCAACAGACACAAATAGGCGAGCGCCAACAAGAGACTTGCCAAAGCATCCGCGCGCAGGTTCGCCGATTGTCTGATGCTGGCGGCGTCAAGCGCCACGATTAGCGCGGCGATCAACGCAAACCGATTGGACCGGCAAAAGCGTTTTGCCAGCGCGAAGGTCAAAGGAATGATCGCGCTGCCCAGCAGTATATTTGCGGCAATGACAAGAACAGGTTGGATCTGCAAGGCGGCCACCAACAGTGAGTACAAAGGAGGGCGTTTCATGTACACGCTGTTGGTGAAAGCCAAATCGCCGGCGAGTATGTCTGTGGCGGCAACGCGATACGATACAAAATCATCAAGATTATAGTTGAGCAGGTTCGGTGACGAGATTGCGGCCGCATAGGCGATGCGCAAGAAAACGCCGAGCAAAGTGATGGCCAGCAGAGCCGGTCGTGGGCGGGATGCAAGAGAATGCAGATGAGCCAGCATTGTGCGATTATAGCAAGGCTCATCAAGCTGTCGACCGAAACTCGCGCATGACGGGGCTTTGTGGCACAATCGTCATTATGCGACACGACATCAACATTGACGATCTGCGCGCGCCAGAGATGGCGGAAGCGGTAGAAAAATGCGTGCACTGCGGCTTTTGTCTGGCGGCTTGCCCCACCTACAAGCTGCTGGGCGAAGAGATGGATTCGCCGCGCGGACGCATCTACCTGATGAAGACAGCGCTGGAAGGCCGCATCGACCCCGCCGATGCCCAACCGTATATCGACCGCTGCCTGGGCTGCATGGCTTGTGTGCCGGCTTGCCCGTCCGAGGTGGCTTATGGCGACTTGCTGGTGGGGTATCGCGCCCTGCAGGAAAGGGAGCGAGAACGTCCGCCGCTGGATGCCGCCGCCCGCAAGCTGGTGATCGAGACGCTGCCCTATCCGCGGCGTTTTCGGCTGGCTGCGCGCGGGGGCAAGCTGGGCAAGTGGCTGGCGCCCGCGCTGCCGGGGGCTTTTTCCGCCATGCTCGGCTTGCTGCCATCTGACTTGCCGCCGTCACAACCTCTGCCAGAAGCGCTGCCGGCGCAGGGAGAGCGGCGCGCTGTGGTGGCGCTGCTGCCGGGCTGCGCGCAGCAAGTCCTGGCGCCGGGCATCAACTACGCAGCTGCGCATCTGCTGGCGGCGAATGGCGTGGAAGTGCATTCTCCGCGAGCTGCTGGCTGTTGTGGGTCGATCCTGCTGCACATCGGCGCGGAGCAAGAAGCGCAGATGCTGGCACGGCGAAACTTCGCTGCGATTGCGGGCGATGTCGATGCCATCATCACCACGGCGGCTGGTTGTGGCAGCGGGATCAAAGATTATCCGCTGCTCTTCAAGAACCAGCACGATGCCGCGGCTGCGCAGGCTTTCGCAGACAAGGCAATGGACTTCAGCGCCTATCTGGCTGGCATCGGACTGCGCGCGCCAATGCAACTGCCGGCAGAAACCCGCGTGGTCTATCAAGATGCCTGCCACTTGCTGCACGCGCAAGGCCACCGGGCTGAACCGCGCGCGCTGCTGGAAAAGGTGGGCAACTTGCAGTTGGTGGAGATCGCCGATGCGGAATTGTGCTGCGGCTCGGCGGGCACATACAACATCGACCAGCCAGCGATCGCCAGACAGCTGGGCGCGCGCAAAGCCGAGGCGATACTGTCGGCGCAGCCCGATGTGGTTGTGTCGGGCAATATCGGCTGCATCACGCAGATCCGCCAGCAGTTGGCGCAGCGTGAGAGCGCTCCACCCGTCCTGCACATCGCTGAACTGCTGCACAGCGCCTTGGCTTAGCGCCCAAGACCGAAGGAACCTCGGCCCCTTCCCCAGAAAGAGGGAAGGGAAGTTTTTCAGCGATATCAGCAGGTTTTAAGCCCCTCCCTCATTTTGGGGGAGGGGCTTGGGGTGGGGGCAAAGCAGCGCCTTGGCCTAGCGTTGGCTCTTTTGCATCAGCCGCAGCCAGAGACCTCGTCTACATACTTGCCGCCCAGCCAGCCGACTTGTCCCTGATACGCGACCTGATGCCAATTCGCTTGGCGAGCAAGGCGGGTTGCCTGCGTACCGCGCGGCACATAGCGCAGCTGTGCGCCAGAAAGGCCGGGACTGCCGCGTAAGACCAGGTGCCCGGTCGTGACGATGGTACAGACGACTGGCTGCGCCGGCTCGGGCTCGGGAGCTGTGTGCGTAGGTTGCCCATGCACCAGCGCGACTGTGCCCGCCGTCGCAATCGAGACGCAGACACTGTTGTCCATGGCTGTGGATTCCAGGGTGCTGAGGGCGCGCGGCGCAGTGGCGGCATCCAGGAACATGACCGCTCCCAGCCGTGGGAAGCAGACTTGTACGCCCGGCTGGACATTGCCCCAGATATCGACCGCGTCCATCAAGCCAGCTTCTATCACAGCGGAGTTGCCCACGCCCATGGCATCCAAACGCCGGCACTGGATGTCCGAGCCGTCTGGCGCTGTCACTGTCGCGCTGTCCGGCGGCAGGGTCTGGCAGGTTTGCGGCGGTGGCGCGCCCTTGAATGTGGCGGTGTGTGAGCCCATTACGATCTGGTCGTCGGGCAAGCCACAGATATCCCAATCGCCCGACAGGGTCGTGTGACTGCGATATTGCTCCACGCCGATCTGGCAATTGCTGATGCGACTATTCTGGATCAGCAGTTGACCATCGGTCACCCTGATTGCCCTGCGGTTGCGCGGTCGCAAGTATTTCATGTGCAGGTCGATGATCGTCAGCGCGCCGTCTTTCTTGATCTCGAAGGCGGGGTCGCCCTTGTTGATGCGGTATTCAAAGTTGTTGCCATGAATGACTATTCTGGATCGAATCGAGGGCAGTTCGCCATCTGGACGGACATGACGCGTCAAAATGATTGTGTCTGCGCCGTTGCCAGCCGTGCAGCCGCCGCGGGCTTTGTCTTCGTTGGCTGCTTTGATCGCCGATGAAAAGCCACACTCGCCCGCCACGCGGATCTCGGCTGCGTTTGCGAGTGGGGCTGCAAATACGAGTAGCATGATCAGGACAAGAAACTTCAAGCCAAGGCGCTTAGGGAAGACCAGCTTGCTCATCATTCCACTCTCCCAGTATGTCTGGTTCTGCAACCTGCCTGATACAGGCAGTTTGACTCATGTATTATACACTGCCAGCTTAGGCAAGGCGCAAATTCGACAATTAACGAAGCGGCTATTTTGGCGTATAGTTCGCATTGTACAAACGAGTAGAGAAATGAGACGATCATGGCATACCGCCTCACTTATGACGAATTGGAAACGCGTTGGTCGGAGGAAAGCCTGTCGCCAGCGGATGATGGCACTGTTGAATTGATTGTGCGCCGCCCTGTGCCCGAAGAGCGCGAAGAATTATCCCGCGCCAATTTTAGCGCCGAGGCCGGCCTGGAGGGCGATGACTGGCTGCGCCGCAGCGGCAAAACCGACGCCCAGATCACGCTGATGAATAGCCGCGTCATTCAACTGCTGGCGGGCGACAAAGCGCGCTGGGCAGAATCGGGCGACCAGCTGTTTGTCGATCTGGATATCAGCGAAGACAACCTGCCGCCGGGCACACAGCTGCAGATTGGCGGCGTCTTGATGGAAGTTACGCCGCTGCCGCACACGGGCTGCAACAAGTTCGCTCGCCGCTTTGGCATGCCCGCTCGCAAATGGGTCATGTCCGACGAGGGCCAACGCGCCCGTCGCCGTGGCATGTATACGCGCGTTGTGCAAGATGGCGAGATCGCCGTTGGCGACCGCATCCGCAAAGTCTAGCCGCGTTGCAGCAGGCAATGTAAACCCCGGGCAATCGCATCAAGATGTTTTGCAACGCACAGGGCACAGAAGTAAATGCAAGTACGTGGTGAAACAACCATTTGCCACAGAGGCACAGAGGCACCGAGAGAAACCATTGCTTTTCTCTCGGTGTACTCTCTTTAACTCGGTGTACTCGGTGGTTAATTCATTGTATTACTGACTTGCGTTACCTTCTTTGGTCTCTGTGTAATTGATGGAGCACATGATTTAAAGCGATTGCCTGGATGTAACTAGCACCCTCAATAAGGAGGTCCCGCATGATAGACGGCAAACTCATCCATCCGCAGATCTTGCAGGTGCTCGGCACAGCTGGACACGGCGCGACCATCCTCATCCCCGATGGCAATTATCCCTTCGCCAGCCATGCCCATCCGGGTGCCCAACGCGTCTATCTGAATCTGGCACCGGGCATCTGCACGGTCACCGATGTGATGAGCGCCATCCTCAGCTGCACGCCTGTGGAAGCCGCCCAGGTCATGCGCCGTGACGATGGCGCAGAACCCAGCATCTATGCCGATTTTCGCAAGCTGCTGCCCGCTGATGTGCCCTTGCAGCCGCTGGAGCGCTTTGATTTTTATGAAGCCGCCAAACAAGACAATTGCTGCTTGGTCATCGCGACTGGCGAGCAGCGTATTTTCGCCAATATCCTGCTGACCATCGGCGTCGTGCAGCCGCCAGACGAGATGGCGGTCTAGGCGCATGGGCATCGAAGCCGTCATTTATGATATGGACGGCGTGCTGGTCGACAGCGAAGTGTATTGGGATCAGGCGCGGGTCGACTTCGCGGCCGAACGCGGTTTGCGCTGGACAGACGCCATGCAGCGGCAGGCGATGGGCCGCAGCACGGTCGGCTGGGCAGGCGTCATGCGCGACGAACTGGCGCTGGACATGTCGCTGGCTGCCATCATTGCCGAGATGAAAGCGCGCGTCATCGCCCAGTACGAGCAACGCATGCCGACGCGACCCGGCGCATTGGAGTCGGTGGCCGCCATGCAGGCGCATTACCGCATCGGTCTGGCATCGGGCTCGCCTACCGAGATCATCAAAGCCGTCTTACGCATCACCGGGCTCGACAGGCAATTCGAGGTGATGATCTATGGCGATGAAGTGGGCAAAGGCAAACCAGCGCCAGACATTTACCTGGAAGCGCTGCGGCAGCTGGGGGTCGCGCCAGCGCAAAGCCTGGGCATTGAAGATTCTGCCAATGGTCTGCGCGCCTTGAAGGCGGCGGGCATGTATGCTGTGGCCGCGCCCAGCCCGGAGTATCCCCTGCCGGCCGACGCGCTGGCGCTGGCGGACGCGCATATCACGACGCTGGAAGATTTTACGGTGGAGCTGGTGCAAAGCATCGACGCAAAAAGCCAGCCCTGACAGATGCCAGGACCGGCCGGGTTTTCACCTATTGCTTGCAGCTGCTGGCTTGCCTCACTTGCCGTAGATGGTGAAATTGACGCTGCCGTAGCTCCCAAAGAGGCTATAACCAGCGGGCCAATTCACATTCGATACGGTCGCGGTGATCGTCTCTTTGGGGTCGTGGACATTGTCCTTTTTGCCAACGATGTAGTAAGTCTTCTCCGCCCCTTCGAGCCAGCCGCCGCTGCCCCAACTGCCGGTGAAACAGCCACCTGACAGGGTAACGCCTTTTACTTCAAAGTCCACGTCCGGGGTGGCGCTGCCCGTGAAGCAGACCTGGAAGCTTTTGCTGTTGTGCGGCATGTCGATCAGGAGTCGAGTCACCTTAAGGCGAGCGCCATTGTAGGGGTTATCCTCATTTACACTGCCGGAGCCAATCAAGAAGACATAGCCGAAGCCTTGAGCTTGAGACGAGAATACGCCTTGCGTCAGTAGCAGCGCCAGCAATGCCAGGGCGACCAACGCCCCTTTCCGAAATGAAACGATCGATGATGCGAATGTCATATGATTGTCTTTCTCTTGATGGATAAGCCCTAACAAGCTACAAGCATCTGATCATAATTCCAGTTCAAATTGATAAACTTACTTTAATATGAAGTAATATTTCGTTCGCATATGATCATCTCGGCAAGTCCAACAAAGTAATGCAACAATATGCAGGAATGTCGTAGGGGCGACACTTGAGTCGCCCACATATACAAAGATGGTATTTTGGGCGAGACAAGTCTTGCTTCTGCCGATTACAAAGCAAGATGACAAAGTGTGGAGCAGGGCTTATAATACGCGGGCTTGCGTAGCGCGCGGCAGCAATTTGAACCGCAACCGCGAAACCGCGATGGAGCCGGTCTATGAGCGCCAAACATGTCATCGCCATCGACCTCGGCGCTACTTCCGGGCGCGTCATGGATGCCGCCTTTGATGGCGCGCAGCTGCGATTGCGAGAGGCGCACCGCTTCCCAAATATCCCCGTGCAGACGCCAACTGCGCTGCATTGGGACGCGCTGCGGCTTTGGCACGAGATCACGCAGGGCATAGACGCGGTTGCTGGCGCTTCATCTATCGGCCTGGACTGCTGGGGCGTCGATTATGCCCTGCTGGATCGCGCCGGCGAACTGCTTGCCAACCCCTACCATTACCGCGATCCGCGCACCGATGGCGCGATGCAATGGGTCTTCCAGGCTATGCCGCGCCGCGAGATTTTTGCGCGCACCGGCATCCAGTTCATGCCGCTGAACGGCCTTTATCAGCTGGCGGCGGGCATTCGCGATGGCAGCCCACAGTTGGAACATGCCGCCACTTTGCTGACTATCGCCGACCTGTTCAATTATTGGCTGACGGGCAGCAAAACCTGCGAATTCACCGAGGCGACCACCATGCAGTTGGTGAACGCGGGACAAGGCGATTGGGACCGCGATCTGATGCGCGCCGTGGGCATCCCCACCGATATCCTCGCGCCAATCGTCAGGCCAGGCACGCGGCTGGGCAGTTATGCGGGCATTGATGTCGTCGCGCCGGCTTGCCACGACACGGGCAGCGCGGTTGTCGCCATGCCAGCCACCCAGGCCGATACCGCCTATCTCAGCAGCGGCACCTGGAGTCTGCTGGGGCTGGAGCTGGACGCGCCCATTTTGAGCGATGCTGCCTATGCAGCCAATGTCACCAACGAAGGCGGCTATGGCGGCAGTTGGCGCTTCTTGAAAAATATCATGGGCTTGTGGGTGGCCGACCAATGCCGCGCGACCTGGGCAGCGCAGGGGCGGGAGTACAGCTTCGGCCAGTTGACGGCGATGGTGGGGGGCGCGCCGCATTTCCGCAGTTTCATCGAACCGGACGATGCCGCCTTCCTCGCGCCGGGCAATATGCCAAAGCGCATCATCGACTATTGCGCGCGCACGGGGCAAGCCCAGCCCGAAAGCGATGCCGAGATCATGGCTGTCGTCTATGCCAGCCTGGCTTATAAATATCGTTATGTCTTGGAACAACTGGCTGCGGTGAGCGGACAGGCTGTCACGGCGCTGCATATCATCGGTGGCGGCTCGCGCAATGCCACCCTCAACCAGATGACGGCGGACGCGACCGGGCGGCTGGTCATCGCGGGACCGGCCGAAGCGACTGCGGCTGGCAACGCTATCGTGCAGTTGATTGCCCTGGGCGAGTTGGGCAGCGTGAACGAGGCGCGCGCGATGTTGAGCGAATCGGCTGAATTGCGACGTTATGAACCGCGAGACGCCACAGTCTGGGACGAGCATTATCCGCGTTTTTGCGCCTTGCTAGGTTAGGCGGGTATAATGCGCACTCAATCAAATGCCACAGAGACACAGAGGGTTTGCCCTCGGCGCACTCCTCTAACTCGGTGTACGCGGTGGTTTGTCTTTTGATTTGCTTTGATTGGCTTTGACCCGTGCAGGGACTCCCCATGACCGACGTGCTGCTGCAGATGCAGGGCATCAACAAGAACTTTCCTGGCGTGCAAGCGCTGAAAGAGGCTCACTTCGAGGTGCGGCGTGGCGAAGTGCATGCGCTCATCGGCGAAAACGGCGCTGGCAAATCCACCATGATCAAAATCGTGTCTGGCGTTTATCAGCCCGACAGCGGCGATATCCAGCTTGATGGCCGGGCCGTCCACTTCGGCAACCCGCGTGAAGCGCACCTGGCTGGCATCGCCACCATTTATCAGGAACTTGGTTTGTACCCGGAACTTTCGGTGGCTGAGAATATCTTCATGGGTCATGCGCCGATGAAAAAGCGCCTGGGCTTGTGGACGATCGACTGGGAACAAATGGAAAGCGGCGCAGAAGACCTGCTGGCTGAGTTGAATATCCACGACCTGGATGTCGGCGCGAAAGTGGGGACGCTCAATGTGGGCAACCGGCAGCGTGTGGAGATCGCCAAGGCGCTATCGCTGGATGCGCAGATCTTGATCATGGACGAGCCGACCGCCGCCCTGACCGAAAGCGATGTCGAGCAGCTTTTCAGCATTGTGCGGCTGCTGCGCGAGCGCGGAGTCAGCATCATTTATATCAGTCACCGCCTCAACGAAGTCTTCGAGCTGGCCGACCGCGTCACTGTGCTGCGCGATGGCGAGACGATCGGCACGCAGCAGGTATCTATGACCAGCGAAGCCGAGTTGATCAGCATGATGGTGGGACGCAAGATTGAGAACCTCTTCCCCAAGCAGGTGGCGCAGATCGGCGATGTGGTGCTGGAGGTGCGCAATCTGCAGCGTCCGCCCTTGACGCGCGATATATCCTTCTCGGTGCGCGCGGGCGAGATCGTGGGGCTGGCCGGTTTGGTGGGCAGCGGTCGCAGCGAAACAGCGCAGGTCATCTTCGGCGTGCTGCCAGCCGAGTCGGGCGAGATCGTTATCAATGGCGCGCCAGTGAAGATCAACAAACCATCGGAAGCGGTGGCGCAGGGCATCGGCTATGTGCCAGAAGACCGCGGTCACCAGGGGCTCATCCGCGAGATGACCATCCGCGAAAATACATCCATGGCGGTTTTGGAGACTGTTTCTCGCCATACTTTCATCAACCGCGCCCAGGAACGGTCGCTCGCCAATCGTTCCATTCAGCAGCTGAGCATCCGCGCCACGGGTCCAGAGCAGATCACCAACAAGCTGAGCGGTGGCAACCAGCAAAAGGTAGTCGTCAGCAAATGGCTGGCCAGCGAGCCCAGCCTGCTGATTATGGACGAGCCAACGCGGGGCATCGATGTCGGCGCAAAAGCCGAAATCCACCGCCTGATGAGCCGTCTGGCTGCCGAAGAAGGCTTGGCCATCTTGATGATTTCCAGCGAGCTGCCGGAGATCCTGGCGATGAGCGACCGCATCCTGGTCATGCGCGAGGGGCGTCTGGTCGGCGAATTCAGCCGCGATGAAGCCACGCAAGAGACAATCGCCCACGCCATGATGAGCGAAGCCGCCCGCCAGGCCGCGAGCGCTGCGCCATGAAAAAAGACAAAGCTGCGCCTGCGCCGCGCCATGCGCTGGACTTTTTGGGCATCGCGCTGGCAGTGGTCATCATTGGCGCTTATTTTCTGCTGCCTTTTGTCATCCAGCCGGAGCACGGACCATCGACCGTCGCCGTGCTGACCGAGAGCAAAAAAGCCAACGAACTGGGGATTTTCAAGACGGGGCTGGAGGTTGTGCCGCTGGCTGCGCTGGGTATGCTGCTGTTGGGCGTCTGGAATGTGCTCGTACCCGGTGCCGCGCGCGCGATTTCGCTGCTGTTGGCGCTGGCGGGCTTGCTGGCGCTGGTCTATTACATCAACTTCTTCCGCTATACCCCGCTCGGTCCTCCCAATGAATGGGGAGAAGGGACGCTCATAGGCAGCCTCGGCATTGCCTTTTGGATCATGCTGGGCGCATCGGCGGTGGCTGTCCTGCAAGCGCTGATTCCACGCCCTGTGCCTGCGCCGCGTTATCGAGTTGCCAAGCTGTTTGGCAACCAGGAGAGCGTGATTCTCTTTGGCTTGCTGCTGCTGATGATCGTGATTGGGCTGGCAAATCCGCGTTATTTGCAAGAGCGCAACATCAGCGACAACCTGGCGGGCAATGCCTATATTGCCGTGGCGGCGCTGGGCATGACCATGGTGATTGTCACTGGCAATATCGACATTTCGGTGGGTTCGCTCGTGGGCTTGCTGGCGGTGATCAGCGGCCGGTTGGTGGTTGCCGGGACACCTGCGCCCCTGGCTTGGTTGGCACCCCTGGTGATCGGCGGCGGATTCGGCGCGATGATCGGCTTCCTGGTGGCTTATCTGCGGATTCCGTCCATTGTGGTGACTCTGGGCATGTTGAGCATTATCAAGGGCATATTGATTATTTGGGCGCAGGGCGAGCGCGTGCGCGATATGCCGGCTGACTATTTCTTGTCGCAGATGCGTCCCTTGGGCATTCCCATGCCCATCATTATCATGGTCGTGCTGACGATCGGTGTGGCGCTGTGGATGCGCTACAGTGCGACCGGGCGGGCATTTTATGCGCTGGGCGGCAATGTCGAAGCAGCCCGGCTGTCTGGATTGTCGCGGCGACGTCTGGTGATGACCGTGTTCATTCTCAATGGCGTGTTTGTGGGCGTGGCCAGCGTGATGTATTCCACGCAATTCAATATCATCCAGGCGACGCCACCGCCGGCGCTGGAATTGTCGGTGATTACGGCATCGGTGGTGGGTGGCGTCAGCATCCTGGGCGGGACGGGCACGGCTGTCGGCTCGACCATGGCGACTCTGCTGCTGAACTTTATCCGCTCGGCGATGGTGTTCATCAATGTATCGCCGTTCTGGTTGAAGGCGGTGCAGGGCTTGCTGATTCTGGTGACGGTGCTGGCGGATTTGCTGCGCAGGCGTCGGCAACGTTTGTAAGGGGGAGCAGAAACCGTGCCATCGGCACCGCGCAATCCGACAGTGGTGGAAAAGCTGCGCCGCCACCTCATCAGCCAGGAAGGCGTGCTCTTCATGATCATGCTGGTTTCCGTGCTCTTCTTGGCCACGCGCACCGACAAATTCCTCACCGTCGATAACCTGCTGCAGCAGGGACGCTTCATGACCGAAGTCGGTTTGATCGCCATCCCCATGACCTACATCATCATCACCGGCGGCATCGACCTTTCTGTCGGCTCGATCCTGGGGCTGACGGCGATCGTGCTGGGCTGGAGCTGGCAAGAGCTGGGCTTCCCGCTGGAGCTGGCGATTGTGACAGGCATCGCGAGCGGGACGCTGGCCGGCTTCGTCAACGGGCTGTTCATCGTGCGCGTCGGCGTGCCACCGCTGATCATGACCCTGGCGACCCTGGCACTGTTTCGCGGATTGGCCGAGGGCATCAGCAAGGCGCGATCGGCGCGTGGTTATCCCGAGTGGTTCTTCGAGCTGGGGCAGGGCGAGTTTCTGGGCATCCCGACGCAATTGTGGCTTTTGATTGTGGCGGTGTTGGTGTTTGGCATCGTGCTGGCGCGGACGCAGTTGGGGCGGGCGCTGTATGCAATCGGCAACAACGAGACGGGCGCTCGCTTCAGCGGGTTGACGGTCAACCGCTATTTGTTGCTGATCTACACTTTTAGCGGCTTCATGTCGGGTGTGGCGGGCTATATTTTTGTTTCGCGGGTGAGCACGACGCGTTCAGACATGGGCACAGGCATTGAGTTGGATGTGATCGCGGCGGTGGTGCTGGGCGGGACGAGCATCTTTGGCGGCACGGGCTCGGTCGCCGGCACGATGATCGGCGTTGTATTGATCCAACTGCTGAAGAATGGCCTGGCTTTGAGCGGCGTCACCAGCGATGCCACGATTGTCGTTATCGGCAGCGTGCTAATATTTGCTATACTGGTGAACAACTTTATCCAGACCAGGCGGGGCGGCGACTAAGCCCGGGAAGGAGGCGCGCCAGCGGACAAAGCAGCACGAGCAAGTTCCAGTTCCGTATACGCAAGCAGCTATTTGGAGAAAGCATCATGAAAAAGACACTCGCAATCAGCATGATTCTGGCGCTTTTGCTCGCGCTGGTCAGCATGCCCTTGAGCGCCCAAGACCGCTGGGATGGCGCTGATGACCTGGCTGTCAATCCGCTCGCCTGTGGCATGGGCGACGAGATGATGGATGACAGCGACGAGATGATGGACGACGAAGAAGATATGGGCATGATGGAATACGACGGCGGCCAGCCAGCCATGATGGGCGATGACATGGCCGGCATGGACATCGTGCTGGTGGATGTGCCCAAGCTGGTCGGCATCGGCTATTTCGCCGCGACCACCCTCGGTCAACAGCAAGCCGCCGAAGAGCTGGGCAATGTCAGCGTAACGACAGACGCGCCCACCGAAGCCAATATCGATGACCAGATCCAGGTCATTGACGCCTACATCACCCAGGGCGTGGACGGCATCCTCTTCGCCGCCAATGATCCGGTCGCCATCGCGCCAGTGCTGCGCAAGGCATTGGAAGCCGGCATCCATGTCGTCGGCTATGACGCCAACAGCGAGCCCGATGCCCGTGAATGGTTCGTCAACCAGGCCGAGTTCAACGGCATCGCCAAAGCGCTTGTCGACAGCCTGGCTGATCAGATGGGCGCGGATGCTGCCTTCGGCATCGTGACCTCGACCTTCACCACGCCCAACCAGGCGCGCTGGATCGCCGAAATGTGGGCGTATGCCAGCGAATGCTATCCCGACCTGACCTGGCTCGAAACGCTCGAGGCGCAAGAAGACGCCGTGCTCAGCTTCCAGCAGGCGCAGACCCTGATCAACAAGTACGGCGAAGACATGGACGGCATCTTCGCGATGACCTCGGTGGCCACGCCCAACAGCGCCGATGCGGTGCAGCAGGCTGGCTTGTGCGAAGATGTGGCTGTCGTTGGCTTGGCGACTCCCAATGGCATGAAGCCCTATGTCAACGATGGCTGCGTGCGCGATGTCATTCTGTGGAACCCGGTCGACCTGGGTTACGCGGCTGTCTATGTAACGCGCGCCGTTGTTGATGGCGAGTTCATGCCTGGCGATAGCTCCGTCATGGCGGGGCGTCTGGGCGAACTGATGGTCGTCAATGGCAGCGAAGTTTTGCTTGGCCCCCCCTTCGTCTTCACTGCCGACAACATCAACGACTTCGACTTCTAGGGGAATACTACCCCAACCCCAACCCCTTCTCCCATCAAGCGGGAAGGGGAAGCGAATACGGGATGATCAAGTCCCTCCCTCATTTTGGGGGAGGGATTTAGGGTGGGGGGAAAAATAAGATCGTATGACCAACCCATTCGACCAACTCGTCGAAATGACGCGCGCCCTGGGCGATCCAGCGCGGGATTATGCCATCATCGGCGAGGGCAACACCTCCATGCGCCTGGATGCCGAGTCATTCGCCGTCAAAGCCAGCGGGCATCAGCTACACGAAATCGGCGCAGATGGCTTTGTAAGCTTGCGCATGACCCCCATACTGGCGCTGCTGGACGACCCGCCCGCCACGCTCAGCGAAGAGAAAGCGCGTACGCAAGCGGCTGTGCTGGATGGGCGCGACGGATTGAATGCCTCGGTCGAAGCCAGCTTTCACGCCATGCTGCTGCACGAGTGTGGCGCGCGCTACATCGGGCATACGCATCCCACCGCTGTGAATCAGTTGCTATGCAGCGAATATGCCGCCGATTTCGCCCGGCAACGCCGCTTCCCGGACGAGGTCGTGCTGTGCGGACCGCAGTCGGCGCTGGTGCCCTATGTCGATCCGGGCTTGCCACTGGCGCTGGAGATGCGCAAGGTGGTGCGTGCCTACCAGGAACAACAAAGCGAAGCGCCCAAGTTGATTCTGTTGGTTAATCATGGGCTGATCGCGCTGGGGCAGACGCCGACCGAGGTGCTGAATATCACCGCGATGGCGGTCAAAGCGGCGCGGATCTATCATGGCGCGCTGCTTACGGGGGCGCCGACCCACCTGCCCGCTGATGAAGTCGAGCATATCTATCGGCGTCCCGATGAAATTTATCGGCGCAGGCTGTTTGTACAAAAATGAACCACCGAGTGCACCGAGTTTGTCGAGTACACAGAGGAAGGAAAGCCCATGCCCAGCAACGGCGCTTTGACCTGGCTGATTCCCGATGCCTACCTGGCCGCGCCGGCGGATGAGGACCCTGTCAACAAGAATCACGAATCCGTCTGCGTGCTCAACACCACTGTGGATGACGCCAATGTCTGCTTCGATTTCTATTTTGAAGATCGGGAAGCGGTAGAAGGCATCGCGGTTACCGTGCCTGCCCAGCGCTGCCCGCATATCCGCCTGGACAAGCCGGAGCAAATCGCCGGCTTCGTCATCCCCTTTGATGTGCCTTATGGCATCCGCCTGCGCAGCGATGTGCCGATTGTCGTGCAGTATTCGCGCATGTACGCCAGCGGCGGGCAGATCGACAGCTTGATCACGACGATTGCCCATGCAGTGGAGTAAAGCGATTCACTTGCGCTGCGGAGCATCCCGCAAAAGCCACTGATTCTCGTCTTGTGCGAACCACGCCGCCCGCAGATAGGCGCGGATGATGATCGCTGGCGATGATCCCAGCGCCCGCAATGTAAAGCGCTCGCAGCCGGCCGGCACCACATAGGTTTCGGCGAATTGACAACGCAGCTTGCGTTCTCCCGCTGCCAGTTCCATATCCCCGCCTGCGACGATCATCAGCAACTGCGGCGAGCCAGATGTCTCGCAGTTGATTTTTTCGCGCAGGGTCAGCCGTTGGATGTCGTAGAAATGACGGGCGTGCGTGGGCAGCTGTTCAATGCGGCAGTTGGCGTCATCGCGCAGCAGTTGCGGTTGTGACACCAGCGCATCGGCCGCGTCTCCCTGCAGCGAGAAGTCCAGATTGGCAAAGGCGCGTTCCAGGTTGAGCGGGCGTGGCAGGCCGTCCAAGCCCAGCCGCAGCCAGTCGTACATTTTGAAAGTGAAGATGTAGGGCGTCGCGCTGATTTCCAGCACCAGTGTGCCCGCGCCAGAACAATGCACCGCGCCGTGCGGGATCAGGAACAAGTCGCCAGGCCGGGCTGGCTGCCGTTTGACAAAACGCTCGACTGCGACCGTTGTGCCATGCCGCTGGCTGTCTTCCAGAGCAGCGCGCAAAGCCGCTTGATCGATGTCTGGCTGGAAACCCAGATAGACACAAGCGTCGTCAGTCGCCTCCACGATGTAATAGGTCTCGTCCTGAGTGAAGCGTTCGCCGAACTGTCGCCGCATGAAACCGGGGCGCGGATGACATTGCAGCGAGAGATTTCCACCATCGATCGTATCCAGGAAGTCGAAGCGGATGGGAAATTCAAAGCCAAAGCAGGCGGCGTATTCGCCCAGCACCGCTGCGTTGTCATGATATTGCAGCCAGTCGCAGCTCAGTTCCATGAGTATGTCATCGTGCTGCAAGATGATGCCCTGCTCGGGCGCGATCATCTCGAATGACCAGGCATAATTGGGCACATCCTGCGCCAGCCCGGACTTATGGTTTTTTAGCCACTGCCCACCCCAGGTGCCTGGCTCGAACCAGGGACGCGGACGAAAGGCGCTGTGCGTTAGCTGGCTGAATGTGGCGCGGGCATATTGACCGGCGATGAAACTGGGCTGGGCGGGGTCTTGTCCATCGACAAAGCAGTCGATCCGCTGGACATAAGTGGCTTTGTGACGATTCAGTACGATCCAGTCGACGAAGTACATCCGTTTGTATTGTGTCCTGGTGTCCGCGCTGGCTCTTGCGCCGAGATTGCGGTAGCTGCCAGCCCGCGAGCGATACTGCGCTTCGTTTTTGGGCAAGTCGATATAGACGCGCCAGCCTTCGCCGAAGAGGAATGCGCCTTCGCCATAAATGATGACGGGCTGCGCTGCATCTTCAACGCGGGTTTTCGCGCGCGCCAATGCCGATGCATCGAAAAAGTCGGCCAGTTCGCCCGGGAAGCGCCTGCCAAAGAGCGGATCATCGCCGCCCAGCCAGGCAGCCAGCATGGCATCAATCTCGGCTCCCGCAAGCAGGCAACTTTCGGCGTCGATCCAGTGCGCTGCCACGCCCGCCGCATTCAATCCCGCGCGCAGATCGTCCCAAAGTACGCCGGCATACCCATCTATCAGCACGAGTGGACGCCCGGCGATCTGCGCTGCCAGGCTCTCGTAGCCCTGTTGAATCTCGCCGCTGGCGATTGGATGGCTGGGATAGATATCGGGCGCGCCTTGCTGGGCAGGCGGTTTTGTCTTGGGCAGCAGAGGCTGGGGAGTCTTGCGATAGCTCATGGTCCCGCGGTTTCTCGTTGCGCCAGCCGCACCGGGCAGCCGATGCCATGTCCGCCGCCTTCGACCACCAATTGCTGTCCCGCATAGCCATCTGCCGTGGGGCGCAGGCTGTAGCTGATGATATAGCCGATTTCGCGACCATCGACAGGCATGGGCGCGATGAAGCTGGCGCTGCCCGTATATTGACCGGTCTCATCGCGCAGCAGGCGGAAGTCGTCAAAGGCGATTTCCCGCTCGTCAAGGCCTGTAATGTGGATCGTTTCGGCCTCCCGCGCCTGGCAATCGCCCACATATTCCAGCGTCCAGATTCCTGTCTCTACAGTAGTGGCTGGTGGCTGCACCAATGTGCCGCAGGCGCTCAACGTAATGGCAAGAATCAGCGCTGCGATTATTTTTGCATGATTGCCACAGAGACACAGAGGCACAGAGGTTTAGCCCTCGCAATACGCTGCAACAATAGAGGCGTTGGCATTTCTACCCCATCCCCGGCCCTTCCCCATATCAATGGAGAAGGGTGACTCGTCGAGAAACCGCCGCGATCGTTGCCAATCTGTGAGAAACTGAGCATCAGAATTCAGCTTCTCTGAATGCGCTCCCCCTCCCTGATGCTTCGGGGAGGGGGCTGGGGGAGGGGTAGACCCTCAATAGCGCGCTATTATAAGAGCACCTCGCGACCGGTGACTTCGCTTTCATAGATGGCATTGAGCACCTGCATGACTTGCATGGATTGTTCGGCAGGCACGGGCGAAGGCGCGCCGTCCACGATGGCTTGGGCGAACTCAATGCACTCTTGCGCATGGGGTTCAGCCTGGTCGCGCGTGAGCTTCAAGGTGCGGTTGAAAAGCTGCTTGGTGTCGTAATTCGTCTGGTAAATTTCGCAGCGGGGCCAATGCGAGCCGCCTTTGTCGCCGTAGAGCCACATCTGCATGTCTTCGCTTTCAGTGTCATGATGCAGCATCCACGAGACTTCCAGCACCAGCGTCGCGCCATTTTCGAAGCGCACAAATGCCAGCGCCAGCTCTTCGACATCCATCTCGGGCGGCACGGTGTTCAGGTTGTCCCACAGGCCAAAGGCTTTGGGATTCTTCGCCAGGCGCTTGCTGGCGACGCCGGTCACCGACACAGGCCGCGGATTGCCCATGAACCACAAAGTCAGGTCGAGAATGTGCACGCCGATATCGATGGTTGCGCCACCGCCACTGTGCTGCTTGAGCAAGAAGCCGGGCCGGGTGGGGATGGCTGTGCGGCGCAGCATCCAACTGCGAGCATGATAAACCTCGCCCAGCGCGCCGGCGTCAATCTCGGCTTTCAGCGCCTTTGATTTGCCACTGAAGCGGAAATGCTGGGCGGTCATCAGCAGTTTGCCGCTGCGATCGCGAGCGTCGATCATGCGCTGGACATCGCCGGGCGTTGGCGCAAGCGGCTTTTCGCAGATGACATGCTTGCCAGCTTCCAACGCGGCGATAGACAGGTCGGCGTGGTACATATTGGGTGTGCAGATATCGATGATGTCGATATCGGGATCGTTTATGAGCTCGGCGCTGTCGCTAAAGAGGCGGCTCACGCCAAAATTGGCGCCCCAGTTTTCAAGCGCGGCTGGCACCAGGTCTGCGCCGGCGATAACTTCGGCATGGGGCGATGCAGCCCAGCCCGGCATGTGCGTACGCGCGATCCCGCCGACACCGATGACACCAACTTTCAAACTACTCATGTTCTCGCTCCTTATGGTATTTGGGGTTTAACCCAGGCATTTGAATTTGCAGCTTGATAGAAGGCTTGCATGACGGCGCTGCGGTCCGCCGCTTCCTTCGCGCTGATCAACGGCACAGATTCGCCCAGCAGCGCCTCCAAAAACAGGACGAAGGCGTGGGGCAGGGCATCTGGCAGGTCTGTCCATTCGCCACCATCCGCGCCATCCAGATTATCCGACTTTACGAACAATTTGCCATTGTCAACATAGGCGATGCCGCCGCTGCCGCTGACCAAAACCGGCCTGGGATTCAGCATATCCACCCAGCCAGCCGCCAACGAAGCGATTGCGCCACTGCCAAAGCGCAGCAAGCCTTCGCCATATTCATCGCAGCTGTAGCGCCCCAGCAGACGATCGACCTGTGCCGTGACGCGCTCGACATCGCCGAGCAGCCACATCAACATGTCCAGCGAGTGCGCGCCCAGGTCGCCAAAGCCGCCACAGCCCGCGCGCTCCAGCTCGGTCATCCAGTGAAAACCATCTTCGTACCAGCCGAGCCCGCGGTCGAACCAGCCAGCCAATGCGCCATGATGTACATTGCTGTGGCGCGCCCGCGTGATCGTGCCCAACGCGCCGTCATCGATCCATTCTTTGAGCTGGCGACTGATCGGATAGCTGCGCATGAAATGGCCGATCTGGAAAATCACGCCGGCGGCATCAATGGCGCGCTGCATGGCATAGGCATCGGCGGCGCTGATGGCTAGCGGCTTCTCGACGAAGAGGTGCTTGCGGGTGGCGCAGGCGGCTACGACCAGTTCACGGTGCAGGTTGGTCTCGGAGCAGACGATGACGGCATCGACAGATTCATCGCGCAGGATTTCACGATAATCGCTAACGGCAATGCAGTTGCTGTGCCCGGCAGCGATGCTGGCGCGGGCTGGATCACTGTCCCAAAGCGACTTGATGGTGAATTGCGTTGGACGGTCTAAAATCGACTGGATGAATGACGGCGTGTGAATGTGAGCCACGCCCAATAAAGCGAGTGTTTTCATGCCGACTCCTAGTGTGGGTTTGCGGCGCTAGTTGTAGCACAGCGCAGCGTAAAATGCACACCCGCTTGTGCCGGGCAAGTGGCGAACTTGCTGGATGCGCGTTGCTTTGCCCCCACCCCAAACCCCTCCCCGCAGGTCTGTGTCTACGCGACCCATTAAGAGGGAGGGGCTTTCTGTCCCAATCTCGGATTCCTTAGCTCCCCTTCCCTCGTTCTGGGGGAAGGGACCGGGGGATGGGGGCTTGATTACCATGTTCCACAATTAGATACTCCTGGCTTTTTCCAGGTCAAAGTCCACCTCGAAGCGCCGCCGCCAAGGCAATCGCACATTGGATACACGCCAGCCATGCAGGTCGGGCATGCGGTCGATTTCCGCTTGCAGTCCACGCGCTGTCAACGCTGTCATCTCGCGCTCGGTGTCGGCGGAGTAGAGCGTGGTCGTGGCATCCAGGCGCGGGCGCACACAGTGCATAAAGCAATGATCTTCGACAAAGCGGCGCGCCAGGAAGTTTTGAGCAGCCACCGCATCCGCCAGGTGCATGTACGCGATGCCCTGCGCCAAGGCCACGCCGATGGTGTTGCCAGCGGTGTTCCAGGCACCATAAGCTGCCAGCGACAATAGCGGAACATGCCGCTGCAGCGCTTCGATCAACACAGGGTCGCTGCCATTGGGGTAGGCCACATCGCAGACGATGACGCGCTTGCCAGCCGCCGTCCAGCCTGCAATCTGCGCTGCGAACAACTCGACAGCCTCTTCGCGGTAAGCTCGGTCGCTGGCGGCATGGACGGGATCATAGAAGTCGCTGCCGCTGGGGGCAGGCGTGTTGAGCGCGACCAGCAGATCGGCTTGGTCGATATCGTTCACCTGTTCGCCGCCAACCGCGCGAATCTGCCGTTGCAGCGTGAGGCGCACAGGTCCATCTTCGAATGGTGCGATGCGCTCGGCATCGGCTGGGATGGCGCTATGCACAAAGAAGCGTGGCTTTTTGCCCAGCGCCGCCAGCATCGCCCGCGCCAGCAATGCGCTGCCCACCTCGTCCGCGCCGGGATACATCAAAAGCCGCGGGTCATCGCCGCGCCGCCGCGCCCATTCACGCAGCCAGGCTTTCTCGCGCGTGCCAAAGCCATACTCGCTGGTGTCGTCTGAACTGATGACCAGCAGGTCGAAGATGTCATCCGCCAGCAGATCGAGCGTCGCCAGGTTGATGAGATGGTTGCGCGTTCGCCGCCGCAACATGTCTTGCAAGTGCGCCGAGTCTGGCATGTACGATGGCGCGGGCTGCCCGCCGAAGTGGTGCGCGTCGTACTGTTGGGAATAGCCGTAAAGCTCGGGACCCGATGCGCTCCAATAGTTCGGCTCTTCGACACTGGCACGATTTTTGGATATGCGCGTTACCAGCCCAAAGGCATAGATGGGCAAGGCTGGGTGACGCCGCTTTAGCTCGCGCAGTGTGTCCAAGCGGCGCAGGGCGTCCAGCGGCGTGTCCTTGCTAATGCGCGATGGCACCAGCCCGCCATAGACCAGCATCTCCAGCGACACGACCAGCGCGTCCATATCGGCGGCATGCTGCAACAGCCAGTCGCCCAGCGCGGCGCAATCGGCTGGCTTGCGGAAGTGGCTTTGCAGCGCAGGTGGCGGCAGCGCGACATCCAGTCCCATGATCGCGCCAATCATACGCGGGAAGCGTGTGTTAACCGGGCGCTCGTCCAGCGGAATGAGTCCGATTTTCATGCCGACTCCAGTCTATTCACGAAATCCGGGCGGAGCCGAGACGCCTGCGCAATGCCAAGCGCAGAGGAGAAAGGGATGCATCGCCACATGTCACCCCCATCCCCCGGCCCCTTGCCCCCATCAAGAGGGAAGGGGAGCTACAATCAAGCGATTCCGTCGATATTTCTGGTGTATTTTGGTAAGGCCATGCCGAATGTGCATGCGATCACTTGATTTGAAGCCCCTCCTTCTTCGTGGGTTGATCTTGCCCCGTTTTAGTTGACAGCTTATTTGGGGAATCCCTTTGCTTGCTCATATTGTGCCGGGCTCATGTGGTCCAAGCTGGAATGTAGACGCTGGCGATTGTACCAGCCTTCAATGTAGCGGAAGACGGCCCTGCGCGCTTCGGCCAGCGTGGCAAAGCGGGTGTGCGCGCATTCGGTCTTCAACGTGGCGATAAAGCTCTCCATCATCGCGTTGTCGTAGCAGTTGCCTGCTGCGCTCATGCTCTGCTGGATGCCCCGATCTTGCAGCAGCTTCTGGTAGCTGTGGTCTGTGTACTGGCTGCCGCGGTCGCTATGGTGGATCAATCCCTGGCTCACCTCCCGTCTTTGCAGCGCCATGTTCAGCGCAGCCTTGGTCAGTTGGCTGGT
>JAJEBK010000018.1 GCA_022823945.1 Anaerolineae bacterium | reverse complement strand
TATCGAGGTAGTCTACAATCAGCTACGACCGCATAGCGCTCTAGGCTACAAGACGCCGGCAGAAACCGAGGCGCAGTGGCAGCAGCAAAACTCCCTCAAAGTTTCTGAGATTTTGTGTCCAATAAAATAGGACCATTACATTTGACCCCCCTCCCTGACTCGTCGGGGAGGGGCTGGGGGAGGGGTTTGACCCCCCTCCCTGACTCGTCGGGGAGGGGCTGGGGGAGGGGTTTGACCCCCCTCCCTGACTCGTCGGGGAGGGGCCGGGGTGGGGTTTAATGGGCGAGGGGTTTTCATTCTGGTCTGCCAGCATAGCGATTGAAACCCATGACATCGTTGCCGCGCGCGATGATAGCGGAATGTCCCGCATGCAGGGGCGAGGCATCCTGGTTGATGTGCACCATCGGCAAGGTTACGCGCACCGATATGCCCAGACGCCGCTTCTGCGAACTATTCCGACTCGAGCCATGCAGCAGCCGCTCGCTGAACAGGAAGAACTCGCCGGGCTTCAATTCCATATTGACAGCCGCGTTGGCATCGTAGGTCGTCGGGTCGGCCATTTTGTTAAATGCCATGCCGGCTTCGGCTCGCGTATGGGGCAGCGATTGTCGATGTGATCCCGGGATGATTTGTACGCAGGCATTTTCGACTGTGACTTCGTCTATGGCGATCCAGGCTGAGATGTTCACCGGCGGCTCGAGGGGCCAGAAATTGATATCCTGGTGCCAGGGAATCTGCGCGCCGCCCGGCTCTTTTAACCACAAATTGGTCGCCCAGACGATGAGATCAGGACCCAGCAAGCCGGCGATGCGGTCGATGATGGCGGGGTGCGTCGCCAGGTCATAGATCGCCGCCTGGTCCATGTGCCGCGACTGCATGCGCGAGCGCGGGTTGGGACCATCGGTCGTCAACACCTGGTCTTCAATCTCGCGGCGGATGTCCGCCATCTCTTGAGGCGGCATGGCGGCGTAGGGTCCCAAATATCCATTCTCCACGAAAAAGTTCACTTCGTCGCGCGTCAACAGCGATTCCAGTTTTGTCATTTCTTGCCTCCCTATTTCCTTATGCTTTTATTGCCAACTCACAACGCTGCCTTCGGCGGTTTTTTCCACCAGCAGGTGCAGCGGGAAGGAGTCGCGCAGGTCGTCGATATGCGTGATGACCAGAATGAGGTCGAAGTCGCTGCGGATGGCGCTGATGGCATCGACCAGCAGCGCGCGTCCATTTTCGTCTTGCGATCCAAAGCCCTCGTCGATAAACAGCGCGCGCAGCCCCGCCCCCGCCCGCCGAGCCAGCAGCTTTGATAGGGCGATGCGCAGCGCGAAATTGATGCGAAATGCCTCGCCGCCGCTGTAGAGTTCATACGGGCGCGTGCCCAGCTCGTCGGCGATTGCGATATCCAGCGTTTCTTGCAGATCGCCGCTCGCTCGCTGCCGCTGCGTGCTCAGCGCGAGAGACATGCGCCGCTCTGTCATGCGCGCCAGCAGCTCGTTGGCGCTTGTCTCCAGCTCGGGGATGGCGCTGTCGATGATCATGGCGGGCACGCCGTCCCGCCCAAAGGCTACGCGCAGTTCGTTGAGCAGGCTCGCTGTGTGCCGGAGCGATTCCAACTGCGCCTCCAGCCGTTCTTGGTTGGCGCGTCCGGCTTCAATGGCCAGCAATTCTTGTTGGGCGATGGTTTTGCGCTCGCTGGCAGCCAGCACAATCGCCCGCTGCTGGTCGACCTGGGCGCGCAGATCGCGTTCCTGTTTCACCTGTTCTTGCAACGCGGCGATATTATCCTGCAACTGCGCCTGCTTGACTTGAGCCTGCGCCAGCGCCAACTGCAGCGCTTTTTGTCGCCTGGATGCTTCGTCATGGGAGCGCTGGGCTTCGGGCAGGCTCTGCTGTGCGAATTCCAGCCGCGTCTGCTCGTGGTCATAGCGGTCATAGGCTTTTAGCTTGGCGCGCAGCTCGGCATGCGAGTCTTTGTCATAGCCGATGCACCTTTGTTCTTCACGAGCCTGAGCGAGCTGTCGTCGCAGTTCCGTGCCATAATCTGCCTTGTTCAGTCGTGTCACGATCTGCTGAAGGGCATGTCTCTCCAGCTGCATGTCTGCTTGGGCAGCTTGCGCGCGGCGGGCATTTTCGCTGGCGACACCCATGCGCTGCTGCAAGCCCGGCAACTCGTTCAGCCGCTGCGCCCACCCCACCAGGTCGCGTTCGTGCGCCTCGCGCCGATTGTCAATATCGCCCAGCGCCATATTGCAGCGTCGATATTCCTCGCGCATGTCGTCTCGTTGCGCTTGCAATTGCGACAGCATATCATCGCGGTGCTGTGTGGTGAGCGCCTGCCCGCAGAGTGGACAGGTTGCGCCGTCGGCACGCTCCAGCCGCTCCAGGCGTTGGTTGATGGCTGTGCCTTCTGACCGCAACGCCGCTTGTTGCGCCAGCAAACCCGAACGTTCTTCGCGTAGCGCCTGCACACGCGCATTGGCTTGGTCGCGTTGCGCCGCCAGGCTCTCCAGCGCGCCCAGCTGCGTCTGCAAGTCGGCGATATCGTGCTCGGCGGCGGCGGACAAAATACCCTGCAAAGCGCGGATTCGCTCGCGGATGACATCAGCATCGCGTTCCAGCGCCGCGGCCTGCTCGGCCAGTTCCCGCTCCAGTCGATGGCAGCGCCGTTCCAATTCTTGCTGTTGAGCCAGTTGCTCGGCGATCGCGCTTTGGCTGCTGCGCGCCACCTGCAGTTTGGCATAGCCGGCTTTTATCGCATCGCTCTGGGCGATAATCTGCTGATAGCCTACGATTCTTTCGTTCTGGCGGGAGATCTCGCTGGCCACGGCGCTGATATCGGACTGGCGGTCGGCGATTCGCGTTTCCAGTTCGCGCAGATTCTCATTTTCGCGGCGCAGCGCCAGGCTGGAATTCGCCACTTTGTCATAGGCAGCGCTGATTTGGTCCAGCTCGGTTTCAGCAGCATCCAGCGCCTCTCGGGCGGATTCAAGCTCGGCTTGCAGTTGAGGAGCGCGCTCGATTTCGGCAGCAAAGCGGCGCAACTCACCCTGCATCAGCTCGGTCTCGGCGGCGTTGGCAGACAGGCGCGTTTTGGCCGCGGTTTGATAATCCGTCCACTGGTCCAGTCCGAGAATATCCGACAGGATGCGTTTGCGTTCTGCGGCGGTCTTCAGCGTGAACGCATCGGCGCGTCCCTGCTGCAAGAAAGCCGAATGCACAAAAGTTTCATAATCCAGGCGCAGGGTCTCGTTGATCTTGGCTTGTGTGCGACGCATGCTGTTTTCGTTGATAGAGCGCGGACCCAGATCGCCCAGCACCCAAAGATCCA
This sequence comes from Anaerolineae bacterium, assembly GCA_022823945.1. Taxonomy (GTDB): domain Bacteria; phylum Chloroflexota; class Anaerolineae; order Aggregatilineales; family Phototrophicaceae; genus UBA6055. Next base: position 87,661 of record JAJEBK010000018.1, on the reverse strand, counting down.
GCGCCCCGCGGCTGCCTGTGCCGGTTCGGGAACGACGCCGCTGCACCCGATAGCGCAAGCCCTCTTGCTCAAAGTCCAGCGCAACCGACATGTCCGCCTGCCCGAGGTGGATGAGGTCTTCGTCGCGCCGCGCCCGTGCCCGCCCCCACAGCGCCCAGGTCATGGCATCCAGCAGGGACGACTTGCCCACGCCATTGCGCCCGGTCAAACAGGCCAGCCCGATGCCCGCGAAGGAGATCGGCGGTGGCGCGCGATATGCCAGGAAGTTGCGCAATTCAATTTGAAGCGGCAGCATCGCATGAGTATACTATAGGCTGTGACCAGGGAGTGTTATTGACTGGCTGGTAGCTATAATCGCGTTGAAGTCTATCCCCACCCCGGAGAATTGACGGGAATTTGCCGTGCAAGACGCAGCCATTACCGCATTATATGATGGGCAGTGTAGTTTGTGCCGTGCCTGTTGCCGCTGGCTGCACGGGCTGGATTGGCGTGATCGCATCGCTTTCACCGACCTGCATACAATCGAGGCACAGCCAGCGCTGATGGGCGAGATTCATGTGTTGGTCGGCGCACAACGTTTGACTGGCTTTGATGGCGTGCGGCGTTTGCTGCGGGAGCTGCCTTTGGGGATGCCCGTGTGGCTGCTGCTGCATGTGCCAGGCGCGGCTTGGCTGGGCAGGCGTGCGTACCGGTTGGTGGCGCGCAACCGCTATCGCATCGGCGGCGGGGCTGGCTGCGTTTCTGGCGCTTGCGGGGTCGGCGCTGTGGGGCGCACCCAATAACGCCGTGTCAAGACGCCTTGCCCAGCATCTATTTTGTCTTTCAGCACACCGCCATTGGCTTCGATGATCTTGCGCGAGGCGATGTTGTCGTCAGCGCAGGTTATCAGGATGTCGCCGATGCCGCGCGCTCTGGCGGCTTCAATACCCAGCCGACAGATTAGCCTGCCATACCCTTGTCTGCGCAGCGATGGGCGGATGCTGTAGCCGATGTGCCCGCCAAAGCGCCGCAAATCGTCGGTGAGGACATGCCGCAGGTCCAGCTCTCCCGCGTAGATGCCGCCGGGCGCGATCAGCCAATAGAGCGTAGCCGGCACCATGCCAGCCAGAGGGGCGGTTTCTTTATCGCACAGGGTCTGCAAATATTCGTCAAAGTTGGCGCGCAGAATCTCGGGTTGCCAAAGGTCTCTGTGTCCCGCGCGGATGTATTCGTATACGGCGTCGATGTAACTGTCTATGTAAGCCGCCTCGGGCAAGACAAGGCGGGCTGATGCAGCGCTCATGTTTTCTTGAGCTGCTCCGCGCGCTGCCCGGCCGCAGTATTCAGCAAGTCGTTCAGGTCTTGCGTTTCGCCGATTGCCGCATCGGCCTGGGCGACATCTTCGGGGTTGTCTTTGTCTTCCCAGCTGATGATCCAGATGCAGGCGCCGGCCACCAGAACAGTCGCGACAATCAGCGCGATCCATTGCGTGGGCAGCAGCCCGACATTGCGCGCCTCGTACACCAGCAAGGCAACCATGCCCGCCGCCAGCACGACCCAGGCGCTGAAACGCGGGTGCGCTATGATCCATCTGACTGCTGGAGTTTCTGTCAATTGCTGCATCGCTTTACCTCCGCGCGCTGGACTTCATTCTAGGCTGGTCGGTTGTCTGCTGCAAGCGGCGCAAGTTCAGGTCATTGTGACTTCTTCGGCTTCGTCGCTTTCCTGCCGCACCATATCATAGAGCATCTCCGACAAATAGCTGGTGGCTTTTTCGACATTCATATCGCTACAAATGACGGCGATTTCGTGGCTGAGCATCTTGATCAAGTTGGATTTCATCTTCATCTCGACCGAGGTGAGCTTGTCCGTCTGCTCGCGCCAATACAAATCGCGCAGCGCCCCGGCCATGGCATCGGGTTCGCGCGTGGAGATCTGCTTTTGGATCTGCGCCTGGCGGGTGCGGTAATCGTCAGAAAGCTGCGCTGGCGGCAGGGCAAAAATTTCCTTGAAGATAGACAAGTCTTCAATAGCCGGGCGGATGTTCATGCTGGTGGCCACTTCGATCGGGATCATCACTTCGCCGCGGTCGCCGACTAGCTCGACTATATGGTAACTGCGCGTCTTGCCCTTGAAAGTCATCTTTTTGTTGCCGACGATGGTGCCCGCGCCATAACGGGGATGGACGATTTGGTCGCCTCGTGTATACATCAGGAGTCTCCACAGATTGTTCTATTCAGTCTATACGCAACTGTCCGCGTTCTTGTTTCTGTATACAGCGCCGGCGACTCCAGGCATCAAATAATCCGCCACGCCACAATGCGCAGCGTGACCTGCATACAGCCTGGATGAATTGACAAATTGGCGGTTCGGCGCGCAGAACAAACACGATCTTCTTTCTATTCGCTCGCCACTATACCACAGTCAAGCGCCGATTGCAATGCGCGCGCTGAGTGCGACGAAAAATGCCTCTGTATCCCAGGCGTTTTGTACAGGTACAATCAGCATCCCTTAGCTCGTGGAACTGCCATGACAAAGCTCACAATCAGTCTCGCCCAGATGCGCATCAAATTGGCGCGCGTCAATGACAACCTCGCCACCGCCACAAACATGATCGCGCAGGCAGCCGCAGGCAGCGCAGACATCGCAGTGCTGCCCGAGTTGTGGTCGACCGGCTATGACCTGGAAAACGCCCAGGAACATGCGGCGCAATTGGGCCAAGCCATATTCGCGCAAGTGGCAGAAGCCGCCCAAGCAAACCGCATCGCCATCTATGGCTCTCTGCTGGAGCGCCACGGCGACCGGGTCATGAATTGCGCGACGCTCTATGACGCGGCTGGTGAACTGCGCGGCGTCTACCGCAAGATTCACCTCTTTCGCTTGTTTGACGAGCACCTGTGGTTGTCCGAAGGCGAGGCACCGGCGCTGCTGCAGCAGGCTTGGGGCACGACTGGCTTGGCAATCTGTTATGATTTGCGCTTTCCAGAATTGTTTCGGCATTACGCGGTGGCGCATGGGGCGGCGCTGATGTTGCTCTGCGCGGAATGGCCTCTGGCGCGTGCGGCGCATTGGCGAACCCTGTTGCAGGCGCGCGCTATCGAAAACCAGTGCTTTGTAGCCGCGACAAATTCCTGCGGTGAAACCGGCGGGACGGTCTTCGGCGGGCACAGCATGATCATCGACCCCTGGGGGCAGGTAATCGCTGAAGCCGGCGAAGACGAATGCCTGGTTACAGCGGAGATCAACCTGGCCGAGGTCCAGCGAGCGCGGCGCGCCATCCCGGTCTTTGAAGACCGCCGTCCCGATGCCTACCTCGCCGACTGATTTTGTTGAACCAGCCGCACTCCACCTCCTCAGGACGGAGAGGGTAGCCAAAGCTTACTATGACCCCTCCCCCAGCCCCTCCCCGTCAGGACGGAGAGGGTAGCCAATGCTTGCCTCCCCCTGACTCGTCGGGGGGACCGAGGGAGGTTGGCTCGCCCCTACGCACGGCTATTGGGGGGACCGAGGGGTAGCACTCTAGACTAAGCCAATCGAAACAAATTTCTGCTCCATATACTCGTACAAGCCTTCTTGTCCGCCTTCGCGTCCGAAGCCACTGGTCTTGCTGCCGCCAAAAGGCGCTTCGGCTGTGGCTGGCACCATGTCATTGACGCCGATGATGCCGAAGTCCAAGCCTTCATAAACCCGCGTGGCTGTGGATAGGTCGCGCGTCATCACATATCCCGCCAAACCATACGGCGTGGCATTTGCCAGCTGCAGAGCCTCGTCCAACGTGGTGAATGCACTGACAGCCATGACAGGTCCGAAGACCTCGTCGCAGCCGATCTGCATGTCGCTGGTGACATCGGTGAGCACCGTCGGCTGATAAAAGTAGCCGCGTTCCAGGGCGGGTCGCGCGCCTCCACAAACCAGCGCAGCCTGTTTGTCCAGCGCGTCAGCCACAAATCGCTCGACCTTGTCGCGCCCGGCTGCGCTGACCATAGGACCGTTGGTCACGCCCGGTTGCAGGCCATCGCCCACCACCAGCTTTTCAGTCTCGGCTTTGACCGCGACCAAAAAGTCTTCCAGCGCCGGCTGCTCGACATAAAAGCGCGTCGGCGAGATGCAAACCTGCCCGTTGTTGCGAAACTTCGCCAGCGCGCCTTGTTGAGCCGCCATTGTTATATCAGAGTCAGCGAAGACCAACACCGGTGCGCTGCCGCCCAGCTCCATGCCCAGCTTCTTGATGCCGTCCGCAGCCCCCCGCATGAGAATCTGCCCGACTCGCTGCGAGCCCGTGAAACTGAGTTTGCGCACGCGCGCATCGGCCAGCAGCGCAGCGCCCATGGACTGGGGCTCGCCATTGACCAGGTTGACGACGCCAGGCGGGATGCCCGCTTCCACCATCACATTCGCCAATGCCATAGCGCTCATCGGCGTCAGCTCGCTGGGTCGGCCGACGATCGTGCAACCGGCTGCCAACGCCCCCGCCCACTTGCGCGCCAGCAGATAAGCCGGGAAGTTCCAGGCGGTGATAGTCGCCACAACTCCCAGCGGCTGTGGCAAGGACAGCAGACGTTTGTCGGCTTTGCGGGCTGGGATCGTGCGGCCATAGGCGCGTTTGCCTTCTTCGGCATACCAGTCAAAGAGATCGGCACAAGCGCCCCACTCGCCACGCGCTTCGAGCAGCGGTTTGCCGCATTCCGCCGTCATGATACGCGCCAGCTCATCCAGGCGACCGCGCAGGGCATCGGCGATATCGCGCAAGATGCCGCCGCGCTCATAAGCCGTCATGCCTTGCCAGCCGGGCAGGGCGCGCCAGGCCGCGTCAACAGCCGCCGTGGCTTCGGCAGCGCCCCCAAAAGGCACAGTCGCAATGAGCGCTTCGCTGGCAGGATTGTGCACTTCCCAGCCTTCGCCACTGAACGAATCGCGCCACTTTCCATCAATCAGCATTTTGTATTGCATGGCAGTCGCTTTCTGTTGCATAATCATCAACAGCGTTCCAGCAAATAATCAACCCGCAACATAACCCAGCTTGGCGGACAGATCGGCCGCTACCTGCCGCACAAGCGCGCCAAAATCGTCGATGCGCTCCAGAGTGACGCGTCCGGCCGGACCGCTGATGCCAATAGCGCCCAGCAACAAACCCCGATGATCGTGAACTGCCGCGGCGACGCAGCGAACGCCATAATTGTATTCTTCATCATCAATGGCATATCCGCGCTGGCGTATTTGCAACAGTTGCGCTTGCAAAACTGCCTGGTCGGTGATGGTCCGCTGGGTGAAAGGCAGCAGCGAATCGGGCAAAGCGCCATCGCCAAATGCCAGCATGGCTTTGCCCAGAGCCGTGCAATGCAGGGGCGAGAGCGTGCCGATCTCCGACTCGACGCGCAGGGCGGCGCTGGATTCAGCCTGGTCGATATAGAGCGCCTGTCGCTGCGCCAGGATAGCCAGGTGCGCGCATTCGCCGGTCGCGTCCACCAGCTTGTGAAGATATGGGCGGGCACGGTCGCGCAGGCTGATACGGTCGAGCACGCGCTGCCCCAGTGTCAGCAACCGCGGCCCGAGCTGATAGCGAGCGCTGCTCTCGTCTTGCGCGACAAAATCATAATTGGCCAGGGTATGCAGCAGTCGGCTGGCGCTGCTCTTGTCGATCGTCATTTCTTTTGCGACTTCGGTCGTGCCCATGCCGCCGCGAGCTTGCTCCAGCAGGTTGAGGATTTTCAATCCCCGAGCCAGCGATTGGATTTCTGCCATGACGATATACCCACTCTATTGGCAGCCGATTTTTCGCGTCAACTGCAGTGTGCTGCCAATTTATTGACAATAATAAAACAATGTTGTATATTTAGCAACAAGCGAAAATTTGCCATTCAAGGAGCTGTCTATGGTAGAATCTGTACGCAAGCCTATTGTCAAAACTGTTGAGAACAAGGAGCGAATGAAATGTTGAGCAAATGGAAACTCCTGGCAGTCATGTTGCTGCTGGTGGCGGGGCTGCTGGTGGCGCCGGCTCTCGCAGAAGACGACTTGATGGGCGATTTCACCGTCTCCCATTACTTTGGCGGTTTCGGCGGCGAGTTTATTGACGGCATCGTTGATGACTTCATTGCAGCCAATCCGGGTTTGATGCACGCGGCCAGCCCGGTCGACCATGAACAATTCAAGACATCCATCCTGGTGCAGCTGGCAGGCGGCAACCCGCCGGATACCTTCAGCTATTGGGCGGGCGCGCGCATCCAGTTCATTGTCGATGACGGATTCCTGATGCCGATTGATGACATCTGGGACGCCAACGACATGGGCTCGCAATTCCCGCAAGCCGTCATAGATACCGCCGCGACTTATGACATGCACAAATATGCCGTGCCTTTGACCCTGCACTGGGTCGGCATGTTTTACAACACGGCGCTCTTCGAGCAAGTCGGCGCGATGGTGCCCACGACCTGGGACGAGCTGGTCGATGTCGCTGAGAAATTCAAAATGGCGGGCATCCCGGCTTTCTCGCTCGGTTCGATCAACCGCTGGCCCGGTCAATTCTGGTTTGACATGATCTTGCTGCGCACGGCGGGCAATGATTATCGCAACCAACTGATGAACGGCGAGGCCGCCTATACCGATCCCGAAGTCGTACGCGCCTTTGGATTGTGGAAAGAATTGGTCGATGCCGGCTACTTCTATCCCGACGCCAACGCCTACGACTGGGACGAAGCAGCCAACTTCGTCGCCAATGGCGAAGCAGCCATGACGTTGATGGGCACCTGGATCGGCGGCTTGTATGCGGGCAATGACATGGTAGCGGGCGAAGACTTCGACTACTTCTCTTTCCCCACCATTGACGAAGACACGCCACGCGCCTCGCTCGGTCCAATTGACACCTTCGTCGTATCAGCCGATGCCGCCAATGCAGACGCGGCCAAAGCCTTCCTGAACTACTTGACCAACCCGGATGTACAGTGGGCTTTCGCTGAAGGCGCGGGCAACCTGGCGCCGAGCCTGCTGGTCGATACCAGCAATTACAACGATGTCGTAGCGCGCATCGCCGCCGAAATTGCCGCCGACCCAGTCTTCGCTTTCAATTACGACCTGGCAACCCCGCCACCGGTCGCAGAAGTCGGCTTGAACTCTTTCTCGGAATTCATGGCGAATCCAGGCGACTACGAAGCCATGCTCGATCGCGTACAAGCCGATGCCCAGGCCGAGTTCGACGGTATGGGGTAGGATTTCGTTTCCCCCATCCCCTCGGTCCCCTTCCCCCATCAAGAGGGAAGGGGAAGCTTAAACACTAGCAGGAGAATTGAGCCCCTCCCTCATTTTGGGGGAGGGGTTTGGGGTGGGGGTGAGGCACAGCGATGTTGAGACGCCATCCTTGGATCCTCCCGGCCAGTTTCCTGCTGCTGCCGCTGCTGGTCTATTTCACCTTCGTCATCCTGCCCACGCTGAATTCGCTCTATTATTCTTTCACCGACTGGGTCGGCTATGGCACCGACTACCAGTTCATCGGGCTGGCGAACTTCGAAAAAATCTTCAGCGACCGCCTGTTCAGCAATGCCATCCGCAATACGGCCATCTGGCTGGGACTGGCGATGACCGTGCCGACCCTGCTGGGATTGGCGCTGGCGCTGGGATTGCAGGGAAAACGGACGATTAATACAGTCTACAAGTCACTTTTTTACCTGCCCATCTGCCTTTCGCCCGTCATCATCGGCATCATCTGGGTCTGGCTCTATAGTCCGAAGCTGGGCATCGTCAATCTATTCCTGCGCGGGCTGGGCTTGGATCAACTTGCCACCGCCTGGCTGGCCAATCCAAATACCGCGCTCTTTGCTGTTTTTATCGCCTGGGCCTGGCAGCAGACCGGTCTAAACATGGTCATCTTTCTGGCGGGATTGACCTCTGTGCCTGCGCCGCTGGTAGAAGCCGCCAAGGTCGATGGCGCAAACACCTGGCAGACCCTGCGCAAGGTCATCATCCCCATGCTGCGCCCGTCCACGGTGGTCGTGCTGGCGTTGACGGCGATAAATTCGCTCAAGAGCTTCGAGATCATTTGGGTGATGACGCGCGGCGGTCCGTTCAACAAGTCGGATACGCTGGCGGTCTTCATGTACAGCGAATCCTTCCGCAAGTTCAAAATGGGCTATGGCAGCTCGGCAGCCGTCATCCTCTTCGCCATGACGCTCATCATTATCTTTTTGTACTTCCGACAAACCGCCCGCGCGGATGAGCTCTATGACTGAGCGTGAGCCCCCCACCCCAAACCCCTCCCCCAAAATGAGGGAGGGGCTTCAAGGCCCCAATCCCGTTTTCGCCAAGAGTAAAAGAGGAGAAAGCGACCAGGGCAACTGGGCCAGGCGGCTGGGCGAGGCGCTGCGTTATGGGGCTTTGACGATCGTGCTCATCTTGTTCATGGTGCCAGTGTATGGCGCGATCGTCACAGCGTTCAAAACGCAGGCAGAGGTCTCGGCGGGCGGCTACTGGACGATTCCGCGCAGCTTCGCCAGCGAAAATTTCGCGCGAGTCATGGACCCGGACGCGGGCAACCTGGGCTTGTACCTGGGCAATTCGCTGCTGCTGACGATTCCGGCTTCGCTACTCTCGATCGGGCTGGGCACGCTGGCTGGTTATGGGCTGGGCAAATATCGTTTTCGCGGCGATGGGCTGCTCTTCGTCTTCATCGTGGCGGGCATGTTTTTGCCGCCCCAGATCGCGCTGATCCCCGTCTTCCGCTTGATGAACGACATCGGCTTGTACGACACGCTGTGGGCAGTCATCATCATTCACACGGCTTTTGGCATTCCGATCTGTACGCTGGTGATGCGCAATTTCTTCCAGGTCGTGCCTAATGCCCTGCGCGAGGCGGCGCTGATCGATGGCGCGAATGAATACAGCATCTTCTTGCGCATCATGCTGCCGCTGACATTGCCGGCGCTGGCGGTGCTGGCGACATTGCAATTCACCTGGATCTGGAACGACTTCCTGTGGCCCTTCATCCTCACGCAGCGAGCCGAGAGCCGCACCATCATGGTGGGCATCTTGAACCTGACCGGGCAATACACGGTCGACTGGGGCGGGCAGGCGGCGGCGAGTTTGATCGGGAGTTTGCCGACGCTGTTCATCTTCATCTTCTTCCAGCGCTACTTCATCAAGGGGCTGACGCTGGGCGCGGTGAAGGGGTAAATAAGGATTCTGTAGATGGCATCCTACGTTTGCACTGTATGTAAATTTAACCCCCAAACCCATATTCGTTGTAACTAGATAGTTTCTGTGGTAGAATACTGGCGAAGCGGAGGTGTGAAAATAGAAAAAGTCGCTAAATTAGGTTGCTTCACCATTTAGCGCGACAAGAAAATAAGGACTGCATCAATGAAGTTTTGCTATCTTGACGAATCTGGCGGCGCTGACACTGGGATTATTGTACTAGGCGGCGTAATCGTCAATTCGCAGCGTATGAACTTGGCAAAACGAGAATGCGCAGAACTATTCTCTACAATAAGCAAACTTGCAAGACGTAAGGTCAGCGAAATCCACGCGCAAGATCTGATTCCCGGGAATAAGGCTTGGAGAGGCGTAGACCCAAACACTAGATTTGAGGTGGTAAATCAAATTCTTGATTGGCTTGATAGAAGAAAGCACAAGATCACCTTCGCCGTAATTTTGATGCATCAGTTTCGTGCCTATTCAGAATCAGTTGAAATAGCAAGGACACTCAAGGATGGACTGCCGCTGCATTCCACAATATCTTGACATTACAGAAAGCGCATCAGACTGAAAAGGCAAACAAAGGGGACACGCTGCTCATCTTCGATAAGGGGCGTTCACCCGACAATCTCTTAAGTTTGTTGGACGATCCACCTACATGGACAGATGATTACTACAGCTTCAATGCCTCAGAAAATCGGCTCAGCAAAATCGTCGATGTGCCGTATTATGCGGATTCTCACCGTGTCGTGCTGATTCAGATAGCTGATCTGTGTTGCTACATATTACGCCGCTTCGCACAACTGAAGGATATGAATCATGATGAACGATTTGATGGAGAGTTAACACAATACACAACGTGGGTAAAGCAAATACAGAAGCGTCTGATTCCTACGCAACACCGATATCGCAAAAGGCAACCTTGCGATGCAACAAAGTTCTTTACTGAATTAGCGCCTTCAAGCCTAACTAATTTGTGAGTATTCTACTCAAGCAAATCGACAAGTGTCGTCAAGCTGTAAGTCTTCTTGCAACGCGAATGCCATATTAGTAGAGTAGCCCCTCACCCCGCCCGCAACTGCCGCGACAGCAACGCGCTCACGCCGCGAATCAACGCATAAGGCAGCGCGATGGGCAGCGTCAGCTCCAATAGCACAATCAGCGCCACCGCCATCGGCACGCCGGCCCCGCCCTCCAGCGCCGCATCCAACTGCCGCAAGTTGAGCTGCTGCAGCATATTGATCAGCAGCAGATAAAAGCCGACCCAAGCCACCGATGCACTGATAGCCAGGCTGCGGATGGGCAAAAATGCGCCGATGCCCACGCCCACCATGCCGAACATCAATGGCTCCAGCACCAGGCGCAGCAGCGAAGTCAACGACATGGCGATGATCAGCACAAAGGGCAACCCGCCCGACTCGCGCAGCGGGAACAGCCCGGCGTAGTGCATGATGATGAGTGGCGGACCGAAGATTGCCGCCCCTTGCACGATCAGGATCAGGTCGTCCATTTTTCGCCAGATCGCCGAAGCCACCTTGCCCAGAAAAATCTGATCCAGCGACATTGGCGTCGACATCAGCAGCAGCATGGTGTTGTTGCGCAGCTCGTCCGCCATCACCGCTGCCGAATTGCCTGCGATCGAGATCAACGCGCGCACATAAAAGATCGCGCCAACAGGAATGACCAGCACCGACACCACAATCACGGTGGTCGCCAGGTCGGTCACAAAGGGAACAAAAATGCCGATCACCAGCAGCGCGATCCAAAAGCCGCAGATATAGAAGATCGGCTCGAATTCTGGCGGCAGGGTGCGCCAGTACAAACCCAGATGCCGGCGCACGATTGGGTTGGTCGCTCGCGCCCAATAGGGCAGGCTCTGCATGGCCGAAGGCTCGCCTGCAAGAGGCTGCGGGCTGCTGCTGCGAGGTGAGGCGTCAGCGGTCATGGCATTATGGGGCGAACTCGATGCCGCGGTAGATCTGCGCCAGGCTCAGCGACGCGCCCAGGCTGCCCAGCGGCACACTGTCGTCGAGCGAGGTGTAAGTCGCTTGTTTCCAATTACCGCGATCCCGGCGATGATGCTCGACAGCAACGAAGTCCTGCTCGATGATAAGCGCATGCTCCAGGCTGGAAATCGCTTGGTAGCGTTGCAGCTTGATGCCGCGGTCTTTGCGCGCTGTCGACTTCGAAAGCACCTCTACCACAAGAACCGGATTCAACAGCGCCGTGCCTCTGCGCGCAACCAGACCCGGGCCACGCACAACACACAAATCAGGGAACAAATAGGCGGACGGACTGACATGCACACTGACATTGCTGCTGTGAATGCCATAATCTGTGGCGTCAAGTTGATTGTAGAGAAAACCGGTTATGTTGATCTGGATGCTGCTGTGAAAAAGTGTGACCCCATCCATAAAGAAGATTTCCCCGTCGATGTATTCGATGCGCTCTTCGACATCAGCTGCAATGGCGAAGTATTCTTCGATCGTGACGAAGTCGCTGGCGGCAGCAACTGCCTCAGGCGTGGACGGCGTCTTTTCGAGCAACAAATCGGTGGACATCACGAGACCTCTCGGCGCGGGCGGACAGAAAAAGTATAACACGCGTTTGGCTGGATTTTGTCGCTGCTGCCATGACCCTGCGCCGGCGTCAGTCATACCGTGTTACAACTAAGGCGCAATCGCAGCCGAGGCAAGCCATGCGCGTCGCACTTGTCAGCGAAACTTTTCTGCCCAAGGTTGATGGAATCGTCAAGGTAGCTTGCCTGCTGCTGGATCATCTGTCTGCGCGCGGCATAGAGGCCATGGTGATCGCGCCACGCTATGGCGAAAATCGGCGCTACAACAATGCGCCCGTCCGCAGCCTGCCCAGCATCGCGGTTCCGCTCTATCCAGAAGCGCGTCTCGGCTTTGCCACATCGGGTCTTTTTCGCGATATTGCCGCCTTCCAACCTGATATCGCGCATCTCTTTCATCCAGCTATGACTGGCATCCCGACTATGGCGATGCTGAAATGGCTGGGTGTGCAGACTGTGGCGTCTTTCCACCTCGACTATGCGCGGCTGGCCAGCCAGTTCCAAGTGGGCGGATTGCGCCTCGATGTCGCGCGCCCGCTCATCGATCAGTTGACGCGGCGGGTTTTCAACTGGGCGGATGTGCGGCTCGCGCCCTCACAGCTCGTGCAGAGGCAGATGCAGGCGCTGGGTATACGCGATGTTGGCTTGTGGCGGCGCGGGGTTGACGCAGAGGCATTTCATCCCCGTTTCCGTTCGTCAGCCATGCGCGCCGAGATGAGCCAGGGTTGCCCGGACGACACGCTGCTGGTCTATGTGGGTCGCTTGTCCGATGAAAAACAGCTGGAGCACATCCGCCCTGCCCTGCAGCAGCTGCCCAATACGCGCCTGGCGCTGGTGGGCGACGGACCTGCGCGAAAGCGACTGGAACGAACCTTCGCCGGACTGCCCGCAAACTTCATGGGCTACCTGCGCGGAGACAGGCTGGCCAGCGCGTATGCCAGCGCCGATATCTTCGTGTTCCCCTCGCGGCTGGAGACATTCGGCTTGGTCGTGGTCGAAGCGATGGCAGCGGGCTTGCCTGTGGTGGCCGCGCGAGTCGGCGGCGTGGCGGAAGTTGTGCGCGAAGGCAGCAACGGCTATACATTTGCAAGCGGCGACACAGCCGGGCTGGTGCAGGGCATCCGCGCGATTACAGATGACCGCGAACATATGCGCTGGATGGGGCGACAAGCGCGCGTCTTTGCCGAAACACAAAGCTGGGACGCGATTATGGATGAATTGATAGCGGAGTACATAGGGCTTATCGCCGGGCGGCGTCCGCAGCAGATGGCGATTTGACCGTTATCCTTCGTTATGTGATCCTCTAATCATGATATACAACCTGACCGTGCTGTGCTGTCCATGATATTGAGAATCCAACATGAGAAATGTCGTTTGCGCTTCTATCCAACTGACGGACAGCTTCTTGTTCAACTACTTCAGGGGCAAGTTCGTAAATTGTCTTGACTTCTAATTGATTGTCTGCATAGAAGACAGCAAGGTATATCTTTGAATTTCGTCTAATTCTATTTAATGATCTTTCTCGCTTATCAAGCGGCGACTTGAACATTCTATCAAATTGTCCTGAGCCACCTTCCTTACAACTAAGATATTCGTACACAATTTCTGGGTTTTCGGGATCGCGCGCATCGGGTTGGCGCTTTGCAGGTATTACTTCATGGCCGAGTATGTCGGCAATAACTATCTCTTTGGCAAGACCTGGCTGCAAAAGATTCGGTATGCCCAAACTCCTTGCTAGAGAAAATGCCTGTTGAACAAGTTTTATGAGAGGCTTATAGACATCTTGAGCCAGAATTAAATCTCCATTTCTAGCTGTCGTTCAGTAGCTTCTAGTCTCAAGTTTGCTAGGTTAACGAACTCTGCGTTTAGCTCGAATGCAATAAAATTCCGCTGGTGCCTTTGGCACACAACAGGGCAAGTACCCACGCCTGCAAATGGATCCAATACAAGATCGCCAAGATTTGAGCTAGCCAAGACCAGTCGTTCAATTAGCTTTTCCGGCTTCTGAATAGTATTCAGCGTCTCTCTACATGCAAGCTCTTTCGACTTATAAGTAAGCTGCTTTATATCTCCCCAGACGTCTCCCGGGTTTTTCCCCTTGGCATTAAACTTAGTCTTTCCATACTTTCCGTTTTTAACAGAGGGTACCCGTTCACAGCGAAGCCGATGCTCAAGCTCTACTAGCTGAGCGACCCTGATATTATCCAAGTTATAACAGCGAGGTCTGTACCCTTTGACAAAGTAACAGATGACATCGTAATTGTTCGTGTAGTTGATCCTTCCTTGAGCCAGCCGGCTTGGCTGATACCAAACAATTTTTGATTTCAGATTCAAGTATGGGCGGTAATCAATAAAGTCAATACAGTTTGGCTTCCCAAACAAATACAAAGCGCCACCATCTTTTAGTTTTGAAGAAAATCTTTTTATGAGATCAAGATTGTACTCTTGGATATTTGAGATTTGGTCCCACTCATTCTCCGTGACGCCATAGGGTCCGTCGCATACGATTAGATCGATTGATTCGTCCTCAACCTCATCTAGCAAGGATAATGCGTCACCGACCTGAATAACATTCCGTTTTAGCGGCATACACCTGCCCTCAGCAGCCTCGCAATTAACACATTTGTACCATATCCTGTGTCGTGCTATAAAGTCAATCTGTCATTATCCGCCCCACCGCCGCGACCACCCGCGCATGATGCTGCCCGTTGCTGATGATCATGCCCGCATTGGGCAGAGTCTCGCCGCGCGAAAAATCCAGCGCTTCGCCGTCCAGCCCCGTTACCATGCCGCCAGCCGCCTGCACCAGCGCCACGCCAGCGGCATGATCCCAGACCTTGTGCGCATAATCGCTGCCCGGGCGAGGCAAGCGCATATACAAATCGCCATCGCCACAAGCCACCAAAGCATATTTCTCCATGCTGTCCAGCTCAATGATGCGCGCGCCCCCCAAACCCGCCAGCTCCCGCGCCCGACCCATGCGTGATTTGCTGGCGTGCGCCCGCTCGTAGCTCTGCACGGCGACAAATTCATCAACATCTCGCCGCGCCGATACTGTCACTCGCTGCCCAGCGCCGCCCGTCAATGGCGCTCGATAGGCTCGGCCGCCCTCCGTATAAAACAACGCACCAGGGCCATCTTCCCCCTGACTCGTCGGGGGGACCGAGGGGGGTCTGCCTTCCCCCTGACCCACCGGGGGGACTGAGGGGGGTCTAATGTTGTAGCCCGGCGCCGCAACGATGCCATCGGCAACCCTCTCGTCTATCAGCAGACCGCAAGCGATTACATAATGCCGCCGCGCCAGGAATCCTTTCGTGCCATCGATGGGGTCGATCACCCAGGTGCGTCGAGACCGCCGGCCCGCGCCGAAATCGAGCCAAGCCAAAAGCTGCGACTCGCTCACCGCCTCGCCCAGCACAGTCGTCAGCAGTTGCAGCACCTGCGCGCGCTTTTCGCTGGATACCAGTTGGTTGAATTGCCCGCCCGATTCTTCGGCGATGACCGCGTCGTCAGGGTAGCGCTGCTGCAAGGCGCGGCAGATGATGGCTTGCGAGCCGTAATCAGCGATTGTCACTGGCTCGGTATGATCGCCCGCCGTTTTTGTGCTGGCGCTCAGGTAGCGATCTTGCACCAGTTGGCAGAGTCTGGCGGCATCGCGCACGGCAGCTCGGATAGCTTGCATGATTGCCTCACAGTAGGTATGCGGCGCAAGCTGCGGATTTTGCCAGACTTGCCGAGGGCAAACAAGCAGTCGGATCGCTGTACCCTTACCCAAGCCGAGATTCTCGTGTATACTCCTCTACCCCCTATTGATGCCACAGGAGACCATCTTGGCGCAGAAGAGCGAATTTGCGATTGAGGGCTTGCGGGAATACAACCGAAAATCGGCCGTGCGCTGGATCATCTCGCACTGCTTCGAGCACAAGCTGTATTTCTTCGTGGGCTTGGTGGGCTTCGCTTTGACCTACATCACCTTTTCAGGAGCGCGAGTGATGTTTGGCAGAGGCGCGGAGATCATCATCGAGGGCGGAGACGCCCAAGCGGTCATCGCGGTAAGCCTCGCCGTATTGGTCTTGTCGGTATCGGACGGACTGTTTTCGCTGATGGGGTCGATGGCGATGGTTATCTTGTCGACGCGGGTCGAGCGAGATTCGCGGCACGAGCTGTATACCAGTTTGCTGGGCAAGAGCCAGACATTCCATGACCAACAGCGGGTGGGCGATATCATGGCGCGCGCCACCGATGATGTGCGCCAACTGAACTTCGTCATTCATCCTGGCATTATGTTCATCTTCGATATGGTGTTGGGTTTCGCGGTGCCGATGGTCTATATCGCAGCGATCAATCTGGAATTGCTGCTGGTGCCGTTCATTTTCGTAATTGCCTATGCCGTCGTTGTGCGCCGTTACATGCGCCGGCTGCAACCGGTGATGATGCAGCAACGTCAGCAGTACGGCACCCTCAGCGCGCGCCTGGAAGAGACCATCAGTGGCATCGAGATCGTCAAAGTGGCGGCGCAGGAGGTCGAAGAGCGCAAGAAGTTCAAACGCAACGCCTGGAAATATCGCGACTTCTTCGTGCAGCAGGGCAAGATCGAAGCGGCGTATCTGCCCTTGTTGATGTTCGGCATCGCCTTCGGTTTCTTCTTCCTGCATTGCCTGCATATGTACGGGCGCGGCATCCTCAGCATTGGCGATGTCATCGCTGTCGCCGGTTTGATGCAAGTGCTTTCGTTCCCGGTTTTCATCTCGCTGTTTTCGATCAGTATGATCCAGCTGGGCATCGCCGGCGCGCGTCGCATCCTCGAGCTGATAGAGCAACGTTCGGACATTGATGAGAATCTGGCGGGGCACCGCGCTCCGGTAGACGGCACGATCGAGTTCGACAACATCACTTTCAAGTTCCACGGCCGGACGGTGTTGGAGAATGTGTCGTTCCGGGTCGAGCCAGGGCAGACAGTCGCAATCGTCGGGCAGACGGGCAGCGGCAAAACGACTTTGACGCAACTGGTCGGACGCACCTACGATGTCGATGCCGGGCGCGTTTTGATTGATGGCGTGGATGTGCGCGACTGGAATCTCGACCGCCTGCGCTCGCAGATGGGCAAGATCGAACAAGATATCTTCCTGTTTTCGCGCTCTGTGGCAGAAAATATCGCTTTTGGCGTGCAAGATACCACACGCCAACAAATCGAGGCCGCCGCCCGAGAAGCCCAGGCGCACGATTTCATCATGTCTTTCAACGAAGGCTATGACAGCGAGATCGGCGAGCGCGGCGTGATGCTCTCCGGCGGGCAGCGACAACGGCTGGCATTGGCGCGCGCATTTTTGCGTCAGCCGCGCATCTTGATCCTGGACGATTCCACCAGCGCAATCGACAGCGCCACGGAAGACGAAATCCAAAAAGCCATGCGCCGCGCCCAGGAGGGACGAACCACCATCCTTATCACGCATCGTCTGTCGCAGATCCGCTGGGCAGACCGCATCATCGTGCTGGAAAATGGACGGGTCATCGCCAATGGCACGCACGAAGAATTGCTGGGCAGCTCGCCCCATTATCGGCGCATTTTCGCCCGTTACGACGCGCCTCAGCTGGAGATGGCGTGATTACCAACTGGAGTTTCTCGTAGGGACGAGGCGATAACTCGCTCGATAACCCCCTCGGTCCCCCGTCGGGTCGGAGGGGGAGGCAATATCCAAGTGTGATTAGGCTTGGGGCGATATACCAGATCGCCCGAAAATGGAAACGGACTACGAAGGAGACTGCCCATGGGCTTCATAATGGATGGGCTGGACGCCGAAGACTACGACCGCCAATACACCGACTGGGCGCTGGTCAAACGAATTCTTGGCTATTTTCGTCCACAAGCCTGGAAGATGCTGGTGGTGGCCGCTGTCGTCTTCCTAAGCTCGGTGATGGACTTGATTCTGCCGGTGGTCGTCTCGCAAGCGCTGGACCAGTTGCAGTTCACGCCCGAGACCTTTGACCCAATCGGGGCATCGATCATCCTGGGCGTGGCAGCGAGCGCCGGCTGGGTGGCCAACATGATCCGCCAGTGGCTTTCAGCCGAGGCGGTCGGCGATGTGACTTTCGACCTGCGAGAAGACGCCTTCAACGCCGTAACTGAGCGCGATATGTCTTTCTATGATCAATACGCCACCGGCAAGGTGGTCAGCCGCGTGCTTTCCGACACGCAGGCATTTTCCGAGACGGTGCGCCTGAGCATCAACCTGATGAGCCGCCTGCTGCTGGTTGTGCTGCTGATGATCTACCTGTTCACAGTCAATGTGAACATGACGATCGTGTTGGCGGCCATCATGCCTTTCATCATCTACACCGCGCTGAAGTTTCGCACAGTCGCGCGCCGCACTGTGACCAACTCGCGCCGGCAACTGGCGATCGTCAATGCGCACATCCAGGAATCGATCAGTGGCATCGCCGTCGCCAAAGCCTTCCGCCGCGAGCAGATGATTTATGACGAGTTCAAGACGGTGAATCATGAATCATACGAGGTTGAGAAGATCAACGGCTTCGTCTTCGGCAGCATATTCCCGATCCTGGTCACCATTGCCGGACTGGGTGTGGCGGCGGTGGTCTGGTTTGGTATCAACATGGCGCAGCAGGGTATTCTGACGGCTGGCGAGTGGTTCTTGTTCATTCAGGGTATGGGCATGATTTGGTTCCCGCTGACGAGCATTTCGTCATTTTGGAGCCAATTTCAGCTTGGGCTTGCCGCCGGCGAACGTGTATTTGCCTTGCTGGATGCCGAGGCGCTGGTCAAGCAGAAGGCCGATGAATATGTGCATTCCCTGCAGGGCGAAATTGAATTTTCTTCGATGGATTTCCAGTACAACGAGGGCGAGCCTGTCCTGCGCGACTTCAACCTGCACATCCAGCCTGGCGAGACACTGGCGCTGGTTGGGCATACGGGCAGCGGCAAGACCAGCATCGCCAAGCTGATCAACCGCTTCTATGAGTATCAACGGGGCGACCTGTTCATCGACAGGCGCGATATCCGCTATTTCAACCTGCCCAGTTACCGTGCGCAGCTGGGCATGGTCACGCAGACGCCTTTCCTCTTTGATGGCAGCGTCATGGACAATATCCGCTACGGCAAGCCCGAAGCCACAGATGAGCAAGTGGTGCGCGCCGCCAACATGGTGGGCCGCGGCGACTGGCTGGTCAGCCTGCAAGATGGCTTGCAGACCGAAGTGGGCGAGCGGGGCGGCAACCTGTCCATGGGCCAGCGGCAGCTGGTGGCGATCGCGCGTGTGCTGCTGCAAGACCCGGCGATCTTCATCCTGGACGAAGCCACCGCCAGCGTCGACCCCCTGACCGAAACATTGATCCAGGAAGGCCTGGACACCTTGCTGGGCGACCGCACATCCATCGTCATCGCCCATCGCCTGTCGACCATCCAGCATGCCGACCGCATCATCGTGCTCGATCACGGCGAAATCATCGAATCGGGCACACACGACACGCTCATGGCGGACAGCGGGCATTATGCGACTCTGTATGACAGCTACTTCCGGCACCAGAGTCTGGACTATATTGAGCGCCTGGCAGGCTAGCGAAGCAGTCGTTGCATTTGGATTGACAACCGAGTACACTGAGGATGATCGTGATGCATACGATTGTCGAAACTCACGCATTTCTTCGTCAGTCGAAACATCTCCGCATGACTGATGAGGAGATAGATTTCATAAAGACTTTCGTAGGACTGAATCCTACTGCTGGCAAAGTTGTGCCGGGAACTGGCGGAGCCCGAAAAATTAGATTTCCGCTTAGAGGGCGCGGGAAAAGCGGAGGATTCAGAGTGATTACTTTCTATACCGGAGTCGACATTCCAGTATTTCTGTTAGATGTTTATAGCAAACGCGAAAGAGAAGATATATCTCCGGCGCGGAAGCGCGATATCAGGCAAGCCGTGTTGGAAATCGTGGAGAACTACCGGGGGTGAACATTATGAGCGAATTCAGTGAAAGGCTGGCGAGAAGCTTTAAGCAAGCAGCGGACATCTCTGCGGGAAAAGCCAAGCTAGGCACATATCGCATCACCACTTATGACGACGACGGCAAACCCAGTGTCATTGCCGATTTCAGTGAAGAAGTCTTGGCGCAGATCGACGCTGAGATCGCGACCGAACGGGAGATAGTGCGGCCCACCGAGCCTACACCCATCCGGCAGCTTACCAATGCCATAACCAAGTAGAAACTCAATATGTCATTACAAACCCTGACTGACGCCACATTCGCCCGCCGAACGCGCCGCGTACCCGCGCTCATCCTGCTCTCGAATGGCGGCGACAAATTGCGCAGCGATTTCAAAACCGCCTTTGTCAAAGCCGCCGATGAAGAGGCCGACATCTTGTTCGCCCAGGTCGACCCCGCCAGCAATCCACAGTTGTGCGAGCGCTTCGACTATCAGGACAAGGCGCTGTTGATCGGCTCATATCGTGGTGAGGCGCTGCTGCGGCGTTCGCGCCCATGGTCCAGCGACCTGCCCGACTTCATCCAGCAGCTGCACGATGCGCGCGAAGCCGATGAACCGCCCGCCAAGCCCGTCAAGCCAGCCAAACCCAAACGCAAGCTGCTCAGCAAGCCCATGGATGTGAGCGACGCCACTTTTGAGAAAGACGCCATCGCCGCCTCGCATGACATGCCCGTGCTGGTGGATTTCTGGGCGGAGTGGTGCGGTCCTTGCCGGCAAGTCGCGCCCATCCTGGAGAAGCTGGCGGCCGAATTCGCCGGGCAGATCCGCGTTGTCAAGGTAGATACCGACGCCAATCCGGGGCTGAGCCAGGCTTTCCAAATTCGCAGCATCCCGACTATCGCCATGTTCAAGTCCGGACAATTGATCTTTATGCAGCCCGGCGCCCTGCCCGAAGCATCGTTCCGCGACTTGATCAAACAAGCCATCGCGCTTGAGGTGCCGGCTGCCGACGCGCCTGCTGGCTAGGAACAACTCCCTTTGCGAGCACGCATCTGCGCCTGGATGTGTCACCGCCCCAATAACGAATGCAGTTGCGCCATCTCATGTGGCGGACGGAACATGTTGGGCGGATGCCGGTCGCGTCCATCCAGTGCGCCGATGTAGGTCTGCGTGGTCTGCAAACTGGCGTGCCCCAGATTTTGGCGGATGCGCTCCAGATCCATGCCAAAGTCGTAGGCGTTTCGCGCATATGTGCGGCGCAAATCGTGCGGCTTGACCAGACGCAGCGTCCCGTCAATGCTGATTGGGTAGTTGTTCATAATGTCGTTGACAGTCCATGCGCCAATTGGCTTCGCGCCGATAGCCCGGTTGCCCTTGAGAATCCTGCGGAAAACCGCTCCCGCTTTGATCTGCGCTGCGACCTGCCAGGCATCCACATACATGAGGCACCAATTCAGCGGTCCATACGGAATCAGTCGCTGCTTGCCGCCCTTGCCCTCGCGCACACGCAGCGACAATTCGCCGCCCAGTTGTTGGCGCAAGTCATCAACAACCAATGCTGCCGCTTCAGCCGCGCGGATGCCAGTGCACACCATCAGTGTCATCAGCGCCGTATCGCGCAGGCCACGCAGGCTGCCGATGCCCGGCGCGCCCAGCAGAGCGCTGACCTGGTAGGGTTTCAAACGCAGATGCTCGCTGTCGGCGCGGTCTTGCAGCTCAAGCACTTTGATGGGCGCGGTTGCCGGATGCAGATCGTTGGCCAGGCGCACGAAGAATTCATCCACCAGCGCTCGCTGCTCGGCTTCGCTGGCGTCTGGATTGGCGAGCTCGTACAGACGATCGCGGATTTCGTTGCTGCGCGTCAGCTCATTATAGCGACCGCGGATGGTGGCCAGATGCGCCAAGGCTGTCTGTGGCGAGAGCGTGGCCGCCTTGATCTGATTCCGTTTGTTGACGCGTGTGCGCTCGTGCAGCAAATAATCCCGATACGCGCGCAGATCGGGTTGGTACCAGTGAAGCCCGGCGCGCGTCAGCCAGTCGATGAAGAAACCCAGTCGCGATTTTTGGTCCTTGCCCGGCGCGGACGGCATCAACACCGCCATGTTTTCACGATGCAACTGCGCCTGTCGCTGTGACAAGTCGGCGTGTTGGCTAGCATCGGCTGGTGTCATGCCGCGCAGTATAGCGCAGCAGAAGGTAAGTCAAGTAATGAATAAAACGGGACCACCGAGTACACCGAGTTATTGAGAGTGCACCGAGTTATTGAGAGTGCACCGAGAGAAATGCAAGGGTTTCTCTGTGTCTCTGTGTCTCTGTGGCAATTTGTAGTTTCACGACTTACTCGCGCTTACTTGTGTACTTAAAATACTCGATGTACTCGGTGGCAAAAATGTGCATAACTTGCTTGGTTTCACAGAGTTGGCGGAGAGGTTTTATTCACCCCTACAGCAATGCCCCAAGCAAGTCTATAATCGACGGCATTCTCAAACGACCAACAAGGCGAGCGCCATGAGCGATGCGGCAGAAATCGGACTGGAGCAGTTTGGCGAGCTGGCGCGCAGCATTGAGGCGGAAGTCGGCAAGGTCATTGTCGGGCAGCGCGATGTCTTGCGCAGCACGTTGATTTGCGTGCTGGCCGGCGGACATGCCCTGCTGGAAGGCGTACCAGGCTTGGGCAAGACCATGCTCATCCGCACCCTGGGCGCTGTGCTTGATCTGCAATTTTCGCGCATCCAGTTTACGCCCGACCTGATGCCCGCCGATATTGTCGGCACAGACATCCTGGAAGAGACCGAAGATGGCCGCCGCCAGTTTCGGTTTCAGTCTGGCCCGATCTTCGCCAATCTCGTGCTGGCTGACGAAATCAACCGCGCCACGCCCAAGACACAATCTGCCATGCTGGAAGCCATGCAAGAAAAGACAGTCACCGTCGCTGGACGCCGCTATGAGCTCGACGCACCCTTCTTTGTGCTGGCCACCCAAAATCCGCTGGAGATGGAAGGCACCTATCCCCTGCCCGAAGCGCAGTTGGATCGCTTCCTGTTCAAGGTGAATGTGCCATTCCCCGATGTGCAGGATCTCGTCAACATCCTGGAGCGCACGACCGGTGTGCAGCCGCCGCAAGCCGGCAAGGTCGCCGATGGAGCGCAGGTGCTGGGCATGGGCAAGCTGGCATTGAGCACGCCGATCGCCAGCCATGTCAGCGCCTATGTGGCTCGCCTGGTGGTGGCAACGCATCCCGAGCAAGCCGCTGACGACTCACTCATCAAGCGCTATGCCCGTTATGGGGCGAGTCCACGCGGGGCGCAGGCGCTCATCATCGGCGCAAAGATCAACGCGCTGCTGGATGGACGCAGCAATGTCGCCTTTGACGATATCGCGGCCATCGCCCATGCCGCTCTGCGCCACCGCATCCTGCTGAACTTCGATGCCCAGGCCGATGGCATCAGCGCCGATGATCTCATTGATGATGCGCTGAAAAATGTGCCAAAAGCGGTGTGAGAGGAGGTTTTTGCCACAGAAGGGCAGACCCAGTCTATTACATAAAGCAAGAATGCTGTTCGTCCGCGCCAACTGTGGTTCAAGACCTGGCAGGTCGGCGCGCTGCCTTGTGATTGCAAAAGACTCCGTGCTGAGGCAGTTGCTCGCTGGAAAGGCTGTCAGCCGAGTAGATCGCGCAGACGGGCAGGTTTGCGTTTGCGCTTCGGTTTGGCTTCGTTCTTCGCCTTTCCTGCTGGTTTCGCTTTGCGCTTCGGCTTTTCCTGGTTGGCTGCCGCCTTCAATGTTGCGCCGACCTTGAATTTCACCACTTTACGCTCCGAGATTTGGATTCTTGCGCCTGTTGCAGGATTTATTCCCATTCTCGAGTCTCTATTAGCGACCTGCCACTTGCCGAAACCCGTAAACCCTACCTCTTCGCCGCTTGCGACACAGTCCATTACCGATTCGACAAAGGCATCCAAAGCCAGTTTTGCATCTTTCTTTGTTAGACCGGTCTTCGCCGATATGGCATCTACCATCTCAGATTTGTTCATGGCAATTCCCCTCAGCTCAATGATGATTGGCGACGATTCGCCGCGTCGCTAGCGCGGTATCCTGATTGATTTTGTGGCACATTCAAAAAAACAGAGCCTGCCGATACATGATCAGCAGGCTGATGTAGCAGATTCGTTAGCCAGCGAGATCACATTGCGATGCAATCCTATAATCGCTGGAACAGAATTAATTCACCGACTTGGCCAAGCTGGCGCCCGGCTTGAACCTGACGACATTCTTGGCGGCGATCTCAATGCTCTCGTTGTTGCTGGGATTGCGGCCCATGCGCGCTTCGCGTCTGTTCACCGACCAGGTGCCAAAGCCGACCAACTGCACGCGCTCGCCACCGACCAACGCTTCTTCGACCGACTCGATCATCGCTGCCAGAGCCGCGCCCGACTGCTTCTTGTCCAGGCCCGACTTTGCGGCGATCGCATCAATCAATTCTGCTTTGTTCATTGCTCTCACTCCTTCAAGTTAAGGTACGGCAGCCAGTATACCAATTTTCCACGAACTCGCAGTGAGCATGCAGGCAGATTCTCAGCGGACAGATTGCGCCAGGAATCGCTCTACCTCATCCAAGCCTGGCAAGGCGCTGCGACCGCCCAGCGCGCGACAATTTAATGCGCCGACAGCGGCAGCGAAAGTTGCCATGCGCGGCACATCCCAGCCCTGCAGCAGCGCGTACATGAATGCGCCGTGATAGGCATCGCCCGCGCCAGTCGTGTCGACCACATCCACCGCAAAAGCGGGGAAAGTTTGCGTCTGCCCGCCCCAGCTCGCCACGGCACCGCGTTCTCCCAGTGTGACGATTGCGATCTCCGCGCCCTCCTGACAAAGACGCTCGGCAACCGCGCTGACTGGCCGGTCGGGCATCCAGGCGCGCGCCCATGCTTCGGGCACGATGGGCACAGTGACATGTTCCAGCAGCGGCTTGACCTCCGCGTAGGGCTGGGATGGATCCAGCACGACATGCGAGCCCACCTCCCGCGCCCACTTCGCCACTTGCAGCGTCGCCTCGTTGCACTTGTCGACGAAAAGAACGCGAGCATCGCCGATGTCTGCGCGCCGCAATTCCTGCGCTCCCACAGGTTGGCTCGTGGGGGGGCGAGTCATGATGCTGCGGTCGCCCGATGGCTCGTCCACGACGATCACCGATACATGCGATTCGCTGCCCGCCTCGACCAACAGTTGCGAGATATCGATGCCTTCGGCCAGCAGCGCGCCGCGGATATAAGCGCCAGCCTCATCATCGCCGATGCGCGTAACGAGCTTGGCCCGAGCGCCCAAGCGAGCGGCGGCGATCAAGGCGATGGAAGCCAGGCCACCCAATTCTCGCGCAAATGTGCGCGCGCGCATATTTTCGTTGCGCTGCGGCAGGCGCGGCACGATCACCAGATAATCGACCGTGCAGACGCCGATGCCGATGATGTCGGGGGCATCGTTGCTTGGCTCGCCCAGTTTCGTTCTCCTCGCCTTCATGCGCACCGTGCTTCTACAAGTCATCATTGTAGCGCAAGCACAGCATCGTCCGCCCGCAAATTAGCGCCGAAGAGCTTGTTCTGCGCGTTTTTCTCTATGTCTATTGCGCATTCTGTCGCTACAATACAGCCTCATTCACACACCAAGAAGGAGTCCACATCATGCAATCACGCGCCGAAAGCATCGCCATCATCCGCGCGCTGCCCGCCCAGCTGCGCGAAAAAGTCGCCGGCTTGAGCGACGAGCAGCTGACCACCGCCTACAACGCGCCAGAATGGACGATCGCCCAAAATATCCACCATCTGGCCGACACGCACATGGTCTGCATCCGCCGCTTCAAGCTGATACTCACCAGCCCCAGCTTCCAGTTCACCAGCTACGATGTCAATGCCATCGCCGAAATGCCCGATGCCAGCAATGCCGATATCGAACATTCGCTGAAAATCCTCGATGGGCTGCAAGCGCGCTGGGCGATCTTGCTGGAAAACATGAGCGATGACGAATGGGCGAAAGTCGGCCGCGCAGCCAGCCCCGACCGCCCCGATTACAGCCTGGAAGACCTGGCGCGCCTCTATTCCGGGCATGGCATCAACCACCTGCAGCAGATCCAGGAAGTGCTGGACAAGATGCCCGCATGAGACCGATCGTAATCGGCTAAATTTTATCGGCACACAACCCGCCGCCTATGTATCGCATCATCTCGCCGACGCGGGCTGATTTCAATTTTTACGCCACAGTCCACAGTCATGGCTGGCTGCAGTTGGCACCGTTCACCTGGCACGCCGCAGACGGGCTGCTGGAATATATTCATCAGAATCGCCATGGGCTGGTGACGCGCATGTGGCTGATGAAGCATGAGTTTGGTATGGCGGTGGGGCAGCCCGATGCGCAGACGATTCACGATATCCAGCCGAAAATGAATGATGCCGCCCGGCGCATGCTGGGCAGCGAGCGCGACTTGCGCCCTTTTTATGCCGCCATGCGCGCGTATGACGGCTATGAATGGCTGGAAGCCGAGGGGCATGGCCGCATCCTCACCTGCCCCAGCGCTTGGGAAAACCTGGCGAAGATCTTGCTGACAACCAACTGCAACTGGGCGCAGACCGTGCAGATGTGCCGCCGTTTGTGCCGGCTGGGCGCGCCTCACCCGACTATCGAAGGATTGCACGCCTTCCCGGCCGCCGAGCGCATCGCCGCAATGCCATTTGATGAACTGGCAGATGCCGTGCGCGCCGGCTACCGCAATGCCTATCTGCACGAACTGGCGCAGAAAATCGCCCATGGCGAAATTCAGCCCGAGTCATGGAAGTGGCTGGATGCTGATGCTTTGTACAAGGCGGTCAAGGCGCTAAAGGGCTTTGGCGATTATGCCGCCGCCACCTATGCGCGCATGGCCGGGCACTATGGCCGGCTGGCCATTGACAGCGCGGCGCGAACCTTCTATGCCACCCGGCACAAGAACGGTGCAAAAGCCAGTGACCAGGAAATCCGCCAGCGCTACGACCGTTACGGAGAATGGCAAGGCTTGGTGCTGTGGCTGGATATCATGCGCCACAACTATGAGGCCTGAATAAATTCCGCCGCATCTGCCTTCAGTTTTGCCAGCGAGGCTTCGTGCAGGTACATCATGTGCCCGGCTTCGTATTCGGCGATTGTGACATTGTCGCGCAGAGTGTTGTCCAAGCCCATGTGCGCCAGCGAATAATAGGCAGCCTGGAATGGTGTGGCCAGGTCATAATAGCCTTGCGCCACCAACACGCGCATGAAGGGATTCTTGGCGAAAGCCGCGCGCAGTCCCTCGCTGGTATCGGGGAATTCGCCACCCGCGTACTGCCAGTTCGCATTGACGCGGAAGCTCAATATCTCGTAATTCAAGTCGCTATGGAAGCCCAGTTGCTCGCGGATGTATTGGTTGAAGACGGCATTGTAGGGCGGGACGATGGCGTGCATGGACGGGTCGAAGTCGAAGCTCTGCCCCTCGGCCGAAGCCATGATGCCCACAAAACGCGAATCCAGCCGCCCGATCGCCCGCTTGTCATCGCGCAGCAGCTCTTTGCAAAAGCTCATGATGTTGATGCGCAAATCTGCGCCCAGTACAAAACGAGTCGACAAACCGGTGTATTGCGCAAGTCGCTCCGCCACCGCCCCTCGCTCTTCGTCGGTCAAGCGATCGCCCTTTGCCAGCGCGATTGTGTAGTCGCCTTCCGCCCAGTCCGCCACTTCTTGCAGCAAAGGTCGCAATTCCCGCGCATTTAGCTCGTCAGAAAGCGCGCCGTGATAATGAGCAGAGGCGCAATAGCTGGGCACATAGAGCGCATAAGGCAGGTCGTTGCCTTTGGTGAAGCGGATGGTCTGAAAGTTCATCACGGTGGAGATCAGGGCGATGCCGTTGAAAGCGATGCCGCGGTCGATCAAATAGCCTGCCAAGCCCGCTGCGCGCGTCGTGCCATAGCTCTCGCCAGCCAGATACAGCGGCGATGTCCAACGTTTGTTGCGCGACAGATACAGGCGGATGAACTCGCCCACCGCTTCCAAATCAGCTTCCAGCCCCCAGTACTTCTTGTTATCGTCCGGGTCTGCCGCGCGAGAATAACCTGTGCCAACCGGGTCGATGAAGACCAGGTCGCCCAGATCGAGCCAGGTATGCGCGTTGTTGATGAGCTTGTAGGGCGGCGGCGGCATAAAACCTTTTGCGCCCATGTCGACGCGTTTGGGTCCCAGCGCGCCTATATGCAGCCAGATCGACGCCGAGCCGGGTCCCCCATTGAAGACGAAGATCAAGGGGCGAGCGGCGCTGTCGGCGGAATCCAACTGATAGGCAGTGTAGAAGATCTGCGCGGCGATCTCGCCCTGTTCGTCTTTGAGCGGCAACATACCCGCTGTGGCGCTATAGGCAAGCTCACCTCCGGGCAGCGAGATTCTATGCGCGGTCGTGATGGGCGGCTGCTCGGTGATGGCGGGTTTTTCGCTTTTTGTGGTGTCAGTCATGGTTGCTGCTCGCAGAAAATGGCAATCGGATAGATAGATTTAACCACAGAGGACACCGAGGGCACAGAGTGAAAGGCTGGGCGCGGATGCAGAATTTGCTTGACGCGGCGTCAAGTCAACTTGGAAATCTTGAAAAACTGCGCTAGACTTAGCTAGCAGCAGAGATTGGGCAGGTTGGAGTTTGAAGTGAATTTCGACACGAACCTTTCTTTAGAACTCGTCATTACAATCCTGGCGATTTTGGGCGCGGTGTGGCGCATACAACATGTTCTGGAGAAACGGTATGATGATCTGCGTAAGGAACTCAAAGCCGACAACGCCGCCCTGCGCGAGGAAATGCTTGCTGGCAACGCCGCCTTGCGTGAGGAAATGCTTGCCCATATTTCAGAATTGCGCCGTGAAATCAGCGAGTCGCGCGCAGAGTATCGATCAGAAAACGCCAAGATTCGCGCGGACCTGCGCCGTATAGAAGACAAAGTGGACGACAATACCCAGCGCCTGGCGCGCCTCGAGGGCATCATTCTCGCTCGCGAGGGCATGGTCGAAAGCATCGTTGAATAACCAGAACAAGCCCGCACTGCCCAGATTCAGCCTTTGCCAGCATTGAGTTCCCCCAGTTCAACACATTTTGATGCGATTGCCCTGCGCCACCAAGCCTGTTAAAATGACGCCAGACAGGCAAGCTGCATAACGTCGGGAGGCGGCGACCCAATGAGCAATCCCTTGCTGGAGATTCAGAATTTCGGACAGAGCGCCTGGCTCGATTACATTCACCGCGATGACCTGCGCAATGGCGGGCTGCAAAGCCGCATCGAAACAGAAGGCGTGCTGGGGGTGACTTCCAACCCGTCTATCTTTCAGAAAGCCATCGGCGATTCCGACACTTATGACAGCGCTATCATGACTATGCTGGATCTGGACGCGCCCGATATCTACGAGGCGCTGGCGATCGAGGACATCCAAAATGCGACCGACCTCTTCCGACCGATCTATGAGCGCAGCGGCGGCGGCGATGGTTATGTAAGCCTGGAAGTTTCGCCACTGTTGGCGCGCGACACGCAAGGCACAATCGACGAAGCCCAGCGCCTCTTCAGCACGGTCGACCGCCCCAACCTGATGATAAAAATCCCGGCGACGCCCCAGGGCATCCCGGCGATCGAAGCGGCGATCGGGGCCGGCATCAATGTCAATGTGACGCTCATCTTTGCCATCAACAATTATGAGCAAGTTGCCGAAGCCTTCATTCGCGGGCTGGAGCGACGACTGGCTGCTGGCGAAGATGTTACACACGTGGCTTCGGTGGCCAGTTTCTTTTTGAGCCGCATTGATGTGATGGTCGACCACATCCTCGAGAACAACATCCGCGCGGCACAGCTGCGGCAAGACACAGCCCGCATCAGCGCCAACAGCCGGCTGCTGGGGCAAACCGCTATCGCCAACGCCAAGCTGGCGTATCGCTCTTTCCAGCGCATCTTTGAAGGCGAACGTTTTGAGCAACTGCGAGCTGCTGGCGCCCAGGCGCAACGTCCGCTTTGGGCCTCCACCGGCACCAAGAATCCCGCTTATTCCGACACGTTGTATGTCGATAATTTGATCGGCGCGCACACCGTCAACACGCTGCCGCCAGCGACACTGGCCGCCTTCAAAGATCATGGCACTGCCGCCGACACCCTGTCAAAAGACATGCCAGGCTTTTTGCCGCCCGACGAAGCGCTGGACCGCCTGGCAGAGCTGGGGGTCGACCTGGCACAAGTAACGACTCGCCTGCAAGACGATGGCGTGGATGCCTTCATTGACGCCTTTGAAAAATTGATCTCGCAGGTGGCTGCCAAACGAACCTTGTTGCGCAGCGGCATCATTGAGCGCACCAAGCTGGCGCTGGGCATCTATCACGGCGCGGTGGACGAGGCCATAGACCACCTGGACGAGCAATTGGCAAATGCGCGCTTGTGGAACAAAGATGGCAGCTTGTGGAAGAACCACGCGCCAACCATCGACAAAATCGCCAAGCGGCTGGGCTGGCTGGATATCGCCACGACTATCGACCGCGAGCGCTTGTCCGCCCTGCAAGAAAGTGTGCGGGGTGGACAGTGGCGGCATGTTCTACTGCTGGGTATGGGCGGCAGTTCACTTGCTCCCGAAGTGCTGGCGCGCACATTTGGTCGGCAAGCTGGCTTCCCACAACTGATCGTGCTGGACAGCACCGACCCCGCGCGCATCAGCCAGGTCGAAGACGCCATTGAGCTGGAAAGTACGCTCTTCGTGGTCGCCAGCAAGTCCGGCGGCACTGTCGAGACTCTGGCGCTCGATCATTATTTCTGGGAGAAGACGGGCGGCGCTGGCGAGCAGTTCATCGTCATCACCGATCCTGGCTCGCGTCTGGAGCAAGCCGCCAAACAAACTGGTGTGCGCGAATTATTTCTCAATCCCGCGGATATCGGCGGCCGTTACAGCGCGTTGAGCTACTTCGGCATGGTGCCCGCAGCTTTGATTGGGCTGGATTTGGCGGGCTTGTGGGAGCGGGCGGATACCATGCTGGGCACCATCGGCGAAGGCATCCCGGCGCATTATCATCCCGGCTTGCTGTTGGGCGCGGTCATCGGCGCGCTGGCGCTGCAAGGCAGAGACAAAATCACCATCTACACCAGCGAGTCGCTGCGCAGCTTCGGCGATTGGGCAGAGCAACTGCTGGCGGAAAGCCTGGGCAAAGAAGGCAAAGGCGCGCTGCCAGTGGTGGGAGCGGCGATTGGCTTGCCGCACGATTATGTGACCGACCGCCTGTTTGTCTATTTGCGCGTGGACGATGACGCCGATGTGGCTCAGATGGACGCAGCTGTGCGCACCTTGCGCGAAGCCGGGCATCCGCGCGTCACCCTGCGCCTGGAAGACACGCTGGCGATCGCTGGCGAATTTTTGCGCTGGGAATATGCCACCGCCATCGCCGGCGCTTTGCTGAGCGTAAATCCTTTCGACGAGCCCAATGTGACCGAAGCAAAAGATGCCACCCAAGCGCTGTTGGATACAGTCCGCCAGTCGGGCAGCCTGCCACAGTCCGCGCCCGTAATGACGCGCGAATCGTTACAGCTTTACGCGAACGAACACACGCTTGGTCCCCTGCGCGAGCTCTGCCGGCAGCATGGCTTCAATGGCAGCGATGTCGTTCAGGTGATCGGCGCGCAAATGGCCGGCACCAAAGCTGGCGATTACTTTGCGCTGCTCGTTTACTTCACGCCAACTGCCGAAGAAGCGCGCATGCTGGAACAAGTGCAGCGGCGACTGCGCCATGTGACCAAACGCGCCGTTACGATCGGTTATGGTCCGCGCTACTTGCACAGCACCGGGCAATATCACAAAGGCGGCGGCGACAATGGCGTCTTTTGGCAGTTGACCGCCGATGCCGCACCCGACCTGTCCATTCCCGGTTTTGACTACAGCTTCGGCACCCTTTTCGCAGCCCAGGCAGCTGGTGATCTGCAAGCGCTGCAAGGGCACGGACGCCGCGCCATCCGCCTGCATCTGAGCGGCAATCGCGCGAGGGGCCTGGACATGCTGCTGTCCGCAATTGAATTCGTCGAGTCGCGCCGGTCCTAAAGGCA
The DNA here is from genome assembly GCA_022823945.1 of Anaerolineae bacterium. Taxonomy (GTDB): domain Bacteria; phylum Chloroflexota; class Anaerolineae; order Aggregatilineales; family Phototrophicaceae; genus UBA6055. Next base: position 55,888 of record JAJEBK010000018.1, on the reverse strand, counting down.
ACTGCCCGGCAATGGCGAAATTCATGGACATGCCGATTTGGCAAGGGCGTAAAGACGCGGAGCCTGCCCTGCCATAACAGCTGGATCGCTGCGGAAAGCGAACCTCTCGCCGATGCCCCCATATTCAAACGCCATGCGCTCGGGATGCCGCCATTTGCCCGCGCGGATCTGCCCCAGCGCGTATTCCGCGATTGCCCAGTCGCTTTCGGTCAGGGCGAAGTGGTCGTGGCGTATGCCCAGCTCATCGGGTTCGGGTTGGATGCCGACTACATGCAGTTCGCGCAGCCTGTGCACGGGCATGGCATCGAGATAGCCGCGGATATCGTCGCGCCCTGTGCCTTCACAAGCGAGCGTGGCGTGCGCCAGATCGAGCAAGAGGCCGCAGCCGCTGCGTTCGCAGACTGCCGTAATCACTGCGGGGTCGACTGATGCGGGCAGTTGGTCTGCGCCCCAGCCGCGCAATGGGCAAGTCAGGTTTTCGACCAAGATGCGTTCCGCGCCGAAGCGGTTGCAGAGCGGCTCCAGCTCGTGGACGATGTGCGAGACGATGGCGTCGGCATCTACGCGTTCGCCGGGCGCAAATGTGGAGCGCAACGCGACAAGATGTGTGTTGATGACTTTCGTTTCGCCCGTATCCAGCCAGCGAGCCAGCGCCTCCATGTCGACATCTGCCAGCTTTCCCAGCCCGACAATCAGGCTGCAATGCACATACAGCGCATGGTAGCGGCTGACCTCGGCGACCAGGTCGGGCCAGTCCGGGCACTTGAAGAGGTCGACTGTGATCAAGCCCTCGCGCCACAGCTGCAGCGCTTGCGGCGAATAATTGATGGCGAATTGCATGCCTCTTCTCCTGACGCGCAGACTGCGCGACTTGAGCCGCGCCTCTGGTATCATACACAGCAACCGGCGGCTATGCGCAGACTGGCTAGCCGATGAGCTGGCGAATATGATATGCTCTAGAGAATTCACTGGCAGCGGCGAAGCCACTTATGACGACGATTTTGCTAATACGCCACGCGGTCAACGACTTCGTGAAGACGGGCAAGTTGGCGGGTTGGACAGCCGGTGTGCACCTGAACGATGAAGGCCGCGCGCAAGCCGAGGCGCTGGGAACGCGTTTGGCAGCAGCACCGCTCGACCATCTCTATGCCAGCCCCATCGAGCGCACTATGGAAACAGCCGCCGCCATCGTTGCGCATCATCCGCGCTTGACCATCCAGGCAAGTGAACAAATCGGCGAGGTGCGTTATGGTGCCTGGCAGGGCAAGGCGATCGCCGAGTTATCGAAGCGCAAGATGTGGGCGGTCGTGCAGGAATATCCATCGCGGGCGGTCTTCCCCGAAGGCGAATCCATGCGCGGCGTACAAACGCGCATCGTCGATGCCATCGAAGCGCTGGTGCAGCTTCATCCCAATCAGCTGATCGCGCTGGTCTTTCATGCCGACCTGATCAAAATGACATTGGCGCATTATTTGGGCATGCATCTGGATGTATTCCAGCGCATCGTGATTTCGCCCGCCTCCATCAGCACTTTGCAGCTGGGGCACAGCCGACCCTTCATAGTGAACATGAACGACACCGCGCACCTGCAGGCGCTGAAATCGGCGCGCGGCAAGACGGACGAGCAATCGCCGCGGAATGGAGGGGCGCAATGAGCAATGTGATTGAACTGAATCCGGTCGACTTCGTCACGGTTGGCACGATCGGCCCCAAAGGACAACGTACCTTTCACTTGCAAGCGGGCAAGGACAATCGCATCGTCTCGTTTACGATTGAAAAAGAGCAAGCGCATGCCCTGTCGGCCGCCATCACAGAGATGCTGGATGATATCGATTCGCGTGAAAACACCGCTACAGAAGCCGATTTCAGCCAACTGGATATGGAATTGCGCGAGCCGATCGAGCCGCTATTTCGCATCGCCCAAATGGGCTTGGCGCACGACCGCGACCGCGACCAGATCATCCTGGTGGCGACCGAATATGTACCCAGTGATCCGGATGAGCTGGACGACGAATTTGATGAACTGGATGTGGATGACGCCGACAGCGTGGCCGACTTCTTCAATCCTTATGCTGGAGACGAAGGCGATCCCATGGTGGTGCGCATGTGGTGCACGCGCCAGCAGATGCGCGCGCTCAGCCTGCATGCCGTGGACACAGTCAAATCGGGCCGACCAGACGCGCGGCAGAACGGACGCATCATTTTTTATTGGACCTAGCGGGGCTTTTTTGACAGTCGCTGTTTCGCTCGCAGTTTGCGCTGCTGCTTGCTGCGCCGCCCCAAATGCGCGTGCATCTCCAGAAAGTAATTCAAGGTCTGCGTGGTCTGCTCGGCTGTGTTTTGCAGGCGCTCTGGGGAAAGAGCCTGCCGCTGGCGTGTGATCTCGTACAAGCATAGCGCCGCCGTAACCGAAACATTCAGGCTTTGCGCAATGCCGCGCATGGGGATGGTTACGCGCCGGTCGGCGAGTTCCAGCGCGCGCTGCGAAAGTCCGTCGCGCTCGTTTCCCAGCAGCAAGGCCAGGCAAGGCTGACCAAAATCCGCATCAAACAGCGACTCGGCAGCATCGTCCAGCACGGTCGCGACCACTTGCCAGCCATCGTTTTTCAACGAGCGCAAGGCTTTTTCGCTATCGAAATGCGTGTGGTATTGCAACCATTTGTTGGTGGCGGTAGAGCTGTTTTTGCCGATTGTCTTGGGGTCGAATGGGTCGCTGCTCTCGAAGATGACATGCAGGTGCTGGACGCCGAAAGCATCACAACTGCGGGCAATCGCGCCCAGGTTGTGCGGGTCGAAGACATCTTGAGTCACGATCGTCAAGCCAGGTTGACGTTGACTCGCCGCGCGTTTCAGCTTTTGCAGGCGCGCTTGGGTAGGCACAGGCCCGCTCACAAGGCAAACAGCCGCCCCAGCTCCAGCCTGAAGCCGGACAGCGCATCGCCGCCGGTCAAGGTCTCGTTGATGCCCAGGGACTGGCGCTCGCCGCTGTTGCTGTGCACTTCGACGCGCTCGTCATCCGGGAATACCAGCCACACCAGCCGCGTGCCATTGCGCAGGTATAACCCGGTTTTCTCACGCAGTGCCGACAGGGTATCGCTTGGCGAAGCGATCTCCACCGCCAAATCTGGCATGACAGGCGATAAACCTTTGCGCCCTTTCTTGGGCAGCGCGGCATAACTTATAAACGCGACATCGGGGCGCAGCACAAGATGTGGGTCATGAGTAGAGCGAAAGCCTGCTTCTACCGCAACCGTGCCAAGATCATATTCTGTCACATGATTCCACAAAAACATGAACATCACTCCCGCGAGCAGTCCATGGCCGATACCCGGTGCAGTCATATTTACCATTTCTCCATCGATCAACTCATACTCGTTGTCCCGGTATTCCGGCAGGAGTTCCATCTCCAAAAAGGCATCGGCATCAATCAGCCGTTCCAGCACCGGCATGGTCGTCTCCCTTCTGTCTGATTTGCGCTGTCTTTATTCCGACTGCCCTGCCCTAGAGCGAAAACAACCGCTCCAGCTCCAGCCGGAAGCCGAGCAGCACATCGCCGCCAGTCAAAGTCTCGCTTATGCCCAGGGACAGGCTCTCGCCGCTGCTGCTGTGCACTTCGACGCGCTCGTCATCCGGGAATACCAGCCACACCAGCCGCGTGCCATTGCGCAGGTATAGCCCGGCTTTTTCGCGCATTGCCGACAGGGTATCGCTTGGCGAAGCGATCTCCACCGCCAAATCGGGCATGACAGCGCTCAGCCCGCGATCGCCAGGCTTTGGTGCACGATCGTGCCTTGTAAAGGACACATCGGGGCGCAGCACCAATCTTGAATCGAATGCAGAACGAAAACCAGACTCCACCGTCGTCCTGCCTAACCCGCGAGCTTTGGCAAATGCGTGAATGTAGTAACTCAGCCTTACAGCAAACTCTCCATGCACGAAACCTGGTGGCGGCATCTCGATCATTTCTCCATCGATCAACTCATACTCGTTGTCCCGGTATTCCGGCAGGAGTTGCATCTCCAAAAAGGCATCGGCATCAATCAGCCGTTCCAGCACCGGCATGGTCGTCTCCCTTCTGTCTGATTTGCGCTGTTTTTATTCCGACTGCCCTAGAGCGAAAACAGCTTCCCCAGCTCCAGCCGGAAGCCGGGCAGCACATCGCCGCCGGTCAAGGCATCGCTTGTGCCCAAGGACTGGCTCTCGCCGCTGCTGTTGTGCACTTCGACGCGCTCGTCATCCGGGAATACCAGCCACACCAGCCGCATGCCATTGCGCAGGTATAGCCCGGCTTTTTCGCGCATTGCCGACAGGGTATCGCTTGGCGAAGCGATCTCCACCGCCAAGTCGGGCATGACTGGCGACAAGCCCCGTCCGCGGATCAGTTGAGCGCGGGCATGAGTCAGGAATGCGGCATCGGGACGCAAAACGATATGCGGGTCGCGCGCAGAGCGGAATCCCGCCTCGACACTCGCCCTGCCCAAATCATACTTTCTGGCGTATTGCCATAGATAATGGAATAACTTCCCTGCATACTCCCCGTGCACGAATCCTGGTGGCGGCATCTCGACCATCACTCCATTGATCAACTCGTATTCGTTGTCCCGGTATTCCGGCAGGAGTTGCATCTCCAAAAAGGCATCGGCATCAATCAGCCGTTCCAGAACGGGCATTTGTGACTCCTTGTGATGCGGCTTGTGGGCGAATCATAGCACAGTTCAACCGCCCAAGAGGTTGGTTCCAGCCGCCCAATTTGCCTTCTGCGCGCGGCTGTGTTCAAATCGTGTGGGCATGAATATGTCCTGACGAGGCTAGCAAATGAGCGCAAAGACGATTGGCATCCTCACCGCCGGCGGGGACAGCCCGGGCTTGAATGCCGCCATTCGCGCGGTGGGCAAAGTGGCGATTGACAAGCACGGCATGCGCTTGATCGGTTTTCGCGATGGCTTTCGTGGCTTGATGCAAAATCGCATCATTTGGCTGGGCTCAGAGAATCTCAGTGGCATCCTCACACTGGGCGGCACGATCCTGGGCACCAGCCGCGACAAGCCACACAAAATGCCCATCGGCGGCAAGTCGCGCAATATGACAGATGTCATGGTCGAGGTCTACGAGCGGCATCATCTGGATGCGCTGGTCTGTCTGGGTGGTGGTGGCACAGCCAAAAATGCCCACCGTTTGTCCCGGCTCGGTATCAATGTGGTCTGCCTGCCCAAGACGATCGACAACGATGTCAGCGGCACGGATGTGACTTTCGGCTTTGATACAGCGCTGAACATCGCCACTGATGCCATCGACCGCCTGCATTCCACAGCGCACAGCCATCATCGCATCATCGTCTGCGAGATCATGGGACACAACACCGGCTGGCTGGCGCTGGGCGCTGGGCTGGCTGGTGGCGCGGATGTCATCTTGATACCGGAGATTCCCTTCAATATTGAGGCGATCGCCGATTCTATCCGCGAGCGCAGCCGAGGTGGCAAACGTTTCAGCATTGTCGCCGTTTCCGAAGGCGCGATGACACAGCGAATCGGCGCAAAGCTGCATGACGCCCGCCTCCGCCTGGCCGAAGCCAATGCCGAAATTGCGCGCTGCCAAGATGACAAAAGCGCCAGCAAAGCCGCCAGACGCATGCGCAAATCTATCCGCGCCGAGCTGGCCAAGATCGAAAAAGAGCGCAGTGGCAACACCCTGCTGCTAACGCGGGAGCTGGAAAAGCGCACCGGGCTGGAATCGCGCGTCACCATACTCGGCCATGTGCAGCGCGGCGGCGTGCCATCGCCCAAAGACCGTTTGTTGGCGACGCGCCTGGGTACGGCGGCGGCCAACTTTATCGCTGCTGGCGAAAGCAATATCATGGTCGGCATTCATGGCGATGTTGTGCGCGCCGTGCCGCTGGAAGATGTGGTCGGCGTGCGCAAGAATGTGCCGCTGGACCATACCTGGCTGCGCAGCGCCCGCGATCTGGAAATTTGCCTGGGTGAAGCGATGTAGGTTTTGATTTCTCATGAATATCATTTGCCATTTACGCGCGCTTGCAGTACATTTGTCCTAATCAATTGCAAGGTTCAAATGGCATACTCTACACAGCTTCAAAACGGCAACGAGCTAAATCGGTTATATGTGGGGGACAGACCTGTCCATGAATGGTACAGGTTTGTATTGTCCTTTCCGCCTCATTTGGTCCGCGACTATATTGAGAAATTCAACCTTGCAAAGGGTCAAACTATCCTTGACCCGTTTTGCGGTACTGGCACAACCCTCGTAGAAGCCAAAAAGCTCGGAATCGCTAGTGTTGGAGTGGAGGCCAATGCGATGGCGCACTTTGCTGCGCGGGTGAAAACGGATTGGGATGTTGATCCTCGCCTCTTGGTCGAATATGGGCAAACTGTCGCTAACAGACTTCGTGAGTTGCGACAAGAATCCATGCTAAAATATGACAGTTGCAACTTTGGAATCAACGTATTCACTGAGCAACTTCGCACATTGGATGCTGAAAAGTCCCGACTGTTAATCAAAAACTCAATTAGCCCTTTGCCCTTGCACAAGGTACTAACGCTTTTGGATTGCATCGATCAGTATCAAGAAACTAGATTGCAGAGTCACGCGAAATTGGCATTGGCGAAACAAACCGTGAAAGAAATAAGCAATCTTCGATTCGGCCCAGAGATAGGCGTGGGCAAACTAAAGGCTGATGCGCCTGTGCTTGGACCGTGGCTTGACGCACTTGAAATGATGGTATGCGACTTACAAGAAGTTCGCATGCTACCGTTTACGCCCGCAACGGTGCATAAGGCAGACGCAAGGGCAATGCAAAGTCGCTTGAAGCCGCGCTCAATTGACGCCGTAATAACTTCTCCACCATATCCAAATGAAAAAGATTATAGTCGAACGACGCGTCTCGAATCAGTATTGCTTGGTTTTCTGTCGAGCCGCGCAGATTTGCGTAGACAAAAGCAACAGTTCATTCGATCTAACACACGAAGCGTCTACAAAGCTGATTCCGATCACAGCTGGGTAGCCAACATACCTAGAATCCAAGCGCTGGCTGACTCTATTGAACAGCGTCGACTAGAACTGAGGAAGACTTCGGGATTTGAAAGACAGTACGCGAAAGTGGTTAGATTATATTTTGGAGGAATGGCTCGTCACTTATCAGATCTGCGCACATTATTGCGTCCGGGTGCCAAGCTGGCCTACGTTGTCGGTGATCAGGCATCGTATTTTCGCATAATGATACGAACTGGAGAAATCCTGGCAGAGGTCGCCGAACAACTGGGATATAAAGTCCTTGACATTGAACTGTTCCGCACACGTTTTTCGACCGTAACAAAAGAGCAACTGCGCGAAGAAGTTCTATTACTCCAATGGAACGGCTAAATTCAAGAGATGCCAAGACCAAACCGTTACTCTCGGATAATTGAATACATCTTTTTCCAACAGTATCAGTCGGGCGATTCAGTTGTTTCATTTTCGCGCGAAGACATTGCACAAGCAGCGAAGCAACTTGATATTCCTTTGCCAAAGAATCTAGGGGACGTCGTCTACTCATTTAGGCATAGAACGCCTCTGCCCGACACAATTATTCGAGAAGCACCAGCGGGGCTATCTTGGGTAATAGTTGGCAAGGGACAAGCGAAGTATGCGTTTGAACTCAAGGCCGTTTCAAAGATTCAACCTGATCCTATGTTGCCAATCACTAACATACCGGATGCTACTCCTGGAATCGTAGCACGGTATGCCCTAACTGACGAACAGGCGCTATTGGCGAAACTGCGATACAACAGACTTGTAGATATCTTCACTGGCGTGACCTGTTATTCCATCCAAAACCACTTGCGTACAACCGTGCATAACATTGGCCAGATCGAGACCGATGAGATTTATGTGGGACTGGACAAACGAGGGGCACACTATGTCATGCCGGTGCAAGCGAAGGGCAAAGCGGATCAGATTGGAGTCGTTCAAATAGAACAAGACTTGGCGCTTTGCGCGGAAAAGTTTCCAGAATTGGTTGCACGACCGATTGCTGCTCAGTTCATGGACGAAGAAAGCATAGCGCTGTTTGAATTTGGAACCGACCCGGATGAAGGTCTGGTCAAATTAGCGGAACGCCATTATCGTTTAGTTCCAGAGCACGAAGTGTCAAGCGAAGAATTGCAACTCTATCGCAAACGGCGTCTCGACTAACCCGCCCCAACCCCGCGCACCGCGTTGATGATCTGCCCGGCCGCGCTGGTCATGATCGCCGTCTCGGTCATCACAGTGATGAAGTCATAGCCGCGCCGGATCATCTCGATGGCATGGTCGGTGCTGGCGCAGAAGATGCCGGCTTTGACATCATGCCGCCGCGCCGATTCCAATATGTCATCCAGCGCCGCCTCGACCACCGCGTCCCGATCAAAACCAGCCCGGCCCGTCATGCTCAAGCGCAAGTCGCCGATGCCCACAAAGACCGCGTCCAAGCCCGGCACAGCCATGATTTCGTCGCGATTGTCGAAGCCCAGCTGCGTCTCGATCATGGCAAAAGTGAGCACCGTGTCATTCGCCTGCTCGGCATACGCTTCACCCGCATAGATGCGAGCGCGCGTGGGACCCAAGCTGCGATAACCCAGCGGTGGAAAGCGGCACGCGCCCACGAAGTCCTCGCACTCTTGCCGCGTTTCGATCATCGGGCAGACGATGCCATAGGCACCAGCATCCAGCAGACGCATGATTTCGCCAGGCGTATTCCAGTTGACTCGCGCCATGGGCACTGTGTCGGTGGTGGAAATCGCCTGCAGCATAATGATGGCGGTTTCCATGCCCATCATGCCGTGCTGCATGTCGATGACCAAGCTGTCCCAATCTTGATTCGCCATGATCTCGGCAGACCAGGCGCTGGGGATATGCAGCCAGCCATTCAGCGCTGGCTTGCCCGCCGCCCAGATCTCGCGCACTCGGTTTTTGCGCATGCGTCGCTCCTGTCGCTCGCCCCGATACCTGGCAGATTAAACCACAAAGGACTCAAAGGCACAAAGTTACTTTGCCACAGTAGTAAACGAAAGTAAGTTATGCAACAAACATTTGCCACACAGGCACAGAAGCACAGAGAAAACCCATATTATTCTCTCGGTGCACTCTCTCAGACTCGGTGTACTCGGTGGTCAAGCTTTTTCAACAATTTGCTTGGATTCACTGATGTACAAAGTCTCAGAATTTAATCCATGTGTCCGACACAGCGCGCTTTTCCCTGACATGTCGAGGGCTAAGGGCTGAGGCGGTTGACTGCTATACTCGATGTGCCCAACCAGCCCCAAGCGAGCTGCCATGACTGCCGGCAACATCAACAAAGTCATCGTCATCAGCTTTGCCCAGCGCTTTCATCTCTATGTGCATGCCGTTGCGCTGCTGTTGCTGGCGCGCGGCTTGAGCCTAGTGCAGATCAGCCTCATAGAATCGATCATGATCTTCACCATCTTCTTGATGGAAGTTCCCACTGGCATCTTGGCCGACCGGCTGGGGCGCAAGTGGTCCATCGCCGCTTCGACCTTTTTGCTGATGTGCGCCGAGTTCATCTTCATCTTCGCGCGCAGCTTCGAGTGGTACATCGTCATCGCGCTGCTGACAGGCACGGGTTTCGCCTTTGCCTCGGGCGCGGTCGAGGCGCTGGTCTATGACAGCTTGCCTGCGGACAGTCGCGAAGATGCCATGAAGCGCGCTATGGGGCGGCTCAACAGCTACAGCCAGATCGCCTTTGTCATCGCGCCGGTGCTCGGCGGCTTCATCATCGGCGATGCCCGCGTCGAGAACTTCATCCCCGCCATTGCTTTGACCGTAGTCGCGCTGTGCATTGGGCTGTTGGTGTGCTTTACCTTGCGCGAGCCTGCGGCATCGTCAAGCGAAGAGCGACCGGGCAGCCTGAGCCTGCTGCGCACGGGTTTTGCTCTGCTGGCCGGCAATCGGCGCTTGCGGCGGCTGGCGATGCTGGTGGTCTTCAGCACGCCATTCACGGCGACTCTGGTCACCACATTGGCACCACCCTACCTGGTGCAAAATCACGCAACGCCATTCGTGGTGGGTTTGACCCTATCGCTGGGCAGTCTGCTGGCCGTGATCACGCAGCGCTATGCCTGGAAGCTGGAAGCCTGGCTGGGGCAGGCGCGGGCGGTGGCGCTGTTGATTCTGCTGCCGGGCCTGTTGTATTGGCTGCTGGCGGCGGCGACCGGACCCATCGCAACAGTGCTTTTGGTCACATTCATGTACGGCGCAAACGATACGAAAGCGCCGCTCTTTTCGGCTTATCAGAATGCGCTGATTTCGAGCGAAAATCGCGCGACGGTGCTGTCGCTAATCAATATGTTCGCCAGCTTGTTCATCGCCATGGGCGCGCCCATTTATGCAGCGCTGGCACAGACTTCGCTGGAGCTGGCTTTTGTGACCATAGGCGCGGTGATTGTGGGTTCTGCGCTGTTGCTGCGTGTGTATCGTCTGCCGCAAGCGGATTGAGGAAGGGTGCGTCCTACACCAACCTCCGGCCCCTCCCCAAAGCATCAGAGAGGGGGGTCAAGGTATTTGCTCCCCCTGACCTGTCGGGGGACCGAGGGGAGTTTGCCTCCCCCTGACTCGTCGGGGGGACTGAGGGGGGTGCCTGCGCAGCGCATACACTGCGCGTTTTGTATAGACCGCGCCGCCCGGACGCAGTTGGCTCTCGTACAAAGCGAATTCCCGCACAGAAACCGGCTCGATGTGGAAATCCAGATGCGCTTGAATCCAGCGGCTTGCCAGACCTCGGCGCAGCGGTTTCTTGAAGCGCATCAGCGTGATGTGTGGGTGGAAGCGCCGCCGTTCCAGCCGAAAGCCGCCGATTTGCAAGGCGCGTCCAGCCGCCTCGTGCAGCGCGCGCAGCGCCGGCGTATTCCCTATGCCCGCCCAGATCACACGGGGCCTGCTGTCGACCGGAAATTGCCCGACGCCGCCGATCTGCAAGACGAAAGCCGGCACATCCACCTGCTGCAGCGCCTGCTCATATCGGCGCGCTTGTTTCTCCCCCGTTTCGCCGATGAAATGCAGCGTCAAGTGCAGCGCGTCGCGGCGTGTCCAGCGGCCGGGCGGCAGGTCGTCCTCGCGCAAACCAAGAATCTGGTCTTTGGCGGCGTCCGGCAGGTCGATGGCAACGAACAAGCGGGGCATGCCGATTCCTTTTCTAGCAAGAGCGCAGACGCAGTATACTCAACTTGGCCTATGACAAGCGCCTCTGTGGCAAACAATCTCTGCGACTTTTGTACCTTTGTGATTGATGTGTTACACAACTTGCCTGGCTCTGCTTTTGGTCGGCACTTGCCTTGTGCAAGCAAATCCATATCCTAAGAGGTGAAAAGCTTGTGTGGCCAGTGGAGCCAATGATGCCGATGACAGGATTGCGACTCACGATTATGTTGTGTTTGCTTATCACATTGGCGGCCGGCACAAGCCACGCCGATGACAATTGCGACTTCGCCGAAGAAGTCGTGCGGCTGGGCGCTGTTGTGCCGCTTTCTGCGCCAGGCTCTGTGACTGGCGGCATCGGCATGCAGTGGGGCTTCGAGCAAGCCATCGCCGATATCAATGCCGATTGCGGCATCCAGATTAATGGCGCGAATCATCGCCTGGATATGGTCATAGCCGATTCTGAGGGCGTGTCGGAGTATGGGCAGGCGGTTGTTGAGCGGCTGATCTTGCAGGACAAGGTGCAGGGCATCGTTGGCTTTTATCACAGCGCGGTCGGGCTGGCGACCATGGGCATGGTGCAGCGGTATCGCATTCCCACGATTTATGCCCATCCCCGCAACGACAATATCAGCGCCGCCGGCTATGTCGAATATGAGGGCAAGCCGCCGCGCCGCAGCCAGGGCGTCGACTATGTATTCCGCACCGCGCCACCCAGTTCCATCGTCGGCAAGGTCGTGACCGACTGGCTGGTCTCGCAGGGCGTGGCCAACGCGGTTATCATCCTGGAAAACACCGACTATGGACACCCCGCCGCCGCCGCCGAACGAGCGCACCTGGAACGCGCCGGCGTGCATGTCGAGCAACTGGAAATCGAGCTGGGCACCGAAGACTTCGTCCCTATCCTCAGTCGCATCCAGGCACGCCAAGAGCCGCCCGATGCCATCCGCCTGCTGGTCAGTGGTGAAACTTCCTATAACCTCACGCAGCAAATGGCTGAGTTGGGCATAGCCCCGACAGCCGATACCATCTGCGTCACCAACCACCTGGCGTTCCAGTCGACGCAATACTGGAACAATGTCCCCGATGGCAACTACTGTGTATTTGAACGGGTCGGCACAGTGCCCGGTCTTTATACTGATCTGGCAGCCGAGCTGGATCGGCGCTATCTGGAAGACTTCGGCGATATCCTGGTCAGCTTCGCCATGGAAGCCTATGACAGCGTTTGGCTCATGGCAGACGCGATTCAGCGAGCCGGCAGCTATACGGATGCAGAGGCTGTCGTAGCCGCCCTGGAGCTGGCGGATATTGAGCTTTCACAGGGGCGCTATTACTTCAAATATGGCAGCCACAATCCCGACCTGCCCGCCGATGAGCCCGCCTATATGTGGCATCAATGGCCCGTGCCGGTTGTCACCGTGTTGCAATACTTCAAAGAAGGGCAGAATGGCTTGGATGCCGCTGTCGTCTGGCCAGAAGTATATCAGACGCACGGCACATCGTACTTCGAGGTGGGCAGCTAGGACCCGGATGCGCCAGGATCTCATCCAAAGGTAGGGTGCTGCTTGTCTCGCCCACAACACCACAATGGTTCGTTTGGGCGACTCAAGAGTCGCCCCTACGCGATTCCATTTGATTGTTGCAATACATTGGTTGGTTTCACAGAGATTCCCAGACGGCAAGTAGGGGCGAGGCGGTGACTCGCCCTAAAAGACCCCTCGATAAGTCCGATGAAGCAGAATACGCGCGAGCTTTCATTTTGATGCGATTGCACTGGCCGGGTTGCGCACTTGCTTGACTCCCTGGCTCAATTTATCGTACACTGTTAATTAGGATAAATTGCCTATGCAATGAGGAGGAAAGTATGATGCGCTACAAAATCACTTTTTTGGCAATGCTGCTTGTTCTGTTTTCGCTCGTTCTGCCAGCCGCATACGCCGACTCGCACTGCGAATTCGCCGAGGAGACCATCCGTCTGGGTGGCATCGCGCCGCTTTCGCCACCAGGAGCGACCGGTGCCGGCGTCATCATCGACTGGTCCTATCAGCAGGCGGCAGCCGATATCAACGCCGATTGCGGGATCGATATTGCTGGCGTCAACCACCGCATAGAAGTGCTGACTGGCGACAGCGAAGGCATCTCTGAGCGCGGACAGGCTCTGGCCGAGCGCTGGATCTTTGAAGATGGCGTGCATGGCGTTGTCGGCGGCTACCATAGCGCGGTGGCGCTGGCAACGATGCTGGTGACGCAGGAAAACTCCATCCCCACGCTCTTCGCCGGACCCTGGAATGACAACATCACCGCCAACGGCATCATCGAATTTGATGGCCGGGCGCCACGGGTAGAAGACGGCGTCGACTATATCTTCCGCACCTCGCCAGCCAATTCCATGGTGGCGGCGGTGGCTGCGAACTGGTTCATCGAGCTTGGCCTGGATGATGTCATCATCATGACGGAGAACACCGATTATGGCATCCCGGCCGCGGCCGATGAAGCAGCCCTCTTGGAAGCGGCCGGCGTGACAGTCGAGCAGTACAGCTTCGAGCTGGGCACAGAAGACTTTGTGCCTGTGCTCAACCGCGTTTTGGCGCGCGCCGAACCGACGGATGCCATTCGTGTGCTGGTTACAGGCGAGACCGGCTTCAACCTGGTGCAGCAGATGGCTGAGCTAGGCATTGCGCCCAGCGCCGATACCATCTGCGTCGCCGAAAGCTTCGCCGGCGATTCGACGCAGTTTTGGGCGGCTGTGCCCGATGGCAACTACTGCGCTTTCACCCGTGTCGGTGCCACGCCCGCGCTCTTCGGCGATATCGCGCACGATGTGAATGACCGCTATACAGCCGAGTGGGGCGGCGTCGCCCCCAGCTATGCGCTAGAGCCTTATGATAGCGTATGGCTGATGGCCAAGGCGATGGATGCCGCCGACAGCTTCAACGACGCGGCCGCCATCGTTGCCGCGCTGGAGACTATCGACATCGAGTTGGCGCAGGGACGCTATTACTTCGACTATGGCAGCCACAATCCAGACTTGCCCGAAGGCGAACCGACCTACCTGTGGCATCAATGGCCCGACCCGATTGTGACAGTCGTGCAATACTTCGAGCAAGATCAGAGCGCGCTGGATGCAGCGGTAATCTATCCGCCGGTCTATCAGACACATGGCACCGCCTATATCCAGCCAGGCGCATCGCCTTGACGATCGGGGGATTTGCGCCAGCGGCAACGAGTTTCTGGCTTGCTATCAATACGCGAGAAGCTCCGTGAGTGATATGCTGATAGCCGTTTGCATGCAGCGGAGCTTCTTATGGAATCGAGTGGCAAGGGCATGATCCATAAACCGCCAGCCTGTGCGCTGTTCCTGTTGTTTCTCACAGCGCTAATGGCGAATTTGAGTCTTGCCCGCGCCGAAAGCCAATGTGAATTCGCCGATGAGACGATAAAGTTTGGTGCCTTCGCGCCGCTATCCGCGCCCGGAGCGGTGGTGGCCGGAGTCGTCATTGACTGGGCGGTTAAGCAAGCAGCCGAAGACATCAACGCCGAATGCGGAATCAACATCAACGGCGTTGATTATCGGCTGGAGATCATCACCGGGGATACCGAAGGCATCTCCGAACGCGGGCAGTCGGTGGCGGAACGGTTTATATTCGATGAAGGCATTCACGGTGCGGTCGCTGGCTTCCATAGCGCGGTGGCGCTGGCGGCGATGGGCATCTTGCAAGAAAACCACATCCCGACAGTCTGGGCGGGTCCTTGGAACGACAATGTCACTGCCAATGGCATCAGCGAATTCGACGGGCGGCCGCCGCGCATCAATGACGGGACAGATTATATCTTCCGCATCTCGCCCGCCTGGTCGATGGTGGGCGCGGTGGTCGCCGATTGGCTCATTTCGCTGGGCGTTGACGATGTGATCATCATGGCGGAGAATACTGACTTTGGGCAACCGGCCGCGGCTGACGAGAAAGCGCGGCTGCAGGCGGCTGGCATCGCGGTCGAGCAATTCAATATCGAACTGGGCACCGAAGATTTCGTCCCTATTCTCAGCCGCATTGAATCGCGCCCGGAGCCGGCTGACGCCATCCATATCATCATCACCGGCGATACCGCGCTCAACCTCAACCAGCAAATGGCGGAACTGGGCATCGCGCCCAGCCAGGACACGATTTGCATCGCCGGCTATGACGCCGAGCAATCGACGCAGTTTTGGGATAGCGTCGAAGATGGCAATTACTGCGCCTTCAATCGCACCGGCGTCATCCCCTCTCTATTCAGCGTGATGGGCACCGAACTCAATCGAAAGTATGAAGCATACTGGGATGATACCGCGCCCAGCTTCGCCATGGAACCCTATGACAGCGTGCTGCTGCTGGCGAATGCCATTGAGCGCGCCGGCACTTTCACCGACCCCGAGGCCATTGTCGCCGCCCTGGAAACATCAGATGTGGAATTGTCCCAAGGGCGCTATTTCTTTGATTATGGCAGCCACAACCCCGACCTTCCATCGGACATACCCGCTTTCATGTGGCATCAATGGCCCGCCCCGATTGTGACTGTGATGCAATACTTCGAGCAAGGTCAGAGCGCGCTGGATGCTGCGGTAATCTATCCGCCGGTCTATCAGACGCATGGCACCGCCTATATCCAGCCAGGCACGACGCCCTGAATCTGGCCACCCCAACGCGCAAACGGTATAATCCCCGCAACGGGCGGGTAAAATGACCGCTCGCATTTATTTACGCCAACAATGGCAAGGACAGATGATGATTTTTCCCACCTTGAGCGATGCCTTCCGCCTGGAACGTTTGCAGCCACCGCGCGACAAAGTGCGCATGGTGCTGGATACGGATACTTACAACGAGATTGACGACCAATTCGCCCTTGTATATGCGCTGCTTTCGCCACAGCAGCTGTCGGTCGAAGCGGTATATGCCGCGCCATTTCACAACAGCCGCTCCGAGTCGCCTGGCGATGGGATGCAGAAGAGTTATGACGAGATTCTGCGCCTGCTGGAATTTTTGAGCATCGCTGCCGATGGCTTTGCCTACCGAGGCGCGGAGTCGTATCTGGGCGCTGGTCGCGAGCCAGTCGATAGCGTCGCCGTCCGCAACCTGATCGACAAAGCGCTTGCCAGCCCAGACGACGATCCCCTCTATGTCGTTGCCATCGGCGCGATCACCAATGTGGCTTCGGCGCTGCTGCTTGCGCCCGAGATCATCAGCAAGATTGTGGTGGTCTGGCTGGCTGGGCACGCATTGCACTGGGGGCATACGCGCGAATTCAACCTGGCGCAGGATGTGCCGGCGGCGCAAGTCGTGCTGGACAGCGGCGTGCCTCTTGTCATCGTGCCCTGCCTGGGCGTCAGCTCGCACTTGCTGACAACTTTGCCAGAGTTGCGCGCGAGCATCGGTGGCACGAGCGCAGTGGGCGATTACTTGTGCCAGATCTTCGCCGAATACCGCCCTGAAGTCTTCGCGGCATCCAGCGTGATATGGGATATTTCGACTATTGCCTGGCTCATCAACGCCGAGTGGGTGCCCAGCGAACTGACGAACAGTCCGCTGCTGACCGACCAGGTCACCTGGAGTGTCGATCGCAGCCGGCAGCTTGTGCGCGTGGCGAGCTTCATCCATCGCGACCCGGTCTTCCGCGATATGTTCGGCAAGATCCGCGGGCTGAAGAGCTGAAAAGACCTCCGCAATTTGACCGACTGCGCGCGGCGAGGTACGCTAAGAGGAGAGTTCGGCACAGGTTGACGAGAAGGGGAAGAAGCTGTGCAAGTGTCCGCCGAGATTCTAGTTACTATCGGCAGTGTCGTAGCAGTAATTCTGACCATTGTCTATCACTATCGGTCGCTTGACACAAAGATTGATGCCACACGCCTGGAGTTGAAGTCCGACATCAAAGGCAACAGCGACAAGATAGACGCCACACGCGCTGAACTATATGCCGGCATCAAAGACAACAGTGACAAGATAGACGCCACGCGCGCTGAATTGTATGCTGGCATCCAAGGCAATAGTGACAGTATGGAAGCCAACAGGATCGAGTCCAAGTCCGACATCGCCGCATTGACAGAGCGTGTTAATGACCTGAACAACTCCGTCAAGGACTTGCAGGGCGATGTTCGTGTGCTGCAGGTGCAGGTGAAGAATATCGAAGAAAAGCTCGACAGCGACCGAGTCGGTACCTTGCCCAGCTAGCTCACAGCAGGCGCAGCAAACTCACTTCAGTTTCGGCAGATATTGGCTCGCCTGCAGGATCAGTTCACGCACGGCGGGCTTATGCAGGTCGTCAGCCCGGCGGATTTTGATATGCCGCAGGTCCGTGCCTTTGCCTTCCAGCAGATTCTCGGGGTCGGGCAAATGCGCGCCATACATGAAGCCCAGGTTGAGATGCCGCTTAAATGGCGCGATATAACAAAAATGCTGCGACATTTTTTTCGGACCGACGCCATAACCAGCGATCTTCTGGCGCGCCCAGGGCACCTCGGTGATGCCCGGCATGACATCCGCCAGCAGCGCGCGGGCAGCGTGCGCCATGGACTGAATCTCTGGTGAAGAATTGGCGATCACCTCCTGGAAGCTGCCATTGCCGCCGACAGTGTTGATGTTTGGCTCGGTCATCGCTTTTGCCTCTCGCCGTCAATGCAGCAAATAGTAGCCACCGTCCGCCGCCGAGTCAACGCCAGGCCCCCTACCCCTCCCCGTCAGGACGGAGAGGGTAGCCAAAATCTGCCTCCCCCTGTCCCGTCGGGGGACCGAGGGGGTATCTATGGTATACTCGCGCTCGACCAGGCAGCGCTCGAGACAAACTATCCATGCCCAAAGTCAGCGTCGTCATGGCGGTATACAACGGCGAGGCCTACCTCAGCGAAGCCATCGCCAGCATCTTGACGCAGACCCTGACCGACTTTGAATTTCTGATCGTCGATGATGGCTCGCAAGACGCTTCGGCGCAGATCGTACAAGACTGCCAGCAGCGCGATGAACGCATTCGCTTGTTGCAGCTGGGGCATAACATGGGCATGGCAGACGCCCGCAATCATGGCATCCACGCCGCGGCGGGCGACTACATCACCTTTATGGACTGTGATGATATCAGCCTGCCACAGCGACTCGAGAAGCAGGTCGCATTCCTGGAGGCGCATCCCGAAATCGGCGCCGTTGGCACAGAGGGCGAGTTGGCCAACAAAGACTTGTCGCAAGTGCTCTACCGATTCGCCCTGCCACAGCAGCATGCCCTCATCCTATTCGATATGCTGGGCGGCGTGAGCTTTATCTACACCACAGTCATGTTTCGCCGTGAACTGCTACAGGCGGTTGGTGGTTACGAAGCAGGCAGACGTTCCGGCGAAGAGCGGGAACTGCCCTGGCGCATGCTCAAACAGACGAGCATACAATTCGCCAACTTGCCCGAAAACCTCTATCGCTACCGCCGCCATGAAAGTTCGCACAGCGTCACACGCAGCCAGGTCCCGCTGCACCAAGCCCAGGCCGACGAAGTCAAAGCGCGTATATTGCGCGACCTATGGGGCGAAGCGCCAGCAGCCAGCCTCGACCGCTTGCAGCGCATTGCCAAGGGGCAGAAACTCGGCTGGGCAGAGCGCAGGGTTGCCAGGCGCGATATGGAACGGTTAATTGACGCTTTAATCGCCAAATCGCTGGTCGCGCCGCAGGATAAAGCGCTGCTGACAGCAGAAATGCAGCGCCGCCTCGAACGAACGATGCCTTATCGTTTGCAGCGGCTGTCGCAGATGCGCAGAGCCCTCTTTCCCCGCTAGCCACCTATACGAGAATGAGGACAGCATGACCACAGACAGCTTGCTAGAATGGCGCGGCGAATTCCCGATCCTGGAGCGCTGCAATTACCTCATCAGCAATTCGCTGGGTGCCATGCCGCGCGGCGTCTATGCCAGCTTGCAGCAGTATGCCGATACCTGGGCGGGGCAAGGCGTTTCGGCTTGGGGCTGCGGCTGGTTCGAGTTGCCCCAGACCGTCGGTGACAAGATCGCCCCTTTGATGGGCGCGGCACCGGGCACGGTGCTGATGCACCAAAATGCCAGCATAGCCAACAGTATCTTGTTGGGCGCGCTGGACTATAGCGACACGAAACGCGACAAAGTTGTCATCACCAACCTCGACTTTCCCAGCGATGTCTATGCCTTGCGCAGTTGGCTGCCGCCACATATCGAAGTGCAGATGATCGAATCGCGCGATGGCGTAAGCATCGATATCGACGAGCTGCTGGCTGCGATTGACGAGCGCACGCGGCTGGTCAGCGTTTCGCATGTGTGCTTTCGCAGCGCGTTTATCATGCCGGCGAAGGAAATCACGGCAAAGGCGCATCGAGTCGGCGCGCAAACGTTGTTCAATGGCTATCACAGCGTGGGGGTCATCCCGGTGGATGTCGCCGCGTGGGATGTCGACTATTACATCGGCGGCACCCTGAAGTGGCTCTGTGGCGGACCTGGCGGCGTGTTTATGTATGTGCGTCCCGACCTGCTGCCCGGCTTGAAGCCCAAAGTGACCGGCTGGTTCGCCAGTCGCGCGCCATTCGACTTTGATGTGGAGGGGCTAGACCTGCGCGAAGACAGTTATCGGCTGATGAATGGCACGCCGGGCATTGCCTCGCTGCATGCTGTACAACCCGGCGTCGACATCATCGCCCAGGTCGGTGTCGCTGCCATCCGCGAAAAATCCATGCGTCAAACCGCTTTGGTTATCGAATTGGCAGATGCGCTGGGATATGAAGTCGTCTCGCCGCGATTGCCCGAAGAGCGCGCCGGCACTGTCACGGTCAATCCGCCCCATGCTTATGAGGTCTCCTGCGAGCTGCTGGCGCGCGATATCAAGATCGACTTCCGTCCCAAAGCCGGCATCCGCATCGCGCCACATTTTTACAACAGCGATGATGAAATCCGCGCGGCTCTGGCGGCGATTGAGCAGATCCTGGACAAAGGCAGTTGGCAGCGGCATATGGATTGACCGCAGGAGACCGCTGCGCAAGGGCAGACCCGGTGCGTTCAGTAACCTTCTTCCCTAAGCAGACGTCGAATGGACGTTTCCTGCAATTCTGGACAGTCGTTGCGCGCGCAGATGCCCAATAGAACGACGCTACTCTCGTCTTCCACCAGGTAAGCAATTCGAAATCCGCCGCTTTTCCCACGCCTGGCGGATGGATTTGGCAGCCTCTCATGAAAGACTGTAGCGCCAACTCGGCGATACAGTTTGCCTGGTCGCTCGCCCCTCGCAAGACGATGCGTAATGTCTTCTACCACATCAAGGACGGCCGGGTATCGTCTTGCAAGTCGCTTGAGGCGCGACTTAAATACGGTGGTTTGCCTTATTGTTGTCGGGTTGAATGCCAAGTTCTTTACGTATCTCCGCGATGCTTTCGAAAGAGTCGTGCAACTTGCCCTCTCGCATTTCTCGCAAGCTGGCGCGGATATCTTCCAGATACTGCTCTTCCCCATCCAGCGCGCATTCCTGCACAGGCGCAGCGCGGCGCGTCTTGGGTCGGCTGGCGACAGGTGTGTTCAAATCCGTTCTCGACCCCATGTCATCTCCATGCACAGTTTCAAGCTTTAGTATAACAGATGGCCATGCATTCATCAAATTCCCAGCGAAACCAAGAAAGTCAGACACATTTTACCACCGAGTACACCGAGTAATTTGAGTACACAGAGGCAAAGGCAAAAGCGAATCGAGCTAGAATCTGGCTATCAAAGTATGAGAGATTCTGCTTGAGGTATACGAATGAGCCGATCGTACTGACTTCAAGCATCCCGCAAAGGATTCTCGGTGTACTCTTTCAACTCGGTGTACTCGGTGGTCCAGTTTTTTTTCGTAAGTTTCTTGACTTTTCTCCTGTCACCGGGGAAGTGTCGAAGGCTGTTGTCGCGCAACATCATGTAGCAATGCTGGCGCGAGCTATTGAGTCGCCCCCTGCGGCCGAAACGTTTTTACGCGCGATTCGTCGGTGGTTAAGTACGCGCCATCGACCAGGTCAATGCAATAAGGGATGGCGGGCATCACCGCATCCAGACAATCGCGGATGGCGCTGGGCTTGCCGGGCAGGTTGACGATCAGCGCGCGCCCGCGGATGCCAGCGGTTTGTCGGGACAAAATCGCTGTCGGCACAAATTGCAGAGAAACCTGCCGCATCAGCTCGCCAAAGCCGGGCAGCATCTTTTCACAGACGGCTTCGGTGGCTTCGGGCGTGATATCGCGCGGGGCCGGTCCCGTGCCGCCAGTTGTAACGACCAGGCTGCAGCCCTCGTCATCCACTAACTGCATCAATGCCCGCGTGATCTGCTCCAGCTCGTCGGGCACGACCAGGGCGACCGGCTGCCAGGGATTGGTCAGCACCTCGTCCATGTAAGCGCGGATGGCAGGTCCGCCACGGTCTTCATAAATGCCGCGGTGAGCGCGGTCGGAGACTGTCAAAATGCCGATTTTGGCTGGCATCACCCGTCCTTTCATCTGGCTATCGCGCCCGATTTTAGCTAGACTCGCCCACTAAAGACAGGTCTATGCGAGGGTGGGCATGAGCGAAAATAGCGACATGAAAGCGCTGGTCGAGGGCGATGACGGCATCAGCGTGCTGCGCGGTGGCGGGGCAAAGCGTGACTGGAACGGCATCCACTACAAGACAGGCTTGTCCAGCAAAAATGTAAATGCCCAGGCATTGTCCATCAATGTGGCGACGATTCCGCCCGGCGGCGTTGCCTATGCGCATATCCATGTCGATTTCGAGGTGATGCTCTATATCCTGGAAGGCGAAGTACGGCACGAATATGGCGATGGCTGCAAGCAGGTGGTGGACAACAGCGCCGGCGATTTCATTTTCATCGAGCCAGGCATCCCGCATGAAGTCTTCAACCTGAGCGATACCCAGCCAGTGGTGGCTTTCGTGGCGCGCTCGACTGCGGATGAATGGGACAAGATCATTCCCTATGAGCGGTGATCATTCGCCACAGAAGTAAACACAAGTAAGCAATGCAATGAATTAGCCACCGAGTACACCGAGTTAGAGAGAGTACACCGAGAGAAAAGCAAAGGTTTATCTCTGTGCCTCTGTGGCAGAGTCTTTTCTCTATAGTCTCTGTAATTCAGTTTACCCCCGCCAAAAAGCCTCGCTTAGGTATTTGTAAGCGTTATCGGGAAAAAGCGTTACGACAGTCCCCGCAGCGCCAAGCTCCGCCAGTCCTTCCGCCACCCGTAGCGCCCCGACCATCGCCGCCGCCGCGCTGATGCCCACAAGGTAACCTTCTTCACGCGCCAGTCGCAGCGCCATGCTGTGCGCAGCTTCCGTCCGCACCGCCAGCTGCAGATCCGCCAGTCGCGGGTCATAGATGCCGGGCTGCAGCGCCGTGCCCATGTGCTTCAAGCCTTCCAGCCCATGAAATGGCGAATCGGGCTCGACCGAGACGACTTGCAGCGCCGGGTTCAATTCCTTGAGCCGCCGCCCCGCGCCGACCAAAGTGCCGCTGGTGCCCAGTCCAGCCACAAAATGACTGATCTGCCCGCCCGTCTGCCGCCAGACCTCCGCGCCTGTGCCGTGATAATGCGCCTGCCCGTTGGCGGGGTTGTTGTATTGGTCAGCATAAAAATAGTCTGCCGATTCTCGCGACGCCAGTTCGCGCACCGCCCGTATCGCGCCGTCCGAGCCTTCCAATGGGTCGGTATATGCCAGTTGTACATCGTAGGCGCGCAGGATGGAGACGCGCTCTGGGCTGACATTTTCGGGCAAGAAGAGCTTGACGCGATAATCCTTTGCCGCGCCGATCATGGCATAGGCGATGCCGGTGTTGCCGCTGGTGCTGTCGAGGATGGTGCGCCCGGGGAAAAGCTGCCCGGCTCGTTCGGCTTGCTGGATGATGCTCAGCGCCGCGCGGTCTTTGACGCTGCCGCCGGGGTTCTGCCATTCGGCTTTGGCGAAGACGCGCACCTCGCCCGGCAAGTGCTGCGTGACGCGTCGAAAGCTCAACAGCGCCGTATTGCCCACCTGACGCTCGATATCCTGCGCCAGCGAGGTGGTCTGCATGTCGTCCAGCTGTACTTCCGCGGTCAAGGGCATAGTCTCCTCGTGGCGCGTCAACAAAAAAGTCAACTGGTTTTGGGCGGCGCGCGGGCTAGCCGGTCGCGTCTGTGCCAGTTGACTTGGGTGTTGCGTTGGGCTGTTGGCGGTTGTCGCTGGCGGTCAGGCTCCGGTCATGTGCCAGGGACAACAACAAATGCGGTGGGGCATGGTCATGATTGCCTCGTCATGCGGCTGGAAGCGAGCATAGCGGGGCATTGGAATTGTGTCAACTTCATATGAACCAGACGATGACGCGGACGATCATCTTACCGCGCGCCGTGACAGTTCACAGCCGAAAGCCAATTCCATTTGGTCATCATCCCCCACAATCCTGCCGTCTGTCGATCGCCCGCTTTCATGCTACACTTGGCAGCGAAACCATTCAACGACGGTGTCACCATGCGACTGGCGGTTTTCGGCGATATTCACGGCAACTTGCCCGCCCTGCAAGCGGCGCTGGCCGATATCGACCGCTGTGGCGAATTCGACCAAATCTGGTGCCTGGGCGATCTAGCGGCGCTGGGTGGCGAGCCCGCCCAGTGCATGCAAACGATTGTGCAGCGGCGTAAATACTGGGGCGAAGACCGCTGCAAACTCATCGGCGGCAACACCGACCGTTACCTGGTTACAGGCGCGCGCATGCAGATGCCACCGCCCAAAGAAGCAGCCGACTACGCCGCCCATCGCCAGGCAATTTTGCAGATGAGCGCGGTCTACGCCTGGAATATGCGGCAGCTAGGCTGGGACGAATTTGCGCTGCTGCGCGACAGCCTGGGGCGTGAGCTGAAGCTGGATGTGGCGGGATATGGGCGAGTAGTTGGCTTTCACGCCATCCCCGGCGATGACGAATCGACCGCGCTGCGTCCCGACAGCCCCGATGAAGAAGCAGCCGATGCCCTGCTCGACCGCGCGGGACGGCTGGCGCTGTGCGGGCATACGCATGTGGCGATGGACCGCGAGCTGGATGGCTGGCGCGTGGTAAATCCGGGCAGCGTCGGCATGTCGGCGAGCAATCCCGGCGCGGCGGAATGGGCGCTGCTGGAATGGCAGGCTGGCGAGCTAAACATTGAATTGCGGCGGGCAGCCTATGATATGGAAGCGGCGCTGCGTGGCTGGGCAGCTCAAGGTCATCCAGGCAGCGACTGGATGCGAGTACGCATGCGGGGCTAGGCAGTGGCGCAGGTGAATCGGTCGTACTTTGCGGGTGTGGGTTTCGGTGTCTGGCTGCTGGCGACTTTGGCTGTGCGCGCGGCCGGGCAGGTGTTTTTCTTGCACGACAACCCCCTGGTTTTGGCGGCGCTGTGGCTTCTGGGCGGCCTTTCGATGATCGGCTTGGCAACACTGCTGTTTGCGCGAGCGGGTTTGCAGCCGGCGCAACGGTTCGAAGCGGCGGCGCTGCTCGTGCTGCCCGGCTTGGCGCTGGATGCTGTGGTCACGCAAAATTTCGCGGTCGTTTTCCCCAACATGAGCGAGTCGGCCGCGGGCAGCTTCGGCGCATGGCTGATGCTCTGCTATGCCAGCGTCTTGTTGGCTGCGCTCTTGCCTGCTCGCAGAGCCTAGTCCGCCAGTATGCGGATGCGGGGCAGGCGCACCAGATATCCCAGCGCATAAATCAGCAATCCCGCTGTGAAAGCAAACAGGCAACCTATCCACAGCGCGCTCAAAGGCAGCAGCAGTTCCGCCGTGTCGGCGGCGCGCAGATAATGCTGGAGAAGACCTCGCCCCGCCTGAAAGATGGCCGCCAAAGCCGCGCCAAAGCCGCAAAGCCAAAAAGGGATGTAGCCGGTGATGCGCCGGTTGTCGCCGCGCAAATCACTGGCAGCCTGGTTGCCCAGCGCCAGCAACACGCACAGCAGTCCGCAGCCTGCCAGCCAGTCCTGTGCCGCCATCAGCTCGTTGCCACGCATCGCCGCCTGGATGCCTGGTTGGATGCTCAGCGCGCCCAGCAAGCCATTCACCAACAACAGCAGGGTCGCCAGCGCCAGCCAGTGCGGCGACAAGGTGGCATTTTCATTGCGCCGGCTGATCGCCCGAACCCAGTGCGATGCGATGACGACGAAGCAGAGCAAGACCACCGTGCCCGCCACCAGCGCAATCGACGCAGACAAGCCCAATCGTCCAGCATACACGAGCCCGCCGCCGAGCAACAGCAGAATCGAGCAGGTGCGCAGGCTGTCGCGAGCCCAGTCCGGCTCGACGCGGCTGAAACATCCGAAGAGCCAATAGACGATGCTCAGCATGGCGAAAGCAAAAGCGACTTGCAGCTGGAAAGCCCGAAACGCAGCGGCAGACACGGAGTCGATGAGATGCGGCAAGGTCAAACTCAGCGCAGCCAGGGACATGCCCAGCCGCCACACGCGCTGAATGCCTCGCTCGGCAAGACCGGTGGGTTTCAGCAGAAGCGCGACAAGCAACAAGCCGATCGCCAGCGCAATCGACAGCATCAGATCATCGACAAGCGGGGTCGCCAACAGGCTGCCCAGCGCCAGCGCAATCCAGCCGCGCGACAGCCAACGGGAGCCGCGCGATGACATTGCGCCCCCAGCCATCAGCAAGCCAGCAGCGACCAAACCCGATAACAGCGCCAGGTCAAATGCGCGATTGGTCAACGCCCTGATGGTTGACTCGGCCACATGATCCGCCAGCGGATTGCCTAGCAGCACAAACGAAGCCCCCAGCAGCGCGCCCAAGCCATACAGCGCGATCAAGCCCACCAGCAGCGACAGCAGCCGATAAACCGCCCCTCCGCGCGGCGACAGCTGGATCACGGCTCGCGTCCATAGACATCCGCCCGGCCATGCCAGTAAATATCGTCTTCGCTGAAAACCAATTTGTACTCTCGCTCGACGATGTCCAGCAATTCGTAGATGCCCGGCGCGCCAGCCGGCAGCAACTCTGGGAAGACGATAATCCAGTCGGGCGACGTCTCCTCCCATTCGCGCTGCAACTGGGTCAAGACATGCGGCGGCCTGAAATACCAGCGCCAGCCTTTGATCCAGGTGCCAGGCGGTGCCAGCCCGGTTAGCGGATGCAGTTGCGGCGTGCTGTCGGCTTGCGGCAAGATGAAAAGCGTGTCGCCGGGCTGCGCGCGAGTTTTCAGCGCTGCCGCCAGCGGGCGAAACTCGTCATAGCCCAGAGTCGCGCCCACACCCAACTTGGTCGGCAGCCAGCTCACCGCGCCCGTCCACAGCCAGCCGATGCCGATGCCCAGCGCCAAGCCTGCCAGCATCAGGCGCGGCACATCCCAGCTGCGCGGTTCTCGCATGGAGCGGCGCAATTTTGCCAGCGCGATGCCCGACATGACAGCGGCGAAAGGCAACTGCGCCATGGCATGAATCTCGCCAACGCGCGGATAGATCGTGCTCAATCCCGCCAACCACAACAGCGGCAGCAG
Organism: Anaerolineae bacterium; assembly: GCA_022823945.1. Taxonomy (GTDB): domain Bacteria; phylum Chloroflexota; class Anaerolineae; order Aggregatilineales; family Phototrophicaceae; genus UBA6055. The sequence continues at coordinate 29,229 of JAJEBK010000018.1, read as the reverse complement.
CAGCCAGCGGCGCTCGTGACGCCAGGCCAGCAACACAAAGGGCAAGACCAGCAAGTCGCCCAGCAGCAGCTTGCGCAGAAAATCGCCATCCAGCGGCACGCCATCCATCAGCCCGCTGAGGTTGAATGTCCAATTCCAGTACAGGTAGGTATCCCAAAGACCAGCCGCCACCAGCGCCGCCCATTGCAGCAGCGGCAGCAGCAGCGCGCCCAGCAGATAGATCAAAGCCCCTCGCCAGCCATCGCCCAGCAGCCAGACGCCTGCCAAAGCGACAGCCAGCCAGGCATGCTGCTTGAACAGCGTCGCCGCGCCCATGCAGATGCCTATGCATAGCAAGCGCCGCCGCGAAAGCTGCGAGGCACCGAAATAGAAGCACAGCCCCGCCAATACACACAGCGCCAGCAGCGTGTCGAAGTAGAGCAAGACATTGCCATAGACAGGTGCCCACCAGGCAAAGACCAGCGCCGCCGCCAGCCCCGCCGCTTCGCTGCACAAGCGCCTCGCCAGCCAATAGACCAGCAACGTCAACGAGGCGACCAGCAGCGCATTCAACAAACGCGCTACCAGAGCGGGGTCGAGTGGCAAGATAGACTGGACTGCGGCAGCCAAAAGCGAACTGCCCGGCGCATGCTGCTCCCAAATATCGCCAAAGAGCGTTTTGCCGCGCAGCATCAACCAGGGGATGGCCACCTGCCCGGAATGCGCAGCCGGCGATAGCCAAAACAGATTCGCCAATGCCTGCGCGAAAAGCAGCAAAGTCAAGAGGCGGCGCACCACAGCAGACTCCGAAACAGCAGTCGAGTATCCAGTGTACACATTGTAACCCTCACTCCGTCCTCTGCGCCTCTGCGGTGAATCAACCGCCCACGCAAGCTAGAATAGGCAGCGGGCAAAGGAGGCACAGGTGAATCCGTCGCCGGATAATTACTACGAGCGGGGTTTGGCGCTGCTGGATAATGGCGATTATGCCGGTGCCATCGCTGCTTTCGACAGCGCGCTCAAGCTGGGATTGGGCGATCTGGCGGCTGTGCATGTCGGCCGCGGCGAAGCGCTGACCCTGCTGGGAGAATACGAAGCCGCCGAGCAGAGCATCAACAAAGCCCTGCGCGCGCAACCCTACCTGGCAGCGGCTTTCCTGGCGCGTGGCAAGCTGCGCCGCCTGCAAAATCAGCGCGACAAAGCCATCAGCGATCTGACCACCGCCCTGCACATCGAGCCCGACCATGACGAAGCCTGCTTCACGCGGGCACAATGCTTTGAAGAATTGCGGCGCTTTGCCGAAGCAGAAGCCGATTATACGCGCGCGCTGGAGTTGGAGCCTGGCTTGCTGCCTGCCTGGGAGGCACGGGGGCGGCTGCGTGCGCGGCGTTTGGATTTCGATGGCGCGGTGGCCGACCTCAGCCATTACCTGCGCAGCGGCGGCGGGGTGCGATACGACAACCACAGCGAGACGCAGGGCTACCTGCTGATATTGCGCGCGTGGCGGGTGCTGTGGCGGATTGCGGGGTTTTGGCGGCGGCGGTAAATAAGAACTTGTTGCAAATCTCATGCCAGTGGAGTATCTTGATTACGAATAGTCAAGCCAGATGCGACTGTCTACATAGAGTAGGGGGAGCAAGTCAATGAAGGTCGCGCCAGGAATCAAAGTGTTGGTCAAGGAATCCCGCGAGAATGAAACCGTCCAAACGGAGTTTCTTCACGATATCCAAGTCAGCTTGAAAGAGATGCAAGAAGGCAAAGTCCTGCCGGCTGAAGACGCGCTGAACCTGATTGAGTTAGGCTTGGATGACGATGAGATTGAAAGTCGTCTTCCCCAATAGATTCACAAGAAAAGCAAATCGTCTCGCGCGCAGGCACCCTTCATTGGCAATTGAACTTCGCGCTCTCCAAGAGCGGCTTTCACAGGGAGAAAGACCTGGCGACAGGTTGAGGGGCGCGGGCAGCCAAGTATACAAAGTCCGACTTGCGAATCCCTCTGGGCAAAGAGGGAAGTCCGGTGGCTTTCGCGTCGCCTACCATGTTGGGGCGGAGCAGATTACTTTGCTCGCTGTTTGCTTAAAGCCAAAATGCGATGAAGTAAGACCGTGGGAAATTCGCCGTATTCTTAGTGAACTCGCTTTGATTTAGCAGATACAGTCTTCGCTAATCGCTTATTGATGGCCTCGCGCTGTTATAGCTACTCCGAAGTTCAGTCTTGGGTTTGGAAAGAATATGACCTCGGCTGGAAGACGATTATTTGCAGTTGTTGCCTAGAATCGAGCCAGCCTAAAAGCGGCGATGTCTAGCTGGCTTCGTCTTCGACAAGTGGGATGTAATCCCGGTAGCGATTAAGGAAGGCAGTCTTGAGCTCTGCCCAGCGATCGCGCAGGAATTTCTCGTAGGACTCAACAGTAATGAGTTCGGGCACGATGTCCGGCGAACAAAGCAGCCTATCTGCGTAGTCAGCGGACTGCTGGTGATACTCAGCATCGCTGATGCTGCCAGACTGTCGGCGGCGGCGCAGGATAGTAATATAGGTGTCGGTATTGTGTTTCAATTCTCCAGCGTCTTCAATCAGCGCGAGGTTGCTTATGGAGTTATAGAGCCATTTTTCCTTACTGGGCTTGAGAGGTTGCAACTGCTGCATCGGGATGACATGTTCAACATGATACCTAGACTTTTTTGTCAGGCGGTCTGCGAATATGTAGCGCAGCAGCAGGTACTCTTTGCGCTTGTCATGAATATATTGCTTGACATCTCCCAAATCCGCTTGATTCTCAGTGTACCAGTCATCAAGGATTTGGAGCCATCGTGTTTCACCAGGCGGCTTCTTGAGGTAACGGTATTCTCGCACGCGGTCATACAGCTTGCTATCGCCAGAGCCGCGCCAGTCGTCGTGTAGGATCTCGGATAGGTAATACATGAGCAGGTTCTTGCGTAGGAACTTCTTGTCGCGCTTCCACCCGTCGTTTTCGGTCAGGCTGTTGATGCTGTAACGAGCGTGGAAGGCTGTGGCGATGAAGGCGATAATCATCATCTCGCTGTGATAGATGGGACGCTGTTTGCCTTGGCGTATTGGGTGCAAGACCGGCTTCAGTATTCTGTCAATGAACTTGACTGATTCAACAATGCAATGCTCCAGCGAGGCCAGGTCTTTGCCTTCAATATGGTCAGGCAGCTTGTCCATGTCTTGCACGCGCAGGTTCACGCAAGCCGTTACCAGATTGAAGCCAACAGAGCTGGGCTGGTCGTCTTTTGCGGGCTTGAACAGGCGCGTGAAATCTTTGCAAAGTACTTTGCCGAAGCCGAACAGATAATCGAACAGCGAGTATTCACTTGTCCGGCGAGATTCGAGCGAGAAGCCTTTTTCTGCGAGCGAGTCATCTTTTTTCCGTATCGCCTCGATGATATTTTTGTTGGCAATAGGCTGCCGTTTATCGATCCATTGCGCGGCGAAGATCTCATAGCGACTGAGAGCCGTGCCTTGTGTATTTATTAGCTCAAAGATGCGCGGCAACTCAGAAGAGTCGCCCAAGAAACGCAACACGGGAATCTTGGCGTTTAGGACAACCTTGACTGCTGAACTGGTCTCATCGAGGAATTCGCCAAGCGCGCGTCGAAATTCGCCGTCGTCGCTGACCGAGAAAAACATATTTTGCAGCAAGAGCGAGTCCGGTTCTAACTGCAAGACTTTCCGCAGCAGCGCCTTCGTGAAGTCGGTATCGCTCCAACCGTCCGCAACATCAAAGCTGCGCCTTCCCTTTACCCAGTCGACGACCGCCGAGCGAATTCGGTCGCGATATTCATCTGTCTCCTTGCCGAGCAGACGTGCTAGCAGGTCAACAAAATCGTCGTCCAGATCGGCGCGCGTGAAATAGCCGTTCTGTTGTTCGACATAGTGCATCAGCGCTTGCGTTCGCTGCAAGCCATCAATCAGACTGAAATGGTGTTTGCCGTCGCCAGCCTGCTGCCCTTTGGCGACATCTTCATAAAGCAGTATCGTGCCAAATGGATATCCGTTCCTAATCGAATTGATAAGTTCTTTGCGCGTGTCCTGATTCCATACCAGCCGCCGTTGAAACTCGGGAATCGTGATGCGGTTGCTGCCACTTGGGGCGCAGGACACCGCGTCCACCAAATCTTCCACAGTCCAAATTTCAATCTTGACAGGGTTCCGCACTTTCGACATGCCACATTCTCCCTAGATCAAAAAATGGCGAGAGCCTTACCAGCAGCATCACGCGCGAAGCAATTAGATCATTTGCAGGATCGGCTGTCAAGCAAGTTAGAATCAATGAGATGTTGGGAGAATCGGGAGTGCATGGGAGTCGAACCCACCATCGCCTGCTCTGCGCAGCCGACCACCGATTTTGAAGACCGGGGCATCCACCGGGACACATCCACTCCCCCACCCTGCAGTATAGCGTCCGCTCGCCTTCCCCGCTATCATGCGTCTTGCAAAACAGCCCAAACAGAGGACAGCCCATGCCCGCCTATCTCATCGTCCGCGCCACCGTGCACGACATGGCGCAATATCGGCAGTACATGCAGCATACGCCCGCTATCCTGGAGAAATACGGCGGAGAATTCCTCATCCGCGGCGGCGACAAGCTCGTGCTGGAAGGACCCGACTCGCCCGAGCGCATCGTCATCATCCGCTTCCGCAGCATGCAGGCCGCCCAGGCTATGTACAACTCGCCGGAATACCAAGCCGCCATCAAGCTGCGTGAAGGCGCGGCGCAAGCCTCCTTCATTGTCATGGAGGGAGTTGAATGATGGACAGAATGAAGTCCCGCCATCTTTGTGGGGGGAGGGATTTAGGGTGGGGGCAATGAAACTCGTCCTCTTTGATATTGATGGCACGCTGCTGATCAGCCAGGGCATCGGACGCGAAGCCAAACGCCGCGCTATGACCGAGCGCTTCGGCACCATCGGCGACCTGGACAATCACGATTTCGGCGGACAGACCGACTGGGGCATATTGGCTACTCTGCTCGCGCCGCATGGCTACAGCAGCGCCGATATCGGCAGCGAGATTTTGACTTATCAGGCGTCTATGGCTCGCCACATGAACGATATCCGCGAGCAGTTCGCGGCAGATGCCCTGCCCGGCGCATTTGAACTGCTGGAGACAATGCAGGCGCGCGCGGATGTGCTGCTGGGCATCGTCAGTGGCAACACGGGGGCGACGGCGCAGATCAAGCTGGAAATGGCTGGCTTCGACCCGGGGCTTTTCCCGGTTGGAGCCTATGGGCACGAATCGCCGCGGCGCGAAGATTTGACACGGCTGGCATTGCGGCGCGCGCAGCAACAGGCTCAGCAAACATTCGCCCCGCGCGATATTTTCGTCATTGGCGATACGCTCGCCGACATCCAGGCGGCCCGCGCGATACATGCCGTGGCGGTGGCTGTGGAGACGGGATATGCCCCGCGCCAGTCGCTGGTCGAGCGCCAGCCCGACTTTTTGCTGGGGGACCTGCGCGAGTTCATGGCTGTTGTCTGGCCGTGATGCGTTACCCCCCTCAATCCCCCCGACGAGTCAGGGGGAGGCAAATCACACGCGGATCCAGTCAATAATTCGGAAGACAGCTCCCGAGACTCCCCTCTCCGACTCGTCGGGGAGGGGCCGGGGGTGGGGTTAAGGAGGGGAACTCATTTGACTCCGCCTCGCGGCGCGAGTAGCCTGTAGATAAACGGGTCAGCCTATGCAGATCCGCACGCCCAAAAAATATCGTGGCGTCCAGCGGCGCAGCATCGTCAGTTGTCGGCGGCTCTTTGTGTATTTGCTGCTGCTGTTGTTGATCGCGACCAGCGTAGCCATCTATCTCAATCGCCAGGTCGCTGCGCCCATCATTCAGGATGCTTTCAACAACCTCATCGCCGAGATCGAGAATCGGGCAGCCACCCTGTCTGCGCCCGAGCCAACCGCCACGCTCGACCCGCGCAACCGCCTGATCGAAGCGAGCAATTATTGGCAGCAAGGCGCGCTGAGCCGGGCGACCGAACTCTACCTGGAAATCGCGCCGTCAACGCCCAACACAGTCGAGGTCTTCCGCCGCATCGCCATCGGTCTGATCAACGCCAGCCGCTATGCCGAAGCCAGCCAGCAAGCCACCCGCGCCATCAATGCCGACCCCTTTGACGCCGATGCCTGGGCAATCCAAGCCTGGGCGCTGGACTGGCAAGACAAACCCGCCGAAGCCCTGGCTTATGCCCTGCACGCTCTGGAACTCGACCCGCAGAACAGCCGCGCCAGCGCCTACCTGGGTGAAATCTATCACAGCCTGGACCAAAGTCAGCGCGCCGAAACCCTGCTGGACGAGCTGCTCGCGCAAGACCCGCAAAGCGCCGAAGCCTACCGCGCGCGCGGACTGGTCAAATGGGATAGCGACTATGCCGCTGCGTTAGCCGATTTCGAAGCTGCCTACGAGCTGGCGAGCAACATGAACCTCATCGCCGTAGATATCGCCACCATCGAGAAAGACCTGCGCAATTTTGAAGCGGCGCTGGAAATCTTGCAGCAGACCCTGGAAGCCGACCCCTACAACCCGCGCGCCCTGTTTCGTCTCGGCGAGATCCAGATCAGCCGCGATGGCAATTTCACGCAAGCCAGACTGACTCTGCAAGATTGTATCGACTTCAACTCCGGCTATTTTCATTGTCATTACATGCTGGGGCGCGCCAATGAACGTCTGGGCGAAACGAGCGCCGCCGCCGCCAACTTCGCCAGAGCCATCGAGTTGGGCAGCCAGGAACCGCGCCATCATTATTGGGCGGGCTGGTCGCAAATTGTGCTGGGCAACTGCTCGCGCGCCTTGGCTTATCTGGAGCCAGGTTTGCAGCTGGCGAGAGATATCAACCACCAGCAGCTCATCGCCGATATCAGCGCGGTCATCCCTCAATGCGACCCGAGCTTCGTGCCCGGCAGTTGATGACGGACGCGGGACTTGCCCAGGTCAATCCTTTGCAGCATTGCCCAACTGGACTACCATGCCGCGTATGGAAAGCTCACGCATTCTGGTGATTTTGCCGGCGCTGGACGAAGGGCGCAGCATCGGCGCGACATTGCGTGGCATCCACCAGCAGCTTCCACAAGCCGATACATTGGTGATCGACGATGGCTCGCGCGATGACACGGCTGCCGCTGCCAGTGCGGCTGGCGCCACCGTGCTCCGCCTGCCCTACAATGTCGGCATTGGCGCGGCTGTCCAAGCCGGCTTTCAATTCGCCGCGCGGCATGGCTATACCATTGTCCTGCGCAACGATGGCGATGGGCAGCATGTGCCGCAAAACAACCCGCGTCTGCTGGCGGATCTGGAGGCGGGCACAGCCGATATCGTGATTGGCTCGCGATTCGTGGGCGCGGGCGATTATGGCACGCCACGGCTGCGGCGGCTGGGCAGCGCGATTTTGGCGCGTCTGCTTTCGGTGATCATCCGCCAGCGCATCACCGACCCGACTTCCGGCTGCGCGGCCTTCAACCAACGGGCGATCGCGCTCTTCGCCAGCGCCTACCCGCACGATTATCCAGAGCCAGAAGCCATATTGATCGCCTGGCGCAGCGGCTTGCGGCAAATTGAGGTGCCGGCCGAGATGATCCCGCGCCAGCATGGAACCTCGTCAATCACGCCCCTGCGCAGCGTCTATTACATGATCAAGGTGATTCTGGCGATATTGATTAATTTGCTGCGCAAGCCACCGGACTGAGGCAACGCCCTGTATATTGGTTTTTGGTGTTTTGCCCCCACATCGTGTATACTGCGCACGCAAGTTGTATCAATTTGACACCAATTTACCGAAAGGATTCATCATGCGCATCAAACTTGCACTTGTGCTTTGCTTGTTCCTGTTCAGCACGCTCTTTGGCGGCGTGGCTGTCGCGCAGGATACCAGCGAAGTCACTATTCTCTATTGGCAGGCGGTTTCTATTCTGAACCCCTACCTGTCGGGTGGCACAAAAGACTTTGATGCTGCCGCGCTCATCCTCGAACCATTGGCGAACATCGCTCCCGACGGCACGATGGTGCCCGAACTGGCGGAGTTCATCCCCACATTGGAAAATGGCGGCGTATCCGAAGATTTGACCACCATCACCTGGAAGCTCAAGGATGGCTTGGTCTGGTCGGATGGCACGCCGGTCACGATCGATGACCTGATCTTCACCTGGCAGTATTGCACGCACCCAGAAGGCGGCTGCTCGACCAAGCACTTCTACAACGATGTGGTCAGCATGGAAGACATCGGCGGCAACCAGATCAAGATCACCTTTGGCGTGCCCAAGCCCAATCCCTACGATCCCTTCGTTTCGAGTTCTGCGCCCATCTTGAACGCAGCGCAATTTGCCGATTGCATGGGTGCCAACATGTCGGCCTGCACCGACCAGAACTTCGCGCCCATCGGCACGGGTCCCTTCATGGTTGATGAGTTCCGTCCCAACGATGTGGTCACCTATACAGCCAACCCCAACTACCGCGAAGAGGGCAAGCCGCACTTCGACCGCGTAGTCTTCAAGGGCGGTGGCGATGCCGAATCGGCCGCGCGCGCTGTGCTGGAAACGGGCGAAGCGGATTATGCCTGGAACCTGCAGATTTCGCCAGCTGTCTTGAGCGGCATGGAAGCTGCCGGACAAGGCACGGTTGTGGTCGCGTTCGCTTCGTCGGTCGAGCGCCTGATGCTCAACCAGGCCGATGTCAGCCCAGACAACCCGAATCGCTCGGTCTGGATGTCGGACGGCAGCAACGACCATCCCTTCCTGACCATTCCGGAAGTTGCCGATGCCATGTCGCTGGCGATTGACCGCGATATCATCGCCGGGCAGCTTTATGGCGCTGGCGGTCAGGCTGCTTGCAACATGGTGAATGGGCCTCCCGTCAATGTATCGGAGACCTATCTGGGCTGCTCGCAAGATATTGACGGCGCGAACGCCATTCTGGATGGAGCCGGCATCGTGGACAGCGATGGCGATGGCATCCGCGAAGCCAACGGCGTTCCCTTGCGCGTCCAATATCAGACCAGCACCAATGCCGTGCGCCAGAACACCCAGGCGCTGATCAAGCAGTGGTGGAGCGAGATCGGCATCGAAACCGAGCTGCGCAATATCGACGCCGCGGTCTTCTTCGGTGGCGACCCGGCCAGCCCCGATACCTACCAGAAGTTCTACAGCGATGTGCAAATGTTCACCAGCGGCACCAGCGGTCCAGATGCCGAGACATTCATGGTACGCTGGATTTGCGGCGCAGCCCCCAACCCGGACAACGGTTGGCTGGGGCGCAATGTGCCGCGGCACTGCAACCCCGCCTATGACGCGCTCTATGAAGAACTGACGGGAACAGGTGGTGTCGAAGCCCGCGCAGAGATCGTCAAGCAGATGAACGACCTGCTGATCGAAAGCGGCGCGTTGATCCCGCTGGTCTTCCGCGGCAGCGTCTCGGCACATGCCAATAGCCTGCACGGCGTTGACATGAACGGCTGGGACAGCGAAATGTGGAATATCCAGGATTGGTATCGCATGTAACAGCGCGTGCGAGCGAATCGCAACGCAATAGCAATACCCCGGGGGCGTGGCACAGTGCCATGCCCCTTTTTGTTGTCGCGCCCCGTCGTTTTCTTCAATTGAATCCTCACTATCCTGCGCTATAATCACTTCGCAACGCTTTTCCATACCCATCCATGAATAGAGAGGGATCAATGAAGAAGTTCACGGTATTACTCATCGCGCTGCTGGCGCTGGCGTCATTCACCGGCATCGGCGTGGCGCAAGATGGCGACACAGTCAACATCCTGTTTTGGCAAGCGGCATCCAGCTTGAACCCGTATTTGTCTGGGGGCACAAAAGAATTGGAAGCCGCTTCGCTTGTGATCGAGCCGCTCGTGCGTTACGACCCCGATGGCGTGATGGTGCCCTGGCTGGTCAATGAAGTTCCCACCGTTGCCAACGGTGGCGTCTCTGAAGATTTGACCACCATCACCTGGAATCTCCGCGATGACATCGTCTGGTCGGATGGCAGCGCCTTTACCGCTCATGATGTGGTTTTCACTGGCGAATACTGCATGCACCCCGAAGGCGGTTGCTCGACACTAAGCCAATTTGACGGCGTCGAAAGCCTGGAAGCGGTTGACGACCACACCGTGAAAATCACCTTCACTGGTCCCAAACCTTTCCCCTACGGTCCCTTTGTCGGCTACTTCACCCCCATCCTGCAGAAAGCGCAATTCGCGAATTGCATGGGCGTGGCCTCCCAAGAGTGCACCGAGCAGAACTTCGCGCCTATCGGCACGGGTCCCTTCATGGTGGAAGACTTCCGCCCCAATGATGTGGTGACCTATGTCCGCAATCCCAACTACCGCGTCGAGGGACAGCCGAGCTTTGACCGCGCGGTCTTCAAAGGCGGTGGCGATGCCGAGAGCGCCGCGCGCGCCGTTTTGGAAACTGGTGAAGCCGATTACGCCTGGAACTTGCAGATTTCCCCGGCAGTCTTGAGCGCGATGGAAGGTGCCGGGCAAGGCACGGTCGTCGTGGCATTCGCCACCAATGTCGAGCGCCTGATGGTGAATCACACCAATCCCGACCCGGCACTGGGCGAAAACCGCTCGGTCTGGATGGCGGATGGCAGCAATGGCCACCCCTTCCTCCAGGTTGACGCGATTTGGATGGCTATGTCCAAGGCAATCGACCGCAATGTGATCGCAGAGCAGCTATATGGCGCCGGTGGCATAGCTACCTGCAATATCTTGCCTGGTCCGCCGATCTATGCCTCCACAAATAACGATGACTGCCTCGTGCAGGATATCGATGCTGCCAATGCCATGCTGGACGAAGCTGGCGTCATGGACAGCGATGGCGACGGCATCCGCGAGTACATGGGTACCCCCTTGCATGTCAGCTATCAGACCAGCACCAACGCTGTTCGTCAAAGTACGCAGGCGTTGATTAAACAGTGGTGGAGCGAAATTGGCATCGAGACCGAGCTGCGCAACATCGATGCGGCCGTCTTCTTCGGCGGTGATGTCGCCAGCCCCGACACCTATGCCAAGTTCTACACCGACATCGAGATGTACACCAATGGCTCGAACGGCACCGACCCAGAGACCTATATGGGCAACTGGCGCACGACGGAAATCACCAGTCCCGCAACCGGCTGGCTCGGCTCCAATGTTTCGCGCTGGTACAACGAAGACTACGATGCCCTGCTCGACCAGATGTCGCAGACCGGCGTGCTGGAAGAACGCGCTTCGCTGGCCATCCAGATGAATGACCTGCTGGTGCAAACAGGCGCGATGATCCCGCTCGTCTATCGTGGCAGCGTCTCGGCGCATCACAACAGCGTCAACGGCATCGCCATGAACGCCTGGGATGCCGAACTTTGGAATGTCGCCGAATGGACTCGCAGCTAGTCTGCTGATCTATCGGTTCTTTGCCCCTCCCCCAAATCTCTGGGTCTGCCCGACTTGGAGTGGGTGGAGGGGCACCTGCAATCTCATTCTCCGTTGCATTTGTCATAGACTTGGGCGTTCGCACTCGCGTGCCGATATCACCGTTTTTGCCTCTTGACAATGCAGATTTGCAATGATCCGCGCATTATCGGTATAATTCGCACTGGCTATACAAAAAAATCATAGACAAACCGAAAGTGAGGATCCTAATGAAGACGAAGTTTTCTCTCCTGTTGATCGTCGTCATGGCGCTGTCGTCTGTTGGCGGCATCGGCGTGGCACAAGATGGAGATACCGTGAACATCCTGTTTTGGCAGGCGGCATCTCACCTCAACCCCTATCTTGGCAACGGCACCAAAGAATTCGAAGCCGCTGCCCTCGTGCTCGAGCCGCTGGCGCGCTATGATCCAGACGGCATCATGGTGCCTTGGCTGGTCGATGAAATCCCCACGGTCGCCAATGGCGGCGTCTCCGAAGATTTGACCTCCATCACCTGGACGCTGAGCGAGGGCATCACCTGGTCGGATGGCAGCCCACTGACCGCGCACGATGTCAAATTCAGCGGCGAGTTCTGCATGGATCCGGATACCGGCTGCACCGTCCTGGATCAATTCGCTAATGTCTCATCCATCGATGCGGTGGATGACAGCACCGTGCAGATCAACTTTGATGTGGCCAAGCCTTTCCCCTATGGTCCCTTCGTCGGTTACCTGACGCCGATTATCCAGAAGGCGCAATTTGAGAACTGCATGGGCGCGGCCGCCCTCGGCTGCAACGAGCAGAACTTCGCGCCCATCGGCACAGGTCCCTTCGTTGTAGAGGACTTCCGCACCAACGATGTGGTCACTTACACCGCCAACGCCAACTACCGCGTCATGGGGCAGCCAGCCTTCTCCCGCGCTGTCTTCAAGGGCGGTGGCGATGCCGAAAGCGCCGCACGCGCTGTTTTGGAAACCGGTGAAGCCGATTACGCCTGGAACTTGCAGATTTCGCCCCAGGTCTTGAACGCGATGGAAGCAGCCGGGCAAGGCACGGTCATCGTTGGTTTCTCTACCAATGTCGAGCGCCTGCTGCTCAACCACACCAACCCCGACCCGGCTCTGGGCGATAATCGCTCGGTCTGGATGGCGGATGGCAGCAATGGCCATCCGTTCTTGCAAGTGGACGCGGTTTGGATGGCGATGAGCAAGGCGATCGACCGTGACTTGATCGCCAGCCAGCTTTATGGCGCGGGCGGCGTCGGCACCTGCAACATTCTGCCTGGTCCTCCCATTTACAAGTCGCCAAACAACGAACCTTGCCCGCAGGATATTGATGCCGCGAATGCCATGCTCGACGAAGCCGGCGTCATGGACAGCGATGGCGACGGCGTGCGCGAATACATGGGCATCCCCTTGCGCGTCAGCTATCAGACCAGCACCAACGCTGTGCGCCAAAACACCCAGGCGCTGATCAAGCAGTGGTGGAGCGAGATCGGCATAGAAACCGAGCTGCGCAATATCGATGCGGCTGTCTTCTTCGGCGGCGATATCGCCAGCCCCGATACCTACTCGAAGTTCTATACCGATATCGAGATGTATACCAACGGCGCTAGCGGCACCGACCCCGAGACTTACATGAGTGGTTGGCGCAGCGACCAGATCACGCATCCCGACAACAGCTGGAATGGCAACAATGTCGTGCGCTGGTACAACGAAGACTACGATGCCTTGCTCGACCAAATGGCTGTCACAGCCGTCCTGGAAGAGCGCGCGTCGTTGGCCATCCAGATGAACGACATGCTGGTGCAAACCGGCGCCATCATCCCGCTGGTTTATCGTGGCAGCGTTTCCGCGCATCACAACAGCATCAATGGCGTGGCCATGAATGCCTGGGATTCCGAACTTTGGAATATCGCCGAGTGGACTCGCAGCTAGCAAGTTGAAGCAAATTCGTCGCCTTCCTCCGGCATATTTGGGGGAGGGCGGCAACCAGCTTCGGGATTGCATCTTCGAATGTCTTTGATTTTTGCCCAATCAAGCAAATAAGTGTTATAGTCTTCCCAACATAAGACAGTGCCTCCAACAAAAGGGCAGTCCTTTTGAGCAGATTGTACGCGAGCGCAACGGCGGCTTTGCATCGGTCCTAAACGAGACGAGGTTGGTAGCATGGGAAAATACACGATTCGCCGGTTGCTGACCGCCATACCTACCATCCTCGTCATCAGCTTCATCATCTTTGCCGTCGTCGATCTGTCGCCCAGCGACCCGACCGGCAACCTGCCCTTGACCATTCCGCCCGAGGTGCGCCAGAAGATCCGCGAAGCCCTGGGTGCCGATGACCCCTTCGCAGTCAAATATGTCAAGTGGCTTCAACAATTCTTCATCTCCGAACCGCTGAACTTCCTGGAGACCACGCTGGGCATCACCTTCCCCGGCAGTGAAGATCGCGTCCGCGTCATCAGTTGGGCGACGCGCGGTCCTGTCATCGACATCATCGCCGAGCGCTTGCCCCAGACGCTTTGGGTGGTGGGCTCGTCGTATTTCCTCGGCGTGCTGATCGCCGTGCCAGTCGGCGTGTATTCGGCATATCGGCAGTATTCCATCTTCGACCAGGTGGGCACCTTCGCCATGATGGTCGGTTTTTCTGTGCCGACCTTCTTCACGGGGCTGATGTTCATCGTCATATTCAGCGTCAACCTGAAGTGGTTTCCATCGGTGTACGACACGACCCTTGTGGTCACCGATATCGAGTCGCTTCAGCAGCAGCTGAGGCAGATGTTCATGCCGGTGACGGTGCTGACGCTCTATACCACCGCGCAGATGAGCCGCTACACGCGCGCGTCCACGCTGGACAACCTGCAGCAGGATTACATCCGCACCGCACGCAGCAAAGGTTTGACAGAGCGCACTGTGGTGACGCGGCACGCCGTGCGCAACAGCCTCATCCCGGTGGTTACGCTGATCGCACTGCAAATCCCGGGCATCTTCGCCGGCGCGCTGATCACCGAGCAGATCTTCCGCGTCAATGGCATCGGGCAATATCTGATCATCGCGATCCAAGGTGGCGACCTGCCGACAGTCCAGACGGTCACTTTCATCTTCGCGGTGCTGGTGGTCATCTTCAATATCGTCGCCGATGTGCTTTATGGCATCCTCGATCCACGCGTGACTTACTCGTAAGCTTGTGATGGGCAGCCGAACATGACCGCGACAGTCAAAGCAAAACCCAAAAACCTCGACCCCGCAGAATTCGTCCAAGCGCGCACATTCGCTGGCGATGCCTGGCTGCAATTTCGCAAGCACAAACTGGCGCTGATAGCCGTTGCCGTGCTGGCGATCATCGTGTTGGGCGTGCTGATTGGTCCCGCCATTTGGACGCTTGACCCGACCTATATCGACATCATCGCCGCCTACCAGATTTCATCGCCCGAGCATCCCTGGGGCACGGATAGTCTGGGGCGCGATACCCTGGCGCGAGCCTTGCAAGGCGGGCGCGTCTCGCTGATGATCGGCATATCTGCCATGATGGTTTCCATTTCTATCGGCACGATCATCGGGCTGGCATCAGGCTACTTCCGCCGGCTGGACAATCCGCTGATGCGCATGACCGACATCTTCATCGCCCTGCCCCAGTTGCCGCTGCTGCTGGTGTTGATGATGCTCTTCCGCGAGCCGTTAAAAGCCGCTTTTGGCGTCGAGGGCGGCGTCTTCATCTTGATGGTCTCGGTCATCGGCGGCTTGCAGTGGATGCCGACAGCCCGGTTGGTGCGCGGCGAGGTGCTTTCGGTGAAGTCGCGAGAGTTTATCACAGCGGCTACAGCGGTCGGCTCGCGCGATGGGCGCATCTTGACCAGCCACATCTTGCCCAATGTGATGAGCCCGGTCATCGTGGCCGCCACTTTCAGCATCGCCAGCGCCATCATCACCGAATCGGCTTTGTCGTTTTTGGGCTTGGGCTTCCCGCCCGACTTTCCCACCTGGGGGCGCTTGCTCTTCGATGGCAAAGACTACCTGACCATCACCTGGACGCTGGTGTTCTGGCCCGGCATGCTGATTTCAATGACGGTGCTGTGCGTCAACTTCATCGGCGATGGCTTGCGCGATGCGCTCGATCCGCGCTTGCGGAAGTAGGGATTCGCCTAAGTGGCACAGTCGACACACTGACGCTGGCGGAACTACGCTTAACCACAAAGACACAAAGAGCACAAAGGATCTCTAGATTTTTTGCCAGTGAGACGCACAGGCACAGTGCGTAATCCCTGACTCGGCGCTTGTAGTCAGGAGAAGATATTTTTGCTCGTGATTTACCGGCGGCGAAGACGGATGCTTGTGCCGTCTGCGTCAATGTGGAGAATCAGCCATGCCCTACATCAAACAGATAACCATCGAGCAGGCTACGGGCCTCGTCAAGCGCGAGCTCGAAAAAGCCGTGGCCCGCGCGGGCCGCGTCTGGAATATCGTGCAGATCATGTCGCTCAACGGGCGCATCATGAAAGCGGCGATGGACTTCTATGGCGCTGCCATGTTTGCCGCTTCTCCCCTGTCGCGGGCGCAGCGCGAGATGCTGGCGGTTGTCGTCAGCCGCGCCAACAACTGCCACTACTGAATTCAGTCGCATGCGCATGACCTCCGTGCCGAGGTCACCGACTTGTCCGACGAAGCCGCCGATGCCCTGGTGCACGCCGTTGCCCGTGACTGGCGCGCGGCAAAGCTGGACGAAGCAGACCGCGCCCTCTGCGCTTATGCCGAAAAACTGACTCTGCGACCGACCGCCATGGACGAGACAGATATACAGCAACTGCGCCACTCTGGCTGGGACGACACAGCCATTCACGATGCGACGCAGGTCATCGGCTTCTTCAACTACATCAACCGCGTCGCCGATGGGCTGGGAGTGGAGCGCGAAGAATTCATCGATAACTGGGGCGATATCTGAGTTCGCCGGCGAGTCCGCAAGATTCGGAGTGTCGCGCGCGCGCCGATATGCCAGGATAATGGCAGCGCAGGAAAAACGGAGAACGCGGCGATGACTGGCGAAGCAATCAGCAAACATGACAGCCACCTGGCAGCGCAAGTATGTGATTATCTGCGCTCGGCACAGCCCGAAAGCATCAGCCTGGCGCAACTGGGCGAGCGCTTTCACCTCAGCCCCGGGCATTTGCAGCGCATAGTCAAACGAGCAACCGGTTTTACGCCGCGCGAATATGCGGCCAAGCTACGGCTGGAAGCATTCAAGACGGAGCTGCGCGGTGGGGGACGCATCACCGAGGCCATCTATGCGGCCGGCTATGGCTCGACCAGCCGCTTGTATGAACACAGCGACCAGCAACTCGGCATGACGCCCACGGCTTACCGCCAGCGTGGCGCGGGCTTGACGATCTTTTACAGCGTGCTGCCTTGTCCGCTGGGCTGGTTGCTGGTTGGCGCGACCGATCGCGGCATCTGCAAGCTGAGCCTGGGCGACGCAAGCCCTGCGCTGATCGCCGACTTCGAAAAAGAATTCGCCAATGCCGAGCGGCTGCGCGATGACGAGGTTTTGGGCGGGTGGACTTCGCAGGTCATCGCTTGGCTGAAAGGCTGGCAGCCAGCGCTAGACTTGCCGCTGGATCTGCGCGCGACAGCATTCCAGCATCGTGTCTGGGCAGCCTTGCAAGCCATCCCGGTCGGCGAGACGCGCAGCTACAGCGATATCGCCGCGGCAATCGGCCAGCCCAAAGCGACTCGCGCCGTGGCACAGGCTTGCGCGCGCAATCCGGTCGCCCTGGTCATCCCCTGTCACCGCGTCGTGCGCAAAGATGGCGAGCTCGGTGGCTATCGCTGGGGCATTGAACGCAAGCGACGGCTGCTGGAGGCAGAAGCGCGCCACAAGACCGATTTTTCCTAAGTTGCCTACCTATGGCTGCAGAGGAAACAACATAACTGGCGCATCGTACGCCGCTTGTGCCTGCATTGGTCGCCGCGCAGGTTTGGACAAAGCAAGTGGCAGAGCCTCACTGTGCTACAATCAGAGGCAGCGAAGAACAGCAGCGAGGTGAGTCATGTCCATCCGTAATCTGCATATTCTGATTCTGGTCAGCGTTGCGTATGTGGCAGCGCAGATGGTCGCCGATATAGCCAATTTGCGCAATTTGATTCTTTTTGGAATCGCCGTCGATGGTTTCTCAATCGTCTATCCGCTCACCTTCACCCTGCGCGATATGGCGCACAAACTGGCCGGGCCGCATGTCGCACGCACACTAATCATCGCCGGCGCCGTGATCTATCTGATCGTGCAAGCATTCTTCGCCATCATTGCCGGTCTGCCGCCGGAGATGAGCGAAGCCGAACGCATCACGCTCGGTCAACTGCTGACGCCGGAATGGCGCTTTTTGCTGGCGGCTGTGCTGGCAACGGTGATCAGCCAGTTGGTCGATACCGAGATCTATACGCGTTGGGTGCAGCGCTTCGGGCAAAGGAACCAATGGGGGCGCGTCTTGACCAGCAACATCATCAGCATCCCGCTGGACCGCATCCTCTTCCTGTTCCTGGCGCTGGCTGGCACAGTCTCGACAGATCGCTTCCTGGAGCTCTTCATTGGCGTGACCATCGTGCGGCTGGTCATCAGCATCATCACCATCCCGGGCATTTACCTGGTCGAGGAGCATTCCGAAGACTGGATCCACATTACCGAAATCCGCCATACCGATCCGCCATCGTTCGCGCGCAAGAAGAACCAGTAGCAAACGCGCCGCGCAAAACATGCCACCGAGTCTTTGGTCTAACCCTATCTCCCATTGAGATCTGAGGACAGGACAGGTTATTTGACCCCACCCCCGGCCCCTCCCGTCAGGACGGAGAGGGGAGTTTCGGGAGCTGTCTCCCGACATGTCGACAGAATCCGCGCGTGATTTGCCTCCCCCTGACCTGTCGGGGGGATTGAGGGGGGTGAGCTGTTGAATCAACAGCACCAAGTCAGGGCATCGGCATCAAGCCCGCCCAGATTCAGCCGGGTCAGCGCGCCAGTGTGTACATCCACGCGCATTATCCGCGATGAGCCGTCCACCGAGCGCGCGAATGTAATCGCCCGGCCATCCGGTGTCCACTGTGGCAGGCTGTCATAGCGCGTATCCACCACCAGCGGCTCGACTTGCAGCGTGTCCAGCCACAGCAAGTATATCCCCGATGCGCCATCCCGGCGTGAAGCAAAGGCGATGCGCGTGCCATCCGGCGACCAGGCAGGTGAATTATCCGGCGCGCGATGCATTGTCAATTGCCGCAAGTAGCCGGCTTCCAGCTCCAGTGTATACAAGTCCCAGCTTCCGCCGCGGTTTGAGGTGAAGACCAGCGACCTGCCGTCAGGACTCCAGTTTGGCTCACGGTCGCCTGCGTCAGACGAGGTGATGCGCCGCAAGCCAGCCCCATCCGGCTGGACGAGGTAGATGCTGGCAGCGCCGGCCTGGTTGCTGGAGAATGCGATATGCGCGCCATCGGGCGACTCGGCGATGGCGAGAAATGCCGTCAAGCTGGTTTCGCGGTCGCGCAGCAAGTCATAGACGACAATTTCGCTGCCATATTGCAGCAGTTTGGTCAAGGCCAGCCGCGACCCATCGGGGGAAAAAGCAGGCTCCGTCAAAATGTTGGCGGGCAAGCGCCGCTGCAAGTCATGCGTCAGGTCGTGCACGACGATGATGGGCAAGCCCGTTTCCAATGTCATGTAGGCGACCATAGACGCGGGCAATGCCGCCGCCAGCAGAAAACGCAGCGCAATCGCCAGCAGCGCCAGCCCAAACAGCGCCGCGCCCAGCTTCAGATAGCTGCCGCGCATGGGACAGCCGTGGGGAAATGCCGCCGCTTCAGATAAGCGCGCAGTTGTTCGGCGGCGATCTGCGCTTCAACACCCATATTATAAAAAGCGCCGCGGCCTTTATAAAACACGCCGACCAGATATAGCCCCGGATGTCCCAGAACCTGCCGACCATTTTTGTGCTGACTGGTATCGCGCAGGGGCCAGCCACGCAGGCCATTCGGTCCTACATCCCAATCGCAGCCACCGGGCAGGGCGTACTGTTCGCGGCTGAATTGCATGTCGATATCCAGGTATTGATGCAGCACCGGCAGATAGCCTGTCGCCATGATAATCATGTCCAGCTTGAGATGTGTGCCGTCCGCCAATATTGCGCCGCTGGCATCAAATCGCAGGGGGTGCCGCGCTGGCACGACCTGCCCCTCGCGCAAGGCATTCAGCAATTCTGGACCCCGATAGCCGACTGCGCTGCCGGCTTGGGCGGGGGCCGACCACAAACCGAAGTCAACCTGGTTGTATTCAATCGCGCCGGTGTGGCGCTGCAGCCAGGCACAGAACCTGGCGGGCAACTGCTCGCCCAACAGCATCCACAAATGTCGCGGAAAGCCATAAGGATAGCGGGGACGCGAATCCACGCCGCTGCGTATCGACAGCCAGACGAAGCCGCCAGCCGCTTCAGGACCCGCTGCCACAGCGATATCCGTGCCACTGGGTCCGTTGCCGACCACCAAAACGCGCTTGCCGCGCACTTGCCGCGGCTGACGAAAATCGCGCGAATGGATGACCTCGCCGCCAAAGTCTGACAAGCCTTCAATCTGCGGCAGTTGTGGATTGTCAAACACGCCCGTTGCCGGGATGACAGCGCGATAACTGTGCGTACCTTCGCTGCTTTCGACCTGCCAGCAGCCATCACGGCGCGGCGCGACCCGATATACCTCAATGCCATATTCGACAGGCAGCTTTTGCTCGGCTGTCCAGGCGACCAGATGTCGATGATATTGCCTGGCGGTGGCGTACATGCCCCAATGCAGCGGAAACTTGCGCCCGGGCAGGTGGCTATAAAAGCGCGAGGTATTCAATCGCAGCGAGGGATACAGGTTGCTCCAGGTGGATGCGAGCGTCTGCGTGCGTTCGATGATGCGGTAGTCGATGCCCGCCTGTGCCAGCGCATACGCGGCGTTGATGCCCGCCGGTCCCGCGCCAATCACCAGCGCATCGGCGGTCGGTTTCATGGGCTGGGCTGCCGCGACAGGGCTGTGGCGGTGCCGCGCACATAAAAATGCAGGCGGGTGGGCGCGGCTTCGTAGGTCGCGGCGAAGTTCATGGCGTCGGCAGTGCTGCGCGGCTGCACGGCCTCCAGTGTTTCGCGGATCAAGCCATCGATCCATTGTGACTGAAAAGTGGCTTCTTCGTTGTATTCGGCGACCGGGAAAGCCACCAGACCGGCTGACATGCCCAAGATCGCCAGGCTGAACATGATTGTGGCGATACCTGCGAAGACCATCAGCGCGCGCCGATTCGCCCGGCGGATGTTACGGCGGCTCACCAACTCATTCGCGCGCTCCAGCAGCCGATCGCTCTGATAACCTGCGCGGAAGTCCAGCGGACGCAGCTTGGCCAGCGGCGGCGGCAGCTCAACAACGCCCGTCATGATCGGCAGAATGGGCGTGCCCTGCTGCTGTGCCCGCGCGATTTCGCTTTGTACGGACGGCTCTGCCAGCGCGGCATCGGTTGCCAACACGATAAGCAGCGATTGCGTCTGTGTTGCCTGGTGGCTCAGGTCGACGCGGATGCTGTGGGCGAGCGCCTGGTCGGCGGGAGCATAGGTGATGCGGATCATGACTTTGGGCGGGGAGTGGTGATTGTAGTGGAGTTGACAACTCTGCCCCCATCCCCCAGCCCCTTGCCCCCAAAATGAGGGAAGGGGTGCGCTACGACGTTTTGAAGTCGCTCCCTCTTCATAGGGGAGGGATTTAGGGTGGGGGCAAATGGTGGCATATCCACGATTCTCACCACTCCCTTGCGCGCAGCTCGTTGACAGGTGGCGAATGGACGGGTATTTTCGCAGACACCAGCTGAGATTTACAGGGCAAGCATGTACCGCATCACATCCACAGACTGCGCCGCGGCCAGCGCCTGTGGATCGCCGATAGGCAGCCACCACGAAGACTCGACAATTTCGACTCGCTGTTTGCGCGCGACGGCTGTAACCATATCGGTCAATTCGACCTCGCCACGCACAGACGGCACAGGATCGCTGTCAAATATGCCCGGCTGCAGCTTGTATGCGCCGATATTGCAAGGCGCGGGCGTTGGATACCGGCCGGCTGGCGGTTTCTCGTCTATTCGCAAGAAGCCGCCCTTGTCATCACGCTGGATCACGCCATAACGCGAGTAGTCGGCGCGCTGCATTGACAAGATGCCATACCCAGCCCGGCTCAAGGCTAGCAGCGCTGCCCGCGGGACGAGATCGTCGCAATTGACCACCAGGAAGTTTTCGCTGCGCAGATGCGGCTGGCAGCAGCGCAACGCATGTCCCGTGCCCAGCGGTGCCGGCAGCTGTTCCACCAGCGCATAGTCGGCGAAGACGCGCTGCGCCGCCATAAAATCCGCTATCTGTTCTTTGAGATAATGCACGACCACGAGCACGCGCCGCACGATGCCCCGCAGGCTGTGCAGCCACCAGTCCAACAGCGGTCGGTTTTGCAGGCGCAGCAGCGGCTTGGGCGTTTCCAATGTGAGTGGGCGCATGCGTTTGCCTTGCCCCGCCGCCAGGATTATGCCATCCACAGGGTAGCGCGCTCAACGCAGTTCATCGTAATAGGCGCTGTCGCCATCATCGTCTTCGGCGAATTCGCCCTCGCGGAAAGACGGGATGATGGCATCGTCTTCGCCATACAGGTCGTGATAGCTTTCAATATCTTCATCGTCCAGGTCGTAGCCTTCATCAAGCAGCTCGGCATCATCCAACTCGATATCGACAAAGTCTTCCACGGGCGATTCGTCTTCATCAAGCAGATCGCCGGCGGCATCCTGCCCATCGTCAAGTTCGGCTTCATCGGCATCGTCCAAGCCTTCCAGCGAGACCAGCTCGGGCTTGTCCAGCTCTGCCAGCAGCGAGAGCGCAGACTGTGGCAAGTCGTCTGTCGGTTCGAGCAGGCTGTCGTCCAGTCCTTCATTATCCAGCGCCGCCAGTTCTTCCGCCGAAGGTTCACCGATGTCGTCCAGATTGGTATCTGCGCCGTCACGCAGCAAATCGAGCAGGGACTTGACCGGCGGTTCATGGTTGGGTGGCGCAATTGGCCTGGACGGCTGGCTGGACATGGGCACCTGTCTTGGTCTACCTATTCGCTTGCAGGGTACATTTCACTATACCGCAAAAATAACCGTGCAGTCGCAAGTCATCGGTCAATTCGGGGTGGAAAGCGGTCGCCAGCAGATGCCTTTGTCGCACAGCCACGATGCGCCCATCATCCAGCCGCGCCAGCACATCGACCGTTGTCTCCACCGCAGTGACAACTGGCGCGCGAATGAATACAGCATGAAAAGGCTGGTCGCCGAGTTCGGCTATTTTCAGGTCAGTTTCGAAGCTATCAATCTGCCTGCCAAATGCGTTGCGGTCGACAGTGATATCCATAGAGCCAAGGATAGGCTGCTGCTGGCTGCCGATGTCCTTCGCCAGGAAGATCATGCCAGCGCAGGTGCCCCAGGTTGGTTTGGCAGCAGCGAATTGACGCAGTGGCTCGATCAAGCCATAGGCGCTGGCCAGCTTGCCAATGGTCGTGCTTTCGCCGCCAGGGATAATCAAACCATCAAGCTCTGCCAGTTGTTGCGGCAGCCGCACTTCGACCGCTGTCACGCCCAGGCGCGCTAGCATCTTGTTGTGTTCAATGAAAGCGCCTTGCAAGGCGAGTACGCCGATTTTCATAGCTGTTCCTGCTGTCAATGGTATCGGCAGATTCAACCACATCTGCTCGCCGATACACAGGGCGCGCTGCCTCGAGTTGGGCTAGCTGTCCTCGACATGTACGCGGATCAGGCGCGCCAGGCTGTGCCCGATGATACGGAATTCTCGCCCCAGCTTCATTTGCATGGGACCATCAAATGGCGCGACATGGATGACCTCGCAACGCTGCCCGGGCAGCAGCCCCAGCGCTTCCATGTAGGCCAGCCGGTCGGCTTCGCGCGTGACCAGGCGGCTGATGCGGATGCGCGCGGCATGTTTTAGCTGCGACAGCGGCACATCGGTTTGCGGCGAGAGTGTGCCAGCGGCGGTCGGGATCGGCTCGCCATGCGGACAAGTCGTGGGCACGCCCGTCATCTGCTCCATGCGTGCGACGACCTTCTCGCTCAGTCCGTCACTCAGTCGCCGCGCCTCGGCATGCACATCCAGCCAGCTGATGCCCATAAACTGCACCAGGAAGACTTCGGCGATGCGCTGGCGGCGGATGTGCTTCAAGGCGGCTGCACGCCCGGCTTCTGTAATGGCGATGCCCTGATAGGGTTTGTGCTTCAGCAAGCCAAAATCGTGCAAGCGATTAACCATGCGGTTGACCGCTGGCGGGCTGATATCCAGCGCTTCGGACAGTTGTGAACTGCTGACATATCCGGTCTGCTGCGGCTGCCGCTCTAGCAGGCGAACGATCTCTGCCAGATAAGCGCGCATCTTGCTGCTGAGTTCGGTTGCCATATTGCGCCAGGGCTAGACGCCGTGTTCCAAGCGCATCACCAGGCGCTCGGGCAAGCGATATTCGCGCATGCGCCCCTGTACATCTCGAATATCATAGGGGATGCGCCGGTGTTCAAACAAGCCACGTTCCAGATCAAGGATGGCATACGCGGCATCCGGATTTTGATCGCGCGGCTGGCCGATGCTGCCGGGATTGATGATCTGCCGATTGCCATTCAGCGCATGCCAGTTGAAATATCGCGGCGCGTCTGTGCGCGCTTCGCCCGATCCATGCACTTCGCTGTAGATGACCGGCTGGTGCGTATGCCCCACCAGGCAATAGGGTGTGTCGAAATGCAGGAAGTTGATCGCGGCGATGGCTGGCTCCAAGATGTATTCCCAGATCGGTTCGCGCGGGCTGGCATGCACCAAAGTGTATTCGCCGATGACAAAGGTGACAGGCAGGTCTTCGAGAAACCGTGTGTTTTCGGGCGTGAGGGTATCGCGCGTCCATTCGGCGGCTCGGCGGGCATCGGGATTAAAAGTGCGCACATCCAGCCGTTCCAGCGCCGCCCAGTCGTGGTTGCCCGCCAGACACAGCATGGGCAACTCTTGCAGCCGTTCGACGCATTCGTTGGGGTCGGGTCCATATCCGACTACATCGCCCAGGCACCAGACAAAATCCCACTCGCCTCGGCAATCCTTCAGCACAGTCTCAAAAGCGGTGAGATTGGCGTGAATATCGGATATGACCAGGATGCGCATCGCTAGCCCTCGACCGCGAGAGTCTGTATAGATGATACCAGTTCTACCTGCCAATCACCACTCTCCTTGCCAGTTGTCAGGGCAATCGCATCAAATCATTTTGCCACCGAGTACACCGAGATGAAGAAGTACACCGAGGATTTGTTGTCAGCACATAATGTAAATGGCTGCGCTTTGTGCCAATGTGACGCAGATGGTTCGCCGCTAGACGCCATTAGGTTGTAAATTGTTTCCTTTACTCGTGTAAGTCGCATCGACACAGCGCAAACCCTTTGCATTCCTCTCGGTGTACTCAAAAGTACTCTGTGAACTCGGTGGTAAAGCGTTAGAGAGGATTTCCTAACACTGAGTTTCATTTTAATGCGATTGCCTGTGCCGGTTGTCAGCAGCAACAACCCGCTGTCCGGCCGCTCAAGATGCGCTATACTGCCCGACATGCGCGAACATTATCTGGACGACAGCGTCACCCAGCCCTTTTGGGACAATTCCATAAAGCCGCGGCTGGAAATCGACAGCGGCGATATTGTCGTTTTTGACTGTGCCGAGCCAAACGGACAGATCGAGCCGCACTGGACAGTCGCCGATTATGAGCGCGTCGACCGCAGCAAAATCCACGCGCTGAATGGCTCGATTTGGGTCAAGGGCGCGCAGCCGGGCGATGTGCTGGAGATCGCCATTCTGGACATGCGGCACAAAGGCTGGGGCTGGTCGGCGCATCGGCCTGGCAGTGGCTTGCTTCCAGAAGACTTCGACTACACCTACTTGCATCATTGGCGCATCGAGGGCGATACCTGCTATTCCACTGAACTGGCGCACATCAGCCTGCCCTTCGAGCCGCATCCGGGCGTGGTGGGTGTTGCGCCAGCCGCAGAAGGGCGTTTCAGCACTTTCCCGCCGCGCGAAAATGGCGGCAACCTGGATGTGCGCGACATGGTCATCGGCTCGCGCGTATGGTTGCCTGTGCTGGTGGAAGGCGCGCTCTTCGCCACCGGTGATTGCCACGCCGCCCAGGGACAAGGCGAAGTCTGTGTTACGGGCATCGAAGCGCCTATGACCCTGACGATGCGCATCAGCCTGCGCAAAGACCTGACGCTGCGCGAGGTGCAGTTGCAACGTCCCAGCCCCATGAGCCGGCTGGACAGTCATGGCTATCACATCACCACTGCCCATGGGCCCGACCTGATGACAAATGCCAAGAATGCCGTGCGCTATATGATCGACTGGCTGGTGGCGAACCAGCGCATGAACCGCAGTCAGGCTTACATCTTGTGCAGCGTAGCCGGCGACTTGAAGATCAGCGAAATTGTCGATGCGCCCAACTGGGTGGTGTCTTTTCACATGCCGCTAGCGGTGTTTGGATAAATTTCCTAGCGATTCTTCAGCCACATCGCCCAATAGACAGGACGGCTCAGCAGCCACAGCAGCAACATGCGCCACAGGCTGTGATGTTTGCGCGTGTAGACCAGCATGTCGCGAAAGAAAATGCGCGTGGCCAACCAGTTGCGCGTCGATGACTTTTCGTGATGATAGATGTGCGCCGCCGCCAAAAAACGCATTCGCCCGCCCAAGCGCCGCGCCAAATCTTCTTCTGGAAAGTAAAGCAGCAAATCAGCGTCCAGCCGCGCATCCGCCCGCCGCAACAGGCTGCAGCTGCCGGGAATCGCTTCGACATCGCGGTCGCTTGTGCGGTCCCAGTCGGCATAAACCAGCTCGGCATGAAGCCTCTTTTTGCGCCGGGGACGCAGCCAACCCAGCAAGGTGTAATCCAGCAGCAGATTCTCAAAGCTCGGGATGCGCGCGCAGGTTGGCTGTATTGCGCCATGCGGATAGACCAACTGCGCCGTAACAGCGCTGTAGCTTTCATTTTCACGCAGGAAACGCAGCATTTTCGCCAAAGCGTCAGGCGAGACTTCGGTATCAGGATTCAGCAGCAGCACATAATCGGACCTGGCTGCCGCGCTGCCAATGTTGTTGCCACCGCAAAACCAGCTGTTCAAGGTCTGCGCATGCAGCAGAACTTCCGGAAAGTCCACCCGCACCAGTTCGGCGCTGCCATCGGAGGAGGCGTTGTCCACCACGATGATCTCCAGCGTCAGACCCTGGCTGCCGCGCAGAGAAAGCAGGCAATTGCGCAACAACTCGCGCGTGTTGTAACTGACAATTACTACCGAAAGATCGGGCTTGGCTGGCTGCTGCAGAATGGTGTCCTTCTCAATGATACCAATAAAGTAATGCGCTCTTTTCAACACAGAGAACACAGAGGACTAAGAGAGCACAGAGGTTTAACTCACTCAATATACTCATTGAACACGGTGCACTCGGTGGTTCATTTTTATTCTATTACTTGCTTGGTCTTACTTCTGTGCCCGCTGTGTTTTGCCTTTAGCGTCCGCCGCGCTCGCGTTGGAAAGCCTGCGCCGCCTGACGAGTTGGCAGCGCAGGAATCGCGCCTTTTTGCAGGCAGGTCAGTGCGCCGACCGCATTGGCGAAATCGATAATCTGCGGCAGTCGCTCGCGCCAGTCGTCTCGGTGACTCAGGATGCCCGTCAGCATCGCCGCGACAAACGCATCACCTGCGCCAGTCGTGTCTAGCGCCGGCACCGCGTAACCAGCCGCTTCGATGCAACTGCCATCGGGCAGGTGGACAGCCGCGCCAGCCGCGCCGTAGGTGACGCAGATCAAGTGCATGTGCTCGCGCCAGAGCGAACCGACATCGTCGCCGCCGGTGAGAAAGTGCAGCTCTTCTTCGCTGATTTTGAGCAGGTTGGCATATGCCAAGCCAGCCAGCATGCCGGCTCTGGCAGCATCCGCGCTCGCCCACAGCGGCAGTCGCAAATTGGGATCGTAGGAAATGAACTTGCCGTCCGCCAGCGCATGGTCGAGCGCCAGCCGCAATGCCGAGGCCGCCGGCTCGCAAATGAAAGTGATGCTGCCATAATGAAAAGCTTTGTAGGCATCGATGATGCTGGTATCGACATCAGCGGGCTGCATTAACATATCGGCGCTGGGATGCCGGTAAAACATGAAGCTGCGGTCGCCATCAGCAGTGTTGCTGACGAATGCCAGGGCGGTGCGCGCCTCACTGGAATAGGTGATGCCGCGGATATCGACGCCCTCGGCAGCCAGCACGCCAGCCAGATAATGCCCAAAAGGATCATCGCCCAGCTGCCCCATGAAAGCGCCTCGACCGCCCAAGCGCGCCACAGCCGCAGCCACATTGGCGGGCGCTCCGCCGGGCGCTTTGACGAAGCCGGACGCGTCTCCGACTGTCACGCCCATTTCCTGCGCAACAAAGTCGATCAGCAATTCGCCGAAAGACAAGACAGACACCAGATTTCTCCCTGCCGATTCAGTCGGCGGCGTGGCGAATGCAGACACGCAGATTATGCCTGGCCACCGCCGCGCGCCATAAAATCTTTGATGAAGCCGCCCCTGTCGCTGGCAATCATAGCGCCAAATTGCACAGTCAGCTCCAACTTGCCCAATAGCTTGCTCAACTGGGTCATCTGCTGGCGCATGATGAGCATCAGGTCATCCCAGTTGACATCGGCCGGCAAGCCATGTTCGCGCAAGCCGCGCAGGCTGTCGACATAATCCAGCGCCGGTTCAATATCAGGGAAGTGCAGGGCAGCGGGCAAATCGTGGCGCACAACAGCAAAGAAGTGCCGCCTCAGGATGCGCGCGCCATTTTCCAGCGCAAATGCCTCGACAGGCGCGAGGGGTGGCTCGGCATTGGCACCGTTGCGGCTGAGTAAAACGATAGCGCGCCGCAGCAGCACTTGCAGCTCGGGCAGGCTGAACAGGCTTTCTGTGGCTGCCAGCAAGCGCCCGGTCGGTTTCATCACCCGTTTGATCTCGCGCAGGCCGCTGTCAAGATCGGGGAGATGATAAAGCATGTTGTTGGCCATCACCACATCAAAGCTGTCGTCGGCATACGGCAGTCGCATGGAATCGGCACAAGCCAGCCGCCCGCCCTCGCCTGGATGGCAGAGCAGCATCTGCGGCGACAAATCCAGCGCGAAATAATGCAAATGCGGCTTGTCGCGCATCAGCCGTTCGTAGTGGCTGCCCGTGCCCGCGCCAATATCCAGCACCGACTCAGCACCCGTCCAGTCGAGCGTGTTCAGCGTCCAACTGGCGAGATCAACCTGGGGCACGAGGTAGCGCGCCCGCATCTCTTCATTGATGCGCAGGTTGCGGTCGGTCGCGTAATACTGTTGTACGGCTTGCTCGAGAACGGTCAAAGCCATTGCGCATCCAGCCCGTGATGATGCCTCTGTACTGCAGTTTAACTATACAGAACAATTGGCGTTGCGCAAACTTTTGCCGCTCACGAGAGTGGCTGACGAAGACGGGAACGCTACTTGCCCGCCAGCTTCTTCAGCGCCTCGACCACCGGTATCCAGCGATCCCAGCCGCGATCGCGATAGCCCTCCGCCTCGCTGATGCCCATGGGACCATCTTCATGGCTGTCGCCACCGAAGGCGTGCAAAACCCGCTCCCAGCGCTCGACATGCGGCGTGCCATCGGCCTGCTCATCAATGTAGCCCTTGATATCGTTTATCAAGCTGTCCGGCACTTTGTAGGACGCGGGCACAGGCGTATCCGTCGGTACAGGT
>JAJEBK010000031.1 GCA_022823945.1 Anaerolineae bacterium | reverse complement strand
GTCGACTCCCTTGAATCACATAGCGAAGGCCATTTCTATCGT
This sequence comes from Anaerolineae bacterium, assembly GCA_022823945.1. Taxonomy (GTDB): domain Bacteria; phylum Chloroflexota; class Anaerolineae; order Aggregatilineales; family Phototrophicaceae; genus UBA6055. The sequence continues at coordinate 70,052 of JAJEBK010000031.1, read as the reverse complement.
AAGTGCCTCGAAAGTAAAAGCGATGTCTCGAATTGGGCTTTAGCCCCGTAAAGCTGTAGCTGGTATCGGTCGTGAATACCGTGTAAGCATAGTCGTGGTAGGGCTGGTGAGGTCCATAAATCGCATAAATCGTGATTCTATAGCCGCTCGCGCCTTGCATGGGCAGCCATGTCAATTCAATGCTGGTGTTGGTCACCTGGCTCACCGTTACTTCGGGCCTGAAAGTGCGCGGGATTGGCGTGGCGGTGGGCGCATCAGGCACTTGCGCCTGCGCCAGGGACGCGCCAAGCAAGGCGATGATGATGATAAGAAACATCAGGCTGAAGCGTCGCGCGCGGGGGGGCATTATACGGCAGGCATCCATGATCATGTTCCCAAGAGCAGTGTGAGCGCATTGCAGCAAGCGAAGTATAGATTACATTCGCGCCGAAGTCAAATTATTCCAGGGAAGAGAGTGTCGAATGCTGTGGACACGCTATCAAGCCCCCGGCCCCTTCCCCCAGGACGAGGGCAGGGGAGTTTTCAGCGATGTCAGCTGGTTTTGAAGCCCCTCCCTCAAATTGGGGCAGGAATTAGGGTGGGGGAAAACGCTGGCATATCCACGATTTTCACCACTCCCTCAGGCGCGGGCGAATTGCAGAAAACGCCCCAGCTCGCGTTCGCTGATGGCGCGGCCTGGCTGCAGGACCAGGTAGGCGTCCGCCCAAAGCTCGTGGGGCAGCGCCTGGTCTTCGGCACAGGCGATCTGCCGCGAGCGCTCCATGACATCGCGAATCAAGGCATCTGGCGAGGCGTTGCCGGGCACATCGGCGTACAGATAGATGAAATCGCCGTGCACATCCAAACGATGGATCGTCCAGCCGAGGCCATTCAACTGCAATTCCAGCCAAAAGAGCAACTGCTGAGCGACAGCTTTGGGCAAGGGCAAGTCAGGATCTGCCAGCAGCCAGACAAACGAGAAAGGCTGTGTATAGGCTTGTGGCGCGGGGGCTATATCGGCCAGCGCATGGCTATCGGGCGATGCCGCGGGCGCAGCAGCCAGGGCATTCAAAAGCGATTCGCCTTGCTGGCGTATCTCGCTCAGTTGCCGCCCGCCAGAAAAAATCAAAGTCAGGCAGAAGCCGGCGATGGTGCCGCGCGAATAGAGCATGTAGTCGGCGCTGCCATCGGGCAGGCGAACGAAACGTACGCGCGATTGATCTCCCTGCGCCGCCCAGTCATCGGCAATCATCTGCCGCAACGACCGGAATCTGCCCAACGGCATCTCGCCAGAGAAGGCGTGAATGCGCTCGCCCTGGGTGAGCACGCTGGCATCGGCGGTCATTTCCGTCATACTTTGCGTCATGGTGAGCGCCAACTGCGCGAGGAGCGGGTCTTTGTCACGACTCGATAGCGGCAGCCAAGTTGCCTCTGTGGCTGTGCCCATGTCGCTTGGCAAGTCGGCGCTGGGCACTGTTTCGTCATCTGGTGCCGGGACCGGTTTCACGCGGGGGCTGGCAGTTTGTTTTCGCGCGGCCGGTTCGGTCTTGTCGGCGGATTCATCATCCAGGCGCGGCAGCAGCATATTCAGGAAGTCTGGCTCGTTGATCAATTGCTCGGTTTCGCGCAGCCAACGCGGCACAACGCCCGTCCCCAACGCGCCGGTCAGCTCGGCTGTGGTATCAAAGAGCGATTCCAGCTTCAAGTCATCCAACTGCGTGCTTTCATCCAAGAGCGTATTGAGCATCTGCTGGAAGGCAGCGTTGTCGTCGATGGCTGTTGCTGATTGTGGAGCGGCGGGTAGCTCGGCTTCGGTTCGGGGGTCTGCAGCCAGGCGCTGCGCCAGATCGCGGACGGTGTCGTCATTGTCAGGCGTCATCGTGGATTCGTCAAAGTCATCGGCGATTCCGGTTGTATAGAAGCGTATGGCATCGTTTTCATCTGGCGGGTCAATTTGCAGCTCGACCACCGCCTGCACGGTGCTGGAATGTCCCTCGGCGGGCGGGTGCAGCAGTTCATACGAGGCTTGCAACCGACGCCGTGTATAATTCAACGTGCTGTCTTCTGGCACGATTTCATCCACCAGCACTTCAATCTCGCGCGTGTCCTGGCTTGCCTGGAGCAAATCGGCCGGCAGCGGCGGGGGCGCTTCGGGGCGTATCGCCAGCGCAGATTCCAGCACCGGTAGCAGGTCGCGCGCATATACGGGAATATCGACCACACTCCTGGCTTCGTATTCATCCGCCAGTTGGTGCACAGAAGGCTGGTCTGGCGCAAGCACGATGGCGATATCAGCAGAGCGCGCGCGCACCAAATCGATCATGATGCCGGGCGATATGGGCAATCCGACCGTATCCAGCAGCAGCAGATCGGCATGATGTTCGCGCAGGAATTCGATGGCGTTGCGCGCGTTGGCAGCGGTGGTCACGCTGTATTCGCCCAGCGCCTCGAGAGCGCGCTTGACATCAATGGCAAATTGTACATTCTGCGTAACCAGAATTATTCGCTTCACAGCGATCGCCATAGCGCACCCCCCAAAAGGCATTTGCGGGGATTCTAGCACAGGCGGGCAGCGTAGCAACTCGGATACAGCTCAACCCGCGACCACAGGCACGCGGCTGCAATCGCCATATTCGGTCGTGAAATCGCCGCTGACCCAGCCAGCGCGCCCCTCTGCCGAAAGCTGCCACCAGCTGTGTTGGCTGTTGCGCCCGCGGATGGGCGCGAGTGTGCCGCTGGGCAGCACAGACAAGATGCGATAGCCAGTGCCGGGACCGGCGCGAAAGTTCAAGTCGACATTGACCAGCGCTCGGCAGATGCCATCGTTGGGGATGTAGGGGACGCCGGCTGGCTGGTCGGGCGTCGCCACGATCTGCGCTGGCGATTCGCGCACGATGACTGTGACCTCGGCGGGCGGGCTGACCACTGCGCCGCGGTACGCCAGGACGCGCAAGGCAATGCGGCCCAGGTTGGCGCGCTGTGGCACAAAATTCAGGATGGCTTTCATCGCCAGCTCGCCTTGCAGCGACTCGGACGACACTGTGCGCACAATCTGATCATCGACGAAGAGCTTCACCTGGTTGATGCCTATGCTGTCCGCAGCCAGCACAGACACCAGAATCTCGTCGCCGAGCACAAATTCGTCGCCGTCGCCGGGCGAACCAATCTCGATAGACGGCGGCAGTCGCGTGCTGTCTGTTGCATTGGCGGAGTCGGCTGCGGGGCTGCGAGCGCTCAGATTGCAAGCCGCCAGCAGAAAACAGGCGAAGCAAAGAACGAGCTGGCAGCGCGCGCCGGGCATCAACCAGCGATGACGAGCGGCGGTTCGGCGCAGGGTTGCGCATTTGGCAGACGCGCCTGCATGCTCCAGGGACCCGTCCAGGTAACTTCCAATTCCGCCAGCTTGCCCTGCCAGTCGCCGGGTGCTTCGAAGAAGACCAGCTTGTTTTGCGGCGTACGAGCGCGCCACCGCCCTTTATGCTGGCTTTCGACCAGCGCTTCGACTCTTTCGCCCAGATGTTGGGCATTGATCTTCGCCACGACACGGGCTTGCAGGTCTTCCAGCATTTTGTGTCGTTCGCGCTTTTCTGCTTCGGGCACATCGTCTGCCATGCGGCGAGCGCTGACGGTTTGCGGCCGCGGGCTATAGCGGGCCAAATGCGCCTTGTCCAACTGCAGCTCTTCCAGCAGCGCATAAGTCTTCATGAAGTGCTCCCGCGTTTCGCCCGGGAAACCGACGATGACATCGGTATTGATAGCGACCTGCGGGATGATTTTGCGGATCTTGTCCACCAGCTTGCGATACTGGTCCGCCGTGTAACCGCGCCGCATCCGCGAGAGCACTTCGTCCGCGCCCGACTGCACCGGCACTTCGATGTGTGGCATGACGCGCGGCAGCTCGGCAACAGTGTGCAGAAGCTTGTCGCTCATCCAGTTGGGATGGCTGGTCAGGAAGCGAATGCGCTCCAGGCCCGACTGCTCGGCGGTATCGTGCACAATCCGCAGCAGGTCGGACAAGTCGGGACCATCCGGGATATCCTTGCCATAACGATCGACAATCTGCCCCAGCAAAGTAACTTCCTTGACACCCTGCCCCGCCAGGCTGCGCACATGCGCGACGATCTCGCCAATGCGCCGGCTGCGTTCGATGCCGCGCCGGAATGGGATGATGCAAAAGGTGCAGGCGTGCGAACAGCCATAGACGACCGGCACATGCGCGCAGACCAGTTGACCGCGTTCGTGCAAGGGCAGCAGCAACTCGCCATCTTGCAAGGCATCGCGTTCTTGACGGGCGATATCTTCCAGCCGTAGCGCTTCGGATTCGTGGCTGCGCTCGCTCAGAAAGTCCACCATGGGCGCGGGATCGGAGGGCGGCATAAAGACATCGACATAGGGGAGGCGTTTGCGCATCCACAGCGGATCGCGCACGCCGACCATGCAGCCCATCACGCCGATGATCTTGCCGGGCTGCTGGCGCTTCAGCTTGCCCAGCATACCCAACCGGCCCAGCCCCTTGTCCTCGGCGCTTTGCCGCACCACACAGGTATTGACGACCATGATGTCGGCTTCATCGCCATTTGGCGCGGCGCGATGCCCCAGCTTTTCCAACTCCGATGCCAGCAACTGCGAGTCGGCGACATTCATCTGGCAGCCGAGAGTCCAAATGTGATATTGCATGCTCACGGTTTTCGATATTCGTTTACGAATGTGCCTATTGTAGCGGAGACGGGCAAATGGGTCTAGTGCCCTGGTCGTTCCAGCCAGGGTAATCGCATTAAATTGTTTCTTGCCACAGAGACACAGAGGGCACAGAGGTTGGCTTGACAAGGCCGAGCATTTCTGAATCCTCGGTGCAATGCGGGCGACCTGTCAGGCGCTCAAAGTTAAATTGAACGTTTTTCTCTGTGTTCTCTGTGCTCTCTATGATCTCTGTGTCGAGTTTTGTTTACTTCGACGCTGCCATAGCGGGATTATGTTTTGATTCGATTGCCCGGGTCGCTCCAGCCAGCCGCTATGCCCACACGATTTTGTGCGGCAAGAAGGACGAATGCAAAAAGGCATGGTGGGGCAGCACGCGCACCGAAAAACCAACATGGCCCGTTCGGCTGTAGGTATAGTCGGTTTCATAAGTATATGCGCCACTGCCATTCTGCCCCAGCACGCGCATGTCCATCGACTGCCCGTTGTGAATCTGCCCGGACGCATCCAGCCGGCCAAAATACAGTTGCACCTTGACATCCTGCGGACACAGTTGCCCCAGCGCGACAGAGGCTTGAATCTGCGTGCAAGCGCCGATCTCGACATCGCCCGCTTCGACAGTGACATCCAGCACAGATACTTCGTGCCAAACCTGCTCGAGGTGCCGCTGCCAGTCGACGAATGCAGCTGTCTGGTGGAAGCCGGCGCTGCGCATCTGCTGGCTAACCCGGTAGCGCGGCATATAGAAGGCGTCTGTGTACTGCTGCACCATGCGCTGCGTGTTGAATGTAGATGCCAGCCGCCGGATGCTGCGTTTGACGCGGCGGATCCATTCTCGCGGCAAGTTATCACGCGACTGCCGATAGAAGAGCGGGACGATGTCTTGTTCGAGCAAGTTGTAAAGCGCCTGGCTTTCTACATAATCCTGGTGCGCCCATTCGTCTTCGCGATATTCTTCGCCATTGCCGATCGACCAGCCGATATCGTGGCGATAGGCTTCTGCCCACCAGCCATCGGGAATGCTGCAATTCAAGCCGCCGTTATAGATGACTTTCATGCCGCTGGTGCCGCTGGCTTCTTTGGGACGGCGCGGCGTATTCAACCAGACATCCACGCCCTGCACCATATAGCGCGCCACATTCATATCATAATTTTCGAGGAAGACGATGCTTTCGCGAAAGTCGGGGTCGCGCGCCACATTGATGATGCTGCGGATCAACTCTTTGCCGTGGTGGTCGTGCGGATGCGCCTTGCCAGCGAATATGAACTGCAAGGGACGGTCGCTGTCGGCAATCAGCCTGCGCAGCCGCTCCAGGTCATGGAATATCAGGGTTGCGCGCTTGTATGTAGCAAAGCGCCTCGCAAAGCCGATAGTCAAGGCATCGGGGTTCAACACTTCATCGGCGGTTTCCAGCTCGGTTTGTGATACGCCCCGCCGCAGCAACTGGGCGCGCAGGCGGCCGCGGGCAAAAGCCACCAGCCGCTCGCGCCGACGGACATGCGTACGCCACAATTCCGCGTCCGGGATGCTGTTGACGCCCTCCCAAACTTCGTCACGCGCTGCTTCGTGCCGCCAGGCCGGATCAAGATAACGGTCGAATAGCTGCGCCATCTCCTGGCTGACCCAGGTCTGCACATGGATGCCGTTGGTGATCGCGCCGATAGGCACTTCATGCACGGGCACATTGGGATAAACCCAGCGCCACATCTCTCGCGATATAGCGCCGTGCAACTGCGCGACGCCATTCGTGCCCGACGACAGATTCAGCGCCATAACCGACATGGAAAAGAGTTCGTAATCACCCATATTCTCGCGGCCCAGATCGAGAAATTGCTCCCGAGACAAACCCAGCTCGCGCATCATGTCGGTGAAGTGCTCGTCTATCAGCGCGAAGTCGAAACGTTCCAGGCCAGCCGGCACCGGGGTATGCACTGTGAATACGCTGCTGGCCGCGGTCAATGCGCGCGCCTGCTCAAATGTCTGGCTGTCGTCGCGCATGAAGTCGCGGATGCGCTCCAGCAGCAGAAATGCGGAATGACCCTCGTTCATGTGATAAACATCGGGGCTGATGCCCAGCGTCCGCAAAGCGCGCACGCCACCGATGCCCATCAAAATCTCCTGGCGGATGCGTGTGCGCCGGTCGCCGCCATACAGACGGTCGGTCAGATTGCGGTCTTCTTCCCAGTCATTGTCGTCTATATTTGAATCCAGCAAATAAAGCGCGACACGCCCGACCTGTACCTTCCATATCTGCGCATAGAGGTCGCGCCCGGGCAGCGGCACAGCAATCTTGATTGGCTCCCCCCGCTCGTCCAACTGCAACCGCAAGGGCAAATTGACATAATCATTGATCGGATACGATTCTTGCTGGTAGCCATCGGCATTGAGAACCTGCTGGAAGTAGCCTTCCTGATACAAGATGCCCACGCCGATCAGCGGGACGCCCAGATCGCTGGCGCTCTTGAGGTGGTCGCCACTCAACACGCCCAGGCCACCGGAATAATTCTGCAAGCACTCGGTCAAGCCAAATTCCATAGAGAAGTAGGCGATGGTCGGCGGGCGCTCGCCATGGCGATATTTCGCGGCGAACCAGCTTTCATCGGCGCGCATATAGTCATCGACCGAGCGGCAGACGCGCGCATAATGCGCCATAAACGAACTGTCGCTCACCAAGGCGCTCAAACGAGCCTGGCTCAGCCTGCCCAGCATCCATTCGGGATTGTGACCGGTCGCTTCCCAAAGCTCGGGGTCGAGGCGGCGAAAAAGCGAGATCGCTTCGTGGTCCCAAGCCCAGCGCAGGTTGTATGTCAATTCGCGCAAGCGGCTAAGCTGCGGCGGCAATTTCGGCGCGACAGTCACGCGCGCGACCGGTTGTACCATTGACCAGGCTCCTTTGTCGGTGGGAACAGGGTATTTCTACGCAGGTTTCGTATTCTACGGAATGGCTGCAAGAATACCAGCATAAATATTGGCATCCGCAAACGATGAATAATGTTCAAAAACTCTGTGGATTCGCGCGCCAAACGAACGCGGATTGTTGTCAATCGCGTATAAACAGGTGTGAAATGGCTGGTAATTTGTATAATTTGCGTTGAATCGTGAGAAACTGCGACATTATTTCAAATCTGAATGGTCTACAAACATCTGCAAATTATGCTAAACTGAATGCAATACTATACAAAAACTGATGCCACCTGGCAATGGAGAGAGAAATGCTGAAGAAACGGTATCTAAAGCGGGGGACGGTCTGCAAAGTTACCTTCTACACGCCCAAACAGTTGAGCGCGGAGACGGTCGCGCTGGTCGGCGATTTTAACAATTGGGACGAAGCAGCCACGCCAATGAAAGCGCGCAAAGATGGTCGTTTCAGCGCCTGGCTGCACCTGCAAGCCGACTCGCAGTATGAGTTCCGTTACCTGGTGAATGGCGACGAATGGCACAACGACTGGGAAGCCGATGGCTATCTGCCCAACCCGCACGGCAGTGACAATTGCGTGGTCATCACCTGAACCGCCGGCGCTAGACGAAGGCGGCGCGCCCGGTCCACTTGACTCGTTCCGGGCTGTGAGAAGAGGCAGCCGCGAGACAGAATGCCTCGACCTCCCGCAGAGGCCGAGGCTTCGTTTCGTTCATCACCGCCGCGACTAACCTGGAATTACCTCTGCGGCAGTTGGGCGGGAATGCGGCTGGTGCCCGTCAGCGCACTTCCCCATAAAATACTTTCCCGCCGCCCATTTCGGCGCGGATGTTCAACCCGCGGAAAGTGCCGTAGCTGGGCAGCTTGATTTTGAATGTTTTTGTGACTTTGCCGCCCCGGTCATCTGCTTCGAGAGCGCGCAGGCGGACCCGAAGAGTCTGATTCTCCGCATAACCGCAAAGACCAAGAAAAGTCCACTTGGCGCTGGCGAGAGTGCCTGAAGCTGCGGTTTGCCCCGATATATAGCGCGTCCATTGTTCGCTGGTTGGTGCCAGGTTGATCATCCAGTCAGCAGGATTGAGCTGAGGATCATCATCGCCTTTGGTCCAAACCTTCAGTGCGTATGCTTCCGGTGAAGCATATTTTGAACCCGAACCTTGTTTTTCCGCGGCACCTTTGACGGGATAGAAGCCCAGCTCAATACAGTAATAGTGTGTGTCGCCACTGGATCTCTCGCCCGCCCAGACCCATTGAACATCGGGCGCAGGCAGACGTTCTTTCGCCATCACCGGCATCGCCAGCAGCGCCGCCAGCACGACTACCAGACCAATGCTGATAAACCGTTTCATAAACTCTTCACCCTTCCTGTCGATTGCCCGCTCATGCATTGCCGTCGGAGCAGACATTCAATAAGATTGACGCGGACGGCAACCTTAATTAAGTCTACCCCCCCCCCAGAAAGTCAAGCCTTTCTCAACGCTTTTTTGAAATTGAAGCCGGGCAATCGACATCGAGTGAAAGCCCATATAGGGGATGCCCGCCGGGAGCGCAGCAGCCCAGCGCGCAAGACGCAAGAGATGAGGAGGGATTTGGAAGAAGAAAACAGGCGCGCCGTTTGAATGCCGCCGCGCCCGAACTCGGTTAGCGCTTCAACGCTTGATCGCGCCAGGCGAGCAAAGCTTCGACCCGGTCGTAGTCGGGCGGAACGGGAGTCATCATGATGAAGTGCGTGGCGCCGGCTTCGGCATAGGCATCGAGATTGCCGGGGATATCATCATTCTGCGTGATTGAGACAGTCCGCTCGATGGCAGCTGGATCCCGCCCGACCGTCTCGCACCAGGTATCCAGCACGCGGTTTTTGTGCGCATACTGGTCTGGCGGTCCGAAGCCGTTCCACAAGTCCGCATATTGAGCCGTCAATTTCAGGGTGACTTTTTCGCCCCCGCCGCCGATCATGATGGGGATGGGATTGCGAACCGGCGCTGGCAGCTCTTTGTTCATCCGTTCCTTTATGACCGGCAGCGCCTCTCCCAAATCACGCAGGCGGCTGCCGGCTGTGCCAAACCCATAGCCGAATTCGGCATAATCTTTCTCGAACCAGCCCGCGCCGATGCCCAGGATCAGCCGTCCGCCGCTGATATGGTCGACTGTATTCGCCATGTGTGTCAGCAGCGCCGGATTGCGATAGCTGTTGCAGGTGACCAAGGTGCCAATCTCCGCGCGGGAGGTCAACATCGCGATGGCTGTCAACAGGGTCCAGCCTTCAAAGTGGTCGCCAGCGCCTTCGCCATACAGCGGGAAGAAATGATCCCAATTCCAAATCGAATCGACGCCCAGGGCTTCTGTCACCTTGACCGCCTCGGCGTAGGTCGCATAGCTGACGCGCTGCGGATGCAATTGCACGCCTACTTTTATCTTTGACATGTTTCTGTCCTCTGCTTATTTGCCTGCTTGGTTTTGTCTCGCTGTTGCTTTTTTGTAAGTCCAACAAAATAATCCAGCCTTATTTAAGGAACGGCGTAGGGACGACTCCTGAGTCGCCCACATGGTCAACCGCGACATATTGGGCGAGACAAGTCTCGCCCCTACAAGGCTTAAAATTAGAATAGCATCGCCTTTATTTATCGGCGCACGCCAGATTTGACATCGCTGTCGGCGGGCACCGTCCTGTTTGCATACTGCTCGAAGTCGGCGTGTTCGACATCCGAGCCGACCACCGAGCCAGGTCCAATGGTGAAATCGGGTGGAATGCGAGCATTCTTGCCGATGCTGGTGATGCGCAAATCGCCTATGTCTTGCCAGGCGCCAACCCGCGCATCCTTGCCAATGACAGCGATTTTATCCACCAGCGCCCGTTCCACCAGCGCATCGCGTTCAATATAGGCATCATTAAGAATTACCGACTCGCGGATGACGGCGCCGGGACCGACGAACACGCCTGGCGAGAGAATCGACCGCTCTATGACAGCGCCCGCGCCGATCACAGCGCCATCGGTGATCATGCTATCGACGATGTGGGCATCGGTGCCGATGCGCACGGGCGGACGTTCTTCGCTGCGCGTGTGAATGACCCAGGTGCGGTCGTTCAGATTGAGCGATGGCGGGCTGGAAAGCAAATCCATGTGCGCTTCCCAATAGGCATCGACCGTGCCGACATCGATCCAGTAGCCGCCATAGGGATAGGCATAGATATCCATGCGGTCGGCGACCATTTTGGGGAGGATATTTTTGCCAAAATCGTGCTCGGATGCCGAGTCGTACTGGTCTTCTTGCAAGACCCGTTCCAGAACCGCATAGTCGAAGACATACACGCCCATATTCGCCAGGTTGCCGGGCGGCGATGCCGGCTTTTCCACGAAGTCGGTGACGCGATAATCATGGTCGGCATCGACGATGCCAAAGCGGCTGGCTTCGTCAAGCGGCACACGGATTGTGCAGACTGTGGCGTCTGCTCCCTTGTCGCGGTGATACTGCACGAGCATGTCATAATCCATCTCGTAGATGTGGTCGCCCGACAAAATCAACACATATTCCGGTCTGCCCTGCCGAATAAAATTGAGGTTTTGCGCGACGGCATCGGCAGTGCCGGCATACCAGTCGGTATCAAAGCTGCCTTGATAGGGCTGCAGCAGACGCACGCCGCCAGTGAACGAGCGGTCGAGGTCCCAAGGGCGTCCCTTACCGATGTGGTCGTTGAGGCTGTGCGGACGATATTGCGTCAGCACCATGACATCAAAGACATTTGAATTGACGCAGTTGCTGAGCGCAAAGTCGATGATGCGGTATTTGCCGCCAAAAGGAACGGCTGGTTTGGCGCGCTTGATCGTCAAGACACCCAGCCGTGTGCCTTTGCCGCCCGCCAAGATAACTGCCTTTATCTTCACTGCCGCCTCCTCATGTTGCGCCCGATCGCCTGACATTGGCTCGCGCAAGAGCCTTTTCATACAGATCGATGTATTGGCTGGCGCTTTTTTCCCAACTGAAGTCGATTTGCATCGCGCGCTTTTGCATACGCCGCCATGCGCAGCGCCGAGCGCGAAAGGTGTCGAGCGCCCAAATCAGGGTGCCTGCAACCGCCTGCGCTTCTTGCCACTGAAAGACAAAGCCCGTGCCGCTTGCTGCTTCGTCATTGTCATAATTGATGACAGTATCCGCCAATCCGCCCGTCTCGCGCACCAGCGGCAGCGCGCCATAACGCATCGCCATCATCTGCCCCATGCCACAAGGCTCAAAATGGCTCGGCATCAAAAAGATATCACATCCCGCATAAATCTGCTGTGCCAGGCTGCTGTCGAATTGCAAGAAGGCGCGCGCTCTTTCAGCAAAGTCTTGCTCCAACTGCCAGAATGCCTGCTCCAGCTCGGGCTCGCCTGTGCCCAGCATGACCACCTGCAGCTCGCGTTGTGCCAGCAGGCTGCGCAGAGCCGGCAGCGCCAGATCAAAGCCTTTTTGCGCCGCCAGCCGACTGACGATGCCGACCAGTGGAATATCGTCATTGACGGGCAGCCGCGCAAATGACTGCAAATGGCGCTTGTTGAGGGGGCGTTGGCTGATGAAATTGTCGCTGTCGAAGTTCGCCGCGAGAGCGCGATCGGTGGCCGGATCCCAAACATCGCAGTCCAAGCCGTTCAATATGCCGCGCAAGTCGCCCGAACGCCTTTCGATTAACGGAGCAAGCTCATAGCCAGCATAGGCGTACTTGATTTCATCCGCATAACGCGGACTTACCGTGGCGATCATGTCGCTGTAGGCGATGCCGATGCCCAGCAGATTGTCCGCGAGACCCAGTTCGTACAAGTGCGGATGATGGCGACCGTGGATGCCCGCCTGCCACAAGAATCCGCCCGCCCCTCGTCCCTGATAGGCGATATTGTGAATGCTCAGCACAGTGGCTTGTGACGATTGCTCTGCATCGCCGTGGGCTTGCAGCATGAAAGGCAGCAAACTCGTGTGCCAGTCGTTGACATGCAGCACATCGGGCCACCACTGCTCGGCCATGTGACGCATGGACGCCATCAGCGCCTGATTAAAAAATATGAACCTTGCCATATCCCAGTCCCAGGCGCTGTAGACTTGTCCCTCGCCCCCAAAATAGGGCGACGCTTGCAGAAAGTAGACTGGCGTGCGGAGATGCTGGCAGGTGTAAAGGCGGATGACAGTTGTCCCCAGACGATGCGACAAGTTGAATTCAGCCAGCGGCTGGATGTCATGAGCGAGGTGATTGATGAAGCCATAGCCCGGCAAGATCACCCGCGCATCCACGCCCAAACGCCGCAATGCCAGTGGCAGCGAGCCCACGACATCAGCCAGACCGCCAACCTTGGCAAAAGGCGCGACTTCGGCGCTGGCCAGCAAGACTCTCATTGCGCAGTTTCTGTTTGGAATACCATAAGCCCTGCCATTGTAGGCGAAGATCGCCCCGATTCAAGCTGCGAGAGCGGGCCGCCGCGCAAGTCCTTTCATCTCTCCTCTATATGACGAGGCGAAACTGGTTTCAACATTTGTGGCGTCGGCTGCACAGCCTTGTGTTTGGAATGTCTCGTTAAAAGCCTGTTACTATGCGGAACAGGGCAATCGCATTAAAATGAAAGTCCGCGCGTTTCTGCTTCACCCGACTTATCAAGGGGTCTTTTAGGGCGAGTCACCGCCTCGCCCCTACTTGCCGTCTCGGAATCTCTGTTAAATCAACAATGTATTGCAACAATATGAAGAAACGTCGTTTGGGCGAGGCAAGTCTCGCCCCTACCGATCCCGAGATTGAGTAACATCGCCCTTTTTGGCATGGTTTACTTGCACTTGCTTTGGTGCCTCGGTGGTAAAACAATTTGATGCGATTGGCCTGATATGCCGAAGCCTTTGCCTGTTTAGAAGACTCGCGCCGTGCTATACTGCCGATTTGATGCAGGGCAGCACGGACCAGTTGAATGATCCAACCCCAGCGAGATCCGCGACCGGCAAAAATTTTCCCCCAATTCGTCTTCCTGTGTTTGACCTTCGTGGCGGCGGTCATCGGCACTTTCGTGGGTTTGCGCCTGTTTGGAGAAGACGACGAACGAAGCGCTGTTCCCGATGTCATCACGGTGGAAGTCATCATCACCACAACGCCCTTGCCAGCCAAACTCGCAACGGCAGTGCCCGCTGCAGCCTCGCGCCAGCAAGTGTCAGTGCCCGCCGACATTGCGGCCGAAGCAGCGCCCGAAAGCGCGGCAACCCTGGATCCCCAGCAGCTTGGCGCGCGCGATGCGGTTGTCAGCACGCCCACTGTCGTCATCGCCGGCGGTCCGTTGCGCAACCAGCGCAACTGCCTCATCCACACCATCCGCAGCGGCGATTCACCCTATTCCATTTCGTTTGATTATTTCGTCGAGCTCGACTTGCTGATGGAAGTAAACCAACTCACAGAACAATCCGCCCGGGCTTTGAAAGTGGGCGACCAACTCATCGTGCCGCTGCCCGGTTGCATCGTGGACGGCGTGGCAGTCGCGGGCAATGTCGAGCCAGTCTTGATCGTCGCTACACAAGCGCCCTCGCCGACGCCTACACCCGTGCCGGTGCAGCTGGAAATCGCGGCTGTCGAAGGCTTGGGCGATATCACGGCGGAAGGCATCCATCTGCGAAATTTGGGCGAACAGCTCAATATCAGCGATTGGCAACTGGCCGACAGCGACGGCAACACATTCCAATTTGGGCAGAAACTTCTCTTTGCAGACGCGGAAGTGGCTGTTTACACACGCAGCGGCATCAGCACGGGCAGCGCCTGGTTCTGGGGGCGAGACCAAAGCGTCTGGGAAGCGGGAGAAACGCTGACCATCAGCGACTCGATCGGACGCCAACTGCAAACACTGCAAATCCCGGAAGAAACCAGGGATGAATAAGCTGTCCAAATGGGATCGCATCGCCGATCAAGGTGCCAGGCAGCTAATCGGCGATGGCGATGTATCGCACTTGCCCGGCGCAGGCAAACGATTGTCGCTGGATGATGAACATGTGCCGCGAGAATTGCGAGCCGCGTACAAGATCATGGCAGACAACGAAGTCGTGCCCGATTGGATCGCTGCGGGCAAGGCGCTGAACCAGCAAGAGCGGAAGCTGCGGGAGAGACTGAATGCGCGGGCGCGGCGCTTCCGCCAGGACATCAAGGTGGCACAGTCACGCGGCGAGGCCCACCGCCAAGCAAGAATCGAAGCCGGCTGGCGACGGTTTACAGCCGAACTCCGAGAGGAAATCGAGCGATTTAACCGCGAGGCGCTGGTTTATAATCTGAAGCTGCCACCCAGCCTGCCCAAGCGTGAGCACCTGCGCGCCGACAAGCTGCTTGAACGCGCCTTGAAAGACGCAGGCGGCTAAGCAGTTTTCTTCTGTTCAGCTTCTTCTGGCTTGCCTTTGGCACCTTCTTGCAAACCCTTGCGGAAGTTGGCTACAGCGGAGCCAAGCTCGCCACCGATGCGCGATACACGCCCGACGCCGAAGAGCAACACCACGATAACCAGTATAATGATCAGTTCAGTGGGTCCCAGACTAGCCATAATCGCACCCTGTCTCTGTTTCTTCGCATTGGCAAGAGTATAGCACGAAAACGCGATATGGGGCTACCCTCTTGAATCGGGCGGGGGACGATAGAGGCGCTGTGGGTTTGGTTTATTCGATTATGGTGTCGACCATGCCCTCACGGGCGAGGATAATGCCTTCAAGCCGCGCGATGCGCTGGTTGCTTTCGTCCACTTTGTCCTCGACTCGGCAAATGTCTTCGCGCAGTTCCGCGTTCTCGGCTTTGAGTTCTTGGTTCGACTTGGCAATTTCTGCTTTGAGTTCCTTGCGCAATTCCGCATTGTCGCCTTTGAGTTCCCTGCGCAACTCGGCTTGCCGATTTTCCAGTACATATTGTATTCGCCACACTGCACCCAAGATCGCCAAGATTGTAATGACAAGATCCAAGGAAAGGTTCGTGTCGAAATTCATCCCAAACTACAACTTATCCACTCAGACCTCCATAGAAGTCTAGCGCAGTTTTGCAGAGTTCCCAAATTGCATGGAAAGCCGCGCCAGGCAGTCCTATTTGCGCGCAGAGGCTTTCGCTATGCGGAGCGACCAGTACTGTGGGTACTCCCGATTATCGGACGAGCCAATAAAATCCCGCCTTATGCTAAAATGCAAGCACCTTCCGACACAAGCGCACCTTGAGGCGCGACATCCATGTCCAACAGCACAAACCCCAAGAAAATCAATCCTCGTTTTGCCGAACAGCGCGAAGATGAAGCCGTGCTCATCAATACGCGCCGGCATATCTGGGGGTTCTTGCGCACAGCCTGGCTGCCCATGCTGCTTCTGCCGGTTATGTGGCTGGCGGCAACACAAGTCCAGGCGCGGCCGCTTCAGTTGGGGTTGCTGGGGCTTTCGCTGCTGCTGCCTGGCGTTGCGCTGGTCTATTTTTATCTGGAATGGCGCAACGACTCGGTGATCGTGACCGACCAGCGCATCATCCGCATCAACCGCACGATATTGACCATGCGGCGGCAGATCGCGCAAATCGGTATGGAGAGCGTGCACGAGATCAATTTTGAGATTCCCTCCGGCGATATTTTTGCTCGTCTGCTGCGCTATGGCACCGTGATCGTCAAGACGGCCGGCGCGCAAGGCAACCTGGAATTGGACCTGATGCCCGGGCCAGAGCGCATGCAGCAGCTTGTGCTGGCGACCCGCAAAGGCTACGACGAACAGCAGGCGCAGCGGCACGGGAAAATGGTGCGGGCGGAAATGCAACGTTGGGTGGCGGGCGAAGCCACTGACGACGAATTGCGCGCGCAAGAGACGACCGATCAGCCGCCCCGCCCTGTTCGCGGCAGCAACAGCTATCTGAGCGCCCGCATTGAGATGAGCAACGGCGACATCGTTTATCGCAAGCACATCAGCGTCTGGCTGCGCCACACGACCATCCCGCTGGCGGTGTGCTTTGCCTCGCTGGCGGCGCTGGTTCTGACCTTTACGGTGGTCGCGCCAGATATGCGCGTGGTCACTTTCAGCATGGCCATGGTCGCGCTGCTGGTCGGCAGCCTGGCGTATTATTGGCTGGATTGGGATTGGCGCAACGACATCTATATCCTATCGGACGATACCATCACGCTGGTGCACAAACGCCCCTTCTTCTTGCAGAATCTGCGCGACCAGATCCTGGTCGAGCGCATCGACAATGTCGAATCCAGCACGAGCGGGTTCATCTCGGCGCTGTTGCAGATCGGAGATGTGCGGATGTCGCTGGTGGGTGCCGACGAGCCCAAGCTGTTCACGCGCGTACACAAACCAGCGCAGATCCAGCAAGAGATTTCACGCCGCCAGCACAACAAGGCGCGCCGCCGCGCTCGTTATGATGCCATGCAGCAGCGGCAGATCCTCGGCGAATATCTGGCTGTCGCAAATGGCGCTGCATATCCCGCCAATCCAGCAGCGGTTGCCCAGCGTGACTTGCGGTCCAGCCTCGTCATCAACAGCGATCGCAATCGTCCAGCGCGCCTGCCTCGCAAATTGGCACCACAACCGGCCGCGTCCAAAGCTGACAGCAGCTTGGCCAACCCCGGCAAGCCGCGCCCACCTCGATTCCGCTCCAATTGAACTTCTCTTCCAAAGAGGTGCCAAACCCGGCTTCGCAACCTACCGCAGCATCAGAGATCCAGCCGCATATGCCACAATTCGCGCCGTATTTTGAATTGCTGTTGCCGCAGCAGTTCACTGACGACCTCGTCATCGCGCGGGTGTTCGACCAGAATCGTCGCGCGTTCGTAACGAGAGACCAGGTTGTTGATCAAAGCCTCGGCACAAGCGCGGTGGTCGATGTGTGGCGATGTGAATATGCGCGCCTGCACTCGACCGAAACCGATAGCGGCATTCTCCAGCCAGCAAGACGCCAGGATCTCACGCTGGTCGACACTGCGGATGATCAGCTTTTCGATGCTGTTCATCGACAGCCATTTTCGCGCTCGCTGCCAGGGCGAAGGGCAGAAGTCGGCTTTGCGCAAGGGTTTCAGCCAACCCAGTCCGCCGCGGCTGTTGGGGCGCGCAGATTGTGCCAGCGCAAATTCCGCCGCTCCTTCCTTGCGCCGCAAACGCGTGATGTGGAAGCCGTGCCGGGGCGCTGCGGATGCTCGCGCGCGGCTGCTGCGCCGCCAGTGTATCCAGGCGCGTTCATAGCGGAAACCACCCGCTTCGTACAATCTAAGCGCTGCTTCGTTGGCGCAGTCGACTTGCAGGATGACGCGGGACGCGCCGCGCGATCGCAATGCCTCGAGGCTGCTCGCCATCAGCTGATGAGCGATGCCGCGCCGCTGATGCCGGGGGTGTACCGCCACATTGGCCAACAGCCAGGTTTCGCCCAATTCGCGAGGGAAGTTGGCGGGATAAATCGACACATTGCCGACCAGCTCGCCCGCAACCATGTAGACAAAACCGAGGCTGATGCCTTCTGCCAGCGAGTTGAAGCGCGTGATCAGCCGCAGCGCCGCGCCCATGTGGCTCAGATAACGCATCTCGCGAATGGCGGAACGACCGGCGCTGTCCATACTGTCGGCAAAAGCCAGCTCGATGAGGTCGGCCAAGGGACGCAAATCGCTGTGCAGGTTCACGGGGCGCACGCCATCCGCGTCCGCAGTGGCTGCCGTGAACGCGCCGAGGCTGAGTCGTGTCACAATGTTGCATCCTGGGTGTCGAGTTCGCCCAAAGCCTAATCGTAGTCGGATGCGCTGTCAAGCTGGCCCGGGTTCTCGACTGGCTTACCCTATCTTGTCCGATGCGCTATTATTGATTACAACAAGCTGGGCAGGTTGGGCAACCGCGCGCAAGGGAATATACATGAGCTATAGAAGACTGGGTGGCAGACGAAATCGCGGGGCAGCCTGGCAATGGGGGATTTTGGGATTCATCCCCGGCTTGGTCTGCGGCTTGACTGTCATGCTGGCTGTCATGGCGGAAGGTACGCTCCCCGCCTATTTCTTGCCCACGCCGCAGCCGCAAATCGTGCAGCAGGTCGTGCATGTTGTCATTTCCGCCACGCCCGCTCCCATCCAGCAGCCAGTAGAGCCGACGCCACAAGTGCTCATCATCACCGCGACGCCCCTCCCCGCCCCGCAAATCCCGCCGACCAATGTGCCGATTGTGTCGCAAGTCCTACCGACGGCTGTTTCTACCATCCCGCCAACAAGCATTCCCCAACCCACAGTCGCGACTGTCAGCGCCGTTCCCGATGTGTTGATGCGGTTGCGCAGCGAGACAGCGACCATTCCCGGCGGCAGCTTCACCATGGGGACGAATCCCGCCGAAGTCGCCGAAGCGGTACGGGAGTGCCAAAACAGCGGCGGGACTTGTTTGGCGCAGTATGCACAAGACTCGTACCCGGAACACGAAGTGCGCGTCGAGCCTTTCCTGATGGAAATCACCGAGGTCAGCTTTACGCAGTATGTCGCTTTCCTCAATCTGCTCGGCGCGAATTCGCATCAATCGGCTTGCCCGGGCTTTTGGTGCATCCAAACGCGCAATGACAGCGAACTCGCGCCCATTGTATTCAACGGCAGCAGCTACAGCATCAATGTCGGCTTGGCGCAGCACCCCGTCTATGGCGTGAACTGGCATGGCGCGCAGGCATATTGCGAAGCTGTGGGCAGGCGGCTACCGACCGAAGCCGAATGGGAGCGGGCCGCGCGCGCAGACGACGGACGCATCTATCCCTGGGGAAATATCTGGGACAATGCGCTGGCCAACACGAAATGGTCGCGCGAAACACCCAGCCACTATCCCGTCACCAGCCCGGAATACGAATTTGGCAGAAGTCTGTATGGCTTGTACCACCTGGCCGGCAATGTCGCCGAATGGGTGAGCGACTACTACAGCGAAACCTATTATCAGCAACAGGCGCAGCTGGGTTTGTCTGTAGATCCGACTGGTCCCATCAACGGCTTGCAAAAGGTGCTGCGCGGCGGTTCGTTGAATAGCGTGCCATTCTTCAGCCGCGCAGTGCACAGGCAATCCGCCAGTGAAGCCGAGTTCCATCTCTGGGTGGGTTTTCGCTGTGCAGAAGACGCGCCCAATCCAGAAGCAACTGGCAGTTCCGATCTGAATCCGGCGACCCTGGGCGTGGCTGTGCCTACTGCGCCGGCGGTCGACACAGCCCCGGGCAACGCCCAGCCGACATTGCCACCACCACCCGAATCTGCCAATACAGGCGGCTAGCGCAAGTGCAGGAGCGAGGCTATGGAAGGCGAGTATGTCCTGGTAGTAGGCTCGTCAGTCCTGGAGATGGCCGGGCGCTCAATTGAAGTGCCACAGCCGGGCACGCGCCAACAGGGACATATCCACGCATCGCCAAGTGGGGTCGCTCGCAATATCGCCGAGAACCTGGCGCGCCTCGATATCGACACGGTTCTGCTGTCCGCAGTCGCCGATGACGAACTCAGCGAGTATCTGATAAACCACTCCCGGCTGGCAGGCATCGACTGTCGCCATGTCTTGCGCGTAGCTGACAGACGCATTGCCACTTCGCTGCTGCTCTACCAATCCGCCGAGAGCGTCACACGCCTGGATGATCTCAGCATCACGGCTGCGCTGGATTCGGATTATCTGATGGAGCATGAATGGCTCTTTCGAGATGCCGCGCTGGTCGTCATTGATGCCACATTGAGCGAAGAGGCGCTGGACACCTTGTTCGAGCTGGCGCAGCGATACAAAGCGCGAGTTTGCGCCGATCCCACAGCGCCGCGCCTGGCTCGCCGTTTGCGAAAATACATCCCAAACCTGTTCCTGATTGTGCCCAATGCCAGTGAAACGGCAGCGCTGTGTTCGCTGGACGAGCCGGCCACCGAGCGCAAATCTGCCATCGGAACAGCGCAGCGACTGGTCAACATGGGCTCGACGATCGCTGTAGTTACTTTGGGCGAACGCGGCTTGGCCTACGCAGATCGCAGCGGTGGCGGCTACATCCGCGCCATTCACACCGAAGTCGTCGATACATCCGGAGCGGGCGATGCCTTCTCTGGCGCGGTCATCTTCGGTATGCTCAACAGCGTGCCCATTGATGAAGCCATGCGCCTGGGCGTGGCCGCGGCTTCGTTGACTCTGCAAAGCGAAGACACTGTCTTGCAATCGCTCAATCCAGACCTGCTTTATGACGAATTGGGCATCTGAGGCGGATAGCGGTCGAGCACCCAGCGCAGCAGCACAAAGTGCCCGGCCAAACCCGCGTGCGGTCCATGCGCGCCCAATGCCCGCCTGATCAGGCCAGCGCTTTTCTCGCCCTTGCCAGCATAGAAATAGGCGCGCACAGCCGCTTGCAGCGCGACATCGTTTTCGGCGAGCAGGGGGTAGCGACCGAATGCCCGGCCCATACAATTGCCAGCCGTCCATGTTCCCACGCCCTTGATCTGCATGAGGCTTGCGCAAGCAGCGCTGTCATCCAAAGCGGCGATCGACTCCAGGTCGAGGGTGCCAGCAGCGACTCGGCGAGCCAGTTCGATGATCAAGGCGCAGCGCCGGTCGGTGATCTTCAGCGATTTCAGCTGGCTGGGCGTGGCCGCGGCCAGTTGGGCCGGGCTCGGAAAGTCATAAATGGTTCGGCCATTGGCAACAAGCTTGCCCGAAGCAAATTGCCGCATCAACGTGCGTTGCGCTCGCAAGGCTGATTTCCAACTGATGTGCTGTTCGATCACCAGCGTTACCAGCGCCTCAAAGACACTTTCCGCGCAGAAGAGCGGCAAGCCCAGCAGCGGCTCGATCGCCTGCCAAAGCCGTTTGTCTTTCGCCGCATGGGCATAAAACGCCGAGAGGTCGTGGCCCAGCCCGAGCACCTGCGCAGATTTACGCGCGATACCTGCCAGCTCAAAATCGGCAAGCCCATCGCCGCGAACAACAATCATGTCGCCTTCTTGATGATAAGCCAGCGGGCGTCCGCATGTGAAGCGCCACAGCACGCCGTCCTGCACCAGCATGCGCGCTGGATAGGCGATGCGCCTGACAATCTCGAGCAGCAAGTCGAAGTTGTAGGCGTATCCAGGCAAAGGCAGGCGAATTTCGCTCATTCTGCGCTGGCAGGGTCGAGGGACGGCGGCGTTGCCTGTTGTCTTGCATAGCGGCGTCTCGCCAGGTCACGCAGGTCGGCCACGCGGTCCGATTCGTCCAGGATCTCGATGCCCAGCAAGGTCTCGACGGCATCTTCCAGCGTTATCAAGCCGGCTGTACCGCCATATTCGTCGATGACCAGGAAGATATGGTCTTGCTTGGCGATGAATTCATCCAGCACTTGCGCCACAGAATTCGTCTCGGGCACGACTTGCAGTTGGCGCGCAATCTCGCGCAGGGGCACATCGTGTTCGTCAGCGGCGGCGCGCTTGTAAATCTCGTGTCGCAACACATAACCACGGATGTCGTCGGCCGATTCCCCATAAACCGGAATGCGCGAAAATGGCAAGACCGGGTGCGCCCGCATGATGTCGCCGATGGTCGCATCGGTCCGGAAGGTCAGCATGACGGTGCGCGGAGTCATGATCGTCTCCACCTGAACCTCCGCCAGTTGCAGCAAGTTGGCGACGATGCGGTTTTCTCGCTCGTGGATACCGCCTTCTTCGGCGCTGATGCGCGCCATGACTTGCAGCTCGGAGCGAGTGACTGTCGGCGCGTCTTCGTCGGGGCGCATCGCGCGCGTGACAAATTCAAAAGCGAAGACCGCTGGTTTGAACAGAATCAGCAGCGCGCGCAGCGACCAGGCGGTGAATGGAGTCAGCGGCTTGGCATAAACCGCGCCCAGAGTCTTGGGGATAATCTCAGAGAAAACCAGAATCAGCAGAGTCAGCACAGCGGAAATGATGCCGAAGAACTCGCTGCCGAAGATGGCAGTGGCTTCTGCGCCGGCACCGGCCGCGCCGACCGTGTGCGCGATCGTGTTCAATGTCAATATGGCTGAGATCGGGTGTTCAACATTCTGGCGCAGCCCCTGCATGATTTCGCCCGCCTTGCTGCCCTGCTCCACCAGCAGCTCAATGTGCGAAACAGGTGTTGACAGCATGGCTGCTTCCCAGATTGAGCACAAGAACGAGACGCCCAGCGCGATAACGACATAAAAAATCAGCGCGCTCCACTCGCCAGAGCCGCCTGTGCCGCTGCCCGCCGCCAATATGGGTATGCTGCTATGTAGCAAGCTGTCCATGCAATTCGGATTCCACTTAGCGCGACTATATCAGCATAGGGTAAGCCACACAAGCGCGCTCATACGAGGCCATGTTGCGGTCTCTAGTCTTGACTCCGTTCCCCCCAATCCCACATCTGTATGCGAACGGGCGCAGTCTTTGCCTCCCCCTGACCTGTCGGGGGGACTGAGGGGGGTAATATCACAAGCGCGCTCATGCCAGCAGCAAGATGCCGACAAATGTCAGCACGATGCCCGCTGCCTGCGCGCGCCCCCAGGATGCGCCGAACATCGCCAAGCCCACCAGGTACAAAATGATGATTCGCGAGTTGTCGATGGCGATGGCATAGGCGAGATTGGGCGCTTTGGCATAGGCGACAAAAAGCGCCGCATTGCCCAGAGTCGCGCAGACGATCACGGCAACAATCAGATGACTATGCCGCGGCGACAAGCGCAAACTCGACCTCTCGGCGAAAGCCCCGCCCAGAAAGCCCAAGCCAGCCACCAGCAGCACGATGATCAGCGACACTTCGCCACTGACGCCATCATCGTTGGCGAAGCGAACAAATATCGAGACCAGCGCGAAGGACAATCCGCCCAGCAGCGCCCAGCTCACCCAGGCGATTGAGAAGTCTTTGCCGCGCATCTGCCAAGCGCCCGAAACCGTCAACACGCCCGCCACGATCAAGACGATGCCGCCCAGACGGAGCAACTCGAATGGCGCGCCCAGCAGCAGCAACGAATACACAAATGTGAGGATGAGCCGCCACGACATCACCGCCTCGATATAACCGATATTGCCTTGCAGACGGATCGCGCGGTTGTAGGCGTAGTTACCCAGCATGCTGGTCAAACCCGAAAGCGCCAGCGGCAGGATATTGCGCGCGACGGCGTCTATATCGGCGGGTCGTAAAAACAGCAAGCCCAGGGTCAGCGCCGCGCCCAGCCAGGCGTAAGCCATGAAAGTATTGATGGCATAATGCCGCTGCAGCCGTTGGAATACCAGCGCCTGCGCCGATAAGCCCACAGCCGAGATGACCGCGGCCGAAAACCAGTCCATCTGCTCCTAGCCCGTTTCGCGATTGGCGATTTGTCTGGCGCGCAAGAGCCGCCCTTCCAGCTCGCTGAGCATGATGGCTGTCGCGCCCCAGACTTTGTGGCGGTTTATGGCGTAGTAGGGGACGCGCACATCTACGCCACGAATGAGCCGCCGCTCTTCCACCTTTAGCTCGGGGCGTAGCAGATCGTCCAACGCGAAAGTGAACAATTCCGCGACTTCCAGGGCGTTTGGCGAGAAGGCAGGCATTCCAGCATAGCGCGCCACCACCGGCGCTACATTGTAATGCGAGGCGGGGATGTAGAGATTCGAAAGAAAGCCCAGAAGCTGCACGCGCGTCGCGCAGATGCCGATTTCTTCGACGGTTTCGCGTCGGGCAGTAGCCAGCGCGTCCTCGTCGCCAGGTTCTGCGCCTCCGCCAGGGAAGCTGACTTGTCCGCTGTGGCCGCGCAAATCAGCATTGCGCAGAGTCAGCACCGAATGCAAGCGATCGTTTGCATCTGCAAAGACGAGAATCATGACCGCCGCCTGCTTTGGGGGTCCAGCGCGCTTTTCCCAGCCGCGTGGCACCGGTGCCATCTGCCGCTGCGCAGCCCACGCATCAAAACCGCTCAGCTGGAGCGCCCGGCGCAGGTCATGGAAATTTATGTTGTCAGACACAGGATTTACTTGTGGTTGGCGCGATGCATTGGCGCAAAGTCTCTCGACAATGCCGGTGGGCAGGCGCAAAAGACAGCGCTCGCGTCATGTGAAAGCGCGGCAAACAGTCAGAAATTGCTGCGGGCGAAAGCTAAGCCTCGCCATACCAGGCGCGGCGTTTGCGCAACGACACGCCGGCTTCTGCCCCGCTGCGCCGTGCTGTGCGCACACGCCCACGCGAGTCGATGTGGACTTGGCCCGCCTTTTGCAGCCGTTCAAATTCCTCTGGCGTTATAGCAGGCGCTGGTTCGCCACCCAGGCGCTCAAGGCGGTCGCCCTCACCACTTTCAATATCGTCGTCATTTCGGTTGATGTTTTCGTCGCTCATTCATTCCCTCTACAGCAGCGCAACGCTGTTACTGGCATCATCCGCAATGGGTTCGCGGCAAGCATAGCACAAGTATAGCCAATCATGGCGGACTTTGCCACAGGCCAATCGCTTCAAAATGAAAGCCCACGTCCACAATGCTTACCCGCCGAATACCAAGTTCATTTGAATACACCGAGAGGAAAGTGAAGGCTTTGCGCTGCTTCTATGCCAGCAGAGACTCTGCTTTTCGCGCATAGTCCAGCAGAATGGACACGATCTCCCGCCTCGGCTCTTCCAATTCGCGCAGGTCGTCATAAGCCGCGTACAAGCCAGTGTATCCCTCAGCAATGGCGATCGCGGGCGGAGCGAGTGGCAGCTGCAAGTAACCGGTTGGCTGCGACCAGGCATAAGCGTAGAGGTAGGGGCGGGGCAAACCCGGACTGCTGGGCGCGAATCCACATGCGATCTGGGCATCCCGGCGCTCGTCCGACCCACCACCAGGAAACCACACGAAGCCCAGGTCGAAATGATGCGCCCACAAGACAACTGGCGTTGCGCTGCCGCCCAGTTTTTCGCGTACGATCGCCAGGGCGGCTGCCAGGCTGTTCAGAGTGCG
This sequence comes from Anaerolineae bacterium, assembly GCA_022823945.1. Taxonomy (GTDB): domain Bacteria; phylum Chloroflexota; class Anaerolineae; order Aggregatilineales; family Phototrophicaceae; genus UBA6055. Next base: position 44,618 of record JAJEBK010000031.1, on the reverse strand, counting down.
GATATAGCCATTGGCTTGCTGCGGATCGATGGTCAACGCAAGCTCGGCATCAAGTTTTTCCGCTGAGGGTGTGATTGTGATGCCGCGGCGGTGGAATCCCCTGTGCAGCGCGCGCAGCAAGGTTTGCGGCGTGTGCCCTCGCAAGCCCAGCGTGAAGACTTTCTGCCACTCGCGCACACAAAGCAGCTGCAAAGCCGAACATTCAAAAGACAGCGCAGCGCCAAACGGCAGTTCACCAGTGCTGAAGCCGGAACTGGTCACGCGCAGGCTGAACTGTCTGTCGTTGGGCAATTTGTCGCCGGCGGCAACACGAATCGCGCTGAGCACGAGCGCCACCTGGTGCAAGGCATCGCGCGTATCGTCCCAGTCGTGCAGCGCTGACAATGGCATCGTGAGCATGAGCAAAGCCTTTCGTCATGCCCAATTCTAAATTCCGAGTGGCAGAAACGCAAACGGCAGAGCGGATAGGCGCGCATTGCTGCAATGCTATATCAGCGTCATCCTACAGAATGGACAAAGGAATCGATAAACGAATGGCATATCAGCGAAAATTTCCTACAGGTTGTACGATAATTGCCTTGGGAATTGAAGGCAGCTGTGTGAAGCTTCGCCGCAGGGAATGTGATACAAAATGCGCGGCATGACCCGACAGGAGACTCCGTACATGAATCGCCACCTATCGAAGACCGTGCAGAATCTGCGACCATCCGGCATTCGGCGCTATTTTGACATCGCCGCCAGCCTGGACGATGTCGTAACGCTGGGCATCGGCGAGCCCAATTTTGTCACCCCGGCACACATCTTGGAAGCGGGCGTGCAAAGTCTGCGCGCGGGCGAAACCGGCTACACATCCAATGCCGGCACAGCAGAATTGCGCGCGGCGATCGCGGCTCAGATTGAGCGGCGTTATGGCCTGTCCTATGCGCCCGATGACGAAGTGCTGGTCACCGTCGGCGTCAGCGAAGCGCTCTTCTTGGCTTTGAAAGTGCTGCTGGATGCTGGCGACGAGGTCTTGGTGGCGGAACCCTGCTTTGTCGCCAATCCAGCCCTGGTCGAGATGACGGGCGGCGTGCCAGTGTCTGTGCCGACCTCGGCTGAGGACGACTTTCAGGTTACTGGCGCGGCGCTGGAGGCGCAGATCACCCCGCGCAGCAAAGCGATTTTGATCAGCTATCCCAGCAATCCCACCGGTGCCGTTTTGACCCGCGAGCACCTGTTGCAAGTCGCCGAAGTGGCGCGCAAGCACGACCTGGTGGTCATCTCGGACGAGATCTACGAGCGCCTGGTGTATGGCAGCCAGCACACCAACTTCGCAACGCTGCCGGGCATGCGCGAACGGACAATCGTGCTCAGCGGCATGAGCAAGTCCTATGCCATGACCGGCTGGCGCATCGGCTATGTGACGGCTCCGCGCGCCTTCACGCAGGCGATGTACAAGCTGCACCAGTACCTGATCATGTCTGCGCCGACCATGGGACAAGCGGCTGCGCTGCAAGCAATCCGTCATGGCGAAGACGACATTGAACAAATGCGGCGGCGTTATGACCAGCGGCGGCGTCTGCTGGTCGATGGCTTCAATGGCTTGGGTCTGCGCTGCTTTGAACCGCGCGGCGCATTTTATGCCTTCCCGAGCATCGCCAGCACGGGTTTGGATGACGAAACTTTCTGCGAAGCCTTGCTGAAAGAAGAGCAGCTGGCGCTCATCCCGGGCAGCGCATTTGGCAAAAGCGGCGCTGGCTATGTGCGCGCCAGTTATGCGACCAGCGAGGCGAATATCCTCGAGGCGCTGGCGCGGCTGGAGCGATTCTTGTCGGCGCGCGGCCTCACGAAACAGCAAAACAGCCCGGCGCTCGTTGCCTGACAAGCGAACCCCCTCGGTCCCCCCGACGAGTCAGGGGGAGGCAGGCTATGGCTACCCTCTCCGTCCTGACGGGGAGGGGCTGGGGGAGGGGTCACACGCCGCAGGTTCAACGCATGTTTGCATTCTGCGCCAAATCCGCTATGTTATGCAGGTTGATTTTTTCACCATAGGACGCGGGAAATGGGCGAATGGATGACCGTCATCGGCTTGGAAGTCCATGCCGAGATGGAAACCGCCAGCAAGATGTTCAGCCGCTGCCCGGTTGTCGACAGCGTAGAAGCCGCGCCCAACAGCGCTGTCGACGCGCTTTCGCTGGGCATGCCGGGCACCCTGCCGGTCATCAACAGGCAAGCCATGGAATTTGGCATCATGGTCGGTTTGGCGCTGAATTGCGAAATCCCGCCCATCAACCAGTTTGCGCGCAAGAATTATTTCTATCCCGACCTGCCCAAGGGGTATCAGATCAGCCAGTACGACCGTCCGCTGGCCATCCATGGCCACATCATGATCGAGGTGGACGGCGAGCCCAAACGGATTCGCGTCCGCCGCGCCCACATGGAAGAAGACACCGGCAAGCTCACGCACAGCATGGGTGGCAGCCTGGTCGATTACAACCGCGCTGGCGTGCCTTTGCTGGAGATTGTTTCCGAGCCCGACCTGTACAGCGCAGCGGAAGCCGAAGCCTATGCGCGCAAATTGCGCTCGATCCTGCGCTATCTGGGCGTCAACAGCGGCGACATGTCCAAAGGCGTGCTGCGCTTCGAAGCCAATGTCAGCGTCAAGCACAAAGACGATGCCGACCTGCGCGAACGCACCGAGATCAAAAATCTCAACAGCATCCGCAATATGGTTAAAGCCATAGATTATGAAGTGGCGCGCCAGATTCGTCTTTATCGGCGTGGCGAGACCGTCAAGCCGGCCACGCTGGGCTGGGACGAAGCGGCGCAAGCCATCCAAGTGCAGCGCTACAAAGAACGCGCCGACGAATACCGCTACTTCCCCGAGCCCGATTTGCCGGTGGTCGAGGTCAGCCGCGCATGGGTGGAGCAGATAAAAAGCAAGCTGCCCGCCTTGCCCGATGAATTGCAACGGCATTTTGTCGACGAGCTCGGATTGAGCGCATACGATGCCGGTGTATTGACGGCCGAAAAAGCCGTGGCGCAGTATTTTATGGCGCTGGTCGGATCGGGCATCGATGCCAAAGTAGCTGCGAATTGGCTGACGACCGAGGTCTTTCGTCTGATGAATGCTGCCGAAATTGAACGAGACGCCATCGGATCCATTCCGCTTTCTGCGCAGCGATTTGCTAGCTTGCTGGCTTTGGTGCAAGCAGGCACGATCAACCAGAGCACCGCGCGCAAGCAAGTCTTGCCGGAAATGTGGACGAGCGGCAAAGACGCCCGCCAAATCGTCGATGAACGCGGCTTGGCGCAAGTCAGTGATGCGGCCCTCATCGGCGACATCGTGGAGGCGGTGCTGGCTGATAATGATGAGCTGGTGGCGCGCTATTTGGCTGGCAATGACAAGGTCATCAACGCATTGTTTGGTAGAATAATGGGCGCGCTGCGCGGCAAGGGCGATCCAGCTGTGGTGCGCCGCGCGTTGACCGAGAAATTGGCAGAAATGGCATGATGAAGCGAGTTAATCGGAGACAGTCGCAATGAGCTGGCATCAAACTATTATCGTGGGCAACCTGGGTGGCGATCCAGAACTTCGTTACTTGCAGAGCGGAGTAGCGGTATGCAACTTCAGCGTCGCCGTCAGCGAGCGTTGGCGAGATCGCAATTCGGGCGAACAGCGTGAAAGAACGACCTGGTATCGCGTGGCAGCCTGGGGACCGCTGGCTGAAACTTGCAACACCTATTTGGCCAAGGGCCGGCAAGTCATGGTGACCGGCAATGTGAGCGCGCGTGGGTATTTGAATAACAATGGCGAGGCGGCGGCGTCGCTGGATTTAACGGCGCGGGATGTTCGTTTTCTAGGCAATCGCGGTGGCGATCAAGACCAATATGGCGGCGGACAGCAACGCGGTGGCTATCAAGGCGGCCAGCAGCAGGGTGGTGGATATCAAGGCGGTCAAGGTGGTGGCTACCAGCGTGGCGGTTATCAGCGGGGACAAGGCAATCAAGCGCCCAGCGGCGGTTATCAGCAAGACGACCGCGCCTCGAATTATCCAGAATCGCGTCCCCAGACCTCGGACGATATCCCGTTTTAGCGCGTGACCTCATGGCAAGTTGACCTGTCTGGCAGAGTGGCCTTGGTAGCCGGCGCTGGCGCGGGCAATGGTCGGGGAATCGCGCGGGCGCTGGCCGATTGTGGCGCGTCGGTGGCGGCAGCTGACCTCAATATCGAGCGCGCCGACGCCACCAGCCAGCTAATCCATGCTCGCGGCGGTACAGCTATCGCACTGCGCGCCGATATTTCCAACCGCTTTCAAGTCGCCAACATGATCGAACAGACGCGCGATGCTTTTGGGCAGTTGCATTTGCTGGTCAACGCCGTCAGCATCCGGCGCGCCCAGCCACTGCTGCAGGTGGACGAATGGGACTGGCGGCGGCAGTTGGAGGTGAATCTGGGCGGCGTCTTCTTTTGCCTGCAGTTGGCTGCGCGTGTGCTGGCAGACGAGGGCGGCGGTGCGATCATCAATGTGCTGCCCGCAGAGACGCTTTCGACCCTGCCCGCGGGGGTCGGCGCTGTAGCTGGGGCGGCCGGCGTCATCGGCTTAACCCGGCAGGCGGCGCGTGAGCTGGCAGCGCACAAAATTCGTGTCAATGCCATCGTGGCCGGCGACCGTGTCGAGCCTGTCGCCAACCTGGCGTTGTTCCTGGCTTCGAATGCCGCAGACGGCGTCAGCGGACGCGTCTTTCACAGCGACAGCCCGGATGCGCGTTGGAGTTAGCGGTTGCCAAAGCGCTTCAGCCAGCAGTCGCCGCGCCCAGCAGCCGCTTGTACGCATCAGCCAATATCTGCCAGGGGGCGATATCCCAATAGCGGCGCGCAGAACCCGACGGCGATGGCAGGACGAAGCAGCGCGTCTGCCCAATCTGCTCAGTTTGCCAACCATAGGCCGCCGGCTTGCTCATGGGCTGGCTCGAAAAAGTGCGCCAGGCGGTCTTGCTGGTGAAGGCCGCGATCTTGGGCTGATAGCGGATGAGCTTGTCGCGCAGCGCCACGACATCACCCTGCGTGAAGGCGATATCGCTGTCGTTTCCCGCGCTGTTCTTGCACAAATCGGTCAACCCAATGCCCAGCGCCAGCAGGTTGCGGAAGTCTTCGGGAGCGAATTGGCGTGGCGTGAAACCGGCTCGATGGAGCGCGCGCCAGAAGCGATTGCCAGGATTGGCATAATAGGCTGTCGCACGCGCGGATGCGGTACTGGCTGCTGTGCCACAAAAGACCAGCAGCAGCTCCCGCGCCAGCACATCCGGCAAGATATCATTCATGCAGCGCGAGCCCGCTTTGAACCTCGATCAGATTTTTCTGATGTGTCTCGCGGTAGAAGTCTTCCAGCTTGCCCGGGAGTGTAAACTGCCGGTCGCCGGCCAGGGCACGCAGATAGGCGACCGTCTGATCAAGGCTCTCGCGCCCGGAGGCGTTGCCGTGAGAGGGAATCGCATATTTGAGGCTGTCATTAGCCTGCCAAACCGCCAGCGCATCCAACCAACCGAGAAGAAGCGGGGCGTGGTTTACGACCGGAAGCGGCGTTTCGATCGCGTCCCCGCCCAGCAGTACGCCCCGCTCAGGAATCCAAGCAACGATGCTATCGGCGGTGTGCCCCGGCGTATGATGCAGCTCCAAGGTCAGGCCGCCCAAATCAAGCGACAGGCTAGATGTGAAAGTGATGTTGGGGGAACCAGGCGCACGCTGTCCCACTGGCTCGGTTCGGTCATTTGCATTCACTGCAGCGTTCGCGGCGCTTCATCTCTAAAGCGTCGCAAACACTCCGCATGGGCTATCACGCCCAAATGGTCTTCGCCGAGCCCCGCTGTACCCCAGGCGTGATCGTAATCCCCGTGGCTATAGACAACATAGCAGGGTTGGCCCTCCAGGGCGTCCGCGAGCGGCGCTGCTTCGTCTGGCAGGGACATGGTGTCCCAGACTGCCGCGTACTTTTCGCCCTTGATCACAGCGGCGCGCACCACAAAGGACGGCGTCTCCAATTCGTAAATCCACAAATTGGGACAGAATTCTTTCAGCCGCGTCATCAACATTCTCCACAGGCGCGAGAAACCAGCCCAGGCATCAACCGCTGATCCGGGCTATTGGCAAATCTCTAATTTACGCTCACATCAAGACCTGGCACGAGGCGGAAGCTGTCCAATACCGCCAGCCAAGGGTATTCTTCGAGGGTCGCTTCTAGCAGGTCATCGTCCAGGTCGGCGGCGCGCAGGTTGGCGACATGCAGGCGATTGTCTGTGCCATTCAACGCGATGACTGCGCCGCTTTCCACGCCGCCATCGAGGCTGCGCAGGCGATACGAGATGCGATAGCCGTCCGCGCCATCCACTTCGACAGCTTGCACCGATTGCGCCTCGACGCCATAACGCCAGCCTTGCAGCCAGGCGCGCGCTTCGTCCTCGCTGGCCAGCAGCACATCAAAAGTAGCGACCGCCAAAGTCAGCCCATCGCCCAGCACCGTCGCTGGCAGCCCGGGCAGCGCATCGGTTACTTCCCAGCTGGATGGAAAACGCAGCATGTGCTTGTCCAGCTCGTCATAATAGACATCCCATGCGAAGGGCGCGCCGACATATTGCGGCAGCCACTCGATCGTCTCGGCCACGCCACGCAGCAGAAACTTGAGCTCTTGCGCGGCATTTTCGGCGGTGACGACGCGCACGCTGAATATATCGCTGCCTTCAAGCCACGATTCCTGGCGGGCTATCAAGTGCGTACGTCCGCGCTCCAGATTGAAATCGATGCGCACGGTGCCATCGTCAGTGATTGCGCGGCTGGTTTCGTCCCAGCGGGTGTAGCCGCTCCAGGTATAGCTCAGCCAAGCATTGTCCAGGTAATCATCAAGTCCGGCGGCGTCGCTGATGCCCTCGCTATTCTTGTTTATGCGCACCTCGACCACGCTTTGAACATCGGCGTTGTTCAGAGAAGCGCGCAATTCGACTTCGTTGCTGCTGTCGGATTGGGGGCTCCAGCCGCTGGGCGCGCCGATCGTAAACAAGCCCGAGCGATGTAGATAACGGCTGTCGAAGTCGATCATGGTGGTATCGGGCGGCGGCGGCAAGGTCGGCTCGGGCAGCGGGGTCGGGTCTGGCGTCAACGAATAGGGATCAGTCATGCCTACCTGGCTGGAAAGCATCGGCAAGATCAGGCTGCCTACCATGGCAATCGTCATCACGATGCCGATGATGTAGGTAAATGTCTTGGTCGTCTGGTTCATGCAGGTGGCGCTCCGCGGCTGCTAGTCAGAACTCACGCAATCATAACGCAACTTGGCGAGGCTGTTAAGCAAGACTTTTCGCCTTTATAATCCGCCCGCGTCAAGCAATCGTGCTCGCGCAGCTCGTGAGGGGAACCAAGCTATGCCCGAATCTGTTTTTGCCTGCCGTCCACTTGCCTTGTCCGACGCCGAGCAGGTCGCCAAAGTTGAGAGCGCAATTGCCGCGCAGATTGGTTTGGACGAGCAGCACAAAGCCGAGACCATCCTCATCAGCTGGCAGGAGCCGGGCTTCGACCTTGGGCAGTTGTCCCTGGGCATATTTGACTGCGCCGGGAGGCTGGCTGCATACGCCATACTCTGGGCGAACAGCGAAGTGCCGGTGCACCCCTGGCTCGAGTGGGGCGTGCACCCTGACCAGTATGCAAGCGAACTGAACGCGGACCTGTTTGCCTGGGTGGACAAGCAAGCGCAGGCTGTCGTTGCGCGCTGCCCGGACGAGGCCCGAGTCAGCGTAGTCACAGGCGCGCTTGAGGGTTATGCCTGGCGAGAAGAAGCCTTGCGATGCGCTGGCTATGCGCCCAAGCGGATCAGCTTCGATATGCGCATCACCATGACCGAGCGCCCGCAACCCGCCCGGCTGCCCGCTGGCATCGTCTTGCGGCGCTATCGGCACGAGAGTGATTTGCGGCTGCTGGTCGATGTCGTGCGCGATGCCTTTTCCGACCATTACGGCTATGTCGAGCAGAGCTTTGAGAAAGACCTGGCGGAGTTTCGACATTGGCTGGACAACGACAAACACTTCGCCGAGGAGCTGGCGCTGCTGGCTTTTGACGAATCCACAGACGAGGCGGTCGGCTGCCTGCTGGGTTTGACACAAGATCATCGCCATCCAGATTTTGGCTTCATAGACATCGTGGGCGTTCGGCGCGGCTATCGGCAGCGCGGGCTGGCGCAGGCTCTGCTCACACGCAGTTTTGGGCAATTCTGGGATCGCGGCACGCCCACCGTCAACCTGGATGTCGATGGCCAGAGCCTGACCAATGCGGTAGCCCTGTACGAGCGGGTCGGCATGGTCCGGCAGCAAACATATATTGTGTATGAAAAACTGCTGCGAGATGGCATCGAGCTGGCGAAGACAACCATGGAGTGAGACCTTGCCAGACCAGCCCGACGACCGCTATCAAGACATCCTGGAGAGGATTGCCACGCGGCGTCCTTTTGCGCGCGCCCACCAGCAGAAAAAGCCGGCGCGTCCACACGACCAGGCGCTCGATCTGCTCAATGCCTTTGACACCTGGTCAGACCTGGTCCTGCGCGAATACTCCCGCATCCTCTGCCATGGACCAAAAACGGTGCGTGGTGCAGCCTGGTCGGGAGTCGTCATCTGGTATCACAGCAGGGGTTATCACGGCTATCAGCAGTTGCGCATCCTGGGCGTCTGGGCGCACTATGTCGCGGATGACATCGTTGTGAGCGCCGGTATCCGCGAATTGCCCTACCGCGCGCCGGTCTTTGATCCGGGTGCCTTCCGCCACAATATCACCGGTGGTTTCCAGCTGTATTATCAAGACAAGGGACAACCGCCGGGCGCAGCCGATCATCTGCTCTTCCGGGCGAATTTCACTGGCAAAGACCGGCTCAAGCTGCGCGAAAAATTGCGGGCAATCGCCGACCAGTGGCGTCAGCAGCAAGCGCGCGGCTAATCTTCGGCTTCTTCTTCGAAAACGATATCGGTGGTCAATCGCGAAGCGGCCAGCTCGTCCAGTGAGATGCTGTCATTTTCGTCGCGCGCCAGCAGACTGACGCCCTTTTGCAGGCGGTCGCCACAGGCCAGGCAATCCGGGTCGCGCTCGATTTCGATCCAGATGCCGGTATGCGGGTCGCTTTCTGCGCCTTCGATGATATCCAGGTAGATGTTGCTGACGATCAGCGTGTTGGCGGGCATTTCGACATAAGCAGCTGTGCCGCGCAGCAACTCGTTCAGAACGAGATCGGTCTGAATGCCGGCCACTTTGGTGACATTGACCCACAGCCCCGGTTCAGATGCCAAAGTGCCATCCGCGCCGATCATGCCATAATCCAGATCGCCCACAGAGTTCATGGCGATTTTGACGCCTTCGCGCGTGGCCGCTGCCCAGCAGGCATAGCAGGGACCGTCATAGGGTTTGATGATGACATGGTCGCCGCCTTCGCCGCGTTCGTATACGCCAGCATAAGAGGCGATCAAGCGCTTCTCCAGGCACTTTTCGTTGATCGCGTACTTGACCTGCTCGTTGTCGACCGCCACGACCAGCAAGTCGAGCGCGTCCAGGCAATCCCAGTGGTCTTCGATAGCGCCAGCGCGCACATCGATTCGCGCATCGGGGTTGCGTTGCCAGATCAAATCTGCCACAGCCGCCGCTTTGTTTTGCCCCAGGCTGCGCAGGTCGGCCACATGCCGCGTGATATTGCCGCGCTCCAGGACATCGTCGTCCACCAGCACGAAGCGCCCTACTCCGCACATCGCCAGGCTGAGCGCGACGAAGCCGCCGCCCGAACCCAAGCCAACCACACCAACCTGCTTTCCTGCCAGGTGATCGAGGTTGTCCTCGCCGATCAAGCGCCCGACACGCTCCCACATGTTACTCATGTTGCTTTGCCTCGACTTGGCTGGCTGGCTGCGCGCACCCCGCTGATGCGTTGTCTGTGTGCGTGCCATCGGCTATTTCATCAATGACGGGAATGCTGATGCGCTCTGGCTCGCGAATGCCCGCTTCGATCTCGATGGCGACGACAAAGTCAAGCAAGTATTTCTCTGGAGACCAAGACCAATCTGCCGGTTCGGCGATCGGCTCGGCAACCGCCCACAGTTTCTCAAAGGTCGCGACCGGGTCCATGAGGTCAAGGCCAGCGACAAAAGGCGCATGGTAGGCGCGCGGCGGGCTTTGCGGATAATCATGCTGCGTAACCAGCAGCAAAAAAGACGATGCGCCCTGCCGAATGGCGATGAAGCAGAACTCCAGCGGCACCTCGCCATCGCACTCATAGAAAAGGGTGCGCAGGAGCAAGCCATCGTCTTCCAGCGCATAATGCTCGCTGGTCAATCGATCCGCCAACACCACATGCCAGCCGTATTTCATCATCTGTGGCAAGGTTTCGGGCGCGACGATCTGTGGGCGCACCGGCTGAAAAACACGAACATCGCGGTGAATGTACCACCAGTCGACGCGCATATCTGTGCCGTCTGCCATAGGCTGGTGAAAATAATTGACATCGACATCCGATGCGCCGACGATCGCGGTGTGTCCGGTCGTGACGATGGGCACCAACAAAAAGTCCAAGCCCGATTCATCATCGTCCAGCCAAGAAAGCGCGGTCATCAAATCGCCATGGCTGGGCTGGATCATGGAGCCGGGCTGTTTGTGCCAGTCGCCCAGATAGCGCAGCGGCACATCAAAGCGCGCCGGCAGCAACGCCGTGCCACGGTGTTGATTTCGGTGGTAGTGCCAATTCTCTTGCAGCCACCAGATGACTTCGTCTTGCAGCGCGTCGCCCTGCTGAAAAGTGTGCGAGCGGCGCACAGCTGTTTCGTCCGGCGAGATGGTATCCAGCACATAGATAGTCGGCTTGCCTTCGGGCGTGGCATCGTCGACGACGAAGCCGACCATGGCTTCACCCGTTTCGTCAGCGACATATTGACTGGCAGCCAGCAGCATGCGTTCGACCGCGCGCCGCGACAGCACCAAATTGGGCACGATGCCGCGCGAGATCATCGCCATGCCTCGCAGTCGCTTGCGGATATGGTCGTACTCGCCTCGCAGAATGCTGAGCAATTCGGGCTCATCAGCGGCTCGCATGGCTAGCGCCTCCGGCGGCGCGGCAAGGGTGTGCTGGCTTTGATGCGCTCTTCAATTCCGGGCCACTTGCCGGTGGAGCGCCAAGTGTAATAGGCATACAGCCATTGTATCGCCCAGCCGCCCACGGTCACCGCGGTCGATTTGCCGGGATTCCAGCCATACTGCTCGCCATCTTTGGGATTAAACAGGCAAAGCTGTCCATCTTCATACTGGTGTTTTTCGCTGTAAATGCGCGGTTTGACGCAATAGGCTTCGGCGGGACGGTTGGGATATTCTTTGGGATAGACAATTTTTAGGTTGTGAAAAGGCGAGTCCAGGATGCTCATGTTGATCTCGACAGAGCCCTGCCAATAGAGCAGCCCGCCAAATGGCGGCACAACCAGCCGGAATGTCGAGCCAAACGCGGCTTTCATCGCCTCGACTTCCCACACCAGCCGCGATGAGACATTCTTCCGCGAGCCCCACCAGTTCGACATTGCCCCCACTCCCCACGACCTGCACGGGTATTGTAGCAGGCTAACTGTATTGGCTGTACGCGCGATTGTCCAGAGTCGAGGCGGTGGCGCTTCGCAATCGGCGAAGAAATTAACCGACTGCAACTTTAGTTGGCGACAAAGGCAGTTAATGCATTAACCCATTGCGTAGACATGCAGCCTGTACACCTGCTAAAACACAGAAGTCAGTTCGGCTGGCACGGTTGCGCATCCGAATTCCAGCCAAACTGACTCCCATCTATCAATGCGAATCGTAACCCAGATTCGCAACTATCACAAGGAGTCTGCATCATGTTGAAGGTTCGCAATATCATCATCTGCCTCGTTGTCGCGCTGGTCTGCATCGGCGCAGCGCCCATCCTGGCAGACAGCCACGACCCGCTCACGATTTACTCGGGCCGCAACGAAAGCCTGCTTGGTCCGATCCTGGCGCAATTCACCGAAGATACTGGCATAGAAGTCGAAATCTTGTATGGCGGCACAAGCGCTGTGGCCAACCAGATCCTCACCGAAGGCGCAAACAGCCCCGCCGATGTCTTCATCGCGCAGGACGGCGGCGCTCTGGGCGCGCTGGCTGCCGCAAATATGCTGCACAAGCTGCCCGACGCAACAATCGGCCGCGTTGCCAACGCAGCCTTTGTATCTCCCGACGGTGTCTGGGTGGGCTTGAGTGGACGCGCCCGCGTCTTCGTTTACAGCCCGGAATCGCTGGAAGAATATGGGCTGGACCTGCCGGACTCGATCCTCGATCTCACCGGCGAGCAATGGAGCGGCTTGGTAGGCTGGGCGCCGACCAACGCGTCCTTCGTCGCCAATGTAACAGCCATGCGCGTGCTGATGGGCGAAGATGAGACTGCGCAGTGGCTGGCGGACATGATCGCCAATGGCGTGAATGCCTACCCCAAGAACACGCCCATCGTGCAAGCGACCATTGACGGCGAGGTCGTTGGCGGCTTGGTGAACCACTACTACCTGTTCCGCTTCCTGGCTGAAGATCCAGACATCACGGCGACGCTGCACTTCTTCCCCGGCGGAGATCTCGGTTCGCTGATCAACGTAGCCGGCGCTGCGATCCTCAACACGACCGATCAGCCGTATGAGGCCCTGGCGCTGGTCGACTACCTGCTCAGCGATACTGCGCAGGAATATTTCGCTCAAAGCACCTATGAATATCCGCTGGTCGATTCGGTCGCGCCGTCTGTTAGCCTGCCGGCGCTTGCCGATATCGAAACGCCCGAGATTGACTTGTCCGATCTCACCGATCTGCAAGGCACTTTGGAGATGATCGAAAACAGCGGAGCGCTGGACTAAGCCATGCAGCTTTCGGAAGTCATCCCGCCGCGATTGCGACCGCACTGGCATTACCCGCATGTGTTGTCGCGCCGACATTTTGGCGCTGCGCAAGCCACACAGCTGATTGGCTTGACGGTGGTCGCGGTGGTGATGATTCCCATCAGCTTGCTGGTGTTGCGAGCCGCGGGCGCAGGGCAAGAAGGCATCGACTACCTGCTGCGTCCGCGGACTCTGCTGATCGTCGGCAATAGTTTAAGTCTGATGCTGGCAGCGACAGGCTTGGCGACGGCGATCGCCGTGCCTTTCGCCTGGTTGACAGCGCGCTGCGATTTGCCGGGTCGGCGCATTTGGCTGGCGCTGGGCTTGGCGGCCATGGTGATTCCCTCCTACCTGGTTGCCGTCACCTACAGCGAAGCCTTTGGTCCGCGCGGAATCGTACAAGGCTTGCTCGAGCCATTTGGCGTGCAACGTCTGCCGGGCATCAAGGGCTTCGTGGGCGCGACATTGACGCTGGGCGTGGTGTCGTTTCCCTACATCGCGCTGCCGCTGCGTTCAGCTATCTTGCAATGCGACCGCAGCCTGGAAGAAGCGGGCTACAGCCTGGGTTTGGGACGCTGGCGAGTCTTCCGCCAGATCACATTGCCCCAGTTGCGTCCGGCGCTTTCGGCCGGCATGCTTTTGGCTGCATTGTACATTCTCAGCGACTTCGGCGCAGTGGCCGTGATGCAATACAACGCATTCACGCGCGCCATCTTTTTGCAGACCGAGTCTTTCCGCATGGACAAAGCCTCGCTGCTGGCGCTGGTGCTGATCGTCATGGCGCTGGCGCTGCTGGTTATGCAATCGCGCGCGGCGGGGCGTGGGCGGCACTTCCGCATCGGCAGCGGCGCATCACGCCGGCTGGAAGTGGTGCGGCTGGGCAAATGGCGCTATCTGGCGGTGGCATTTTGCGGCGCGGTGGTGCTGGCTGGCGTCGTCGTGCCGATACTTGTTCTGTTCAGCTGGCTGGTTGGTCGGCAGATGACCAACCCCGTGCACATCCCGCTTTCGCAATTGGCAGGCAACACCATCAGCGTGAGCGCGGTAGCGGCGACTGTGGTGACGGTGGCGGCTCTGCCTCTGGCGCTGCTGGCGATGCGGCGAGCCAACCGCGCAAATCGTTGGCTTGTCAATATCGCTTATGCCGGCAATGTGCTGCCCGGCATCGTTGTCGCTCTGGCGCTGGTGTCATTTGCATCGCAGAATCTGCTGTCGCTGTATCAGACCTTGCCATTGCTGATTCTGGGCTATGCCGTACGCTACCTGCCGTTGAGCATCGGCGCGACCGAAAGCGCCTTTGCCCAGATCAATCCGCGCTTTGAAGAAGCCGGGCGCAGCATGGGCTTGGGGCGGCTGGCCGTCCTGGCGCGCATCACCGTGCCCCTGGCGCGGGGCGGCATCTTGGCCGGCATGGCGCTGGTCTTCCTCAATGTGATGAAAGAGCTGCCCACCACGTTGATCTTGCGTCCAATCGGTTTTCGCACCTTTGCCACGCGCATCTGGAGCGCCTATGACGAAGCTTTTTTGTCCACGATAGCGTTGCCGGGCTTGGCGCTTATCCTGGCATCGGCGTTTGTGCTCTTGATCGTGCTCCGCCAGGAAGACATTCTGGACTGAAGGGCGCATTCTGCCCGTGTTTGCAAGCGCGGTATCATCTATGCTGTTGATGCGGCAGAGCAAAAAGTGAGCACATGGCATTCGCGCTGGAAACGGACAATCTGGGCAAAGTCTTTGGCGATGGCTCCATAGCGCTGCGCGAGATCTCGTTGCGGGCGCGCGCTGGCGAGTTCCTGACGCTGTTGGGACCCAGCGGCAGTGGCAAGACCACCATGCTGCGTCTTCTGGCTGGCTTTGAAAGACCGACCAGCGGCAGCGTGTGGATCGGCGCGAAAATAGTCGCCGATGGCTCGCGCTTTGTTCCCCCAGAACAGCGCAAGGTGGGCATGGTATTCCAGGATTATGCCCTGTTCCCACATGTCGATGTGGCGGGCAATATCGGTTTTGGTTTGCGGGCAGGCGCGGCGCAGCGCGACAAGCAAGTGCGGCGCATGCTGGACATGGTCGGCTTGCCAAAATTCTCCGAACGGTTGCCGCACGAATTGTCTGGCGGGCAACAGCAGCGGGTGGCGCTGGCAAGAGCATTGGCTCCCAATCCCGATGTCTTGTTGCTGGACGAGCCTTTCTCCAACCTGGACAGCGATCTGCGCGTGCACATTCGCAACGATGTGCGAGAAATTTTGCGCGAAACCGAAACGACCGCAATATTTGTCACCCACGACCAGGAAGAGGCGCTCAGCTTGTCGGACGAAATTGCCGTCATTTATGAGGGCCGTCTGCTGCAACTGGCCGCCCCGCATATCATCTACAACCGACCCAGCAGCATCCAGGTGGCGAAGCTCATCGGCGAGGCGAATGTGCTGCCCGCGCGGGCACAGGGTTTGACAGCCCGCAGCCGCCTGGGAGAAGTCAAGCTGTATCATCCACGAAGCGGCGAAGTGAGTCTCATGATCCGCCCGGAAGCGCTGCATATCGACCATCTTGATGAGACTGGCGTGCCGGCCAAAGTGCAATGGCGCGAATTCTTCGGGCACAATCAGCGCGTCGGCTTGGCGCTGGGCGATGGCACAGAGTTGGTGGCGTGGACGGGCGTGGAACGTTATATTCGGCGCGGCGATCAGGTGCGCGTGTCGCTGGGCATGCCCGTGCTGGCGTATGAGGCGGGCGGGTGACGCGGCTCGCCACTGGATCGCCTAGTCGCCATTCGCCCCCGGCAACCACACGACAAACTCTGCGCCACAGCCTTCGCCACCGCTCTCGGCGCTGATACGACCTGCGTGCGCCTCGACAATTTCCTGCGCGATAGCCAGCCCCAAGCCATTGCCGCGCCGCGGTCCGCGCGCTTTGTCGGCTTGATAAAAGCGCTCGAATATGCGCGGCAAATCGTCCCGCGCGATGCCAACGCCGTTGTCGCGCACTGTCACCTTTGCGCCGCCGCCAGAACGCGCCACCGCCACTTGCACGGTCCCGCCAGCTGGTGTGAACTTCAGCGCGTTGCTCACCAGATTCGTCAGCACTTGCGCTAGCCGGTCGCCATCGCCGATGATGTCTGGCACAGGCGACAAGTCGGTTTCCAGCTGGATGTGCCCTTGCCGCGCCACAACTTGCAGGCTGTTGACGACGCCATCACAGAGCCGCGCCATGTCGATGCGTTCGCGCCCCATGGAGAGCTTGCCAGCTTGCAATTGTTCGAGATGCGTGAGCTCGACAACCATGCGATTGAGGCGGCTGGCTTCTTCGTAAATGATTTGCGCCGCCGCCTGGGGATCGTCAGCCGCGCCATCGACTATGGCTTGCGCATAGCCCTGGATGGAGGTCAGCGGCGTTTTGAGGTCATGTGAAACATTGCTGAGGAAGTCGCGCTGCGCAGCATTCGCCGCCCGCACCCCAGCTGTCATGTGATTGAACGATTCGGCCAGCAAGCGCAATTCGGGCGGACCGCTGACTGGCACATTTACGCTGTCATCGCCGCGCGCCACGCCGGTGGCTGCTTTTGCAACGCGCTGCAGCGGCTGGGCGATTGTACGGCTGATCAGCGCCGCCAGCAGCAGGGCGAAGAGAATGCCGACGATGCCAGCTTGCAGCAATGGCGGCGCCAGGGCATTGCCAAAAACAGCCAGAGTTGCCTGCAGGCTGACTGTCGGCTGCGGTTCTGCCAGGAGCCACAAATCATTGCTGGAGCTGCGTACGCCAAATCCCCGCTGTTGCCCAAACATGACTCCGGCATACAGCCATTCGCCCCCATCGGGATCGACGAAGCTGCCAAAGAATTGTTCGCTGCCGCGCCCCAGCACCTTGGCCAGCTTTTCGTTGTGATAGCCTTCGCCGCGCAGATGTATCAGCGCGCCCGCCGTATAGTTGCCGGCGCTGTCGTACAGCACAATCGGGCCATCGGGCCTCACGCCAATGTGCACGGTGCGCACAGCGCGCGTTTCCGCAAAGACATCCAGCAGCTCGTACACTTGCGCTTGCAAACGCTCGCGGCCGCGGTCAAAGGGAAAATCGGCGATGAAATCCAGGTAATTCAATCCCTGTGTCAAAGCCGCCAATCGCTCATAAGTTGGCGCATGTGGAGCGCGCCTGCCGCCTATCAAGAACAGCAGAGCCATCGCGCTGACGCTCAATGTAATCATCAGCAGCGCCAAATAAGAGGTCAGCAGTCGCAAGCGCAGGCTGAAAGCCGGTTTCCTAGCCATCTTCGAGCTTGTACCCCACGCCCCAGACGGTTTCGATTTTGGGTGTCATGCCGCGCAGTTTGTGGCGCAGATGCGCGATATGCACATCGACCGTGCGCGTCTCGCCCACAAAATCGTAACCCCAGACGACATTCAGCAGCCGGTCTCGGCTAAAAACGACGCCCTTGTTCTGCGCCAGATGCTGTAGTAAATCGAATTCTTTCATGCGCAACCCGACAACCTCCCCTGCGACTTCAATGCGCCGGCGTTGTGGATCGATGCGCAGGTTGCCGATGGACATGGCAGGAACAGCTTCTGATTGCGTGCCTGCCCGATCAGTACGCCGCAGAATGGCTTTGATGCGCGCCACCAACTCGCGGGGATTGAATGGCTTGGTCAGATAGTCATCCGCGCCCAGCTCCAAGCCCACGATTTTGTCGATGTCGTCGCTGCGCGCGGTCAGCATGATGATGGGCACATCGGATTGCTCGCGCACGCGCCGGCAGACTTCCAGCCCGTCCATGCCGGGCAGCATCAGATCCAGCACGACCAAACTGGGTTTGTCTTGCAAGATCATGCGGCGGGCGCTGGTGCCATCGGTTGCGCTGCGCACCTGGAAACCATCTTGCTCCAGGTACATGCGCGCCAAATCAATGATGCGCTGCTCGTCATCAACTACCAAAATCGTGTCGGAGACGCTCATAGTTTTGTCAATCTCACGCTTTCACCTACCGGAACCGCAGCTTTCGGCAACGCCCAGACCTTCTGCGCCAACTATGCCACGCGGGCATCATCGCCATGTAAGGCAAATGTAAACACTGTGTAAACTCGCTCATCATTATACGCCCTGCGCCGCTTGTCGTGGCGTGGTTGTGCCGCGCAGGCTCGGCTACAATGTAGCGGTAGAAAATACCGGACCGAGCTATTTTGTCATGCCGCAAATGCCAGCGATTCGCCTCGCCACAGTGACCGACGCCGCCGCCATCCGCGCTATCTATGCGCCGATCGTGCTCGAAACGCACATCTCTTTTGAGCAAGTTGTTCCTGCCGAAGTCGAAATCGCCGCGCGCGTGCAAAATACGCTGGCGCAACATCCCTGGCTGGTCTGCGAGCTGGACGGCCGGCTGGCTGGGTATGCCTATGCTAGCGCTTTTCGCAGCCGCGCCGCCTACCAATGGACGACAGAGACGACCGTCTATGTTCACAGCGACTTCCTGCGGAGGGGTGTTGCGCGGGCGCTGTATACATCGCTGCTGGCTCTGCTGCGGGCACAGGGATATGTGACGGCGGTTGGGGTGATCGCGCTGCCCAACCCCGCCAGCATCCGCGCGCATGAAGCGATCGGTTTCTATAAGATCGGCGTCTTCCGCAATGTGGGGCACAAAGCAGGCGAATGGCGCGATACCGGCTGGTGGCAACTGGACTTGCGCCCCCCGCCCACAGCGCCAGAATCGCCGGTGCCTCTGCCTGCGCTGGAGCAAGAAGGGCGCTTTGCGTCTCTGCTGGCGGCTGGCTTGCCACATATCAGACGCTGATCGACTTGTAAGTGGAACCAACATCGTGCTGCGTATTTTTGACACAGAAGCAGCGCCAAAAAAGTCATGCGTAGAAGGGCGATGCTGTTCTGATTAGAAATCTGTAGGGGCGAGGCGATGACTCGCCCGCAATACCGCCGCAAACCATGTGGGCGACTCAAGAGTCGCCTCTACGACGTTCCTTCATATTGGTGCATTACTGTTTTGGCTTTACCTACAATGCTTCGGCCGGGAATTGCTGCGAGAATATCGTGAAATACAGGCGCACCTTGTTGATGATATCGCGGCGCTCGGCGGGTGGCAGCAAGCTGATCACCGCCCGCAACTGCTGCATCAAGCCGCGCTGAACCGCCAGAAAGCGCTCGCTGCCGGCTGGCGTCAAGATGACATCTACCGAGCGGCCATCGCGGCGGTTGCGGCGGCGCTGCACGAGCGGCGGCTGCATAGCTTCCAGGCGCTGCACCAGCCCGGTCATAGTGGCGCTGGTCAAGTGATGCGCACGGGCAATATCGCCGATGCGACAAGCGCCCGATCGTTCCGATAGCGTCTTCAGCACATAGAATTGCGGCGGGGTCAGCTGATGCGCCTCGAAGTGACTGGCCAGCCGTTTCTCGCCGTCGGTCACGATGTCAAAAAGCGCTGCCCACAAGTCCGCTGCATCATGATCGAGCTGCTCGTCCACAAGCGGCTGCTCCCGCAACTGCATTTATTCTCCAAGCGCGTCCCACACTTCCAGCTTGCCACGGGTTTCGCGGATGACTTCGTCCGTGAATTCGCTGGTGGTAGCTTGCCCGCCCAAATCTGGGGTCTTTATGCCATTGTAGACCGCCTCCAGGGTCGCCTCGTACAAGGCGCGGCTGGCCAGCGCAGCTTCTTTGCTGTCGATATACCGCAGCAGCGCGGCGCAAGCCAGAATCATGGCCATGGGGTTGGCGATATTTTTGCCCTGCAAGCTGGGCGCTGTGCCATGCGGCGCTTCGGTAATGGCGGCTTTGACATTGAATTCATCATCAAAAGCGATAATGACCGACTCCGCGCCGGCTATCGTGCCGAACATCTTGATGACCAGGTCGCTGAGCGAATCGCCATCGCGGTTCAAAGCCGGGATGACCAGCGGCTCGCCACTCGTCTCCAGCAACAGCGCATAAGTAGCGTCGATCAACTGCGGGTTATAACGAACATTTTTGAACAGCCCGGCTGCGCGGTCCAGCTCTTCTTTGAACATGCCTTCGTAGATCGGGCTGACCGTATATTTGGGTCCGCCGAAGACTGTTGCCCGATGACTTTGCGCATAGCGAAAAGTGAACTCTGCGACAGCGCGGCAGGTGCGGCGGCTGATGTGGCGCTTGTTGTAGGCGATTTCGTCCAAGCCTGCGCCCTCGCGCCATTCTTGCGCAGCATACGCGCCTTCGACCGCCATGCGGACTACAGCGATGGGCGCATGCACGCCAGCCAGAGGCAGGACAGACGGGATTCGTCTGCCTGTTCGCAAGATAACACTACCATGCACGAGCTCGCGCAAAAGAGAATTGGGGCTGCCGACATCATCTGGGTCGCCTGGCGTGATGGTCGCGGCTTTGATGCCCAATCCCGTCTCCAGGATGCGCCCGGCAGCATCATGCACAACGTCATTTTTGGTGCGCCGCCGATTTTCCAGCGACAAATCAAAGATCTCGAAAGCCAGGCTGCGCATGCGAATTACGCTGGGATCGAGCACGCGCAGCGCTTCGTCCAGCAATTCTTGCCCGGTCTGGTCGCCTTGCAATACACAGATCGTGTTTTTTTTCATGCCGCCTCATCATTTTGGGAACGCCCAGGCACCATTGTACGCCAGTTCGCGCGCCATGAGTACAGCGTGTTGTTGGGCTGCTGCCTGTGTCTCGGGGCGTGGTAATTCTGTGAAGTTGACAACCCTGCCCAACATCCCCCAGCCCCTTGCCCCCAAAATGAGGGAAGGGGTGCGCTACTACGATTTGAAGTCCCTCCCTCTTTATGGGGGAGGGATTTAGGGTGGGGGCATGGTGGCATATCCAGGCTTCTCAGCACTTCCGTGTCTCGTCCAGAAGCGCGGCATTGTGATAGACTGGCTGTCATCTTCAGCATGGTGAATACAGCAGGCAATATGTTCAACAAATCCATAGATGCTCTCGCCAGGCAGGCGCAGGCAGTTCTGAGCCTGGAGCTTTCGCAAGCACAATTGGCGCAGTTCGAGCAGTTGACAGGCTTGCTGCTGGACTGGAATGCGCGCATGAATCTGACTGGCATCACCGAACCGGCTGAGATCGCGCTGAAGCATTATCTGGATTCACTGACCGTGTTGAAAGTTCTGCCGAAAGCGGGGCGCAGACGGCTGCTGGATGTGGGCACGGGCGCTGGTTTTCCGGGTTTGCCGCTGGCGATCGTCCGGCCGCTGCTGCGCGTGACCCTGCTGGATGCGACTGCCAAGAAATTGCGCTTCATTGAAGAGGCCGGGCGGGTTTTGGGCTTGGATAATATCCGCATTGTGCACGCTCGCGCCGAAGACGCCGGGCGGGATGACGCACACCGCGGCACCTATGATTTCGTGACTGCGCGCGCCGTCAACCGCATGCCTGCCTTGATGGAATGCACACTGCCCATGACAAAACGCGGCGGAATGGTCATCGCCATGAAAGGCACCGCTGCCCACGAAGAAACGCAGGCTGCCAGCAAAGCTATTTCTACACTGGGAGGAGAGCTGGCTGGCATTGACGAAGTACGTTTGCCCGGTCTGGAAAAAGCGCGTTTCCTGGTGATGGTGCGCAAGGTCGGCAAGACGCCACGCCGTTACCCTCGCCAAGCTGGTGCCCCAAACCGCGATCCGCTCGTGTAGATTTAGTCTAGGCACGCAACTCATCGGCGAGCAGCGCGATGCGAAAGGGATGCCACTCGGCGCGGAAAAGCTTCTGCGCCACGCCGGGATCCGCAAGGGTCAGCCGCCGCATGTGCTCATCGTCACGCGCTTTGAAGATGGCGATCCCAAATGCCGAGTAATCGCTGGCCAGCGTCCGCCCCGCCAGCAGCAACGTACCCTGGTCTTTCAGGCGCTGCAGATAGGCAAAGTGCTGGGCTGTGATGCGCGCCTCGTCGTCTGTGGGACCGTCGGAAAGCATCTCTGGTCGCACGGGCTGGATTTTGTAGATGTAGGTCGGCATGGCTGTTCCCCAGGCGGTCTGATGATCACGGCAGTTGCTGTTATAATGCGCTTGGCGGCCACAAAAGCGCAAGGCGATTATGGCAGAACAAGCGGCGAACAAGCGCAATATCAGATTGGAATTCCCGCGTGACCCCAGCGCTGTCTATGCCAACACGGTCATGATTACGCATACGGCGAACGAGGTGATCTTCGACTTCATCCAGTTGATGCCCAACGACAATCGCGCCCGCGTGCAAAAGCGCGTGGTGATGACGCCCATGCACAGCAAACTCTTCCTCAAAGCGCTGGATGAGAACCTGACCAAGTTTGAAGCCAAGCATGGCGAAATCGGCATGCCCAGCCGCCCGACGCTCGCCGACCAGCTTTTTGGGGGGCTGCGCGGCAACCCGGCCGCCGAAGACGATGAATAATCTGGGCGCTGTCTGCGAAGAAATCCGCGCCGACCTGGAACAGCGCAATGCCGCCCGCGACCAGGCTATCGGTTTGTCACGCTCGCTGATCCGCGGCTGTTCCGCCAGCATCCGCGCCATCCACCGCCGCGACTGGGCAAAAGCCGACGCCGGACTGGATGAAGTTGCCGCCGGAACGCGCGAACTGCTGAAGTCTGTGCGCGACTTCCCCGATCTCTATCACAGCGGCTATACGCAAGACGCCTTGAAAGAAGTCGTCGAAGCGCATATCACCCGCGCCATCATCCGCGGCGATGCGCTGCCGTCCGCCAGAGAAATGGGCGTGGAAAGCGCGACCTACCTGAAAGGTTTGGCGGAAGCGGCAACCGAGCTGCGGCGTTTCATTTTGGATATCATGCGGCGACAAGATGAGCACAGTGAAGAAGCCGAGCGGCTGCTGCAAGCCATGGACGATATTTATGACCAGTTGGTCGCTTTCGACTTTCCCGATGCGCTGACGCGCGGCTTGCGGCGGCAGACCGATGTCGTGCGCGGGTATTGGAGCGCACACGCGGCGACCTCACCCAGAGCTTGCGCCAGCAGCAATTGCAAAGCGCGCTCTCCCAGCTTGAGCGCCGCCTGGATGCGCAGACCGAATAAGTCGCCTTAGTCCGCCAGCTGCCACTCGATCAATGCGCCAGCCACCCAGGTCGGTTTGGGCTGGTCATATAGCGCGGACGAGTCGGTGTAGCTAAGGTCCAGCACATTGCCCGTCATGGGACCGCGCAGATAGCGATAGACTTGTCCGGTGTCGCGCGCATCGCTCTTGGCTTCGATGCAGTGCTGGTTGTAGGCTCCATAATCACCCGCTTCCAGCAGCTTTATGCCCGCTTCGATCACCGATTGCGCGTGCGCCAAGCCCGCTTCATCGTGGTCATAAGCGGCTTCGGGCGCATCGCCATAGCCGATGCCATGGTGGAAGGGATCGGCGGTGCTGACCACGACAGCGTCTTCCATCAGGCGCGCCAACTCGTCAACGCCCGGCAAGTTCTGTGGCTGCCCACCGGCGAGGTAGGGGTAGCGTTCGTGCACATTCGGCGCTTTGTCGGGGGCGATGCCACGCCGCGCCAACTCTGCGCGCCAAAAATGACGCCAGCTGATCAAGGCGTGATCGCCCTGCCATTCCCGCCTGCCCTCGATGCCAGGACCTTGAATCCCCCAGAATTCAAACTGCGCGGGGTCGGCTCCGGCCGCAACAGCCACCCGCGCCACTTCCATGGCTGGCGTGAAAGCATGCAGCACGCTGAGCACGACCACATCGTCGGCGCGGCTATCAAGCGCTGCCTGGACGCAAGCCGCGATCTGATAGCCGCAATCGTGCACGCCAGCATGTGGAAAGATCAGCACGCCACCGGCGCTCAAGGTATCAGCCAGTTGCCATTGCTCTGCTCGCTCGAGGTGGTCCAATGTGCCAGAATCGCCCAGTGCGGCATGTTCTTTGGCATAGAGGGCATGAACTTTCTTTTGCAGCGCATCGCGATCCAGTTCCATTATGCTTGTCCTCGCTTCGTGGCACAGTCGCGCATTTTCTAACGCAGACAGAAGCCATCGTCAAATGGATGTGTTAATTTTTTGGAGTTGACAACCCTGCCCCCATCCCCCAGCCCCTTGCCCCCAAAATGAGGGAAGGGGAGCGTTACTACGATTTGAAGTCCCTCCTTATTTTGGGGAGGGTTTAGGGAGGGAGTCGCGCAGATTCGGCATTGACATCCACGCCAGGCAGGGTAGACTGCGCGCTGGCTACGAAATCCAGAGCCATGCGAACCGCAGACAGCAGGTGGGCAGCCGCCCTTAATTGCCTGCCGAGGGACGCGCAAGAGCCTTCATTCCGCATTTTTTGCCTTGATGCTTTTGCGACCCTCTTAAGCGGGATCGCAAAGTGATGATTTGCGTTGGGCTACCGCCACTTTGGGGGCGCGCCGACTGCAGAAAGGAGCGACACTTGCCAATTTCAAGGTCTCGCAAAGAAGAATTGGTCGCCGAATACAAAGATATCCTGAGCCAGAGCGACGGTTTCATTGTTGTGCAGACGCAAGGGCTTGGCGTCAGCCAGGTGCAGGGCTTGCGCAATACCGTGCGCGAGCAAAACGGGCGCTATCTGGTCGCCAAGAACACCTTGATGCGCAAGGCGTTGGAAGAAGCCGATTGGGTCGTCCCGGCTGACTTGCTGGTTGGTCCTGTGGCGATCGTCTTCGGAGGCGACAATATGCCCGGCGTATCCAAAGCCTTGCTCAAACACATGGAAGAGCAGGATTTTGAAGAGCGCATGCAAGTTGCCGGCGGCGTTATGGCTGGCGACATCCTCGATGCCCAGCAGGTCGACGCTGTGAGCAAGCTGCCGACTTTGGATGAACTGCGCGCGCAATTGGCCGGCATGGTCGTTTCGCCGGCGCAGGGCATAGTCAATGCGCTGCAGCAAGCCACGGGCGGAGTCGTCAATGTGCTGCAAGCCTACCTCGACAAACACGAAGACGAAGCAGAAGCCGCCTGATCAAAGCACGCAGCAAGCGACAGACAAACTCAAACACAAACGAATCGTCAAGAAAGGAATGAACGATGGC
Organism: Anaerolineae bacterium; assembly: GCA_022823945.1. Lineage (GTDB taxonomy): Bacteria > Chloroflexota > Anaerolineae > Aggregatilineales > Phototrophicaceae > UBA6055. The sequence continues at coordinate 19,751 of JAJEBK010000031.1, read as the reverse complement.
AGACCTGGACAAATTGGTAGAAGAGCTTAGCGCGCTGACAATCCTGGAAGCCGCCGACCTGAAGAAGAAATTGGAAGATGCCTGGGGAGTCGAGGCAGCTGTTGGCGGTGGCATGATGATGATGGCACCGGGCGCTGGTGCCGCGGTCGATGCCGAGCCAGAAGAAGAACAGACCGAATTCGACCTCATCCTCAAGGAAATTGGTCCCAAGAAGATCAATGTCATCAAAGCCATCCGCGCCATCACGCCGCTGGGCTTGAAAGAAGCCAAAGAATTGGTCGAAAGCGCCCCGGCCACCGTGCTGGAAGAAGTCAGCAAGGATATGGCGGAAGACGGCAAGGTCAAGCTGGAAGAAGCCGGCGCAGTCGTCGAACTGAAATAGCTGCAATCGCTATCCGATAGTGGGCGACTGACACGGTCGCCCATGCAAGAGCGCCTTGCGCGCCTGTTTGCTGCTATACTGGTGGCAAGTTTGGGTTAGCTGAGCGTGCTATTGTGGCAAGCGTTTCCTACAGCAAATTGCTCGACCCTGTCAGCGACAGCATCAATTTGATGGAATCGCTGCTGGTGGGGGCTTTCGGGCCAACTACTGGCGACCAGCGCGAGTGTTACAAGCGCATCCATGCGTATTGCTGGGGTTTGCATACCCTGGTCATGGATGTCATCACGGCGCTGGGCATCGAGAACGCCGCCACCCGTCCGGCTGTGCTGGAACGCTTCAATGCCCTGAATCATCCCATCAAGACGACGCTTGACAATCTGGCGGCCGGCTTTGATGGGCAGTTGAGCGACGAACAGAGCGCTGTCATCAGCTTCATGCGCGATTCGGCGCTGGCAATCGAACACATGATGAGCAATCTGTGGCAGTATTCGCTGCTCGAGAACAACATGATCGCTTTCGAAGACCGGGAATTTGACGGCGAATCGCTGATCAATCGCCTGCACCTGCAGCTCAGGACAAAAACCCGTCTCGAACTGGGCAAGCATTTTCGCGTATTGGGCGATGAGGCGCGTCTGGGATATGCCTTTGGCGAGATTGCGCGCAATGTCCGTCAGCACGCCGGGGTCGACACAGTGCAGGTCGCCGGGCATTTTTTTGGCTATCGCGCCGATCTGATGATTTATGACCGTGGCTGCGGTTTTCCCGGCGAAGGCGGCGTCGCGCTCGAGCCATTCTGGCAGGCAGAGTCGGAAAGCGCCGGGTTGGGGCTGGGCTTGTATATCGCCAAGCGCTTTATAAACGGCTGTGGCGGCAGCATAAGCATCAGCAGCCGGCTGAAAAAGGGCACGCTCGTCAAGGTGTCGCTGCCGACCCAACCCTGATCTGCTCCGCGCAATCAATTGAGAATCAACGCATGAGTCGAAACAAAGTCTTTGTCACGCGTGAATTGCCGGCTGCTGCGCTGGACAGGTTGGCGCGGCATTGCGAACTGGATGTCTGGGACGGCTTTCTGCCGCCCGAATATGACATCATGCTGAAAAAGGCGCATTCGCTAAGTGGCTTGCTGTGCCTGCTGACCGACCGCGTCGACGCCCGGTTACTGGCTGCGGCGCCAGACCTCAAAGTCGTCAGCAACATGGCGGTTGGCTATGACAATATCGATGTTGCGGCGGCCAGCGCGCGTGGCATCCCGGTCGGCAATACGCCAGGCGTCTTGACCGAGACCACTGCCGATTTCGCTTTTGCCCTGCTGATGGCGGCGGCAAGGCGCATCCCCGAAGCGCGGCAATATATCCACGCTGGCAAGTGGCAGACCTGGCATCCCACCGTCTTGTCGGGGCGCGATATCTATGGTGCCTGCCTGGGCATCATCGGCTTTGGGCGCATCGGCCAAGCGGTGGCGCGACGAGCAGCCGGCTTCGGCATGCGCATCCTGACGCACAGCCGCGGAAACAGCGAGCAAAGCCTGGCGGCGGGCGCAGAGTCTTGCGACCTGGACGAACTACTGGAGCAAAGCGACTTTGTCAGCCTGCACCTGCCGCTGACAGACGAAACTCGCCAGTTCATCGGCGCGCGCGAGCTTTCGCTGATGAAGCCCACAGCCATCTTGATCAACACGGCGCGGGGTGGAGTTGTCGACCAAGCGGCGCTGTACGAGGCGCTGCGCCACAAAGCGATCCTGGCGGCTGCGCTGGATGTGACCGACCCAGAGCCAATCCCGCTGGAAAGCCCGCTGCTGACACTGGACAATTGCCTGATCGTCCCGCATATAGCCAGCGCCAGTGTGGCGACTCGCTTGAAGATGGCGCAGATGGCGGTGGACAATTGCATAGCTGGTTTGCGAGGCGAAAAACTGCCCACTTGTGTAAATACACAGGTCTATTCCAGCCGCTAGGCGCAAGGACCTTTGGGACGATTGCCTGCAAATCCAGTTGCATTTATACGCGCATCTAATACAATTCGCGCATAAATAGTCGCAAGCAGGTTTATGCGTCCTGTCCAGTGGGCAGGGCGTTTCGTATATCGTTAGTAGTTTCTTGGTGCCCCGCCCACATCAATTGCGACAAGCGCACACATGGCATCGGGGCTTCTGTAATTGTGAAAGGGAACAATCATGGCTGAACGACGCATCCAACTGACGCGGCGAGGGTATGAAAAACTGCGGCGAGAACTGAATATCCTCACCAGCGAAGAGAACTCCAAGGTCGCAGAGATGCTGGCGGAAGCCCGTGAAGACGACCAGGGCGAAGAAGCAGTATTCTTTGATGCCATGGTGTCCAAAGAGCGACTGGATGAGCGCGTATCTCACTTGCAGAATGTGTTGGCGCGCGCCGAAATCATTGATGCAGACGCCGACATCCACACTGTCACGCCCGGCAACCGCGTCATTGTCTATGACAGCGGCGAGAAAGAAGAATTCGCCCTCGACTTGTTGGATACCGAAGAAATCACGCATGGGCGGCGCGGCGTCTCGCTGGATTCGCCAGTTGGCAAGGCGCTGCTGGGCAAACGTGTCGGCGACCGCGTCAAAGTGGAGGTGCCGGATGGCATGGTCACCTATCGCATCCGCGGCATCGAAATGATTCCCGATGGCGACAATTAGCTTTTGACCGCGTCCATTTTCGGCAATTCATCCAGATAATCGAGCAAGCTGCCGAGCAGATAAGGCGTCAGCGCCAGGGTGGCTGCGGCAACGACCGGTTCGCTGCGAGCCAGGCTTTCGGCATCTTCGAGCAGTTGGATCAGCGCGTCGGTGACCAGCGACACCCAGCCGATCGTCTCGAGCATGACATCGCTGAGCAGTTCGGGATCGCGCCGGGCATTGAGCACCAGCCACGATGCCGCTTCCATCATGGGCATCATGGCCATCATCGCCGCCGACAGGCTGAGCATCATGATGCGTTGGGTTTCGATTGGCAGGTCGGCAAGCTGGGCCTGCGCCTGCACCCGTTGCGCCACGCGCGCCATGATGGTGGCCGCCAAACGAGCCGGCGCCCGTTCATGAGGCGCTCGTTGCAACAAGCTGTCGAGGCGTTGCAGGCGGCTGTATTCGCGCGCGGCGCCATTGTCCCGCGCCAGCGCATCCATCAACCGACGCGCCATTTCTTCTGATAGCTGCCCGTCTAGCGCGTCTTGCATCATGTCTTGGTCTTGCGGGCTTCGCTCGTCCGACATCTCAGGTTCCTCTCGGGGTGGGAGTTGCCAGCCTGTTGACATCGCCGGGCTCCAGCAATTCTGCCAGTTTGCGGCGGGCGCGGTGCAACAGGCTTTTGACAGCACTGATGGTCATGTCCGTTTCCGCCGCGATTTCCGCATACGAATAGCCGTACCAATAGCGATAGATCACAGCCAGTCGATAGTGAGGCTCGAGCATTTGCAGCAGCTTTTGGATATAGGCGCTGCGTTCGCCCTGCATCATCGTCTCTTCGGGCAGGGGGTCTTTGCTGCGCAGCGCCAAAGCAGCGGCGGTCGGTTCGTCATCCAGCGAAACGAAGTGCATTCGGCGTTTGCGCAGACGGTCAATGCAATGATTGGATGCGATGGAAAGCAACCAGGTCTTGAAGCTGCGCGTCATATCATAGCGGTGCAGGTTGTTGTAGACGCGCAGAAATGCCTCTTGCGCCGCGTCTTCTGCTTCGCCACTTTCGCCCAGCATACGATAGCACAAGTTGTAGAGCGGGTCCTGGAACAGATAAACCAACTCGGCAAAAGCTTCTTGGTCGCCCTGTTTCGCGCTTTCCACCCATTGGAGGATGGTGGGGTCGTTTTCCGCCACCAAAGGCCTTTCATCACCATGATTTGGCAGGCTGCCAGCTTTCATTATGCCGTGTCTGCTGCGATCGAAACGCAAGAAGAATGTAAAATCCGCTCCTCAGGCATTGATCAACAGCACGGCTGTCGCGATGTTGGTCGCCAATGGCACATTGTGCACATTGCAAATGCGCAATAACCCCAGGATATCCGGGTCATGCGGATGCTTGCCCAGCGGGTCCAGGAAAAAGAATACGGCGTTGACACGCCCTTCCACCACCATCGCCGCGATCTGGGCATCACCGCCGTAGGGACCCGACAGCAGGCGCTTGACCGGCAGCCCGGCTTTTTCTAGGATCAGCTTGCCGGTCGTATTCGTCGCCACCAGGTCAAACTCGCCCAGCCGGGCTTTGTGGTCCATCACAAATGCGACCATGTCGGCTTTTTTGCCATCATGCGCGATCAACGCCAAAGTGCGTTTGGCGGGCTTGTCTGGCATAATTTTGCCTTTCTGTGGGCGGAAGAATGCGCGGCGAGCAGGTTTCAGGACAAACCGCGCGGACGCCGCACCAACTGCGCCGGGATCGACAGCGGCCGGTGATAGTGGGTGCTACCAAAGCGGCGCACAAAACGCCGATTTAACCAGTAGGCTTCTGCATAATACTGTTCCAACTGCGCCATCAATGCCGACCAGGGGCGTTCTTCTGCCAATGTCCGAGCGCGGCGAGCCATCTGCGCTCGCAGCCAGGTTTGTTCGCGCAGGCTGCAAACAGCCTCGGCAAAGGCGGCGGCTGTCGGCGGGACGACCAAGCCGGAAGCGCCATCGTCTATGACATCAGGCGCGCCACCGGCATCCACGACGATCGAGGGCAAGCCCGATGCCATCGCCTCCTGGATGACTTGTCCAAATGTCTCATATTCGCCAGGGAAAACAAATACATCCGCGCTGGCATAGGCATGCGCCAGTTCGTCGCCGATAAGGTAGCCCGTGAAATGAACATCTGTGTGGGCGTACAAGGCTTCCAACTGCTCGCGTTGCGCGCCATCGCCAATAATTGTCAGCGCCACGCCGGGCGTCTGCGCCAGTTCCAGCAACAGGTCGATGCGCTTTTCGGTGGCCAGCCGCCCAACAAATATACACAGCAGCGAATCGGGGTCTCGGCCGTTCAACAGGCGACGACGCATGGATGCGCAGGCCCAGCGGGGATTGAAACGCGCCGTATCAATGCCCCGCCCCCAGTGTCGGACACGGCGGAAACCAGCTCGCCGCAACTGGCGAATGGTGGTGCGCGTCGGCGCCAAGGTCAGGTGACAGCCATTGTGAATATAGCGCAGCCAGCGATTCACCGGCCCCGACAAACGCGGGAAGCCATATTGCTCCGTATAACCAGGCAGATCGGTCTGATAATTGGCGATGACGGGCAGATTGAGATGCCGACCAGCCGCCATGCCACTCACGGCCATCGCGGCCGGGCTGAACAGATGGATCAAATCGGGCTGGAATGCCTCAATGCGGCGGGCGACCATGGGGTTGGGCAGCGCCATGCGCGTCTCGGGTGCCTGGGGCAAGCCAATGGATGGCAGGGGGATGACCTGCGAATCGCCTACATGATCGACGGCAATATCCGGGGCGAAGACCAGCACTTCGCGGCCTGTGTCTTGCAGATAGCGCACAGACAAATAGACCGTCTTGACGACGCCATCGACCTTGGGCAAAAAAGACTCGGTGACAACAGCCACTCGCCGCACCCGCGAAAAAGGCGCTGTCAAGCTGGCCGTATCGGCGAAGTCGGGGTTGCCAAAATACTCGCCAAGGGCAGCGCTTTGCTGTGCCTGTAGCTGGGTCAATAGCCGCTGCGCTTGCATCATAATCCTGTGCCGCGAACCGCTTGCCTGCAGTGTAACATGATCAGCCGATATCTGTGCGCCGACCGCGTTGAAATTGAAAAAAACCGCGTCCGCCCGTGTCGCTGTATATCCCCGCGAGCGACAGCCTCAGCCACTACCGTATAACGCGCGGTAGATGTTGTGGTTGCGGTAGATGTACTGAACATACTTGCGCGTGGAGTCGATTGTGATTGTCGTCATGAACAAGTCAGGATCGTCGCCAGCCAAGGCTCGCCAGTCATAGGCGCGGCCAGGACCCGCATTATAGGCTGCCAGCGCCGCTATGGGATTTTGATCAAACAATTCCAACTGCTCATCCAGATAATAGCTGCCGAACTCCACTGCGGCATAGGGACGAAAGAGCACGCTGTGCTCATAGTCTTGCCACTGCAACTTGTCGGCGATGTATTGCCCAGTGCCAGGGATCACCTGCGTCATGCCTTTTTCGCCAGCGCCGGCCGTGGCATAGGTATTGAACAGGCTCTCCTGGCGGATCAGCGATAGCATCAGCAGCGGGTCGAAGTCGTATTTTCCCGCTACCGGCGCGACCAAATCAATGTAATAGGCGGGGAAGCGCAAGCGTGCGACAAATGGCGCAGCGCCCAAAGTTCCCTGCCCCGATGCGTTGATGACATCGGCAGCGGCGATGATGCTCTCGCGGTAGGCGCCCATATCGCGAAGGGCGATGGCCAGACGATAGCTGTCCAGCGCATTGCCAGCAGCGCGCGCAGACCCCAGCAGCTCGTCGAATTCGCCCAGCGCTTCATCAATTGCGCCCACGGAAAATAATTCTCGTCCGCGTATCCAGCGCGGGTCACTGGCAAGCTCTGGGGACAAACGCCACAAGTCACCCGGAGCCTGGATGGCGAATGTGCTGCGCAGCCACTGCTCTGCCTCAGCCAGCTCGGCGGCCGGGTCAAAGTCGAAATTGAGCGTTGCCGGTGGCTGGAAAGGCTGCCTGTCGCTGCGAATATCGCCGGCGCGCGCCGCAAAATAACTGTCTGGCGCGGCTGTTATCGCTTGCGCAAACGCGCGGTCGGCTGCAGCGGTATCAGCTTGCCGCAGCGCGAGCCTGCCCAGCCACAATTGCGCCGCCGCATGATCCTCGCCGTTGGTCAAACTGGCGATGCGCGAATACAATGCCGCCGCGCCAGCCTCGTCTGATTCGCGCACAGCCGCCGATGCCGCCATAAACAAGCCGCTGGTCGTCAACTCGTGTTGTGGATAGGTGTCCGCCAGCTGAATGAACACCTGCCTGGAAAGCGCTGTTTCTCTGCTAGTGCCATAGAGATAACCAGCCCGCCAAAGCGCTTCGCCGGCTTCAGAAGTCAGCTGGGGAAAACTCTCGGCGATGCCCAGATACAATTCGATGGCAGCGGCATGATCGCCCGCCAGAAATCGCGTCCGCCCTCGCTCCAGCAAAGCCGCGCCAAAGAGCGGATCGCCCGGATACAGGTCGATGATGGTCTGGAAGGCAGATGTCGCTGCCTGGCTGTCGCCCAGGTTGCGTTGCGCCCGCCCAAGCTGCAAGTACAGCTCTGCCGGGGGCGAGCCAGTTGCCAAGGCGCGGTTGAATGCGTCGACAGCAGTGGACCAATCGCCAGCTGCATAAGCCGCTTTTCCGCGCTCGAACGGGTCTACGCCATAGCCCAGCTGGTCCAACAGCACCTGCGCCTGCCAGGCAGTGGCTGTGCCGGAATAGTCGGCGACGACAGTTTGCAGGTGCGAAACAGCCAACGAGATATCGCCGCCCTGCAGCAATGCCTGCGCCGCGCTGAAAGCGATTTGGGCGCGATAGGGCTGGTTGCGCGCGACCGCCAGCACAGCATCATATTGCTCGACAGCCTGGGCAGGGTAGCCTAGATTGATATAGATCTGCGCCACTTTTTCTCGCAGCGCCAGCAGCGGCACCAGAGAGCGCATGGTATCGGTAGCCAGCGCGTAATTTTCCAGCGCCGCAGCGACTTCGCCCAAAGCGATCTGCGCATCGGCAATCCGTTCATAGGCATAGCTGTCGATCAAACCAGGCTTCAACGTCAGATATTGCTGCAAGTCGTCTATGGCAAGCTGCCAAAGCGACAAGCCCAAACGCGCATCGCCGCGCAAAAAGAACGCCTGGGCGGTTTCCGCGGCGTTGGGAAAATCGGCGATGAAGAGGCTGAAGGCATCGGCAGCTTGCTGAAAATAGCCAGCCCGCAGCGCAATCTGCCCATAACGAAATATGGCTGTAGCGCGCTGACCGGGCATGAGGGTCGTGCCGGCTTGTAACAAGCTCAGATAGGCGTCGGCAGCTTCTTCGAGATAGCCATTGCGAGCCAATACCTCGGCAGATGCGAATAAATCTGCCGAATCGCTGTTGCGGGGCTGCGGCGTCGGCGCGACCTGCGCGTGCAAGCGGGGCGTCGCGGTGACCACAATGATTTGGCTGGCGTTGACAGTTGGCGCAGGCGGCTCCGGTTTGCTGATATTGCAACTGCAAGCCAGCAGGCACAGCAAACATCCCAGCGCGCGCAACACAGGAAAGTGAGGCATCATGTTATTGTGCTTGCGCCCCCACAGCGAGCGCATCGGCAGGTGGCAGCAGCTCGCCAGCCAGCCAAGGCAGTCCATAGCCGATGACCAGGTGGCCTGCTTCAGCCAGCGCTTTGCCCAGCGAATCGGTATCTGTGTAGGTCCACCAATGGTCAGCGGATGGCAAAATCATGACGCCGAAGTCGGCCACGACCAACTGGCTCAAACTGCGAGAGGCGATAATTTTTTCAGCATGCGAGCGTGTCAGATGCACGCGGAATCGCGATGGCGCGCCGGCCGACCAGGCAGAATCGCTGTAGACCAGCGCTTGAAAGTCGATCGTGCCAAGAGAGCCATTCGCAAAGGTCTTGACGAAGCGAAACTTGCCACCCGCCCATTGCAGCGGAGCCTTCTCCAGGCGATAGCCGGCCGCCGCGAAGGCCTGCCCCACGACTGTGCGCAGAAGCGTGCGGAAGTAGTCTTGCGCCGCTTGTCGTTCGGGCAGCATCAGATTTCCGCGAGCAGCTCTGCAGTGTCTGAGGCAGTTTGCACGGGCAGCCGGCATGCAAAGTCGCGGCAGACATACACCGTCGTGCGTTCATGCAGCAGTTTGCGTCCCTGCAGCAGCGGGATGGCAGTGGGCGCAGCGTCGTCTGGACGGTGGGCGGCGATGATGTTCGGACGATAGGGCTGCCGCAGCGTCGACAAGATCGCTCGGGATTCAGTCGAATCCAGTTCGCCGACCAGAGCAACCTCGGCGAAGCCAGCCACGAGCGAGTCGGCAGCGATGAGGGATTGCGCAAAAGCCTGCGGCACCTGGGGCATCACATCCGACAGCTTGCGCAGCACCTCGCGCGCCGCATCGGCATAACGCGCCTCACCAGTATAAGCCGCCAGACGCAAAAGCTGGGTCGCCAGCATGCCATTGCCCGATGGCGTCACATTGTCTTGCAAATTGCGTGGGCGCACGATCAGCGCTTCGTGGTCATCGCTGGTATCGTAGAAGCCGCCATCAGCCGCACGGAAATGCTGCAGCGCCGCATCAGCCAGACGCAGGCAGCCAGCGAAATAGCGCTCGTCAAAAGTCGCTTGATAGAGCTCCTGCAGGGCGTCGATCAGGTTGGCATAATCTTCCAGGTAGCCGTTCAGCTTGCTGCACCCCGCCTTGTGCGTGCGCCACAGACGGTCGCCTTCGCGCAGCATATGTCGCAGCAGAAAGTCGCCCGCCCGCCGCGCCGCCGCCAGATAATCCGCCCGTCCCCAGACACGCGCCGCTTCTGCCAGGCTCGCCAGCATCAGCCCATTCCAACTGCACAAGATTTTGTCGTCCAAGCCCGGCGGCACCCGGTCACCGCGGGCGGCAACCAAGCGCGCTTTGATCTGTTCCAGCGCCGCCTCCAGCTCCGCGAGCGACATGCCCAGCTCTGCTGCTGTTTCGCGCAGCGGCCGCGGCAGATGCAAGATATTCGCCCCCTCAAAGTTGCCGCGCGCGCTCATGCCATAAGCCTCGATGCAGATTTCCAGGGCGCGTGGCAGGCTTGCTTGCAGTGGCGACAGGGCTTCGTGGGCTTCGTCAATCGTCCAGACGAAGAACTTGCCTTCCACGCCCTCGCTGTCGGCATCGGTCGCGCTGTAGAAGCCGCCATCAGCCGCCGTCATCTCGCGCAGGATGTAGTCCAGGATGTCTTCGGCGATGTTACGAAAGGTTTGGTCGCGGGTGATTTGCCAGGCGTGCAGGTAGAGCCGACAGAGCTGGGCGTTGTCGCAGAGCATTTTCTCGAAGTGCGGCACCAGCCAATGCGCATCGACGCTGTACCGCGCGAAGCCCCCGCCGATTTGGTCATAAATGCCGCCAGCGGCCATCTTGCGCAGCGTGAAAACAACCAGGCGCAGCGCTTCTGGATCGCCCGTCCGCGCATAGTGGCGCAGCAGAAACTCCAGGCTGATGGGGTTGGGGAACTTCGGCTGTGTACCAAATCCGCCATTTTCGCGATCCATGCTTTGCATCAGTTTGTCGGCGGCTGTATCGAGCATGTTTGGCGTCAGGCCGCTGTCATCAGCCCGCCCAATGGAGATTACATCGCGCCGCAGCGATTGGTGCAGGTTTTCGGCTTGTTGTTCCAGCTGTTCGCGGCGGTTGCGGTAGGCATCGTTGATGGCGTGCATCAGCTGCGTGAAAGACGGCATGCCGTATCGCGGCGTTTTGGGATAATAGGTGCCACCATAGAAAGGACGGCCATCGGGCAGCAGGAAAGCTGTGAGGGGCCAGCCGCCCTGCCCGGCCAGGGCCTGTACCGCGCCCATGTAAATATCGTCTACATCCGGTCGCTCTTCGCGGTCAACTTTGATATTGACGAAGAGAGCGTTCATCATGGCGGCGGTGGCGGCATCTTCAAAGCTCTCATGCTCCATCACATGACACCAGTGGCAAGCGCTGTAGCCAATGCTGAGCAGCACAGGTTTGTCGTTCTCGCGCGCCAGTTGAAAAGCCGTATCGCCCCAGGGATGCCAATCGACTGGATTGTCGGCATGCTGCAGCAGGTAGGGGCTGCTCTCGTCTTTGAGTCGATTCATGGTGCGCCTTGTCAATCAAAATCCGCTCGCCACAAACATAGCCGACAAAGCCGCATTTGCCTATCGTCATTGACAGCACGCAGGGCAATCGCAATAAAATGGATACCTGCGCAAGGTACTAGCCGCGAAAACTTAACCACCGAGTACACCGAGGTTTTTTGAGTACACCGAGAGGGAAGCTATAGTTTTGCGCCGTGATGCAGCAATCCGCAAGCCGAAAAAGGGTTGACTCGGAATCTTATTCGTTCGTAAGGTCAGTCATCAGCGCCACAAATGCACAAAGCACAGCCCTCATTCGCATGGCTGTTATCAAACTCTCGGTGTACTCCTCTTTTGCTCGGTGCACTCGGTGGCAAAACTTTTGTGCGGTTGGCCTGGACAGCACGCAACTGACCCGCCACAAGGCGCGTAAAGGGTGGTAACATGGTTGCGCTGGCTCGTTGTTCCTCGCGGTCGCGCCTGTTTCTTAGACAAGTCTTGCATGACAGTTTTGGCAGCTGGGCTATACTTAGCATACGAAGGCATTGACGAAGGGTTTGTCTCTCCATGCAGTTTTGGGATAACAACAACGACGAGCAGTCACCAGACAACAACCAACGTCCGCCACAACCGCCACCGAACTGGCGCAAATGGGTGTCGCCGGGTTTGCTGGTGCTGGTGCTGGTATTGATGTTGATTTCGTCGCCGGGCTTGCTGGGTGGCGTCTCGTCTACAACCGAGATCGCGTATTCCGATGTCTATGAGCAGGTGCAGCGGAACAATGTCGAAACGCTGCAATTCCAGGACAATGTCTCGGTTAGCGGCAAGTTTCGCAGCGGCGTCATCATCACCACCGCAACTGGCCGGTCGCAAAGCATCGCCAGCTTCACCGCCGAGTTGCCGCCTTATGCCGGCGCAGAGTTGCTGGAGCTGGCGCGCGAACGCGGCGTGGAAATCAAAGGCGGTTGGACAAAAACATCGCCCTGGCTGGGGTTGCTTTTCAATTTCTTGCCGCTGGTGCTGATCATCGCCTTCTTCGTTTGGATGGGGCGGCGCGCCCAAGGCCAGATGAATGGCATATTCTCTTTTGGTCAATCACAAGCGCGCGAAAAAACGCCTGAGATGCCCACCATCAAATTTGACGATGTGGCTGGGCAAGACGCCGCCAAATTGGAATTGAACGAAGTGGTCGACTTCCTCAAACAACCCGAGAAGTATGTCAAGGTCGGCGCCAAGGTGCCGCGCGGCGTGCTGTTGATTGGACCGCCGGGCACTGGCAAAACCTTGATGGCGCGCGCCGTCGCTGGCGAGGCCAATGTCGCCTTCTTCAGCATCGCAGCGTCAGAATTCGTGGAGATGTTCGTGGGCGTGGGCGCGTCGCGCGTTCGCGATTTGTTCAAAAAAGCCAAAGACAATGCGCCTGCCATCATCTTTGTCGATGAGATAGACGCAGTTGGTCGGCGGCGCGGCACGGGCTTGGGCGGAGGACACGACGAGCGCGAGCAGACGCTCAATCAACTGCTTTCGGAGATGGACGGCTTCGACAACGACACCAATATCGTCATGATCGCCGCCACCAACCGCCCCGATGTGCTGGATCCAGCATTGCTGCGTCCCGGGCGCTTCGATCGCCAGATCACAGTCGACCTGCCCGATGTCAAAGGCAGACACGACATCCTCAAAATCCACACCAAGAACAAGCCGCTGGGCAAGAATGTCGAGCTGGAATCGCTGGCGCGCGCCACCATGGGTTTTTCGGGCGCGGATATCGCCAACTTGGCAAACGAAGCCGCCATGCACGCCGCCCGCTATGACCGCCGCTTGATTACCATGTCAGATTTCACCACAGCCTATGAGCGCATCCGCCTGGGCACGAAACGTCCGCCGCTTTCCAACGAGAAAGACCGCCGCATCACCGCTTTTCATGAAGCCGGGCACGCGCTGGTGTCATTCTTGATCCCCGATGCCATGGCGCTGCTGAAAACGACCATCATCCCGCGCGGGCGAGCGCTGGGCGTGGCCTTTTATATGCCCAAAGACGACTCGCTGCATCAATCGCGCAAGCAGCTGGAAGCTTTCATACGCGTGGGTTTGGCCGGGCGCATCGCCGAAGAAATCGTCTTTGATGATGTAACCACCGGCGCTGCCAACGATATTCAGCAGGTAACGCAGATCGCGCGGCGCATGGTCAAAATGTTTGGCATGAGCGACTCGGTTGGCATGGTCAATTATGGCGATGACACCGACCAGCCCTTCCTCGGCTATTCAATCGCCAGCGGCCGCGACTACAGCGATGACACCGCCGCCAAGCTGGATGCCGAGATCAAGCGCATCATTGATGTCGCTTATGAAGAAACCCGCCAGTTGCTGCAAGCCCACCACGAAAGCCTGGGTGAACTGGCGACGGCGTTGCTGGAAAAAGAGACAGTCGAACGCGAAGAGATCCGCCACATTCTGGGACTGGAAGACGACACCGACGATGTCCTGCCCAATGCCGTCGCGAAGCACCTGCGGGAATCGCCTGTCGCGGAACAGAATGGCTCCGGCGGGGATTAGTCCTACCCCTCCCCCGGCCCCTCCCCGAATCATCAGGGAGGGGAGTTCAGTCCTATAGACTCGGTGATTCTGCCAGAGAAATCGTAATTGAATGCAGAGATCATAGCGAAAACATCCCCCCTTGTTAAGACCGGGGGACCGAGGGGTAGGGGTCAATCCGCGTCCGCTTCTGCCGCCGCTATGATCTCATCTTGCACATAGGCTGGCACGCGATCATAGCGATTGAAGTCCATCGTGTAGATGCCGCGGCCACCCGACATGGAGCGCAGGTCGTTGCCATAGCGCAGCATCTCTGCCAGCGGCACCTCGGCAGTGACGACGCTCTTGAAGCCGACGGTATCCATGCCTTGCACACGCCCGCGCCGTGTGTTCAAGTCGCTCATAATATCGCCCATCATCGCCTCGGGCACAGTGATGCGCACATCCATTATCGGCTCCAGCAAGACGGGCCTGGCTTTGCGGAATGCAGCGCGAAACGCCTCTCTGCCCGCGATTTGGAAGGCGATGTCTTTGGAATCGACCGGGTGTTCCTTGCCGTCATAGACAATGACCTTGACGCGCTCGACCGGGAAACCGGCGATGACCCCATCGGGCAACACCGCGCGGATGCCTTTCTCGGTCGATGACACAAATTGCTGCGAAATCGCCCCGCCGAACACGCTCGACTCAAACTCAAAGTCGCCTTCGGCAGGCTCGACCTTCAAGTCGACGCGCCCATATTGACCCGCGCCGCCCGTTTGTTTCTTGTGGGTATAGCTGGAGTCGGCATTGCCGGTGATCGTCTCGCGATAAGGGACTTTGGGCATTTGGGTATCGATGTTCACGCCCAGCGCTTCCGCCCGTTTGAGGGTGACTTCCAGGTGAATCTGCCCCATGCCTTCGAGCACAGTCTGGCGCGTATCGCCATCTTGACGCCAGCGCAGGGTCGGATCGGCATCGCAGAGATTGCTGAGGGTGGGACCCATCTTGGCGCTGTCAGCTTGTCCGCGTGGATTCACCGCCAGCATATACAGCGGTGCCGGGAAGTCTGGCGGGGCGACGCGCAAGCTGGTGTCTTTGTCGACAAAAGTATCGCCGGTCTTGGTATCTGTCAGCTTCGCCACCACACCGATATCGCCGGCATGCAGCGCCTTGACCGGGAATTGCTCTTTGCCTCGCATGACGAACAAGGCATTGAAGCGTTCGTCTGCGCCACTGCGGGCATTGATATTGCGGCCGTCGCTGGAAATCGTGCCCGAGAAAATGCGGAAGTAATTCAGGGTGCCCACGAAGCGGTCATTCAAGGTCTTGAAGACATAGGCTATCAGGGGGTCGTTGTCGCTCTGCGGAGCGCCCAGCGTATCGGCTGCGTCATCGCGTTCGATATTGACACTGCGTTCGTCAGGCGCGGTGGTATAGGCGACCAGCGCTTCGAGCAAGGGCACAGTGCCGATATTTTCGGTGGCGGATGTCGCAAAGACCGGCACCGTCTTCAGCACGGTTGAGCGGGATGCTTTGCGCATGCCGTCGCGAATTTCGTCGAAGCTCAATGTTTCTTCTTCAAAGTACTTTTCCAGCAGGTCATCATCAGCTTCAGCAGCTGCTTCCATCAGCGCCATGTTGGCTTCTTCGAGCGCATCCACGGATTCAGCCGGCAAGTCGGCCCGCTCTGCCCCAGCGCCGAAGTAGGCTTTTTGTGTGAGCGCGTTGCCGACCCCGTCAAATGGCGCATTTTGACCGATGGGCAAAGTAACCGGGATGAATTTGTAATCGTCAAATTGCCCGCTCAGCTGTTCAAGCACTGCATCAAAGTCGGCATTTTCGCGGTCCATCTTGTTGATTACGACCATAATGGGCTGCTCGCACAGCCGCGCAAATTCCCAAGCCAACTCTGTGCCCACTTCGACGCCAGCGACTGCATCGACCACCACGATGACCGAGTCGGCGACCAGGATGGCATTTTTGAGTTCGCCCTGAAAGTCGGTGAAACCGGGCGTATCCAGAATGTTGATCTTGTAGTCTTCGAATTCAACGGGCACCAGCGAGGTGGACAGCGATAGACCGCGCTCGCGTTCTTCATCGTCCCAGTCCGAGACCATGTTCTGTTCCGAGATATGCCCTTGGCGCGTGGTGGCACCGGTGTTGAACAAGAGCGCCTCGACCAGCGAAGTCTTGCCACTGCTCTGATGCCCAACCAAGGCTACATTTCTGATTTTGTCCGACTGATATTCTTTCATGCTGGAGATGGCCTCCTAAATTGCGCCTGCGCTGGTGCATCGAGACTGCGAAAAAAGCGGCAGCGTGTGCGCCGCGACAAATGCGAATTGTAAAGGCGGCGCGCGCGATTGTCAAAGCTGCATTATTTTCGGAGACTGGCAAGTTTGCTGGATGCGCGCTGCAATGCCCCCACCCCAAACCCCTCCCCCAATATGAGGGAGGGGCTCTTTTGCTTCAATCTCGGATTGCTTAGCTCCCCTTCCCTCGTTCTGGGGGAAGGGGCCGGGAGTTGGGGGCTTGAATATCGAATCTACACAAATAGACTCTCCCTTATTTCGGAGACTGGCGAGTTTGCTGGATGCGCGCTGCTATGAATTGAAGTCCCTCCCTCTTTATGGGGGAGGGATTTAGGGTGGGGGCCAACGTTAAACGCCTGCTTTGTCAGCTACGCTTGGGGAAACGCGAAACGATGCGCAAGGGCTGCGGCACTGGCAAACGCGTGCCGATGGCCGTCTTGCTGGCGTCAATGCCGCGCGCCCTGGCCGAACCCGCATACACCTCCAGGCGGGTGCCGACCTTGCGGCTGCCGCGGTCCATTAAGGCAAGCCCGACCTGGTTGCCTTGCGCATCGCCAGCGCAGCTTGTCACAGTGCCGACGACACGCCCACGGGCATTCACGACCGGGTCACCCGGTTGGGCGGGGCGTCCGCCACGAGCATCCAGCACGAAGCGGCTGACCTGGTGTTTGCGCGTGCGTTCGCGCTCTATGAAAGCGCGCTTGCCAACGAAGAAGGGCTTGTAGAGCTTGACAAAGCTGCCGAAGCCAGCATCAGCCGGATTGAGCTCCAGTTCCCCAGCCAGTTCATGTCCGTATAGCGGCAAGCCGGCTTCGATGCGCAAGCTGTCACGCGCCGCCAAGCCACAGGGCGCAGCGCCCAGATCTACCAGTTGCTGGAAGATATCTGCCGATTCGTCGGGCGGAACGAACAATTCATACGCCACGCGTTCGCCGGTGTAGCCAGTGCGAGAAATGATCCAGCCGCGCTGTGTTGTCATCACGCCCGACCAGGGCAGTTTCACTGTCGATTGTGTGCCCTGGCGCGTCTGTTCCAGCAGGCTTTGCAGAATTTCGCGGCTGCGCGGACCTTGCAAGGCGAGATCGACGCGGCGGTCGGCTCCAGACGAGACAGCGCGCAGGTCGCGCAGTTGCACGCGTTCGCAGCCCTCGATGCAGCGGGTAGGGTGATCGCGGTCGAGCATGGCAGCGCACTCATGCACCGAGGTCAGCCAAGCCCAGATCTTGTCGTTGTTGCTGGCATTGACAACCGCCAGGAAGCGCTCCTCCGCCAATCGATAGACCAGCAAGTCATCCAGCACGCCGCCATCGACATCCAGCAAGAAGGAATAATGCGATCTGCCGACGCGCAGGCTGAGCACATCGTTGGTGGTGAGGGTATGCAAGAAGCGCGCCGCCCCACGCCCGCTGACTTCCAGCACGCCCATGTGCGCGACATCAAAGACGCCGGCCGATTCGCGCACAGCGGCATGCTCAGCGCTGACGGACTGATACCACAAGGGCATCTCGTAGCCGGCGAAGGGCGCAAGTTTCGCGCCAAGTTCGCGGTGCGCGCCGAGCAGGGGTGTCTGCAAGAGCATATCGACACTGGCGAGATTGGGCTCAAAGGCTGACAGAGGCGCTGGCGACCACCCCGATCGTTCGGCGGGCAAGCGGTTGCTGCCGATGAAAGTGACTTTGCTGGCGATGCGTGGCATTGCGACGGTCTCGCTGACATCCGCAAGCGAGGCGGAGGCAAGGCGGGATACCGACACAGGACCGGGCAAGGTCGCGCTGACATCGTCGGCATCAAAGCGCACATACCCATCGCTGAGCGCTGCCAGCCAGGCGCTTGCCCGCGTGACATTTCCGCGCAGCTTCAAGCGAAATTCGCCCTGCGACATGCGCTGTAAAGTTCCCGTCGCCATGAGCGCGCCATCTGGCTCGAGCAAGCTGGTCGCTTGTGCCTCGCCATCCTGTAGCGCATCGACATCGCTGGTCAATGCGCCATGCAGGAAGTCGGCGGCGCGTTCCCCAAGAATTTGCAGGACGCCCCCCTCAGGCTGGCCACCCACCTCGGTCTCGCCATCAGGCTGGAGGGAAGCGTTCCAACCCCCCTCGGTCCCCCCATCAGGATGGAGGGAAGGCAGTTCGTGATCGGTGTCAATGCCCAAGCTTTGTGATAATTCGCGGCAGCGTTGCGTGGCTTCGATGAGGGCGTCAAAGTCGACCTTGGCGCGCGCCAGCGGACGGATGCGTCCCATCAGGCTATACGGTTCGCATGCTTCCAGCAGATCAGCGATGATGTCACCCAACTGGTCGATGCCCGTTTCGTCTATGCCGCGCTGGGTGATCCAGGGCGTGCCGAGGCGGATGCCACTCGGTCGAAAAGCAGAAGTATCGCCGGGGATGGTCTGGCGGTTGACAACGATGCCAGCCAGATCGAGGATGCGCGCCGCCATATCGCCGCTGAGGGCAGTCCCGTCCGCGCCAATGCGCGACTTACAATCCACCAGCAGCAGGTGCGTGTTTGTGCCGCCGTGGGGAGTGCGCCAGCCGCGCATTTGCAGCTTTTCCGCCAGCCGCGCCGCATTTAGCACGGTTTGCCGTTGCAGCTGTTTGAACTGGTCGCTGGTCGCCAGGCGCAGAGCCACAGCCAGGGCGGCGATGCTGTTGATGTGCGGTCCGCCTTGCTCACCAGGGAAGACAGCGCGGTCCAGCTTGCGCGCCAGGTCTTTGCGATGCGTGATGAGAACAGCGCCGCGCGGTCCATTCAGGGTTTTGTGCGTGGTGAAGCTGACGACATCGGCGATGCCCACGGGGTTGGGATAGACACCCGCGGCAATCAACCCGGCCACATGAGCGACATCCGCCAGCAGGTATGCGCCAACCGAATCGGCAATCTCTCGATAGGCATCCCAATCCGCGGCGAACGGGTATGAAGAAAAACCGCCGATGATGAGGCGCGGTTTGTGCTGCAGCGCCAGTTCGCGCATTTTGTCATAGTCAATGCGCTCGCTGGTTGGGTCGATGCCATAAGACACGATATTGTAATATTTGCCGCTGCGGTTGGCGGGGCTGCCATGCGTCAGGTGCCCGCCCATGATGAGATCCATGCCCATGACCGTGTCGCCAACATTGAGCAGGGCGGTGTATGCGGCGCTGTTGGCGGGCGCGCCAGAAAGCGGCTGCACATTGACAAAAAGCTGGTCGGCGCTGCAACCATTGGCGGCAAACAATTCGGCGGCGCGGCGACGTGCCAGCGACTCGACCATGTTGGCGTATTCTGTACCTTTGTAATAGCGCAAGTCGGCTTTGCGGCGGAATTCGGGCAGGCGCTGCTGATAATCCAGAATGTCGGACTGCGACATAGCGCGTGTGCTTTCCAACGGATAGCCCTCGGCGTAGATATTGTGAAAAGCCGAGCTCAAGGCATGGCGCACGGCGTAAGGCACGGTGCTTTCCGATGGGATGAGAATCAGTTTCTCTTGCTGGCGTTCTGTCTCACGGCGGATCAACTTTGCGACAGCCGGGTCCAGTTCGTCAATGCCGCCGCGGAAGAGGTAGTCGCTGTTCATGGAGTTTGTCCGTTTCTGTCTGGTCTGACAAATTAGGTCAATTTGTAGAGTTCGTCCGCTACTGACTGCATGGCGATCAAATCTGCCCCTGTAGTGGTCCCGAAAAACTGGACACCTAGTAAAGAGAGTATACTGGATGCACAGGGACGGAGACAGCCCTATGGGAAGGCATCGCAAGTACACACCGGAGACGAAAGTCAGGATCGTGCTGGAAATCATTCGT
>JAJEBK010000029.1 GCA_022823945.1 Anaerolineae bacterium | reverse complement strand
TGGTCGTACTGGCGCGTGGTTTCGGCAGATGCTCCTGTCCGTGGGCGGCGCTGGCTGTCTCTTTTCGCTGCCACCGCATTGATCGTCTATATCAATTATTTCGGCTTCATCATCATCGCGGCGCTGGGCTGCTATCACCTGTTCTTCGCGCCCAAAGATCGCCGCTGGCTGCGTGTCTCGCTGCTGATGCCCGGTGCCTGTCTGCTATTTGCGGCCTGGCTGCCGGTGGCTCTGCGTGGATTTGAACGCAGTCAGGATGCGCTGGATGCCTCGCGCTTGTCCCTGTTGGAATCGCTGGATGCCATCTTGTCCATCTATGCCAATGGTCTGTGGTTGCTGCCCCTGCTGGCTTTGGCAGCGCTGCTTTGGCGCAGAAAGCGGGCTGGCGCAGAAACATATCTGGTTTTCCTGACGGGCGCGGCGCTGCTGCTGCTCTTCCTGATGAACGAGGCGACAACCATCATGGCGGCGCGGCGCATGCGCTATACCATCGTGTTGGCCGTGCCCTTCTGCTGCTTTTTGGCCATTGGCTTGACGAGACTACCCGCCTGGAGCTGGCTGCGCTATCCGCTGCTGGCTGTGTGGATCGCGGCAAGTTTCGCCTATTTCAACTCTGAAGACTTCCTGGTCTATACCAACCGCCGTGAAATCGACCATGATCAGGTACCGCATTATCAAGAATTTCTGTACGAAGCCGATTCGCTGCCCGGCACACAGCTGCCCATCTTGAGCCTGCATCAGCATGCGCTGGTGAACGACTATGAAATTTTGACTTATTACCGGGCGCGCCTGCCACAGTGGGCGGATGTTGCTCATGCCGGCTACAACCAGCAGGATCGGCTGATTTTCCAAAGCAAGACCCTGCCATTCCGCACGCAGGCAGCTATCGTCGACAATGCCAATGGCCTCTGGCTGCTGCACAATCCGCAACAGATTGATTTGCCGGCGCTGGATTATTTCCGCGACTGGTTCAGCCAACACTTTCGCTCTTGTGGCAACTGGCTGGAGAAACCGAACGCCGTCATCGGCTTCTATCTCAAGCATGAAATTCCCTGCCAACTGGTCACGGCTGCACAGCCCGTAGTGGTCGATTATGACAATGGCGCTCGGCTGGGCAATATTCTGTTCGAGCAGAGGGACGGGTCGCTGTATGTCTATCTGTGGTGGCACCGCTCAATCAACAAGCAGTACAGCTATAGCTTGCAGGTCTTTGATAGCGCGGGCAAAAAAGCGGCGCAGGTCGATTCGGTGATTGCCAATGACCCGCTGGATATCAGCCGCCTGGATCTCGCTGACCTGTCGTCCGGCGACTATGTGGTCAAGCTGATCGTCTATGACTTTGCGACTCTTGCCAGCCAGGCGGGCGTTGTCCTTGCCGATGGGCTGCGTTTTGACCGCGAATTGACGGCGCATTCTTTCACGCTGGGCGCATGAGGCGGTTGGCGCGCTGTATCCTTGTCAGTTCGCCATGCCTGCACTATGCTTGCGTTCGCCCCGCACATCTGGAGAGCTTTGCATGTCCTACGCCATTCGCTGCTTGCTGCCCCTGCTGCTGTTCGTCTTGACTTTGCCGATGCTGGCCGCGGATGAAACTGACGAGTATCTCCCCGCGGACATCCAAAACGACGAGGGCGGTCCTGTCGTCATCAGTGGACAATTGCACTATAGCAACGCGCTTTTCACCAGTGGTGTGGCGGAACCGTTGATCATCCTGGAGGACCAGGCCGGCTTTGTCGACCGCGACCGGTTTTATGTCTTCCCGCGCGAATCGCAAGTGCTCGGGCAGCTGACATCCGACTTTTTCACTTCACCAGTCGACTACATGTTGTCGCTTCCGCTGGCACCGGCTGGCGGTTTGCGCGATGTCGACAACGATGACCAGGAAGATAGCGGCGTCATGATCTTTTCCATCGCCTATTGGGCGAACATCTTTGGCGATACGCTGCTGGAAGAACGCGATGTCTATGGTGGCGGCTGGTCGACTGGCTATGCCTCGGTTCGCAGCAGCATCGAGCCGGATACGCGCCACGAAATCATCGGTGGCCAGTTCATCATCTATGCGCCAGAAGCGGGACAGGGCTTCCCGGCTGATTTTGGCGAGGATGGCTTGTTGTTCACTGCTGATGACCCGATCGTGCTTGTGCCCGCTGGCTATACCACAGTGAATATGGACGCCCAGCCCTTTACATTCGACCGCAGCGCCCGCCCGGTCATTGACCTGCACGAGCCGGAAGCCGCGGCCATTAACGACTTTTCCGAGTTGAGTTACAGCGAAGCCTTCGCCGCCATGGTCGATCTTTTCCGCCGCGAATATGCGTATACCGAGCTATATGAGCTGGATTGGGATGCCCTGGAAGCCGAGTATGCGCCTCGCTTCGTTGAGTCCGAGACAGCTGACGACCCGGTGGACGCCTATGCCCTGGCGCTGCGCGATTTCATCTGGCAGATCCCTGATGGACATGTCTCCATGCCCTTGACGCTCTTGGCCGATTATTTCCGCGAAGACACCGACGGCGGCTTGGGCATCTCGCTGGCGCAACTGGACGACGGGCGCTTCGTCGTCAGTTACTTGTTGGAGGGCGGCCCTGGGCACGAAGCCGGTATGGAGCTCGGCGCAGAGATATTGGCTTGGGATGGCGGCACGCTGGAAGAAGCCATGCAGCGCGAATTCGTCTGGGCGCATTCGGCATTGAGCACGCCACACAGCCTACGGTTGCAGCAACTGCGTTATATCACCCGCTTCCCTCTGGGCAGCGAAGTCGCTGTCACTTTTCGCAATCCTGAAAGCGACGAAGAGCAGTCTGTGACCCTGTCGGTCATCAGCGAGCGCGCCAGCTTCTCACATTCATCTTTCCTGGCTGGCGTCGAGGGCGATGAATTACCTGTCGAACACGAGGTATTGCCCAGCGGCTACGGTTATGTCGCTGTTTATGACTTCAGCGACAACGAGCGGCTGATCGTGCAGCTGTGGGAGCGCATGATCGAAACTTTTCTTGAAGAAGAAGTGCCCGGCATCATCATTGACCTGCGCTACAACGGTGGTGGCAGCGGCTATCTGGCCGACCAGTTGGGTGCCTATTTCTTTCAGGAAGAGCACATCCTGGGCTTTTCCAGCCGCTACAATGAAACCACCGGCGAGTTCTATCTCGATCCGCATTCAATAGACCGCTTCATCCTGCCTCCCGCAGAGCAGCGCTACGATGGCGAAGTGGCTGTCATCATCGCGCCCGGTTGTTACAGCGCCTGTGAATTCTTCGCTTACAATTTGACGCTGGACGAACGCGCGGCCATCGTCGGGCATTATCCCAGCGGCGGGTTGGGTGGCGCAGTCGATGATTTCTTGATGCCCGAAGACACCACCATCCGCTTTACCGTAACGCGCGCGCTGGATGCCGACCAAGAGATACACATTGAAGCGCAAGGCGTAACGCCGACCGTGACTGTGCCTGTCACCATGGAGAGCCTGTCCAGCCAAGACGACTTCTTGCTGGCAGCGGCTGAGAAGCACTTGACCGATGTCATCCAGGGCGAGCTGATCGACGGTGGCGAGTTGTCATTGGGCATCGGCAGCAGCGAAGTTAATGCCACAGGCTTGGTCGGCCCCGGACAAGGCGTGCGCTATCGGATTACCTTGCCCGCCGATCGCAGCGTTGATATTACCTTGCGTGGCGAAGACGAAACAATCGACACCCTGCTGAGCCTCTACAGCCGCGATGGCGTTCGCAAATTGGCGGAAAATGACGATGTCGATGAAGATACAATCAGTTCGGCGCTGACCGACTTGGAAGTTGGCGCGAAAGCCGCCCCGTTTGTCATCGATGTGCGTGTGAAAGATGTGACCGAGCCAACCACATTCTTCCTGCGGGTCACGGATTCAATCGACGAAGCCGATGAAGACGAACCGGAGGAAGCGGATGATTAATCCCACCTCCGCTGGTCGTCGATCTTGCGAGCATTCGGGTCGATGTCGTCCACGAAGTTGACTCGATCAATGCGCAGCCGCACCGCCTGTTGTGCGAGCGCAGTTAGCCCGTCGGCAAGGCCTTCAGCAGACGCGCCAGCGCGCAAAGCCACATTCAGCGTGACCACATCGCGATTGCCCTCGCGCGTGATGACAGCTTGCAAGTCTTTGATCTGGGGGAAGCGCATGACAGCCGCGCCCAGCTGATTGGGATGCAAAAACATGCCGCGCACTTTGATGGCATCGCCGCTGCGCCCGAATAGTCCCAGCAAATGTTGTTCTTCGCCCGCCTTCTGTGGTGCCAGCGCCCCCAGATCGCCCGTCCCAAAGCGAATCAGCGGATAGGCTTTGTTCAGCGTAGTCGCCACAATCTCGCCTGTCTCACCAGCCGGCAGCAGTTCGCCCGTCTGTGGGTCGCAGATCTGCAAGTAGATGCCAGGCAAGATGCGGAAGCCCGGCTCGCCCGAGCGTGTATAGCCGATGAATCCCAAATCTGCCGTGCCATAAGCAGAGGTTGTGCGCAGGTTATATTCACCTTCGAAGCGCGCCTGTTGGCTGGGCGTGTAGGGCTCCGCCGAAAAGAGCGCTTTCTTCAGTGGCACAGCACCCTCGCCCATGCCCATCTCGGCGGCTTTGTCCAGCAGCGTCATCAGATAGCTGGGCTGTCCGACAAAGCCAGTCGCTCCCAGCGCCATCATCAGCATGATCTGCAGCTCGGTATTGCCTGGTCCAGACGGGATGACCGTGCCGCCACACGCGCGGATGGCTTCGTCCAGCAAGATGCCGGCCGGCGTCAGATGATACATGAATGTGTTGAGAACGCGATCGCCGCGCCCGATGCCGATATAGCGCAAGGCAGCCAACTGTGCTTCGGGGTCGGCTGGTGGCGGCTGGGGGTCATATATGGGGCCTGGCGAAATATAAATGCGCGGCAGGTCGGCGGGGTCGATTGTCAAGAAGCCCCCAAAAGGTGGATTCTGTCGATGTATCTCGACCAGCGCATCTTTGCCCAGCACCGGGATCTGCGCCAGGTCGTCGGCTGTCTGCACAGCGTCTGGCGCGACACCTGCTTCGTCCAGCAACTGTCGGATGGCCGGCGCGCGCTGATAACTGTGCTGCACCAGGTCGCGGATCTGCGCGTCGATAATCGCCATTTGCTCTCCTTGCGCTAGCCCAGCCAACGTTTCCGCCGCCGATAATGTTTGACATCGCGGTAATTTTTGCGTCCACCCGCCTGGTTCAAGCCCAGGTAAAACTCCTTGATATCTTCATTTTCGCGCATCTGCTCGGCGGGACCGTCCAGCACGATGCGCCCGTCTTCCATGACATAGGCATAATCAGCCAATTCCAGCGCAGCGCGGGCATTCTGTTCCACCAGCAGCACCGACATGCCTTCCTGACGGTTGATCTCGCGGATGATAGCAAAGATTTCGTGGACGAGCATTGGCGCCAGCCCCAGCGATGGCTCGTCAAGCATGAGGAGCTGCGGGTGCGCCATCAGCGCGCGGCCGATCACCAGCATCTGGCCCTCGCCACCAGACAAATAGCCGCTCACTCGCCGTGCCAGCGCGCGCAGCTGGGGGAAGTAATGATAGACGCGCTGCAGATCTTCGCGGATGTGTCGCCCGCCTTGATAAACCATGCCGCCGATGCGCAGATTCTCTTCGACGGTCAGGTGGCGGAAGAGCAGGCGGCCCTCTATCACCTGCACCACGCCGCGGCGCACCACTTCTTCAGCTGGCTCGTTATCAAGCCGCTGATCGCCCCAGACGATCTGCCCGCGCGTAACCTCGCCCAGCTCGGAGCGCAGCAAGCCGCTGATGGCTTTCAGCGTGGTGGACTTGCCAGCCCCATTGGGACCCAGCAAAGACACTATGCTGCCCGGCGCAACCTCCAGCGAGATGCCGCGCAGCACCAGGATGACGCTGTTATAGATCACCTCGATGTTAGAGACGACGAGGCTATGCGGAGCGCTTGGAGCTGTCATCTTTAAACCCCTCGGTCCCCCCATCGGGATGGAGGGAGGCTCAGCTCTTGACTCTCCTCTCCGATTCGTCGGGGAGGGACCGGGGGTTGGGTTGAAAATCATGTCCGTCCCCCCGGCCATGGAGCAGAGAGCTCCTCACTAGCCGCGCAGCTGTGGCACGGGCATGAAGTCAGTCAATGGCAGGACCAGTGGCACATACAGTTGTCCGCCAGCGCCATCGGACATCAGCAAGGCATCTTCAGGACCAGTAGCCGGTCCGGTGAGCGTGGCGTTGGCGAACTTCATAACAGCCATGCGACTATGCGTGGCATCGCGCAGGCCATCGGCGAAGCTCTGCTGCATCAAGCCGCCCAGCACCGCATAATCCATCGCTTCCGTGACTGCTTTAATATCTGCGCCAGTCATGGCATCCAGGCTGCCCACCGTGTTGACCGCGCGGATGATCGTCTCGATGATGGCATCGACCGATCCCCACGACAGCAAATAGGCGATGTTCTGTTCCGCCGGCGTGCGCTGATTTGCCGTGAATTGCTGGGTGACAAACTGGATGGCCGGATGCTGCGCTTCAGTCCACCACAAGAAAGGCATCGACCCGAACATGCCATCCACCGACGGCAGCCCGTTCGGCTTCAAGACGCGCTGCCCCAGCAAGCCAACGCTGGTATCCATCACCCAATTGACGCCGGCCAGCTTGATGTCGTCTTCCATGCCCAGGTCGACGAGCGTGCCGGCGAGCAAGGCTGGACCAGAAGCCAGCGAATTGGTGTAGAGGATGTTTGCGCCTTCATCAATGGCGTTCTGCACCTGCGTCAGGATGTCGCTGTCGGTTGGCAGGAAGATCTGTGGATCGGGCAATACCTCGACACCCAGTCCCGCGCAATACTCAGCCGAAGCCGGCTCTGTGCCCGCCAGGCCAAAAGCGCCGGGCCAGGTGACGAAGCCGATGACCGGATCGGGGAAAATTTCGGGACTGGCTGCGACAAATTGGCAGAAAAAGCCGAACTGGTTGATGTACAGCGGGTTGCTGGCAAAGAGCCAACCGGGCGTCTGCCCGTCTTCGCCATACAGGCTCTCGATTGACCCTGCCGATATGACCGATACAATCTCGTCTTCAGCCAGTTGCTCGCGCAGCAGCTCGCCATCGCTGGAGCTGTAGAGCAGCAAAATATCGAGGTCGTCGCCATATTCGCTGGTGAAGCGGTCATAGGCGCTTTGTGTCGCTTCCAGGTTGCCACCGGTGTCTTCATAGACCTGCGCCAGTTCTGCGCCACAGACGCCGCCATGGCTGTTCCAGTAGCTCACGGCGTCGGTAACCGCCGAGACGATAGGCTGTGTGATGAAAGCATAGGCTCCGCTCAGATCGCCAAAGTGATAAATGCTGATGGTCTCGCCAGTCAGGTCGACCTGGCATTCGGTCATGTCCGATGGGTATTCGACCATGTCTTGCGCAGAACTCAGCGCTCCGCCAGCCACCAGCGTCAGCAGCGCCAGCAATGTGAATAGTTTCTTCATGTCTCGTATCTCCATATTAGTCCGATTATGAGCGTTGCTAGCATATTTCTAGCTTATGCCAAAAATGGGGGCGACGCAACTAACGCAACTAATAGGAATAGGGGCGGATCTTCCAGGCGACCTTGAATATCTCCCAGCGATGGGCGATGCCGCGCGGCTCCAGCACGAGGAAGAGCATGAGCGCCCCGCCAAACAAGATGGGGTTGATGGCGCTGGTGATATTCACGACATCAATGAAAGGGAAAAGCTGCGGCAGCCAATCGCTCAACAGCGGCCGCAGCGTCGGGATGATGGCTTCTTGCAGCAGACGGATGAAAGTTACGCCAAACATCGCCCCCAGCGGGAAGCCAGCCCCGCCGATGATCAACATCGCCAGCATCTCGATCGACACATCCAGCTCGAACATTTGCAGCGCCAGACTGTTGCGCTCGAATGCCAGCAGGCAACCAGCGACCCCCGCGTAGACCGAACTGAGAAAGAAAGCGCGCAGTTTGGTCGCAAAGACATTGATGCCCAGCAGTTCAGCCGCCAGGTCGTTGTCGCGCACCGAGATGAAGGCGCGGCCCGTGCGCGTGCGGATGATGTTGCGCGCCACAAACATCAGCAGCACCGCCAGCGGCACGATCAGATAATACATGGCGATATCGCTGGCGAAGCTCAATGCCTTGCCCCGCCGCACCAGCGCTGGCATGTCTTCATCGCCGTCCTCTGCCACCAGCCCGACGCGGTAGTCACCATGCTTGCTGGCAATATAGGACAAGCTGTGCAGGTTGCCATAGCCATCCATAAGCAGGTTCACATTGACATCGCCATAGGGCACGACATCGCCGCTGGGGTTGATGATCTCGATGCGCGGAGCCTTGCCCGTGTGGGGGGGCAGAACCACAGTGATCACATCGACAAAGTAGGCATCGCCTGCCGTGAATTGCAAAGGATCGTCTATGCCGAGCGCATCTTCAGCATAGGCGGCGAAGGGTCCAATGATGGGCGCTGGCACAGAGAGCGGACGGGTGCCCCCGGTCAGGTCGGCCATGGGGTAACGCAGCGCCCAGGGGATGATGAATTGCGCGGCCAGTGTCGCCATCGCCAGATAAAAGCCTTTGACGCGCAAGGATGGCAAGCCAAAGACCAGCCCGACCGCGCCCGTCAATAGCGCGCTGACTGGCAGAGCCACCCAAAAGCTGAAGCCCAGTTCGCGGGCCAGGATCGCCGACCCGTACGCGCCCACCGCCATGAATGCGCCATGTCCGAGCGATATCTGCCCGGTGTAGCCGACCAGCAGGTTCAACCCTTGCACAGCAATGACGAAAATGGCGACGCGCGCAACCAAGCTGACATACTGGTCGCTGATCCATGCCAAGCCCAGCGGACTCGAATGGGAGAGCAAGGGCAGCAGCAGCAGCGCGATGAACGCCAGGTTCTTCCACAGCTTGTCGCGCGGCGTGCGGTCGATGCGCAGGTCTTGCGCATAGCTGGTATCAAAGACGCCGGCCGGGTTCAGATTCGCCATAGCTGCCCCCTAGATGCGTTCAATGCGCTTCTCGCCGAACAAGCCATCGGGGCGGATGACCAGCACCAGCATCAGCACGACATAGGGCGCCAGATTTGTGCCCGCCTGCTCCGATGAATTGATCAACGTGCCGAACTGCTCGACGATGCCGATGATGATGCCGCCCACCAATGCGCCGCTCACCGACTCCAGGCCGCCTAGCAGGACAGCCGGGAAGACTCGCAGCGCCACAAAGCTGATGTTCAGCGACAAACCGACTGCGCCGCCCTGCAAGACGCCGGCGATGCTGGCCAATAGCGCCGCTGTCGCCCAGGTGATCGCCAAAATCACCCGCACGCGCAACCCCACCGCCTGCGCAAGCTGCTGGTCTTCCGATGTCGCGCGCATCGCCAAACCCACGCTGGTATAACGGAAAAACAATATGAAACCGATGAATGCCAAAATCGCCAATACGAAGGCGATCACCAACTCGACGCGGATGATGGCAATGCCACCCAGCGCCTCGCGAAAGGCATCCAGACGGATGGGCTTGAAGCGGCTGTTGGTGGCTGGGTCGACAAATATGGGCAGGTTTAGCTCGACTGTGCCCCAGACGATCTGCGTAATGCCATGCAGCACTTCGGCGACAGCCAAAGTCATCAGCACGGCGGTGAAGAGCGGCTGCCCGATCAACGGACGGATGGCGAAGCGCTCAACCGCCAGCCCAGTCAAGACAGCGCCGGCTGCCGTCCCCGTCACTGCGTGCAGCCACAGCCATTCGCCGCCGCCTATCGTCATCAGCAGGCTCAGCAGTAGGGTGCCGCCCAGCGCAGTCAACAGATTGCGCCTTTGCAGCAACGATTTGTAACCGGCGGTCGTCATGACCATCAGCATGGTAGCGGCGGAAAGCAGCAGCGCGCCGGGGATTGAAATCTCGCTGACGGTGAAGAAGCTCCAAAAGATCATCCCGCCCACAACCATCATCCAGCCATGCGCGAAGTTGAACACGCCCGAGGCTTTGTTGATGACCACGATGCCCAGCGCGACCAAGCCATATACACCACCGACCAGCACGCCCGATATCAATGTCTGCACGATGCGCGCCGCCTTCTTGCCCGCCAGTTGGTCGCCCATGAAGAGCAGCAGCGCCAGCGCCGCAGCCAGATAGAAAGCCCAGGTCAATCGTCGCTTGTTGGCATGAATGAATTCTGTCATCAGCGGCTTCCTTGTGGGCGACCTGCTAGCTCGCCCTTACAGTTCTCGCAATTCTCTGTAAGTCTAAATATGTTATGGGAATACAGCCCCCATCCCCCGGCCCCTTGCCCCCAGAACGAGGGAAGGGGAGTTTTTCCAGCGATTCCGCAGCATGTAAGCCCCTCCCTCATATTGCGGGAGGGGTTTGGGGTGGGGGTAAATTGGGCGCTCCAAAGTCTCATGACATGCTTGGCTCTACTTCTGCGTCAATGCGGGCAATATCAGACATCCGCCACCTGCAGTTCGGTCTCGATCGTGCCCGTCCGTCCATCTCGATAGCGCACCTCTGCGCTGATATGCACCTGCCGCCGCCCGCCATAGATCGCTTCCAGCAGCTGATGATATTTATTTTGCAGCGCCCCCCGCCGCAGCTTGCGTGTGCGCGTCAATTCAGCTTCGTCGGCATCAAACTCCTTGTGCAAGATGACAAAGCGCTTGACGCGCGAATAGGCTGGCAGCGACTCGTTGACTGTGCGCAGTTCCCCCCGGATGATCGCGTAGATTTCATCGCGCTGCGACAAATCGACATAGGTTGTGAAGGCAATGCCGTGCTTCTCCGCCCAACGCGAGACATTTTGAAAGTCGATGACGATGATGGCCGACACGAAATCCCTGTCCGCGCCGCCGATGGTCAGCATATCTTGCACATACTGGCTGAACTTGACGCGGCCCTCAATGTACTGCGGACTGAAACGTTCGCCATTCGCCAGCTCGATGAGGTCTTTGACGCGCTCCAGGTAGATCAGATGTCCGGTCTTTTCGTCCATGTGCCCGGCATCGCCGGTGTGATACCAGCCTTCGACATCCAGCGCATCGCCCGTCTGTTCGGGTTGTTTGTAATAGCCTTTGAAGCGCGCCAAGGTGCGGATGAGGATCTCTTGATTCTCGGCGATTTTGATTTCTACGCCGGGCACGATCACGCCGACAGTCTCGAAGCGCACATCGCCGCGCAGGTGCAAAGTGCCAAATGTCTCAGTTGATCCGTAATACTGACGCAGCTCAATGCCGATAGCGCGGAAGAAACGAATGATGTCGCCGCTGAGCATGGCACCGGCCGTCAGCACATTGCGCGCCCGCACCAGCCCGAGTTTGTCGCGCAGCGGCTCGAAGATGGCATATTCTCCCAGCCAGCGCAAAATCCGCAGCGGCAGCGGCACGGGTCCGTGCGCGTCTTCGCGATCAATGGCGCGGTAAGCGATTGGCATGAACAAACGAAACAGCGCCCGATTCATCCAACTGCCATCGTTGATGCGGAATTGCACGACGCGCGCCAGATTCTCCCAAACGCGGCTGGGGAACAGCAAGCCAGCCGGCGCGATTTCTCGCATATCGGTGGGCACGGTCTCTGGTCCTTCGGGAAAGTTGACCTGTACGCCGCTGATCAAGTGCGAAGTAAAGCCAAAAGCCTGCTCGGCCAGCCAAGCCATTGGACTGAACGAAAGCCAATTGTCCGACTGCCGCGTGTCCACATAGGCGGCGTTCATCGCATGACCGACCAGCAATTGAAAATGCGTGATCTCGGCGAACTTGGGCAGGCTGGTCGTTCCGCTGGTCATGCTGAGGATGATGCTGTCCATGGGCTGGGTCGAGCGCGCCATGTTGTCAAACAGACCAGGCTGCCCCGGTCGCTGCTCTGCGCCGATCGCCTCCACCGAGCCGAAGCTGAGCAGCCAGGCATCGTCATAGCCCCACAAGCCGCGCTCTTCCCAATAAATGACGCGGTGGACCTGCGGATTGTCGGCTTTAATAGCCAGCATTTTGTCGACTTGTTCCTGGTCTTGCGCGCAGACGAAAGTGGCATCGGTCGCGTTGATGACATAGTGGATGTCGCTGGGGCTGGCATCGCTGAAGACGCAGCAGGTCTTGCAATGCAAGGCATGGGCAGCGGTCTGCGCCCAATACATCTCCGGGTCGTTCTCGCCGATGATGACCAATGTATCGCCAGCCTGTAATCCCAACTGCAGCAAGCCCAGCGCGAAGTGCACGACATGGTCATACACTTGATTCCAGCTGTACTCTTGCCAGATGCCATAATGTTTCTTGCGTTGGGCGGTGGCTTCGCCCAATTCGGCAACGCAACGCAGAAAGGCTTTGGACAGCGTATCTTGCTCGGGCGCGACAGGCAGCCGTTGGTCGGGCAAGCGCGTGCCAAAGACTGTGCCCGGCACAGCATCGCGGTAGGGGATAGCCGGCTGCGCGCTCATGTCAACGCTCCTGCTCGCCAAGATAGGCATCGATGACAGCTGGATTTTGGCTGATTTCAGCGGGTGTGCCTTCGCCGATCTTGACGCCGAAATTGATTACAGCGATGCGCTGCGAGATGTCCATCACCAAGCCGATATCGTGTTCGATCAGCATGATGGTCGTGCCCTGGCGCTCGTGAATATCCAGGATGTAACGCGCCATATCTTCTTTCTCTTCGACATTCATGCCGGCCATGGGCTCGTCCAGAAGCAGCAGACTCGGCTCCAATGCCAGCGCTCTGCCCAGCTCGATCCGCTTGCGCAAGCCATAGCTCAGCGTGCCGACAATGGACTTGCGGATCGACTCCAGCTCGAGGAAGTCGATGATTTCTTCGACTCGCTGACGGTGAGTGATTTCTTCGCGCTGCGCCCTGCCCCAAAACAAAGCCCCTGCGAGCATGGATGTGCGCATGTGAATGTGGCGGGCGGCCATCAGGTTGTCCAGCACAGTGGCGTTGGTATACAGCGCGATATTCTGGAAAGTGCGCGAAATACCCAGCCCGGCGCGCTTGTAGGGCGGCATGTGCGTGATGTCGGCCCCCTCAAAGCGGATGCTGCCTTGCTGTGGCGTATAGAAGCCGTTGATGCTGTTTATGAGGCTGGTCTTGCCCGCGCCGTTGGGTCCGATGACAGAGAAGATCTCGCCCGTCTGGACTCGAAAATCAATCTGCTGCAGCGCTTTGATGCCGCCAAAGCTTAGGGATATATCGGCGACATGCAGCTTGGGGACCATGCAGGCTCTTCCGTTTGTGGTGCGCCGACCATCAGAACGAACGGCTCAATGTCGGCAGCAGAACTCGCCACCATCAACCATCCGTAATTGTACAAAGATGTGTCGCACAAGCCAAATGACTTGGGCGATAGGGGGGGTCTGTAATGGCTTTGGAAAGCTGGACAGACGGAATTAATGCCTGGGATGTGCAGGAGGATAGGAAGCTGGAACGAGGCGCGGATGTAGGTGGTCAGGTGGGCGGGGTGGTGAGGTGAAGCGCCGCTTGAACTTTGGTTCTCATTTGTGTATGCTGAACGCACTCGGAACTCAATGTTTGGAGCAGAGACAAGATGGTTGAACCAAATGGTGCGAGCATATTGGCTCAAGAGGAAGTACTGGATGCCGACTATGATGCGGAGACGGTAGATGCCAAGGAATACGTCATTAGCGGATATGGTGCCGATTTTGATGTTGAAGGCTTGGTCAGACGACTGAAGCGCCGCGACATTGACATTCCTAGTTTCCAGCGAGCATATGTATGGAATCATCAGAAGGCTTCTCGTTTCATCGAGTCTTTGCTTATGGGTCTTCCGGTGCCGGGTATATTCTTGTATCGGGAACGGGGTTCGCAACGGATGTTCGTAATTGATGGTCAACAGCGCCTCAAGACTTTACAATTCTACTATGACGGCAAGATTGGTGACAGCGAATCTGCTTTTGCGCTTAAGGGATTAAAGTCACGATTTGAGGGCTTGACATATGACGATTTGACTGACGAAGACAGACGCCGCCTGGACGACTCGATTATACGTGCGTCGATAATCCATCAAGAAGCGCCAGATGACGATGGGTCTAGCCGATATTCAATATTTGAGCGACTGAATACAAGTTCTACGCCGCTAACGCCTCAGGAGATAAGATCGGCAATCTATGGTGGCGCTCTTAATAGACTGATTGAGGATTTGAACAACTATGGCGATTGGCGAGCGCTATTTGGAAGGCGGAGCACCAGGAAGCGTGATGAGGAGCTTATCCTGCGATTCCTAGCTCTATACTTTTATGGCGATGAGTACAAATCCCCTATGAAAGGATTCTTGAACACATTCATGAAGAACAATCGAGAACTGGGCGACCTTGATGAACAGACTGTCAAAAGCATGTTCGAGAAAACAGTAACTACAATGCGAAATACACTTGGCGACAGAGCAATTAAGCCTGACAGACAGGTCAATGCCGCGGTAGCGGATGCAATTATGGTGGCGGTGGCACGCGCTCTAGAGGCACAAAGTGTTTGTTCGGAGCCGAAAGCTGCGTATCAGTCGTTGATGAAGAATCAGGATTTTCTGGATGCGGTCTCGGCCGGCACTTCGCAACCGGTAAACGTCCGAAAGCGCATCGGATTGGCCACGCAGGCGTTTGCGGGTGCAAATTGATCAATGCTAACCGAAATTACTGAGCGAGAAAAAGAATTGTCTGTATTGTTTACCCAGGCTTTCTCGCTGGATTCTGATCCGAATATAGACCCAAGAGTGACGTCAGGCATTGCCCAGTTTCTGTGTATTCGCGCTTATGCTTATTTTGAATTGTCCCTTAAAGATATCTTCAAGGAGTATATTGATCAGGCTCCAGGTGATCCCAATGTCGCGCAGTTTGCAAGGCGGCAGCTTGAGCAGCGGCGTAGTAGAAACCTAAAGCATCAGCAGATGCTTGAGCTAATTGGGGAATTCAATACTCAGTGGAATTCAAAAATATCAAATTTGATGGGCAGCAAACTTGGAAATTCGCTTGACAGTGTAGTTAACAATAGGAACAAAATTGCTCATGACGAACTAAAGGCGGTATTCCTTACACTCAGGGATATAAAGTCATACTATCAAGACCTTAAGCAAATACTTAGGTTGGTACATGCTACTTGCGTTTGAGATGAGGCTTGTAAAGTTGCCCTCACCCCCGTCCATACAGCCGCCCGCCAAACTCGCCCGCCAGCGCATCGTCCAGTTCGTCCGCATAGCCAGCCAGTCGCTGAATAATCGCGTCCGCC
Source organism: Anaerolineae bacterium (assembly GCA_022823945.1). Lineage (GTDB taxonomy): Bacteria > Chloroflexota > Anaerolineae > Aggregatilineales > Phototrophicaceae > UBA6055. Next base: position 16,333 of record JAJEBK010000029.1, on the reverse strand, counting down.
TCTCCTGCGTCCAAACCCGCCAGCAAGCGCTCGTGATACAGGTAGACCACATCTTCGTGCACGCCCAGCGCCGCATTGGTCAGCTGTAAGTTCAGCTCCAGCAGCCGCCGATACAGCGCCAGCAAGTTGCCCGGCGGCAGGTGCATAATGGGCGAAAGCACTTGCAGATAGCCTTGTTCTTCTGGCGTTAGATACACTTCAATCAGCGCCGAGCCACGCTGAAAGTGCCAGCCGAAGCCGCTTGCCACCACCATCTGCGCCGACTGGGCATCTACGCCGAGCGCCCGCAGGATGCCTTCGACCGCCTGCCGAGACAGGTCGATTGGCTGCGCTGGCTCTGCTGCGGATTTTGCGCCACGACGAAAGAATCGCCTCATGCTTTGCTCCTTCGTCCGCAACGCAGGCAGCGTCCGCCGTGGAAACCGACTCGCGACCCGCAATGCGCGCAGGGATGGCTTGCTGCCTCACCATAGAGCTGCTTCAGGATGTCTGTTTGTGGCGCTAAAAGATTCTCATCGATTGGCAAGCCCGCGCCGCAGGATTCGCAGTGGCGTCCGCCATAGATCGGCGCTCGAGCCAGCGCGCCACAAGCGGGGCAGCAGCGCGCGCCTGGCTGCATCTGTCTGTCGCGCTGCGCCTGCTCGGCCAGCGCCAGGATGCTGCTAATCTTCAACGCCAGAGCCATGCCTCCGCCCATCGTGTTGCGTGTCATGATTCCCAGCAGTTGTCCGCGGTCATCATAGAGCGGATTGCCGCCGGCGTCGGGCAGCTTCGCGATCGGCAAGCTGGTCGCCAACCAATGACCAGCGCCCACCTCTTCCAGCGCTGTCAGCCTCACTCGCAAACGCGCCTCGCCGAAGCCCAGCGCGACAAACTCTTGTCCAACTGTCAGCGCAGACGCGGGCGCAATAGCCAGCTGGCCATCCAGGCGCAGAGGCGACTCTGCCAATGCCAGATCCATGCCCGGAAAACGCCGCAGCAATCTGCCTTCGTATGTCCGCCCATCGACCAGCGAAACTGTCAAATCATGCGCGCCGCCCAGCGCATAACTCGTTGTCGCCAGCACGCCAGATTTCGTGACAAACACAGCGCTGGCAGCGCCGTTGGCTCCGCCGTCGATGCCGAGGACGCGCGGGATGCTCTGCAGCCTTGGCGCAGTTGGCAGGCTGGGCGGGGGAGGCTTCGCGGCCAAGAGGGCTTGAATGCCTTGCTGGATCTGCGCATTGTCAGGTGTGCAAGCCAGCGCATTTTGCAGACAATGAAGCTTGAAGCCGTCATCATCGCTCGATTCCGCCAGCCAGACATGTGCCGCCGCCTGGCCCGCCGCATCCAACTCGCCAGCATTGAGCAGCTGCCGCAGTGTTGCCGCCGCCGCCACATCGCCCGCTTGCATTTGGCGGATGGCCGCCCGCAATTCATCTTGTGCCCGCATGAACTCATTGTAACCGCAGGCTATAGACAAGGGGCAAAGCGCGCGACTTATGCCCGCAGCTCTGCATTAAGGCGATGCCGCGCCGCGCCGATGATCTTTTTGCGGATGCGCGCGGCATTTTTGTCCGTCAGTGTGCGCGTCTCGTCTTGATAAGTCAGCGCATAAGCCAGGCTCTTTTTGCCAGGTGGGACAGGGTCGCCGGTGTAGATATCGAACAGCGCGACATCTTTCAGCAAACGTCCACCGGCTTGCCGAATCACCGCTTCGACCTCGCTGGCGGGCAGATCGGCGCGGACGACCAGGGCGATATCTTCCAGCACAGCCGGCTGCGTCGGCAAAGGCGCAATATCGTGCAGACGCCGCGCATGCTCGATCATGGGAGCGACCGCAAATTCGCCGATGATGACTTTCGCCGCGGTCAATTTCACTCGTTGCGCCACTTGTGGATGCAGTTCGCCAAAGCTGCCGGCGCGTTCGCCAGCAATCAACAGATCGGCCGAGCGCCCAGGATGCAAGCTGCTGTGCGTGCCGCGCTGGAAGGCGAACTCGCTAATGTGCAGCGCATGCAGCAGGCTTTCCAGCACGCCTTTCAGGTCATAGAAATCCATGTCGGGCGATTCGCCGCGGCCCCACCAGTCGGCATGACGCGCGCCCATCAGCAAGATGCCCAGCTGCAGCGGCTCTTCGGGCAGCAAATCGTCTTTTTTCAGATAGACGTTGCCCAGTTCAAAGACCTGCTGAGCCTTGTTGTAGCGGGCGTTGTTGACGGCATTTTCCAGCATATTGCCCAATAGCGTATGCCGCAGCACATCTCGTTCGCTGCTGGCCGGATTGGCAATGGTCACATAATCGGCGTCTGGCAGCGAAGAAACGGCGTTGTCGGGCAGCAACCGCGCTTCGGTTTGCGCGCTCGTGAAGCGGTAATTGATGACCTCATACAAACCCTGCCCGACCAGGTTGTCGCGGATACGCTCTTCGATGAGCAGCGGCGCATTTTCGCGCTGGGGCGGCATCTCGTCCGCCATGATCGTCTCGGGGATGCGGTCATAGCCAACTATGCGCGCGATCTCTTCCAGCAGGTCGGCTTGCCCGACGGCAGGATCGGCGCTGATATCTAGCCGATGATCGGGCGCGGTCGCATGGATGATATCGCCATCGATGCGCACAGCAAACTCCAGCCGCCTCAGGACATCCGCCGCAAGATCCAACGAGACTTCCATGCCCAGCAGCTTGGTCACCCGGGCGATCGGCAAGGCGACTGTGACCGTCGGTGGTGGTTTGGGGTACGCATCCAAAACGCCCTGCGCCACCGTGCCGCCGCCCAACTGCCGCATCAGCTCGATGCCGCGGGCACCGCCCAAAATTGCTTGGGACGGGTGCACGCCACGGCTGAAGCGGGTCGAGGCTTCGGTGTGGATGCGCTGCTCGCGAATGGTCTTGCGGATGCTGATGTTGTTCCAGGCGGCCGCTTCCAGCAGCACATTGTGCGTCCTGTCGCTGATTTCTGTTTCGCCGCCGCCCATCACACCGCCCAATGCCAGCGCGCCAGCGGTATCTGCCACCAGGATTGTGTCATCGTTCAGCTCGCGCACGACAGCGTCCAGCGTTTCCAGCTTTTCGCCAGGCTGCGGCAGGCGCGTGATAATCGTGGGCGTCCCGCCCGCGCGGTTGCGCAATTCATCATAATCGAAAGCATGCAGGGGCTGCCCCAGCTCGAAAGTGATGTAGTTGGTGATATCGACGATGTTGTTGCGCGGACGCTGACCGATCAGCTTGAGTCGGTGCTGCAGCCAAAATGGCGATTGTCTAACCTGGCAATCGCGTAGCAGAGTCAATGTGAAGCGCGGGTTCAGTTCTGGCTCGCGGATATCGACAGCCACCTGCTCAGAGATCGGCGCGCCTTCGGCGAGAAAGTTGCATGATGGATAGCGCAGTGGCTTGTCCAGCAACGCCGCGACCTCGCGCGCCACGCCAATCATGCTGAAGCAGCGCGCCAAATTGGGCGTAAACTCGATATCCAGCACGACATCGCCCAACACATCGGCAAATGGCATGCCGGCTGCATAATGCTTGTCGTGCTCCAGGATGATTACGCCTTCGTGCTCGTCCGAGATGCCCAACTCTTTTTCCGAGCAGACCATACTCTTGTTGTAGATGCCACGCAGCTCGCGCCCTTTCAATGTCATTTTTCGCGGCTTTTCGCTGTGACCGTCCCACACGGTCGCGCCTTCCCGCGCAAAGGCGCTCCAGATCGGCGGATTGATGACGCCCTGGTCTTTGTAGGGGAACAAGTTTGGAGCGCCAGTGACGCATTGCTCAAGCTCGTCCGCGCCATAATCGACCATTGCCAGCACCAGCCGGTCGGCATTGGGATGCGCGCGCACCTCGCAGATGCGCCCCAGCAGCAGCTTGTCGCGCTCCCACACCAGGTGGTTGGAAGTCGGCTGTCGCAGGCCTGGCGGATGCTGCTGCGGAACGCCAATATAGCGAAGCTGCGCGACTTCCAACCCGGCCAAAGTCAGTCGCTCTGCCAGCAACTCGACAGGAATATCGATATCAACAAAGTCTCGCAGCCAGGAAATGGGTACTAGCATGGCTTGTCTTGTCCTTTCACTTGTTTGGTCGCTCGGCAATGCCTATTCGGGAATGACGATGGTGGCAAGCTGGCGCAGCTTTGACGATTCGCCGCCATCCTGCCAGCCGCTGCGCAGCCTGGTCTGGCTGTCATAGACGATGGCCATCAGTTGATAGTCGCCAGCTGCCACGCCACTGACATCAAGCGCCGATTGTCGCAAGCCGGGGCGCATTTCCAGCGGCAGGTCGAGGCTGGCCAGTCGCTGCCAATCCGAGTCGAGCAGCTGCAGCGACAGATTGGTTTGCGCAGGCGGGGCGGATTCGCGCGCCAGCCAGCGATCCACCACCAGCAGTTGCAATTGGTCAGGTGACAGCGCCGCACCATAGAATTCGTAATCGACCAGCGTGGACTGATGAACAGTCGGGCTCAATTGTCGGCAGTCCAGCGCCTCCCAACTGTATTTGACCAACCTGCCAGCCTGCCCGAAAGGCAATTTCTCGCAGGCGCGATAATGCAGCGCAATCATCAACTCATCCAGCGCCACAACTGCTTGTTCATCAATCTGCGCATCGTCATATATCACCCAGTGCCGGGGTTCGCTCAGCGCCAGATGACGCGCGTGCTGCTCGAGCCGGTCCGGGCTGATGAAAATCTCAAATTCGCTGCCGTGGTCGTTGAAATAATAGTCGCTCTGTGGATACCGTATGTGCCCCTCCCAGACGAGATGCCCCGGTTTGGATCCATACCAGTTAATTCTTGGCGGCTCAGTTTCGGCTTGTGCCCAGCGGCTGACAACTTGCCAGGGCACTTCTTCAAATGACAAATTACGACCACTAAAGAAAGACTCCCAATCCGTGTCCTGCTGGAATGAAACGCCCGCCAACAGCCACAGCACGGTCAGCAGCCCGAGCCAGATTCGTCGCTGCATCAAACCAAGCTGCGCGACAGCCAGGCACAGCATAATCGGAATCCAGCCGGCCAAGGCATAGCGCATTTTGTTGGGGGCAAGAATGCCGGTCAGCTCAGCTGTCAAGCCAAGCGCCAGCACGAAGTACAGGCCGATCAAGCCGATGGAGCGCAGAGTCGGCAGCTTGGCGCGCAGGCAGAGCAGCCAGCCCAGCGCGGCCATGATCATCAGCAGCCAACTGCCGTTGAAAGTGACCGTCAGCCAGGCAAGCAGATTGTCCAGCAAGGTGGGACGCCAATCACCCAGATACCAAAAAGCGCGTTCGATGCCAGGCCCGAGCAAGACAGGCAGCCAGGGCGCGAAGAGCAGCAGCCCCGCGCCAATCGAAAGCGACACTTGCAGCCAGCGCCTGTCTTTGTGCACATGCAGCAAGTGATAAGCCCCCAGCGCCAGGAAAAACGGCGCGCTGAATACATTCGTGTTTGCCAGCGCATAAGTCGCTGCCGCCAATGCCAGAAAGTCGGCGCGCGTGGGGAGCGTCCGTCTCTGCGCAAGCCGCAGGAACAGCCAAAGCGTGACGCCCGCCAACAGCGCCAGCAGCGCATACGGGCGCGCATAGGCGATGTAGAAGTTGTGGAATGTATTGCTCGCTGCGATGACCAGCGCGATTAACCCAGCCTGTGGCGCAATGAAGTCGCGCGCCAGTCGATACACCATCGCCAGCGACAACAGCCCGCAGAAGACAGACAATACGCGAGCCAGCGCGATCTCCTCCCCGACCAGGCGCCCCCACGCATTCAGCAAGACAAAGTAGAGAGGCGTGTGGTTGGCGCTGTTGCGCTGCAGCGATTCCAGCACTTGCAGGGGCGAATAGGGGCTTTCCGCTGCGAATCCGACATTGATCATGGAATAAAACTCATCGGCGCTGGCCGGGTACAGGTCAACCTGGCGGATGCCCAGCCACGCCACAACCAGCAATACCGGCAGTGCGCACAGCCAATGCGCCAGTCGCTGCTGCCAATCATATGCCGGTCGCTTGCGCCCGCTTTCCACCAACGATTTTCTCCTGAACTTGTCCTAGAACTGTCGCAAGAAGCGCAAGTCATTGCCCCAGAAATAGCGGATATCCTGGATGCCATGCTTCAACATGGTGATGCGCTCGGGACCCATGCCAAAAGCGAAACCGCTCCACTTGGTCGGGTCATAACCGCCATTGCGCAGCACATCGGGATGCACCATGCCACTGCCGGCGATCTCCAGCCAGCCGCTGTACTTGCAAACTCGGCAGCCTTTGCCACCACAGAGGAAGCATTCGACATCGACTTCCATGCTGGGTTCGGTGAAAGGAAAATACGAGGCGCGGAAACGCACGCGGGCATCGGGCTGGTACATCCGTTTGGCGAACTCGGCAATCGTGCCTTTCAAATCGCTCATGCGGATATTGCGGCCGATCGCCAAGCCTTCGACCTGCGTAAACTGGATTTCACTGCGGGCGGTAACCTGCTCCTGGCGATAGCACATGCCCGGCAAGATGACGCGGATGGGCTTGCTGCCGTTGTCGCCCAGCTCTCGCATGGCGCGGATCTGCCCGGGCGAAGTATGCGTCCGCAGCAGCACGCGCGGATCGCTGGTATAGAAGGTATCTTGCATATCGCGCGCTGGGTGATGCGGTGGCAGGTTGAGCAATGTGAAATTGAAGTCGTCCGCTTCCACCTCGCGGCTGCGATAAACCTGGAAGCCCATATCCGCCCAGATTTGCTGGAATTCGCGGTGCGTGCGCGTGGACGGGTGCAGACCACCGCGGCGGTTGGGATGGGCGGGCAGCGTGATGTCGATCTCGTCCGATTCCAGATCGCGCGCCAGTTGCTGCCTTTCGATTAGCGCTGCCCGTTCGTCAAATGCCCGGTCGAGCTCGCCGCGCAAGGCATTAACCTGTTTGCCAAAAGCCGCGCGCTCTTCGGCGGGGGTGCTGCCGATATTGCGGAAGAGCATGGCGACCGCGCCGCGCCTGCCCAAATGTTGACCCCGCCATTCCGCCAGCGTCTCGCTATCTGTGATTGTCGCCAGGCTTTCCAGCGCTTCAGCCCGGATGTCGTCTATCGATTTGTCCATGTCGCCCCCTTCTTTTGGCAAGCCCCACAAAAAAACGCCCTCAATCCCCGACCAGGGACGAGAGCGCTTGCGTTCCCGCGGTACCACCCTAGTTCAGCGCCCTGCGGCACTGCCCTCAACTTGCCCGTTCACGCCGGGCGGACGGGGACGGCTAGACTGGCAGCGCCATTTCACCATCCCGGCTCGGAAGGGAATTCCGCAACTGCTGCCATGGGCGCTCGCAGTCCAGGACGCCCACTCCCTGTGGCAACAGACATCCGCCAGATGCGCTTGCGGACTGTCTTCGTCATCGCCTTTGCGTGTTGATTATGCTGGCTGGCGGCGCGCCCTGTCAAGATGAGCTGGCGGCTCGCTCAGGAATTGCGACCTCCGCAAGCTGCTGCATCTCGGGGATCCAGCCTTCATTGCCCTGCCAGGCTTGTCGTTCGCCCGTCTGCGCATCATATACGACTGCCATAAGCCGATAGTCGCCGGCGGGCACATCCGCGAGGTTCAAGGTGAAGCGGCGCGGTTTGCCTTCGTGCACCAGCGGCAGGTCCAGCTGCGCGACATTGTTCCAGTCTTGGTCGATTAGCTGGTAAGAGATATGCACATTGGATAAGTCGTGGTCGCCCCGCCCGCGCCAAAGGTCGACGAAAGTCAGTTGCTCTGCATCCAGCCCGTAGGCATAGAATTCATAACGCAGCAACTCATTCTGATAGTCCGCCAGCGGTTCAGGCGGCTCACAGCCGAGCAAGTCCCAGCGGTAGGTGGCGAGCATGGTCGCATTCGGGAAGGCGGTTGCGGCGCAAAGTTGGTAGCCAAAGTCGCGCATGATAGCATCTATCTGCGCGAGCCGGGACGAATCTTGGGCGGCTGTGCGATAGACCAGCCAGTAGCCGGGTTCGGAGAGCGCGCGCGCCGCAATCAAATCGCGCAATTTTTGCAGTTTGGTCTCTGCCATACGGAACCCATACTGGATGAAGTAGTAGTGCCGCAGGTCGGGATACCCTTTTGCAAATTTCCGCAGCAACCTGTTGGGTATATCAATCGCGACTGTGAATAGACTCTCGTCCGTATGTCGCATCCAGCGGCTGATCAAGTGCCATGGCGGCTGTGTGTAAGCATTGGTACGCCCCTCGAGCAATAAATCCCAGTCGGCTGTTTGCATAAATGACAAGCCAGCTCCGAGCCAAAGGAGTGTCAGCAACGCCAGCCACCTGCGTAACCGGTGCAAACAATAAATCCCCATAGCGATGAAAACCGCCAAGATCGGCGTTGCAACCAGGAAATAACGCATGCGAGAAGGATCGGCCACGCCACTCGCCTCGCTAATGACGCCGATATTCACCATTAACAAAGGGAACAGCAGCAAAAACGGGTTGCCGCGCCGCCAGCCCAGTCCAGCGCCAGCCACAGAAATCGCCAGCAGAATCGGGCTTCCATTTGTGAAGACGTTGATCCAAGTCTGATAAGCCGCCAGGGTGCCGGCAGAATTGGCATAATGGTCGCTTGCTCGCGCAATCCCTGATGTGAACATCACGAATAGCTGGGGCGCGGCCAGCAATAGAGCGCAAATTGCAGCGCTGCCTATCATGAGCCAGCGTCGGTCTTTCTTGACTGCCAGCAGGTGGTACATGGCCACGACCAGGCCGATCAGGAATCCGTAGGCGTGCGTGCTGACGAGCGCATAAATCGTCGCCGCCAGCGCCAGGTAGTCGCGCCGGTCCGGCTGCTGCTGACGCGTGGCCATGCGCAGGTATAGCCAAAGGAGCAGGGCTGCCAGCAGCGTCAACTGTGCGTAGGGGCGCAGGTAGACAGCATAGTATGCGTTGAAGGCCGGGCTCAGCAGGACAAACGCCGCAATAACACCAGCGACTGGCGAGACAAAATCGCGCGCGAGGCTATAGACCGCTGCCAGTGTAAGCAAACTGGCGAATACCGTAAGGACGCGCGCCGCCAGCACCGATTGCCCCGCCACAGCGCCCCACCAGTGCCCCAATAAAAAATAGAGCGGCATCTGATCAGGACCATCTGTGTAGATATTGGCGAGAACCTGTGCGCTTGAATACGGCTTCTCCGTCAGGCTGAACATGTAGAGATAGGATTCAGACGAATCGGTGCCGAATGTATAGGTGTCAAGCTGGGGAATCGTCAGCGCCGCCGCGACCAAAATCATCACTGCCGTCCACAGCCAGTGACCCAGCAGGCGGTCAATCCAATTCAGCGCCTTGTCTTCGCCCGGGCAGGGCCGCCTAAGGCTGCTCACGGAGCATTCCTGTTATTTCGACCTCCGCAAGCTGCTGCATCTCGGGGATCCAGCCTTCATTGCCCTGCCAGGCTTGTCGTTCGTCCGTCTGCGCATCATATACGACTGCCATAAGCCGATAGTCGCCGGCGGGCACATCCGCGAGGTCGAAGATGAGCTGGCGCATCTCTCTCAAGCTGGCTGTCGGCAGGTCAATCTGGGCGCGGCTTGCCCAGTCGGGATCAATCAGCTGGAAAGAGATTGATTGAGCGCCCGGGTCGGCGTCCGCGCCCTCCTGCCATGCTCCGGTGAAGAGCAGCTTGGTCCCGTCATGATGAGCGCCATAGTGCAGGTATGCGCCCGCATCTGTGTGAATGGTCGCTTTCGGCTGCGTATCGCATTGCAGGCTCTTCCAGCGGAAGGTTTGTATCACGCCACTGTTGGGGAATTCTAGTTCTCCGCAGGCCACATAACCATACTTGTCCAGCGTTGCGGCGACCATGTTTATGTCTGTCGGATCGGTAACGCCGTGCTGGAACAATATCCAATAGCCCGGCTGTTCCAGCGCGTTGCCGCCGATGTGCCTGTCGATGTCGAGCGTGCTGTGCTTTTGCATGTTGATGTCATGCTGCCCGAAATAATAAGTCATCAGATGGGCGGGCTGGAATGTATATTTACTCAGGACTTTGTGCGAAACGCCGATCGTCATCACAGGCAGTTTCTCGCCCGACTGTTGAATCCAGCGGGATATCAGATGCCAGGGCGGGTGTGTGTATGCCCAGGTTCGCCCCTGGATGAGATGCTCCCAATCGGCTGTGCGCATGAAGGCTATGCCCGCCACCAGCCACACCAGCGCCAACATTCCCAGCCAGCGGCGCAATCGGTATAGAGCGAAAAGACCAGCTGCGATGAAGCCAACCACGATGGGCATGCCAACCAGCAGGTAACGCATTTGCCCTTCGCTGACGACCCCTGTAACGCCGCTGGCAACCAAGATGCCGAGCGCCAGCAGAGGCAGCAGCAGCAGGAAGGGATTCCCGCGCAAAGTCCCGCTCCGCCAGCCCAGCCCAGCCCCCACCAGCGATATCCCCAGCAAGAGCGGGCTGCCATTGCTGATGACAATGATCCAGGTAGCCAACACAGCGGAAGCGCTTGCGGAGCGGGCTCCGTGATGTGCAAGGGCATATTCTACCCCGGCAGTGAGGAGCATATACAGCTGAGGCGCAGCCAGTAGAACGCTCGCAGTTGCCACCATCACGATCAGCAGCCAGCGTGTATCTTTTCGCACTGCCAGCAAGTGATACAAGGCCAGGACGAGGTAAAGCAGGAATCCAAAAGCATGTATGCTGATTAGCGCATAACAAGCCAGCAGCAGCGCCAGGCAGTCGCGCCTCTTCGGTTGCTGCCGGCGGGTGGCGATGCGCAGATACAGCCAAATGATTATCGCTGCCAGAAGAACGACCAGCGTATAATAACGGACTTGCGCGTAATAGAAGGCATAAAAGGCGTTGCACAGCAAAACAAAAACGGTGAAGACGCCGGCTACTGGCGAGACAAAATCACGAGACCAGCGATAAACCATCGCCAGCGACAGCAGCCCGCAAAACAGCGAAATCAGCCGCGCCGCAGCTAGCGAGTGACCGGCCACATAGCCCCAATGGTGTAACAAAATATAATGCAGCGGGACCTGGTTCGAGTCGTATTCGCGCAGATTCTCCAACATATCAGTTGGCGCATATTGACTTTCAGTAAGTCCATGCGCGAAGCTGTACGAGAATATGGAATCCAGACTCAGCGGATACTCGTCAAGCTGGGGAATCGTCAGCGCCGCCGCGACCAGGATCATCGCCGCAACCAGCAGCCAGTGACCCAGCAGGCTGTCAATCCGATTTGACAGCTTGTTCTCGCCCGACAAAATCTGCCCAAGGTTGCTCACGGTCGTATCGTGTAGTCGCCTTTGACGATCCACTTGTAGGTCGTCAGCTCTTCCAGCGCCATCGGGCCGCGGGCATGCAGCTTTTGCGTGCTGATGGCGACCTCCGCGCCCATGCCCATGGCGCTGCCATCTGTAAAGCGCGTGCTGGCATTCCAGTAGACGGCTGCCGAATCGACTTCGTTTAGGAACTTCTCGGCGTGCGTGGGCGTTTCGGTCAAAATGCTGTCCGAGTGCTGCGTGCCATGACGAGCTATGTGAGCGATGGCTGCGTCGACATCCGCGACCACTTTCAGATTGAGCGTCAGGTTGTACCACTCGGTATCAAAGTCGTCAGCCAGCGCTGGCAGCACGCGCGTATCGCCACCGACGATATCCAGCGCCCGCGAACCGGCATGAAACTCGACGCCTGCTGCTCCCAGCTCGTCCACCACCCGTGGCAGCAGCTCGTCCGCCACCGCTTCGTGCACCAGCAAAGTTTCCATGGAATTGCAGACAGCCGGACGCTGCGTCTTGGCATTGTTCAGCAGGGGCAGGGTTTTGTCCAAATCGGCGCAGGCATCCACAAAGATGTGACAAACGCCGATGCCGCCGGTGATGACCGGGATGCTGCTGTTTTCGCGGCAGAAGGTGTGCAGGCCATTGCCGCCGCGCGGGATGATCATATCGATGTACTCGTGCAAGCGCAGCATCTCGCCAACATAACGCCGGTCGGCGCTGCTGATTGTCTGGATGGCACCAGTTGGGAAGTCGTGTTGAGCCAACACATCTTGCAGCACTTCGGTCAGTTTCATATTGCTGTGCAAAACATCGGAGCCGCCGCGCAGAATAACCGCATTGCTGGTCTTGAGCGCAAGGGTCGAGATATCGACTGTCACATTCGGGCGCGACTCATAGATCGTGCCCAGGACGCCCAGCGGAGTGCGCCGCTTCATCAAGCGCAAGCCATTTTCCAGGGTTGAATCCAGCATGACTTCGCCGACCGGGTCGGGCAACTCCGCCACCTTGCGCACATCGGCGATGATGCCGGGCATGCGCTTCTGCAGGGCGATGCGGTCGCGGATCCAGATGGGGTCGATGCCATTTTCCGCCGCCAGATCGAGGTCGCGCTGGTTGGCTGCGATGATCTCGTCCGTCCGTGCCTCCAGCGCAGAGGCGATCGCCAGCAAAGCAGCATTCTTCTCTTGTGTTGATTTCTTTGCCAGCGCCGCCGCTGCCATCCGCGCGGATTGTCCCATCGCTCGCAGATCGACGCTTTCCGCAACTATTTCCAGCATAGCCATGTCCCGTTTAGACTGCTTCTTCATGAACTGAAACTTTCGCATATAATAGGCGGCAATGCAAGCATGGATGGGCTTCGGCAGGAGACCATGTCGCTAAGAACCGGACTGCGCGACAAACAAGTAGTCGACGGCAGCATCCTTTTCACCGTGTTGTTGTGCGCGGCCATCGTGGCGATGGGCGGCGCGCTGAGCCAATTCGAAATCATCCCGCACCCCGAAGACGGATTCATCTATGAATGGCAACTGGCTGAGCAAACGGCTTGGGGGCAGTTGACCGCCTGGCTGGGTTTTGCCCTGCATCAGCTGCTGATTTGGGCGACCATCGCCTATGCCCAAAGGCGCTATAGCAAACGCGACTATACCGACAAGCTGCGTCCGGTCAACATCTGGGCTTTGGCGATCAACTTCGTCTTCATCGTCTTGCATTATCTGCAAACGCTCTTTTTCTATGATGCCATCGCCCAAGACCTGCCCAGCTGGACCGCGCAATTTGCGGTGGCATTGATGCTGATCGTCATCCTGGGCATGGAAAATCAACGGCGCGGCTTGTTCTTTGGCAAGAAAGTGCCTTTTCGCAAAGCCTTCACAGACGCCTTGCGCAAGTATCACGGTTATTTTTTCAGCTTCGCGGTCATCTACACCTTCTGGTTTCATCCCATGGTGCCGACGCTGGGGCATCTGGTCGGCTTTGCGCATGTGGTGCTGGTGATGGCGCAGGGCTCGCTGATGTTCATGCGCGCGCATCTGAACAAACATTGGATGCTCTTGCTGGAGATTCTGGTGCTGCCACACGCCTTCCAGGTGGCGATCAACCAGGGCGCTGACTTATGGCCCATGTTCTTCTTCGGCTTCTTGACGATCTTTCTGATCACCCAGATGCACGGGCTGGGCTTGAAACCGTGGGCGCGGCGCGCTTTCTATGGCTCTTCCATGCTGGTCGCGCTATATGTCTATGTCTTTTTGCGCCAGCCTTGGCAAGCCAATGAAATCTTGCGCATTCCCTTGATTGAATACGCGGTGCTCTTTTTCATGTATCTGGTGTATTGGCTCGGCGCGAAAGTCAGCAGCCGCTTTGGGCGCTTGTGGTCTACCCCCCTCGGTCCCCCCGAAGCATCGGGGGGAAGTTGACGGCGAGCGCCGAACCAAGCGACTCGAAGCGTAACAATTTGTCAGAATCTGCTTGCTTGCGCTCCCCTTCCCCGTTGCTACGGGGCAAGGGGCCGGGGGATGGGGTAGATAATCGCGGACACGAGCCCAGTATCGGAAAAGCCTTACATCCCGACTTCGCGCGCGGGTGAGCTCTAGAGCAGCACCAGATTGTTGCGGTGCAGCACGGCGTCGCCATAGCTGTAGCCCAGGATATCGACGATCGCGTTTGACTTTATCCCACAGATTTTGCGCAGATCGCCGCTGTGATAATTGGTCAAGCCCCGCGCGATTTCTCGTCCATCTGGCGCGCGCACACAGACAGCCGCCCCGCGTTCAAAGTCGCCCTGCACAGCGCGTATCCCCACAGGCAGCAAGCTGGCACCGCCCTGCATGAGCACACGCGCCGCGCCGTCATCCACCAGCAGACTGCCTTGCGGTCGGTCGGTCAGCAGCCAACGTTTGCGGCTTTCGCTGCGGTCGTTGGTCGCTTCAATATGCGTGCCGATTTTTTCGCCCGCCACCAGCCGCCGTATGACATCGTGTTCGCTGCCGCTGGCGATGATGGTTTTGATGCCGCTGCGACTGGCAACTTGCGCCGCTTGCAATTTTGTCACCATGCCGCCGGTGCCGCTGCTGCTGCCTGCGCCGCCAGCCAAGGCAAATAGATCGTCGGAAATCTGCGCGATATCGGAAATGAGCGCCGCCTGCGGGTCTTTGCGCGGGTCGGCTGTGTAGATGCCCGGCTGGTCGGTGAGGATGATCAGCAGGTCGGCATCGACAACGCTGGCGACCAGCGCCGACAGGTTGTCGTTGTCGCCGACGCGGATTTCCTGCGTGGCAATCGTGTCATTTTCATTGACGATCGGGATGATCTTGTGCTCGATCAGCGTGCCCAGCGTGTCGCGGGCATTGAGGTAGCGCTCGCGGTTGCTGAGGTCGTCCCAGGTCAGCAAGATCTGCGCTGTCGGCACAGCAAAGATATCAAACAAGTCGGCATAGACGCGCATGAGTTGTCCCTGTCCGACCGCGCTGAGCATCTGCTTGGCTGGCACAGACTTGCCCAGATTGGGGAAGTCCAGCCGCTCGCGCCCGGCTGCCTGCGCCCCCGAAGTAACCACGATGGGCTCATAGCCACAGCCATGCAGATGCGCAATCTGCTGCGCCAGCTCCAAAATGCGCTGCCGATTCAGGCGCAGCGTGCCCTTGGTCAAGACGCTGCTACCCAGCTTGATGACGATGCGTTTCACTGCACCTCCTCGTTGCGCAAAGCCAACAGGTAACCCAAACGCCGCGCCGCCCTTTGCAGCAGCCCAGCGGCATCGTCCAGCGCAGCATCCAGCGACATCGGCGCATCGACAATGGGCAGCGCCGCCGCCAAACCCGCCGCGCGCAATTCGGCTTCATCAACCGCCAGCCCGCCGCACATGGCGATCGTGGGCACGCCATGCGCCTTCGCCAACTGCGCAACGCCCAGCGGTCCTTTGCCGGAAAGCGTCTGCGCGTCCAGCTTGCCTTCGCCGGTGATCACCAGCGCGCAGCCCGTCAGCTTGTCGCGGAAGCCATTGTGCCGCAGCACCAGCTCGATGCCGCTGGTCATCTCGCAGCGGAAGAATGCCATCAAGCCCGCCGCGAAAGCGCCCGCCGCGCCGCCACCTTTCGCCCGCCGCAGATCCACGCCGCGCTGTTCGGCAATAGATGTGAAGCAATGGCGCAGGTTCTGCTCCAGCAGCGCGACCTGCCCTTCATCCGCGCCTTTCTGTGGGGCAAAGATATGCGCCGCGCCATTTTCGCCCAGGGTCGGATTGTCCACATCGGAGGCGATGACGATTTGCGCATCCCGCCAGCGTTCGTCCAGCCCGCCAGCATCGATTTGCGCGATATTCCCAAGCTCGCCGCCGCCGATGCCCCGCGGGAGCTCTTGCCCATTTGCATCCAGCAGCCGCACGCCCAGCGCCTGCAGGCAGCCCATGCCGCCATCGGATGTCGCGCTTCCGCCCAGTCCGATGACGAAACGCCGCGCCCCGCTCGTCAGCGCCGCCGCCATCAGCTGCCCAGTGCCAAAAGTGCTGGCGCTCAGCGCATCCAGCTCGTCCGCCGCCAGCAGTTCCAGCCCGCTCGCCAGCGCCATTTCGATCACGGCTGTGCGCCCGCCATCAATCAGCCCATAGTCGGCCTGAATGGGACGCAGCAAGGGATCGAGCGCCGGCGCGGTCACACGCTCGCCGCCAGTCGCCAGGAAGGCATCCAGCGTGCCATTGCCGCCATCGGCGATCGGCAAGCGCAACAGGTCGGCAGCCAAGCCCGATTCGCGTATGCCGCGTTGTATCTCCTGGCATGCCTGCGCCGCCGTCAGGCTCTGCTTGAATGCGCCGGCCGCGATCAAGATTTTCACGCGCGCCCCTGTCATCATCAATTGGCAAAATGCCCGCCGCCCACTATCATAAAGCGCAAGCGACAAGACCACGCGCCATTATACAACAGTGCCGCAACCCCCCTCGGTTTCCCCCGACGGGTCAGGGGGAGGCAGGCATTGGCTACCCTCTCCGTCCTGACGGGGAGGGGCTGGGGGAGGGGTTGTAATGGTCCTATTTTATTGGACACAAAATCTCAGAAACTTTGAGGGAGTTTTGCTGCTGCCACTGCGCCTCGGTTTCTGCCGGCGTCTTGTAGCCTAGAGCGCTATGCGGTCGTAGCTGATTGTAGACTACCTCGATA
>JAJEBK010000042.1 GCA_022823945.1 Anaerolineae bacterium | reverse complement strand
TTTGTAGGGCGCGGGCACGGTTGTGTTCGTAGGCACGGGCGTGTTTGTTGGCACAGGTGTGTTTGTTGGTGGTGGGATTGGCGTGTTCGTTGGTGGTGGAATTGGCGTGTTTGTCGGTGGCGGTACGGGTGTATTCGTTGGCGGCGGAATCGGCGTGTTCGTTGGCGGTTGCAACTGCGTCAGCGCATTCACCACACCCTGCCAGCGCGTCCAGCCATTGTTGGTGACATAGCCCTGCGCCTCGGTCAATGTCACCGGGTTGGCCAAGGTCGCCGCATCCACCTGGCTGTGCATATAGCCCAGCGCCGCCAATGCCCGTGCCCAGCGCTTGTAATGATCGGATGTCTCCGGCTGTTCGTCCCGATAGCCGATGAGCGTCTGCATCAAACTGGCGAAAGGTCCGCTCGGTTGCGGCGCTGGCGTATCTGTGGGCATCGCTGTTGCGGTCGGCGTGTTTGTCGGCATCGCTGTTGGGCTGGCAGTTGCCGTCGGCGTATTTGTTGGCGTTGAAGTGGCAGTCGATGTCGCAGTGGCAGTCGCTATTGGCGTGGGCGTATCAGCGACTTGTTGCTGCTGATCCTGCTGCATTTGCGTCAAGGCATCGACCACATCCTGCCAGCGCGCCCAGCCATCATCGACATAACCCTGCGCCTCGGACAGCGTTACCGGGTTCGCCAGGGTCGCCGCATCAACCTGGCTGTGCATATAGCCCAGCGCCGCCAATGCCCGCGCCCAACGTTTGTAATGATCAGATGTATCCGGCTGCTCATCCCGATAGCCGATTAAAGTCTGAATCAGGCTCGGCGTTGGCGTAGCGGTCGGAACAGGCGTGTCTGTCGGAAGCGGCGTTGGCGTGGGCGTAGCCACCACTTGCTGCTGCTGAGACTGCTGTTTGCCTTGCAATGCTACTGGCGAATCAGCGGACGCGGTTTTGGCGCTGCCCGTGGCGACAAGATTGATCCCGCTCTGCTGATAGGCGGTGACTTTGAAGGTATAGAGGGTGTCGGATTGTAAGCCGCCGAAGTTATGCGAAGTCGTGCCAGCGTTGGGCGTGATGAATTCGTAATAGCTGCCGAGTCCGCTGATCTCGACGAAGTAGAGCAGCACCTTGCCCATGTCGCTCCACTTGACCGTGATGTGGTCTTTGGAGACTTTGGGAAAGATCATGCCCAGGCTGCCATCGGTGGGCAGCTGGGGCTGGGCGTCTTTTTGTGGCTTTGGCTGGCTGCCTGTATCGGGCGTGTTGGTGGGTGTTGGCGTCGGTGTACTCGTCGGCGTACTGGTCGCGGTGGGGGTGGCGGTAGTCGTCGGCGTGCTTGTGGGAGTTGGCGTACTCGTCGGCGTAGAAGTTGCCGTTGGCGTGGGCGTATCAGTAGGCAGCGCTTGCTGGTCTTGCTGCCCTTGCTGCGGGGTCGCGGTTGGCGTCGAGGTCACGGCACCTTCTTCATATTGTATGTTGTCGCAGGCGCTGTTTGTCAGGCTGCCGGCGCTGTCGGCGATGCACCATACCGGACCGTTGTTAAACGAGGCGGTGTTGCCCGTGAAGCTGCTGCCACTGATGCTCAGCTTCCCCAGGTCGCCCGCATACAGTATCGCGCCGCCGAAGAAAGCGACGCTGTTATCTGTGAAACTGCTGTTCTTTATCGTCAGTGAGCCGGCCCCGTCGACATCGACCCATTCGCCATAACCTTCTGGATCATGGGTACTTGAAGAGCCATGGTAAATCGCGCCGCCATTGAAGCTGGCTTCGTTTTCGCTGAAGGTTGCGCCGCTGATGCTCAGCGAACCCGCGTTGTGGATCGCCCCGCCATAGTGGCTGGTTTCATTGTTGCGAACCGTGCTGTTGCTGATGGTCAACGTACCCGCGTTGTAAATCGCCCCACCACGATGAGTAACAATGCCCCTCTCCAGCGTCAGATTGTTGATGACAACCGTGCCGCTGGTGATTTTCAACAGGCGGAAATGCGCCAAGCCCTGCTTCTTTTCGCGAGTGAGTTCATACCCGCCGCCCTCGAAGGTAATGTCGGAGGTGATAGACGGTAGTTTGGCGCTCAGGGGCACATCGCCGTGGAAAGTGATGGTGTCCGCGCTATTGCCGGCCGGGCAGCCGCCATTGGCGCTATCCGTATTGGCGGCGGTGATGGCGTCCGCCAGAGCGCAGCGCGTGCCGTTCAAACTGACTGTCGATGGCAATTGCGTGGGCGTCGCTGTGGCCTCGGGATTGGTTTTCGTCGTGACGCTGGCGGTTGGCGTGGCTGTGTTGGGAGCAATGTATTGCTTTCTCAAGATATCGCAGGCGCTATTTGTCTGGCTGCCCCCGCTGGCGGCGACGCAGTATACAGAACCTGTTTCCCAAGAGGCGGTGTTGCCTGTAAAGCTGCTGCCGCTGATGCTCAGCTTCCCCAGGTCGCCCACATACAGTATCGCGGAGCCAAAGCTGGTGGTTTCGTTTTTGCGGAAGCTGCTGTTCTTTATCGTCAGCGAACCAGCGGCAAGCGGTCGATTCGTCCGGAACAGCCAGCCACTGTTAGATTGGTAGGCGCCATTGGGGTTATGGTAAATCGCGCCGCCATTCCAACTCGTTTCATTCTTGATGAAATTGCTGTTGTTGATGGTCAGGTCGCCATCATTGTCAATCGCGCCGCCCCCATTGCTGACTTTGTTCTGGAGGAAGGTGCTGTTGTTGATAGTCAGGCTGCCATTATTGTTAATTGATCCGCCGCCGCTGACTTCTTCGCCGCCCGTCAAGGTCAGATTGTTGATGACGACGGTGACGCCACTGTCGAGGGTGAAATGGCGAAATCGCCGTGACGCTCCGCTGACGGCGCGGTCGAGGGTGTAGCCGCCGCCTTCGAAAGTAATGTCGGAGCTGATCGTTGGCAGTTTCTGGCGCAAGCCGATATTGCCATGGAAAGTGATGGTATCCGCGCCATTGCCGGCCGGGCAGTTGCCGCTGACGGCGTCTGTATTCGCGGCCTTGATGGCGTCAGCCAGTTCTTCGCAGCGTGTGCCATTCAAGCTGACCGGCAACGGGTTGAGCGTCGGGCTTGCTGTTGGCGTGGCGCTGGGCACGGCGGTAGGCCTGGGGGCGATGGGCGTGCTTGTCGTTTGGCTCGCTGTCAGCGACGATTCATACGCGCCGATATCACAGCCATTGCCTTGCGGACGCGCCACATAGCTCTGGTCAACGCTCAGGCAATATGTGTTGTCGGCGGCGTCGATGGCTGGACTGCCGGGCAAAAGCGGGAAGTAGGCTGGTGAGCCGGTCAGCGCGCCCAGCTTGGGGTCGCCACCGATCAAGCTGCCCGCCTGGTTCACCGTGGCGCTGGAAGCTCCCTTCACCACGGAGCCGATGAGGCTGTTGCGCAGGTTCAAGACGCCGTCATAGGTATACAACTCGCCCTTCATGGTGACATGCGTCACCGTGATAGGTCCGTCATAGGTGTAAATCGCGCTGCCTTTCCGCGCCGCGCGATTGCCGGAGAAGCTGCTGTTGCTGATGTTGACAGTGCCCTCATAGGTGTAAATCACGCCGCCATAGCCAGATGCGCCATATTCGAGAGACGAGAAAGTCGCTTTGGCGGTGTTATTGCTGAAGCTGCTGTTGCTGACGGTGATGTCACCCTCATAGGTGTAAATCGCGCCGCCGCGTCCCCCGGCTTCATTGTTGCTGAAGCTGCTGCCGATGACGGTGATATCGCCCTCGTAGGTGTAAATCGCGCCACCAAACTTGACCGCGCTATTATTGCTGAAGCTGCTGCCGATGACGGTGATATCGCCCTCGTAGCTGGTAATCGCGCCGCCATCCCGGGCATAGCCGCCTTTTAAGGTCAGGTTCTTCACTGTCAACGAGACTTCGCTGACTTCAAAGATGGCTGAGCTGCCGTTGATGACGAAGCCACCGCCTTCAATGACAGTGTTGTCGCGGATGTTTAACTGGCTGCCGAGGGTGATGACGCCGTTATTGGTACCCGCCTTGGTGATGGTGATGGTATCTGTGCCGCTGCCAGCCGCGCAGCCGCCAACTGCGCTATCGGTATTGGCTGCTTTGACGGCGCTCGCCAGGCTGCACGAGGCGTCTACGGTGATGCTGCCCGCCGCCATGGCCGGCGCAGCCGTTAGGACTAGCGCAAGAATGAGCAGGCTTACGAAGCAGTATAGCTTAGATTTCAGTTGACGCATGCGGGGGGGGGGGGGGGATTTCACAGGAAACAACCGACCACCTGTATGCATATCCAAATAAGCAACATGAGAACGATACCACAGCTTCTCACCTTGGGCAAGATCATACAAGCAAAATCACCGCTCCCCCGACGAAGGAAATTTGCGCCGCCACGCCAGTACGCGCTACACTAGCCACACTCTGACCAGCGGCGGATGCCTATGCCCACCCGCGCCTTCACATTTTTTGTCGCGCCCAGTCTCATCATCATGCTGGCGCTGATGACGTTGCCCTTGCTGGCATCGGTCGTGTTGGGCATGCACTACATCACCTTCCGCAACCTGGACGCGCCGCAGTGGGTCGGCTTGCAGAATTATGAACAGGCGCTGGCTGACCCCGAATTCTGGGATTCGCTGGAGTTCACGCTGATCTTCATCGCGGCGACAGTGCCCACGCGCATCGCGCTGGGGCTGATCTTCGCTTTGCTGCTCGACCAGGTCAAACGTTTCCGCGGCGTCTTCATTGCGGCGGCGCTGGTGCCCTTTGTGATGACGCCGGTGGTCGGCACCTTGATCTTCCGCGATATGTTCGACCGCGGCGGTCCTTACTGGTACTGGATGCAGCAGCTATTTGACTATCGCCTGTTTATGAACAGCACGACTGTGCCGCTGTTGATCATCTTTCACAATATTTGGACAGCCACGCCCTTCGCCATGATCGTGCTCTTCGCTGGCTTGCAGACTCTGCCGCAAGAATCGCTGGAAGCGGCGCGCGTCGACGGGGCGAGCTGGCTGCGGCAGTTGTGGCATGTGGCTATCCCGCATTTGCGTTCGCTCTTCGTCTTCATCGCGCTGATCTCGATTATGGATGCCTACCGCGTCTTTGACAGCGTCTTCGTGTTGACGCAGCAAAACCCGATCTTCGATGCCGAAACCATCATGTATTACAACTTCCAGGTGGCGCTGAGCTTTGGGCGGCTGGGCAAAGCCAATGCCATGAGCATCCTGACCGTCATCGGCATCTTTGTCGTTTTGATCCCCTTCCTCGTCATGACCTACCGCGAGCAGGTGGAGGAAGTCTAGGATGACACAGACTCGCAGCCCTCTGGCGCGCGCGGTAATTTATGCTGTGCTGGTCGTCTTCACGATCTACAATGTGCTGCCCTTCTGCTGGACGATCCTCAATTCGCTGAAGCTGCCCAAAGACGCCAACGCCCGCACGCCGCGTTTCTTATTCCAGCCGACTGGCGAGCACTATGCCGATTTGTGGCTGAATATGCGCCCGGAAGACTTCGCGCCCTATGGCTTGGCGCTGCTGCTCATCATTTTCGCTTTGGTGGTCATCGTCTTTTATGCCGGACGCCTGCCCGTGCCTAATAGCTTGATTTATGCGGGTGTGGCCGCGGCGGGATTAGCGCTGCTGCTGGGCTTGCCGCGCGTGGTCAATACTGCCGAGTTTTATGATTATTTGGTCAACAGCGTCATCGTAACTATCGGCACATTGGCTGTCAGCTTGAGTTTCGGCGCGCTGGCGGGTTATGGCTTGGCGCGTTATCGGCATGTGATATCGGTGGTGATCCTGGTGTTGGCGCTGGCATTTCGGTCGCTGCCAAGTCTGGCGCTGGTCTTGCCCTTTTATTATCTGGGACAGCTCTCGGGCTTGTACGACACCCACATATTGCTGATTCTGTGTCTGGTGGCGGTGAATCAACCTTTCACGATCTGGATGCTGCGCAGCTTCTTCATGGAGATCCCGCGCGAAATCGAAGAAGCGGCGATGATTGATGGCGCGGGACGGCTGCGTTCTTTTGTGTCGGTGATCGTGCCCATCATGGGTCCGGGCATCATCACGACAGGATTGTTCACGCTGCTGCTGGCCTACAACGACTTTTTGCTGGCGCGCATTTTGACGCAGATCAACTGGACTTTGCCTGTGGGCATCGCGCAATGGACGGGCGGCGAAGATCCGGGGCATATCACGCTGGCGGCGGCAGGATCGGTATCGGTTACCTTGCCGATTTTGGTGGTGATCATCTTCTTTCAGAAGTATCTGATACGCGGTTTGGCGTCTGGCGCGGTGAAGGGATAAACATGAACATCATTTGCGTGGTCACCGACACCTTGCGCGCCGATTACCTGCCGACCTATGGCAACAGCCAGGTTATCGCGCCGCAGCTTAGCGCTTTTGCCGAGGCTGCCATCGTCTTTGAAGACTGTCATGCCGCTTCGTTTCCGACCGTTCCCGCGCGGGCAGATATCGCCACAGGGCGCTTTACTTTCACCTACCTGACCTGGGGTCCGCTGCCGCAAGACGAGATTACGCTGGCGAACCTGCTGACGAAAGCCGGCTACAAGACCATGGGCATCGGCGATACGCCCTTCCTCGTCCGCAATGGTTATGGATATGACAGCGGTTTTGACGACTTCTTGTGGATCCGCGGGCAGCGCGAAGCCTCTGGGCGACCCGATGTAACCAGCACCTGGAGTTGCGAAGACGATCGCTTTGCGCCGCAGACATTCAAAGCAGCCATCGACTGGCTGGAGCGCAATCACCGCGACAAGTTCTTCCTTTACATTGATGCCTGGGATCCGCACGAACCCTGGGACCCACCCGCGCATTATGTGCTGCCCTACCTGCCCGACTACCAGGGCGAACAGGTCTACCCGGCCTATTGGGATTGGCAAGAAGCTGGCTATACGCCGCGCGATATGGAGGTCGCCAAAGCCACCTATATGGGCGAGATTTCCATGGTCGACCGCTGGTTCGGTTTGCTGCTGGAACGGCTGCAGTCATTAGGAATCTATGACGACACAGCCATCTTGTTTGTGTCCGACCACGGATTCTATTTCGGCGAATTTGGCATCTTTGGCAAGCGGCGCTTTCGTTGGCCCGACAACAGCATTCCGGTCATGGAAGCCATGGCTCGCTTCAAGCAAGGCGCGATCTCGTATTGGTGCCCAACACACAACGAGCTTTCGCATGTGCCGCTTTTCCTGCGCATCCCGGGCTGGGAGCATCGGCGCGTGGGCGGGCTGGTCAGCATCCCCGATATGATGCCGACCATGCTGGAGTTGGCGGGTGTAGACATTCCGCCTCGCGTGCAAGCCCGGTCGCTGCTTCCGCTGGCGCGCGGAGAAGTGGAGCGCCTGCATGATATCGTGGTTACATCGCAGTCGCTGGCTGATGTGGCTGGCAATACAACCCTGATCGTCGATGACAGCGAGCGCGTTGTAGTCGAGGTATCGCCCAGCACCATCCGCGATGGCCAGTGGGACTTCCTCTACAGCCTGGCGGGTGAAAAGGTCGAGTTGTACGACGCAGTCAAAGATCCAGGGCACAAGCACAACCTGGCTGCGCAAAAACCCGATGTTTGCGCGATGATGCACGCCAGGTTCGTCAGCTGGATGGCGCAGATGGACACGCCCGAGGAATATGCTGCGCCGAGGCAGCGCTTGTAGCCGCTACACTTTCAAGTCCCTCCCTCTTGATGGGGGAGGGATTTAGGGTGGGGGGCTTCAAAGCAGCCAACAAAAAAGCGGGGCAGCCACAGCCACCCCGCGCTCGTTCCACATCGTCTTGCGACTTACATATCCGCCACAGACAGACCGCGGAAGGTCATCCAGCCGTCTTTGCGCGGCGTAAAGCTGAACTCGGCTGTGTTCAGCGCCATGACATTGGTGATCTCGTATAGCGTGATCGTCTGGGTGTAGTCGAGATAGAAATCCCACCATTGCTGCCACAGACCGAGTCGCGCTTCAGAATCGACCGTGCGCAGGATTTCCTGGGCGACCGCGTCCCACTCGTCGATGCAGACATTGTAATTCGCCTGCACCCAGCCGCACTGATAAAAGAGCGGCAGCAGCGAGGGACCGCAGCCCAGGGTCACCAGCATCAGGTCGCGGTTGTTGCCGCCGCGCGAGATCTGCGTGCCATAAGCGGACGAGTCCAGGATGCTCAGCTCGACATTGAAGCCGACTTCGGTGAGCATAGCCGCGGCGATCTCGGCGACTTCTTTCTCGCCACCCATTTGGAAGGTCGGCGCATCGAGATAGATGGTCGGTCCTTCGCCCTCGCCAAAACCAGCGGCTGCCAGGTATTCGCGCGCCATATCGGGGTTATACCAGTCGGCGATGGCATCTGCGTCGGCATATTGATCGGCGAAGCCCTCAGGATAATAGGAGCACACGCGCACCAGGCGTGGGCTGGCCGCGCCTTGCACCTCTGCCAGCAACTGGCGGTCGAGCGCGTGCGAGATGGCTTTGCGCACATTGACATCCATGGTGGCCGGCTCAAAGTCGGGGTAGGTTTCGGCTACAGCGCCGGTCTCGGTTTCCACACGCGCGTAGAGGTGGTGCATGCGGTTGGCTGTTTCCATGAGCAGCGAGATGCCTTCGGTGGCTTCCAGGTTGGGACGGTCGGGCACAGGCACAGCCGGGATCATATCGACTTGACCGGCCAGCAGCGCGGCGACCTGCGCCGAAGGTTCGGGGATGACCTGGTAGATGACGCGGTCGACTTCGGGGCGTCCACTGTGATAGTCGTCCCAAGCCTCAAAGACATAGCGGTCGCTTTCCGAGAATTCTGTCAGCATGTAAGGACCGCTGCCGACCGGGTTGCGGGTGAATTCTTCCTGGCCCACTTCGGTGAAGTAATCGGGCGGCAGAATCTCGCAGCCGTTGTAGCTGACATCGTATTCAAAGTAGGGATAGGGTTCTTCTGTGGTGATATCGAGCGTTACTTCGTCAACGACGATGGTGTCTTTGACAAATTCCCATTGCTTGTAGAGCGGGATATCGCCGATGGGTTCGCGGACGCGGTCGATGTTCCACTTGACGGCTTCGGCATCCAGCGCCTCGCCATTGTGGAAGGTAGCGCCCGGACGCAGATGGAAACGCCAGGTGGTGTCATTGACATTTTCCCAGCTGTGGGCGGCCTGGGGCACATAGCCATCGCCATCAGCCGCGCGCCAGATGAGGCAGTCATAGAGCAGGTTGGTCAGCCAGTGTGTCGAGCCATACCAGTGCGAATGCGCGTCCATGTTGCGGATGGGACCGCCATGCGCGAAGACAAACTCGGTCATGTTGTCCTGCGCTGTCGCTGGCGCAATTGCCAATGCGCCCATCAGCACCGCCAAGCCCACCAGTACAAAAATTCTTGCGGTTTTCACGGTATTCTCCTTGTGTGATCGATTCATTTTCTTGCGGATGAGATCCTGCTCCTGCGTCCTGGCGATAAACACCTCCTGAAATCGTATCTGCGCGTGCGATTCTTCACCTAGGTTTATTGCTGGGCGGCATAATGCGCCAGCTTGTCTTCATCGATTGTTACGCCCAAGCCCGCTTGAGACGGTGGCTTCAGGATGTTGCCCTCGGGTTCATAGACTTCTGCCAGGATGGTATCAGTCATGTCGGAGAAGCCGGCGGGCCAGGTGGCGACCGGTGTCGCAGCGGCAAAATGCGCGGCGGCCGCGGCAATGATATCAAAGTAGGGGGCGACAGAAATTTCCAGTCCAGCCGCCTCGGCGACAGCCGCCATACGCGCCGCAGGCAGCAATCCGCCATAGCGATGCAGCTTGAAGTGCAGCACCTGCGCCGCTCCTTCCCGCGCAATCTCATAGACGCTGCGCGGATCCGCCGTCAATTCGTCCGCCTGCAAAGGCGTTTCGACCCGCCTCGCCAAAGTCGCCATCTCGTCCAGATAGCGGACCGGCTGCTCAAACAGCGCCACGCCGCCCATGCGCTCCATCTGCGTACATGCCTGCACAGCCGCGCCGAGAGTATAGCCCGTATTGCCGTCCAGCTGAAACACGATGTCCGCATCGACCAACCCTCGCAAGCGACTATACCACAGCAGGTCTTCGGCAACGCCAAAGCCGATCTTGGTTTTGAACCAGCGCCAGTCGTCCGCCGCCAGCTCTGCCAGGCGCTCTGCCATCCGTTCGGGCTCTTCGCGCTCGACGAAAGCATGCAGCAGCGCACCAGGACCGCACGCGCCGCCCAACAACTGGTGCACGGGCACATCCAGCGCCAGCCCCTTGATATCCCACAAGGCAAAGTCCAGCGCGGTAACCGCATTTTGTGCACCGCGCAGCGCATCACTCATCCGCTGGTGCAGCCGCTCGATATGGAACGGGTCTGCGCCGATGAGCGTGGGCGTCAGGTAGCGGTCGATCTGCAGCTTGATGCCCTCGGCGCTGTCGCCACCCCAGGGCGCGGGCGCGACCGTCTGCCCCCAGCCAGTGATGCCCTCATCCGTCTGCATCTTCACGACCACGGTATGCGTCGCGGGCGAGACGCCATACGCGGTCTTCAATGCGCGGCGGCGCGGGATGCTGACGATGGTGGCGGTTACAGCGGCGATCTTCATGAAACCTGCGCCAGCGCTTTCTGCGGCACGGTCAGATGCGTCAACGCGCCAACATCGTCCAGTTGCTCGAGCCGGGCACAGCCAGCCAGGATCGCGCCGATCTGCTCTTCGGGCAACATTTCCCCGACCAGGTAGCGGAATTTCGCTTCAAATTCGGCATCGCTGAGCATATTCTCCGGCTCGCCTTTGGCATACTCGACGCGCCCGGTCAACTGCGCGCCATCCTGCGTGTGGATGCGCACTTCGCAGCCATTCTTGATCGGATGCTCGGCTTGAATGGCTTCGTCCAAGCCGACTTTGACCAGCTTGCGCAGTCGCAGCGCGGAAGGGTCGTCATAGGCGTCGATATCTTCGCGGAACCAACTGCCGCGCGTCAGCACAATCGAAGTGGTAACTGGCAGGCTGAAGCCGGCTTGTCCGACTGTCTGTGGCGTATAATTGACGCGGAATTCCGGTGTGATCGCTTCCAAATAGGTATCGACTTCGATGGATTGCACCGCATCCAGGTCGACTTCGTGCGCGGACATCAGCGCCTGGGTGGCATCAACGCAGGAATGCACATGTCGGCAGCCGGCATGGGGTTTGAAGCCGGTGTTTGCCAGCGCTTCGTGTTTGAGCGCGTCCAGACAAGCCGGATCATAGCCCGGGCCAAAAGCGTGGAAGTAGCCATAGGGACCATCCAGCGCGCCGGGCGGACCACGAAAGCCGAACTCGGCCATAATCGCGGCGTTGATGCCGTTGCGCGCGCCATAACCCGCCAGCAGGTCTTTGGTGTCGCAGGCACCAGCATCCCAGACATATTGCTCCGTGCCGCAAGCCATGTCCATCGCCAGCGCCAGGGCGTGGCCGATCTTGTCTTGTGGCAGGTTCATGGCTTTGGCGGCGGTGATGGCGGCGGCCAGCGTGCCCTGCTGGCCTTTGTGGTCGAGCCCGCGTTCGCGCTGCCATTTGTCGACTTCCTGGTCGATCATGTGCATGACATCATAGCCCACGGCCAGGGCGGTGATGACTTGCTCGCCGGTGAGGCGCAGCGATTCGCCCAGCGCCAGCGCAACTGGCACGAGCTGCGAAGCGACATGCCCGGCTGTGCGGTGCGAATCGTCCATGCCCAGGAACTTGCCCATGGTGGCATTGGCGAAGGCCGCGCCCTCGACCGTGCTGCGGCGCTTGTCGCCCACGATGGTGGCTTGGCTGCCGGGCTGGAGTTGGGCGGCATAGTCGGCGGCCAGCTGTCCCAGCGGCGTCTGATACCCGCCCAGCATGGTGCCGATGTAGTCCAGCACGACCTGGCGCGCGCGGGTGATCGTCAGCGGGCTGAGGTCGCTGTAGCTGGTCTGCGCGACATGCCTGGCGACGATATCTACGGCTGTCGTCTTTGTCATGATTTTGTTCCTTTCATGCTAATAGTTACTGAAGGGGTTGGCGCTATAATCCCTCCCCGTCAGGACGGAGAGGGTAGCCAAAACCTGCTACTACCCCTCCCCCAGCCCCTCCCCGCAGCATCAGGGAGGGGAGTCAAAGCATGTGCCTCCCCCTGACCTGTCGGGGCATCACCCCTCCAGCTGCAGGTAATAGCGGTCGGCGTGATGCGGCGAGAGACGGGCAGCGCCTTCTGGCGTAACCAGGAAGTTGTCGGAGATCAAAAAGCCGCGGTCGTTTTCCAGCACTGTGCCAGGGTGATAGGACAGCACCATATTGGGCTGGAGCACGAAATCGGGAGAGCCAAAGGAATTGGGTCCATCGCTGCCGTCCAAGCCCGTGCTGTGACAATCCGGCGTGTGTTTGCCAGCGACCGGGAAGCCGCGCTCGCGCAGGGCATTGTCGTTGGCTTCGCTGATATCCTGGAAGGTGTTGCCGGCTTTTGCCACCGCCGACGAAGCCTCCACCGCCGCCAGATAGCCATCCAGCAGCGCGCGCGAATCGGCCGGCAGCGGCTCGAATGAAAAGACCGCCGTCATCTCCAACCAATACCCATAGGGCGATTCATAGACGATTTCGAAATTGATGATGTCGTCGGCTGCCATGACCAGGTCTTTGGACGTAGGCACGGTATAGGGCGTGCCGTCCAACGACAGCTTGGTGCGCCCCCAAAATGCGCCGAAAGACTTGATATAACCTTCGACGGCGGCGCAGACATCCCAATAGCGCGCGCCAATCGCGGCTTCGTCGACGAAGACATCCATAGCCGAATCCAGGATCGCGCCATTCTGTTGGATCGCTTCCAGCTCGAAAGGCGTTTTGATCTGGCGGATGGCGTTGAAGGCATCGGTAACCTCGACCATTTCGTAGCCGTCCAGCTCGCGCGCGAAGGCGTGATAAGTGCCGATCGCCATGAGCTTGTTCATGTTGACCATGCCGATGCGCTTGCTGTTGGTGGCGTAATCTTTTGCGGTGTTGGCGGTGGCCGCCACGATATCTTCGTAGGGCGAAAGCACGCGCTCGGGCAGGGTGGTGGTTTCGTTGCGACTCCATACAGCTTGATAGCTGCTCCAGACTTGCAACCAGGGGTATGGATCGTCGCGCCCGAGGATGGCAAACGCGCCGCCGCCCCACAGATGCGCATGGGTGATATAGCGGATCGCGCCCAGTCCGCCGGGCGCAGCCTGACCGGTGATGATCAGCGCGTCCAGGTCTTTGTCGCGCATCATGGCTTGCAAACGCTGGACACGCCTGGCAGTGTCTCGTTTCAGAGCATCGTGAGTCAGCATGCAGGTTTTCTCCTTATAGCTCACATGGACAGGACAGATCAAACTGAAATTGTGCGCCAACCTCGCGTTGCAGCAGCATGGTATTTTTCGTCATTTTCTCCCAGCCTTGCCACCAGTCATCTACGCAGATGCGGGTTGGCAGGGCTCAGCCAAACGCGATCTCCTCGACCAGATCGCCTAGGATAGCCAGCACGGTATCTTCGGGCACGACGGGCCAGGCTGCGCCGCCCTCCACCACGATGCCGCTGCGGGGGGCACAGATGGCTTCCAGCGCTTCGCCACTGAAAGGGTGTCGCACATAGCCCAATTGGTCGCCGGCTTTGACGGCTTTGCCACGCAAGGTCTTGTCCATGAAAGTGAAGCCGCGCGCGCCCGTGGGCATAATCACCGTGTGCTGCTGCAGCACGATCACACTGTCCCTGTCAGATTCCAGTTCGCCAGCCAGCATGCCCAGGTGTCGCATGGCATTCAGCACGGCATTGCGGATGCGCGCCAGGTCGCGTTCGCGGTAATCGCGCAAGCCTGGTCCGCCACCGATATGCGCCGTCACAACCGCCAGCCCGTCCTTTGCCGCCTCATGCGCCATCGAGTCGTCCGCGCCCAGCCCCAGCACGACCTGTGGCAGTCCCAGCGCCACAGCCAGGTCGCGGCTCTTTTCGACATCCCCCGCGCTGTAGACGCCGGCGAAGTGATGATAGCTCCACTGCGAGCCGCTGCGGATATCCAGCAAGGCATCGGCATTGGCGATAGCAGCCTGGTAATATTGATGCACCATCTGCTGGCTGATGCTGCCATCGGCGTCGCCGCGTCCCAGGCGGTTGAGGTGCTTGTCGTCCCAGGCGCTGTTGACTTGCGTGAATTCAAAGCCGGATGTGTTCATCAGCGGCACCAAGATTAACGCGCCATGAACCTGCGCCGGGTCCAGCTCTTTGACGACATGCGGCAAGATCAGCGAAGGTTCGATTTCCAGCCCGCTCGTGCCAGCTTGCACGACCAGGGTAGGTCCGTCCTCCGCACCATTGACGATATGCAGCGGGATGTGCGCGGGAAATTGTCCGTGCGTCTCACCCGTTTGGAAGCTGCCAAAAGCTTTGCTGCCTGGCGCGGCTTCTATCGTTCCCAGTTTCATGTCCGTGTTTTCTCCTTTTGCCCTCATCCCAATAGTTTCTATCCGTAGGGGCGAGACGCCGGCTCGCCCGTCGAAAACTCAATATCGCGCACAAGCGATTCACTGCGCAGTAGCGACCGCACAGGCTGTAAGGGGGGCACCGCCTCGCCCCTGCAAGCTTGGTGTATGCGGCGTCAAAACGACACGCTCAAATCCATCGTCCGGCGATCGTCAACGCGGTCGATGCTGCCCAGGATGCCGATGGAAGTCGCGCCGACGGTGGGCCATTCCTGCCCGCTGGGGATGACGATGCCATCTTTGGGCGTGGGCATCTGCGCCAGCAAATCGCCCGTGTAGGGGTCGACCAGCCGTCCATAGCTATCGCCGACTGTCAGCGCGTCTTTGAACTTGCGGTCGCGGATGAAGAGGCCGTCGACAGCCGGCTTCCAGATGACGACGCCGGCGTTGTAGACGGTGCAGAGCGGACCATCGGACTCCATCTCGCCCTCGATCATGCCCATGGCTTTCATGATGTTCCAAATGCCGCGTTCGGCATCGCGCACATTGTCTTCGCCATTTTTGAACCAACCGGTGCCGCCGCCGAATTCCAGCGTGATCTGGCAGGTGTTGACATCCTCAATCGCTTTTTTGGCTGTGTTCGCGCCGAACGTGCCGGGCGGGAAGAAAGCCGCCTGGTCAAGCCCAAAAGCCACCACCAGTTTTCGGCGGTTCTTCTCCAACTGCGTGGGGTTGTCGGGGTCGTCTTCGGCGCTGAAGAGCACATAGCGTTCATAGGCGGTGCGCGCGCCTGCGTGGAAGTCGATCAGCACATCGGCTTGGGTGATTGTTTCTTTGAAATAGATATAGGCGGTTTGGTCGCTGATGCTGCCGTCCGCTTTGCCGGGGAAGAGGCGGCTGATGTCTTTGGCATCAACGCGGCTGCCACGCTCGCCCAGTTCGAAGCCGGCGCGATTGACCACTGGCACGGCGATGATATTGCCGCGTATGACAGCCGGGTCCAGCTTTTCCACTAAATTCAGGATGGCGATGCTGCCGATGATCTCTGCGCCGTGGATCGCGCCCTGCACCATCAGCGTGGGACCAGGCTGCGCGCCCGCGATGAGATGCACCGGGATATCCAGCCGCATGCCACTGCGCGATTGCGCCGTCTCGAGATAGCCGAATGTCTTTTCGCCCGCCCGCGCGGACAAATTGCCTGCTTGTAGCATATTGCGTCTCCTGTTTTTCTCTGCGAAGCAAGATCAGAAACAAAAAATGAACCACCGAGTGCACCGAGTTGAGAGAGTACACCGAGAATATTCTTTGTGACCTTTGTGTCTTTGCGCCCTTTGTGAATTCCTCTGTGTCCTCTGTGTTTGAGCTTTAAGCATTTCTCTGTGCCTCTGTGGCAATTTATTCATGTCCGCAAATACCGGTCAAACCAGTCCAGTATCCGCCTTTGCCGTTCGATACGGTTGCCGGGCTTGCCACCGCGCGACAAGCCGTGGCTCTCGCCTTCGAATATGACCAGCTCGACCACCTTGCCGCGCCAGCGCAATGCCGCGAAGAGCTGTTCGGCTTGTTCCAGTGCACAGCGATGATCTTCGTCAGCATGGATGATCAGCAGTGGCGTATTGACCTTGTCGATATAGGCGATAGGCGATTGCCGCCAGCTATCTTGTAAATCGCGCCAGGGGTCGGTGCGCGTTTCGCCACCTGTGCATTCCGGACCGATATCGCTGGTGCCAAAGAAGCTGATCTGGTTGGTGATGCTGCGTTGAGAAACGGCTGCGGCAAAGCGGTCGGTATGCCCGACCACCCAATTGGTCATGAAGCCGCCACAACTGCCGCCTGTGACGCCCATGCGCGCTTCGTCGATCCAGGGCAGCTTGGCCAGTTCATCCACTCCCAGCATGATTTCTTCATAATCCGCGCCGCCTTGGTCGCCCTCGCTGGCTTTGGTCCAGGCTTGCCCATAGCCGGCTGTCGTGCCGCGCTGGTTGAAATACGCCACCGCATAACCCGCATTGGCATAGACCTGGAATTCGTGATTGAAGTCCCAGCCGAACATGGAACAGTGCACATAGAGCACCAGCGGATAGTTGCGGGCGGGATCGAAGTCCAGCGGCTTCATCAGCCAGCCATGCACCGGCGCGCCATCGACGCCGTCATACCACAAGCTCTGTGGCGCAGACAAGTCGTGGTCGCGCAGCCAGGGATTGAGGTTGCTCAACTTTCGCGATGCGCCATTCTGCCAGACATAGAGCTCGCCGGGATTGGCGGGGTTGGCTTGTCCGAAGGCGACGGTGCCGCCGCGCGCCGGGCTGTATTCAAAGTTGATGCACTCGCCCGCCACCAGGCATTCTGTCTCGCCGTCCGTGTCGATGCGATAGAGATTGGTCGCGCCCTGCTCGGTCAACAAGAAGTAGATCCACTTGTCGCCAGGTGCCCATTTCATCGTCACATTGGACAAGCTGGTGCGCTGGTCGGCCACGGCATAATTGCCGACTTCTTCGTCGATGGATTCGTTGAGCTTCCAGGCTCTTCGCGCTTTGACATCGGCCAGGTGCGGCTGCCAAAAGTTGCGGCGGTTGACAGGCGGCGGGTGGTTGTGCCCGGCAAAGGCGATATAACGGTCATCGTCTCCCCAGACCGGGCTGAACGCCGTGCCCTGCCAATCGGGCAGCAGCAGCTCGGGCGCGCCGTTGGGATAGTCACAGGTCAAAATCTGCCCATAACCCAGCGGCGTGTTCTGCTCGCGCGCCATGCCCACGAAAGCCAGGCACAAGCCGGCATGGCTCCATTTGGGCGAGGAATAGTCGCATTCGCTGTGCGTGATCTGAATCAATTCGCGCGAATCCAGTTGCAGCGCCCAGATCTGTTTGTAGCGGTCGTGCACCCAGCCGATGCCGTCTTGCTTGTAGCGCAAACGCCGCACGACCTTGATATTGGGCGGCGGGACGCCAGGGGCCGCGCCGCGTTCCCGGTCATTGCGCATCGGTGTCCAGCGCACGCCAGCCAGCAGCTTGCCATCGGCGCTGAAATCCAACTCGCGCAGCGGCATGCCTTCGGTCGGATAGCATTCAATGCCGCGATCCGCCAGAGTCAGCACATGCACGCTATCGCCAGTTTCATCGCTATGGCAAAAGGCGAGTCGGCTGCTATCGCGGCTCCAGGCCAAGGACGATGCCTGGCTGTCGCCGTTGGTCAGTCGTTGGTTGCTGTCGCTGGCGAGGCTGTGCAGGTAGAGGTGGCTGGTATAGCCATTGCTGGGAGCGTGCGGACGGCGGATGGTGTAGGCAATGTGGGCGGCATCGGGCGAAAGCG
Organism: Anaerolineae bacterium; assembly: GCA_022823945.1. Taxonomy (GTDB): domain Bacteria; phylum Chloroflexota; class Anaerolineae; order Aggregatilineales; family Phototrophicaceae; genus UBA6055. The sequence goes on along the minus strand of JAJEBK010000042.1, from coordinate 297 downwards.
CGATCTCGTCCAGCCAGCGAAAGTTGAGCAGGTCTTCGGAAATCAGCCCACGCCGTCGGACAACGATGTCATCGCTCATAAACAAAACCTCGAAATAAAATCCAATAAGCATCTATTGGAACACATTGCCCGCAGAGGCACAAGCAAGTCGTCAAATCGGGAGTGGTGAATATGCGGTTATGATATACTGCGGTTATGAATGCCTGTCCCGATTGTCAAGATACGCAAAAGCAAGTCAAAGCTGGCTTCAATCGTTCTGGCAGCCAGCGTTATCGCTGTAATATCTGCAAGCGTCGT
>JAJEBK010000026.1 GCA_022823945.1 Anaerolineae bacterium | reverse complement strand
CTCGCCACGAATGATTTCCAGCACGATCCTGACTTTCGTCTCCGGTGTGTACTTGCGATGCCTTCCCATAGGGCTGTCTCCGTCCCTGTGCATCCAGTATACTCTCTTTACTAGGTGTCCAGTTTTTCGGGACCACTACAGAGCTTCCCCCTGACCTGTCGGGGGGATTGAGAGGGGTTGCGCCTTTGTATCCTGTGCATTGATGTGGTCAAATAGGCGCGGCAGTGGCAAAAAAGCGAGGAGCGACCACATGGTGGAATTTGGATTGGGCTTGCCAGCAGGACCGCCGCCCGGCGAAAACGCGCGCTTCGTTGACGACCTGGCTGCCACACTGAACAAGCTGGGCGAGGCAGTGCGCAGCATCTGGATGACCGACCACTTCTTTTGGGATGGCGCGCCCACTTATGAAGCTTGGACCGTGCTCAGCTATTTGGCTGCGCGCTTCCCCAAATATGAAGTTGGTCCCATCGTGCTGGGGCAGAGCTACCGCAATCCCGCTCTGCTGGCGCTGATGGGCGCGACCCTGCAAAACTTGTCTGGCGGACGTTTTATTATGGGCATCGGCGCTGGCTGGAAAGAAGACGAATACCGCGCCTACAATTATCCCTATCCCGAGCCGCGCGTCCGCGTCCAGCAGTTGGAAGAACAGTTGGTCATCCTCAAGCGCCTGTGGGAAGAACCCGGCCAAATTACCTTTGAAGGCGCGCATTATCGCCTTGCCGATGCCTGGTGCGAGCCAAAGCCGCAAAAGCCCATTCCCATCCTGGTCGGTGGCGGCGGCTATACCACCATGAAACACGCAGCCAAATATGCCGATATCTGGAATCTGCCCGACAAGCCGCTGGGTCCATATCTGGAGCGATTGACTGTGCTGCGCCGCCACATGCAAGCCATCGGCCGCGACCCGGCCACCATGCGCTGCAGTTGGTTCGGGCGGGTGGCCATCGGCAGAACCGAAGCCGAAGCGGAAGCGCGAGGTCTAAGCCGCGCCGACAAATGGACGCGCGACAACGCCTTCGTTGGCACACCAGCCCAGATCGCCGAGCAAATGCAAGCCTTCGTCGAGCACGGCTGCGATTACTTCCTGGTCGATGTCATCGGCACGCCAGACGAAGAAGTCTGCGGATTGTTCACCGAAGAATTGATACCCGCGCTGAATGGATGATTCACCGCAGAGGCGCGGAGGGAATGCCAGGAAAGGTACGAAAAAGCTTTACCACCGAGTACACCGAGTCAAATGAGTGCACCGAGAGTTAACTGGTGAAGCGTTGGCATTTTGTCTCGACTTGATGGTTTCCCAATGTGGCGGTTGACCTTTGCATCCGGCGCTAGGACACAGCGAGCCTGTTTGCGGGAAATCCACCGCATGTCACCAAATCAATTCCTCTGTGTACTCAATGAACTCGGTGCACTCGGTGGCAAAGAAAAATGTTTATTCTGTTGAAGTTGCTGATCTAGCGAGGAGTTGAAATATGAAAATCAAATGGTATGGGCATGCCGCCTTTATCGTAACCGCCAGCGATGGCACCAGTGTCATCACCGACCCCTATACGCCAGAGACATCGGGCTACCAGCCTATCCCTGATCATCCCGATATCGTCGTGACCTCGTCGCTCAACGACAGCTTCCATGACCGCAGCGACTTGATCGGCGGCGACCCCGCGCGCATCAATTTGCTGGAGGTGGCGCGGGCCGGTGGCAGCATCCAGCGCAAAGGCATAACTTTCCAAGCTATCGAATCATCGGAAATGTACGACCATCCGGAGCACGAGCCGGACAAATGCGCCATGTACCGCTGGGAAATGGATGGCATCAGCATTGGGCATATGGGCGATGTCGGCAATCCTTTCACAGCCGAGGAATACGAATTTTTCCACGACCTGGATATCTTCCTGGCGCTGGCTGGCGATGTGCCCACCATCCGCCTGCACGACCTGAAAAGTGTGATCGACAAGCTGCAGCCGCGGCTGGTCATCCCCATGCACTTCCGCACATTGCGCTACAAGCCGCGCAATATGCAGTGGATCAGCGCCTTCCTCAGCCACTTCGACGATGCCGATATCGACTTCCAGTCCGACTGGGAAGTTACGCTGCGCCGCGAAGACCTGCCCGAGCAGACGCGTGTGCTGGTGCTGACGCATGCGTTGTAGGCAAATGCCAATCACAACGATCCTTTGCCACAGAGGCACAGAGGCACAGAGATAATTCCATGTGTCAGCGCCGTGCGTCTCCCTTCGATTTTTCGGGGGGACCGATGGGGTTTGAGCTTCTCCCTGCCCATGATTAGCGAGACATTCAAACGCCTCTTCAAACGCGAACCTGTCTATTACGGCTGGGTTATCGCGCTGGCGCTGGCGGTCACCGAAACAGTCTCCTATGGCGTGATGTTTTATGCTTTCTCGGTGTTTATCACGCCCATGGAAGCCGAGCTGGGCTGGTCGCGGGCGCAGTTGACCGGCGCATTCTCCCTGTCGCTGCTGATCACCGGGCTGGTCGGTGTACCGGTCGGCTATTGGCTGGACAAACGCGGCGGCCGCCTGCTGATGACGGCTGGATCAATCGGCGCGACGATACTGGTGGCGATGTGGTCGCAGGTGCAGACCCTGCCCCAATTTGTGCTGATCATGACATTGCTGGGTTTTTGTGGCGCGGCCGTCTTGTACGAGCCGGCTTTTGCGGTCATCGCCACCTGGTTTGCCCGCAGGCGCGGCACAGCCATGGCAGTTCTAACTTTCGTCGCCGGCTTCAGCAGCACCATATTCATCCCGCTCAGCGATGCGCTGCTGGTGGCGCAGGGCTGGCGAGGCGCTGTGCTGACACTGGCGATTCTGCTGGGCGCGATCACGATACCCCTGCACGGCTTCCTGCTGCGCGGCAAACCACAAGATCTGGGCTTGCAGCCAGATGGCGCGCTTGAAGCCGCCAGGTCGGTTGAGCGCCAGAAAATCAACCTGCGCGGCGTCTTGCGTTCACGATTCTTTTGGATTTTGACGCTGGCTTTTGCGCTTTCCACATTGAGCATCTCGGCGGTGCGCATACACTTCATCCCACTGCTAATCAGCGTGGGCATTCATCCGACCAGCGCGGCTTGGGCGAGCGGGGCAATCGGCGTCATGCAGGTGGTGGGCAGGATGATCTTCGCGCCGGTCGAGCGCCACTTCAGCAGCAAGACCATGGTGGTGGGCGTATTTGCCTTGCTGGCGTTGTCGCTGGCGTTGCTGCTGCTGGGCAATGCCGGCTGGCTGATCGCGTTGTTTGTGGCGCTGTTTGGTATGGCGATTGGTACACACACCCTGGCGCGACCGTTGATTGTAGCGGACAGCTATGGCGCGGCATATTATGGGCGCATCAGCAGCGCGATCGTGATTGTCTTGACACTGATGGGCACCAGCGCGCCCTTTGCAGCCGGCGTGATCTTCGATGCCTTTGGCAATTACGAGGTGATGCTGTTGCTGGCGGTGGGCTTCAGTGTGGCGTCTCTCGTTATGATCTGGCTGTTGCCGAAACGTCAGGCGCACTAAGCTGGAGTGGTCCTATTTTATTGGACGCAGAATCTCAGAAACTTTGAGGGAGTTTTGCTGCTGATCTTCCCCGCTTTTTGTTGACAGGCTAGTTGCCCAATAGAGTAGGCTGTGAACAGGAGGTAAAGCCCTCGCCCGCCCTTACAAGCCCAGCCGCCACGGATGCGCATAGACGCGCATGCTCCTTTGCCGCGCATAGCCGACAACGCAGATGCGCCAGGCACGCGCCAGCGCCAGGCTGATGCTGGTGGGCGCCGTGCGACTGACCACAATGGGAACGCCCATGCGCCGCGCCTTGCCCAGCATCTCGCTGCTGATGCGCCCGCTGCACAGCAAAATGCGCTCGCGCGTGTCGATCTTTGCCAGCAGCGCCTCGCCCGCCACTTTGTCGACTGCGTTGTGCCTGCCCACATCTTCGGCGCTGACCAGGATGCCGCTGGAAGCGCCCAGAGCTGCTGTATGCACGCCGCGCACCGCCTGATACAGCTTGGCAGCGCCCTGCAATCCACGCATCAAGCGCAGTATCAGCTCGGGACTCGCACGATAGCCGCTTTGCAGGGCTGGCTGGCTGGCGGAGAGCTCTTGCCCAGTCATGCCGCCGCCACAGCCGCTCGTCAATATCATGCGGCGGGGCAAGCGAGCATCGCCGCTGCGCAGGATGACATCGGCGACGCTGCGAGTCTGGTTCAGTTGCAAATGCCCGATATCGGCGGCGCTTTCGATGATACCTTCGTTGTAGAGATAGCCCACCGCCAGCGCCTTCAGCTGCAAAGGGCTGCACATCATGGTCGCCAGCGACTCGCCATTGACATAGATGGAAAGCAGGCTTTCGTCAATCACGCCGCCGGGCACAACATGCGCCTCGCCAGCTTCGACCACGGTGTATTCGCAGTGAACTGCGCCGGGCAGGGCATCCAGATCAGGCACGGTCGCGGTCTCGCTTGCGTCCGCGGCGGGTGAGGGCGCGCAATTTGTCCTCGTCCAGCCCTTGCTCCATGCCCCATTCGATCTTCGGTTTGAGCGCGCCGGTGGGGCAGACGCCGATGCACTGCCCGCAGAATACACAAGGCGACTCGGTCATGCCGATGTCGAAGGCAGTGGAGACAGCCGTGTCGTGTCCGCGTTCGTTCAGGGTCAGGGCAAAGGTGAATTGGGCGTCTTCGGCGCAGACCTGCACGCAACGCCAGCAGAGTACGCACTGGGCATAATCGCGCACATAGAAAGGGTTGTCGTCGATCAGCTCGGACTCGCGGCGTTGGGCATGGGGAAAGCGCTGTGGGTCGGCGTCGTTGTCGCGCATCATCTGCTGGATTTCCGGCGCTTCTTCAAGAATGACAGAGGCGTTCAGCATTTCCAGGATGGTGCGGCGGCTGCGCACCACGCGTTCGTTGTCGGTTTCGACTTTGGAATCGGCCTGGCAGGCAGCGACGCAAGCCGGCTGCAAGACGCGTCCGCCATCGACATCGACCACGCAGACGCGGCAGAGGCCATTGGGCGTGGTGGCTTCATGGTAGCAGATGACGGGAATGTCTATGCCCTGGTCGGCTGCTGCTTCGAGGATGGTCGCGCCTTTGTTGGCAGAGACATCCTGTCCGTCGATGGTGAGGGTGATTGTGTCTTCTGGCATGTCCTCTTTGCCTCCGCGTCTCAGAAAGACCAAGAAAGTATCATTAGAAATGAACCACCGAGTACGCCGAGTTTAATGAGTAAACCGAGTGTATTTTGCTCTGTGCCCTCTGCGTACTCTGTGTTCTCTGTGTCAAAACAATGTGCAGTACTTTGTTGGATTCACTTCTCCGGCAAGGGATCTTTGTGTTCTTCGTGCCTTTTTGCGATTCAACCCTCCACCTCAAAACAGCCCCGGAAACTTCTCCATTGCGCTCATCACCGCCATGCCGGCCGTGTGCCCCAGCCCGCAGATGCTGGCTTCGGTCATCGTCATGCCGATATCGTGCAAGCGCTGGCGGTCGCCGGGCAAGGGCGCATCCAGGCGCTCCAGGATCTCCACCTGGCGCTGCGTGCCCAGTTGGCAAGGGAAGCATTTGCCACAGCTTTCGTGTTGGAAAAAGCGCCCCAGCCGCAGCAGCACATCGCGCAGATCGACCGTGTCGTTGAAGACCATGATCGCGCCCGAACCGAAGGTGCTGCCGGCCTCGCGCAGGTCTTCAAATGTCAGTGGCACATCGATCTCGCTCGGCAGCAAGAAAGTGCCCGCCGCGCCACCCATCAACACCGCGCGCAGTTGACCGGTCACGCCGCCGCATTGCCGCTCCAGGAAGTCGCGTAGGCTGATGCCAGGCGCTATCTCATAGACGCCCGGGCGCGCCACATGCCCGCTCACCGAAACCAGCTTGGGGCCTGCGCTGCCAGCTGTGCCAACGCTGCGAAACCAGCTTGCGCCACGCGTGATGATGGGCGGCACGGCGCAGAGCGTCTCGACATTGTTGACGGCGGTGGGCTTGCCAAACAAACCAAATGTGGTCGGGTAGGGAGGTTTCATGCGGGGGAAGCCGCGCTTGCCTTCGATGGCTTCGAAGAGCGCTGTCTCTTCACCACAGATGTAGGCACCCGCCCCACGCCGCACTTCAATGGTCAGCGCGCCCAGCAAACCGGCCGCAGCGGCTTCGGCGATGGCATCTTGCAAGATTTGCGTGGCTTTGGGATATTCGCCGCGGATGAAAATGATGGCGCGATCTGTGCCCACGGCATACGCAGCCAGCGCGCTGCCTTCCAGCAACAAGTGGGGACGATGCTCCATCAGCACGCGGTCTTTGAATGTGCCCGGTTCGCTTTCGTCGGCGTTGCAAACGACATATTTGGGCGCGCCTGCTGCTGCGCGGGTGAACTTCCATTTCAGCCCGGTGGGGAAAGCCGCGCCGCCGCGACCGATCAAGCCCGAAGCCTCGATCTCGGCGATGACCTGGTCGCTTGTCATGGCGCGCGCTTTTCGCAGCCCGGCGTAATCTCCATAATCCGCCAGGCTTTGTGGCGCGCTTGCCAGCCCCCCATCCAGCAAGACAGCGTTTTCATCGCCAGCAGGGGTGAAATAGTCACCCGCCCAGCCATCCAGCAACGCAGCGGCGGAGACCTGTGACATTGCGCGGTCGGGCTCGCCACGCGCGCTGACCAGTGCCGCCGGCGCGACATCGCACAAGCCCAGGCAGGGCGAATGCTCGATTGTGTATTCGCCATCGGCAGTCGTTGCGCCCGGCTCGATATCCAGCTGCGCGCAAACTTCATGCAGCACCGCATCGGCATCAGCCAGGGCGCAGGTGGGGTCGGTGCAGACGCGGATGATGCGTCGTCCAGTCGGCTGATCGTGAAAGAGCGTATAAAAGCCGATGACGCCGAAGATGTCTGCTTCGGGAATGCGCAACATGTGTGAAATCTGATGCACCTGCGCCGGACTGATGCTGCCTTGCGCCGTCTGCACATCCCAAAGCAGCGGCAGCAGCGCCTCGCGGCCGCGCCCCTGATAGCGTGCGCAGATGGCAGTGATATCGTCATTCATAACGCGGCACCTTCCGACAGTTGCGATTGCGCCTTTTCCAGCTCGGCAGGTGTATTGAGGTTGGTGAAAGACTGCGCCATCGGGTCGAATGCGCCGTAATCGCCCTCGTCCAGATAACGAACGCGAACCGCCGGAAAAAAGCCGATGATTTTGAGGCGGTCGCTCAGCAACTGCTCGCGTATGGGCTGCAAGCAGGTCTTTCGATAGATAGCGTGCAGGCTCTGCGGATAGCCGGTCACGCGCGGCACGACGACATCGGTCTGCGCATCCAGTTGCATCAACATGAATCGCAACAGCCGTCCGCTCACAAAGGGCATATCGCAAGCCAGCGCCAGCACCGTCGGGCACTGCGCGCGCAGCAATGCCGTGTAGATGCCACCGAGCGCGCCTTTTCCTGGCAGGGCGTCGCCGTGCATGGGCAGCTGCAAGTGGGCATAGGCGGCCGGCTTGTTGGTGATAAGCAGGGTTTCGGCTTGTCCCAGATTGACCGTGCGCTCAAGCAGGCGCTGGATGAGGGTTTTGCCGCCCAGCTTAACAAATGCCTTGTCACGCCCCATGCGCCGGCTCTGACCACCGGCGATGATGGCGAGGGAGAAGGGGGCAGGGCGCACGGTCATGTCCTGCGCCACTTGTCTTCCAACTCGATTAGATACTCTAGTTCGGTGATGAGCGCTGGAATGTGGCTTTTCACAGCATCCCAAAACTCGGCCTGCTCAATCGCCCAATAATTATGCACCAAGACATTTCGCATGCCAATTATTCTCGTCCAAGGTAATTGAGGCTGCTGGGCGCGCAATTCATCGGAGGTGCGGCTGGCCGATTCACCGGCTAGCTCGACGGCTTTCACCAGCGCCATTCGAAACTGGATGTCGGTGTCCAGATCCTCAATCTCGCGGTCAGCAGCGAATTGCAGCGCGTACTGGGCTGCATCGCGCATACGCAGCAGATGTACTCGGTCCCGCTCACGACTCCTTCGCATAGATTTGTCTCGCGTCATACAGGACTTCTTCGCGGATGTAAGGGCACAAACCTTTCTTCGTGACCAGATCCACTTTGCGTCCGAGTATGTCCTGCAAGTCCATTAGATGTCCGCCCATATCAAACAACCCGACACCCGCATCGGGCAAGTATTCAACCAGCAAATCTATGTCGCTCTCCGGCGTCAATTCATTCCGCGCGGCCGAGCCAAAAACCGATAACCTCTTTATCGGCTGGCTGGCACAATACTCGCGGATTTTATCTGCCGTGACCTGTTTCAGAATCGTCTCGTCCATGACCGCAACTCCTTCTGTAAACATTGTAACAGTGAATCGCGCTCACGACCCTTTTTCATAGATGACTCTCGCGCTATTGATGATTTCATCGCGGATGTATTTGCTAAGCCCCTTGGTGTGTAGAGGCCAACCTCGCGCCCCACTATATCAATTAGGTTCAGCCTGTGTCCCGACATTGCACACAAGCCCACCGCGCATCGGACATGTACTCGACCAGCAAGTCAATGTCGCTGTCCGGCGCCAGTTCATTGCGCGCGGCCGAGCCAAACACCGACAGCCGGCTGATGGGCTGCCCAGCGCAGTAGTCGCGGATTCTGTCTATGGGAAGCACTGTGGCTATTTGCTCGCTCATTATTCGTCTCTTGTGTCATTATGCTGGCGATTCATGTCCGTGAGGATGTTATTCAACTGCCGAATTAGCAGTGGCAAATCTTCGTCGACAGTCTGCCAGATTACAGCAAGGTCGATTCGATAGTACGCATGAGCCAACCAATGGCGCATTCCTGTGATATCGTTCCAGGCAATCTCTGCATGTTCAACTTGCAACGATGATGAAATGTGGCAGGCAGCCTCGCCAATGATCTGCAATTGATAGGCCAAGGCAGACAACAACTGCATGTCATCATGCAAATCCTGTTGGGTCTTGCCACGTGCAAACCTGCTCGCATGTTGCGCCGCGTCCAACATGTGTTGTAGCCGAAGCAGGTCATTCTCGAGGGCTTTGGGCATACACCTCCCTCGCATCTGCCAATACGCCTTGGGATATGTAGGGGCTCAAGGAATTTGGAGTCGCCAGGTCCACAGAGCGGCCAACAATGGTGCTGAGCTCTCTGGAGTGGCGCGCCATAGCAAAGTAGCCCACCCGCGCACCAGGCACATATTCGACCAGCAGGTCGATGTCGCTTTCGGGAGTGAGTTCGTTGCGCGCGGCCGATCCAAATACCGATAGCCGGCTGATCGGCTGCCCTGCGCAGTAGTCGCGGATTTCTGCCAGCGGCAGGTCGATTGCATTAGTCTCGCTCATATCGGCAGCTCCCTTAGTGCACATAACGCAGCGGGTCCTTGATCGTGCCTTTCTCTTCCAGCGCTGTGCCAGCCCGCGCCAGCTTTTCCAGCTTGACCGCCGCCATCTTGAAATCGGGGATTTTGGCGCGCGGGTCAACCTTGTCCAGCGTCAGCAGATTGGCTGCCGCCTCGACGAAGTGAAAGGGCAAAAAGACCGTGCCGGCTGGCGAGCGTCCAGTGACCATCACCTGGCATTCGACGCTGCCACGCCGCGATGTGATGCGCAGCCAGTCGCCCGATACCACTTGCAGCGCGCCAGCATCGTGCGGATGCATCTCCACGACAGGCACGGGGAAAGCTTCTTCCAGCCGCGAACTGCGTGTCATCGTGCCGCCATGCCAATGGAAAAGCACGCGCCCGGTCGTCAAATGCCAGGGATATTCGTCATCGGGGGTTTCGCTGTCCGTCCCGTATTCCAGCTCCCAGAATTTGCCTTTGCCACGCGGGAAGTCATCTTCAAAGAGATAGGGCGTGCCGGGATGTTCGGCGCTGGGGCAGGGCCAATGCACACCGCCCTCGTCATCCAGCCTGGCGTAGGTGATGCCGGCGAAATCGGGCGTGAGGCGGCGCATCTCTTCCCAGATCGCTTCTGCGTCTGCATAGTCGAAGCCGGCGCTGTTTTCGACGCCCAGCTGCGTTTCCATCCGTTTTGCCAGCGCGCAGATAATCTGCCAGTCGGGCAGCGATGCTCCCACCGCGGGCAAAGCCTGCCGCACCCGCTGTACGCGCCGATCGCTGTTGGTGAATGTGCCGTCTTTTTCGGCAAAGCTGGCCGAAGGCAAGATCACATCCGCCATTTCGCCTGTTTCGTTCATGAAGATATCAATGCAGACCAGCAAGTCGAGCGCTTCCAGAGCGTACTGTGCGTGTGAGAGGTTGGGTTCGCTCATCATGGGATTTTCGCCCATGACGATCATGGCTTTGATCTGCCCCAGCAGCGCGCCATCGACCATTTCGGTCACGGTCAAGCCAGGCACGGGGTTAAGGCTGGCGCGCCATTCCACTTCGAACTTGCTGCGAATGACGGGGTCGGCGACAGATTGATAGGCTGTGAAGACATTGGGCAAGCCGCCGCTATCGCTGCAGCCTTGCACATTGTTCTGCCCGCGCAGGGGATTTAGCCCGGTGCCAGGTTTCCCGGCATGCCCGCACATCAGCGCCAGATTGGTCAGCGACAGAGCATTGTCCGTGCCATGCGTGCTCTGGCTGATGCCCATACCCCAATAAAAGGCGGCGCGCTCGGCAGTGGCATACATGCGCGCGGCGCGGCGGATGTCATCGGCTGGCACACCGCTGATCTGCTCCGCCCATTCTGGCGTGCAATGCTCCAGCGACTCGATGTAGTCTTCGAATCCCTCGGTGCGCGCTTCGATAAATGCCGGATTGAAGAGGTTTTCGCTGACGATGACATTGGCCATAGCCTGGAAAACCGCCACGTCTGTGCCCGGCTTTTGACGCAGCCACAAGGTTGCAAAGTCCGTCAGCTCGATCTGACGCGGGTCGATGACGATTAGCTTCGCGCCATTTTTGCGCACTGCCTTCTTCAAAAACAAGCTGATGACCGGATGCGTTTCGGTGGTGTTGCTGCCGGTGACGATGAAGGTATCCAGATTCTCCATCTCGGAAATGCTGTTGCTCATGGCGCTCGAGCCTATCGCCAACTGCAAGCCGGTGACGCTGCCGGCATGGCAAAGGCGCGCGCAGTGATCGATATTGTTGGTGCCCAATACAGCCCGCACCCACTTCTGAAAGACGAAATTGTCTTCGTTGGTGGCTTTGGCGCAGGCATAGGTGGCGATGCTGTCGCCGCCATAATCGCGAACGAGGCGCGAAAGTCTTTGGCTGATGAAATCCAGCGCTTCGTCCCAGCTGGCCGCGCGAAAATTGCCAGGCTTGCCATCACGGATAAGCGGTGTCTGCAAGCGGCGTGGATGCGTGGCGAAGTCCAGCCCAAACCGTCCTTTCACACAGAGATTGCCATAATTCGGAGCGGCATTGAAGGGCGCTTCGACGCGATAAATCTGCCCTTGTGTGATGTGCAGCTTCATCTGGCAGCCAACACCGCAATACGGGCAGGTCGTGCGAACAGTAGAGTCGGGGTTGAGTGGTGTCATGGCAAACCTCCTGATACCATTATAGTATGCCAGATTTGCTGCTGGGAAACCCGGTTGCTGTGGTTTTCGCTCTCTGTTGCAGCTATTGCCAGCGTGATATACTCAAGTCGACAATCCCGTTGAAAGGTCGCCCCCATGTCCACCGATGTGATGCTGAGAGACGCGCCCACACCTGAAGTTTCCGACAAGCGCGAATTCGTAACGCTTGAGCGCTATTTCGAAATCTCGGCCGAGAGCCATACGCGCGTCGAATACCTGGACGGGGAGCTTTTCTATATGAGTGGTGTACGCTACGCACACGGGAAAATCCAAAGCCAACTGGCATGGCTTCTTGTCGGTCATCTAGACGATAACGAGTATGATGTGCTTAGTAGCAATGTATGTATCCGCGCCAGACAGATGGCCTATTTCTTCCCGGATTTGACCGTCGTACGCGGCAAACCTCGTTTCGCGCCGGGCCGCAACGACCTGCTCAATCCTGTTTTGGTGGTCGAAGTCTTGTCGCCGTCCACGCGCAATCATGACCTCCACAACAAGCTGCCCGTCTATCGCGCCATGCCCAGCCTGGAGCATATTTTGATCGTTGAGCAGAACCGCCCGTCTGTCGTGCAGCACAGCCGCACTGGTGACGACTGGACACAAAGTCAACACGCCGCGCTTGCCGATATCGTGCCTTTGGACAGCCTGGGCGCGTCGTTGTCGCTGGCGCAGATCTATCGCGGCATCGACTTCTCGCATAGCTGACCACCTTCCCCGCTGCTTCTGGTTGGTTCTGTGATTGCGTCAGATTGCAAGTTGTGAATCTTGACCCTAGCTTTATCCAAGCCAATGAACAATGAGCGCATGATTCCCTTCAACCAACTCAAGCCGCTGCACGACCTGCTCGCTGAAGAAATCAATGCCGCCTTGCTGCGCGCCGCAGATAGTGGCTGGTACATCCTTGGTCCCGAGGTAGAAGCGTTCGAGCGCGAGTTCGCGGCGTATCACGGCGTCAGCCACGCGGTCGGCGTCGCCACAGGCACCGATGCCATTGAGCTGGCGCTGCGGGCGGGCGGAATCGGCGCGGGCGACGAAGTCATCACTGTCTCGCATACCGCCCTGGCCACCGTGGCGGCCATCGAAGCGACTGGCGCTGTGCCCATATTGGCTGATATTGATCCCAGGACATTCACCTTGTGCCCAGATGCGGCGCGCGCAGCCATCACGCGGCGCACACGCGCACTTGTCGCTGTGCATTTGTATGGCGGGGTTGCGGATATGGATTCGCTCCTGGCTTTGGCGCAGGCACATGATCTGCTGCTGATTGAAGATTGCGCCCAGGCGCATGGCGCGCAGTACCAAGAGCGCAAGGTCGGGACGATCGGCAGGCTGGGCGCGTTCAGCTTTTATCCGACCAAAAATATGGGCGCGTATGGCGATGGCGGCGCGGTGATTACCAACGACGATGCGCTGGCGGATAAACTGCGCAAGCTGCGCAACTATGGACAGAGCAGTCGCTATCGACATCAATCGCGCGGCACCAACAGCCGCCTGGACGAACTGCAAGCGGCGGTCCTGCGCGTCAAGCTGGCGCATCTGGACGAATTGAACGGACGCAGACGAGGCATCGCCGCGCTCTATGAAGCAAACTTGGCCGGAGTGCGCAAGCCAAGCTCCCGCGCGGGCTGCCAGCATATCTATCATCTTTATGTCATTCGCGATGCCCGGCGCAACCAGTTGATGAGGGATTTGGGTGAACGCGGCATCGGCACGCTGATTCATTATCCCGTACCCGTGCACCTGCAAGAGTCGCACCGTGATTTGGGCTTGGGCGAAGGCAGCCTGCCGCAAACCGAGCGCGCCGCCAGGGAGATTTTGTCGCTGCCGCTGTATATCGGCTTGAGCGATGACGATGCGCTGCAAGTTTGTGAGGCGATTTCGCAGCTGCGGGGGGCACCGTGAGGGCTTACGGCGGGGCATTTGCTGGCGCGCGCGCGCTGGTGACGGGCGGCTTGGGTTTTACTGGCAGCAACCTGGCGATCGCGCTGGTCGAGGCTGGCGCAGAGGTAACCATCGTCGATGCCATGATTCCCGGTTATGCCGGCAATCTCTTTAATATCGAGCCGATCCGCGAGCGAGTCCGCGTCAACTTCAGCGATGTGCGCGATGTAAATGCCATGAATCACCTGGTGCGCGGGCAAGATTATGTCTTCCATCTGGCTGGCCAGGTCGACCATGTTTTGAGCCTGACCGACCCCTTCCCCGATATCGCCATCAACATCAAGGGCACGGCTGTGGTCATGGAAGCGCTGCGGCATCACAACCCGAGCGCCAAAGTCATCTATACGGGCACGCGCGGGCAATATGGTCCAGCGGTCAGCCTGCCAGTAGCGGAAGACGCGCCCACCCGCCCCAAAGGAATTTATGAAATATCCAACCTGACGGCGGAAAAAATCATCCAGGTGTATTGGGAGACACATCGTATTGAGGCTGTGCTGCTGCGTTTGACCAACTGCTATGGTCCGCGCGCCCAAATGAAGCATCCGCGTTATGGCGTGGTAAACTGGTTCGTGCGCCTGGCGGTGGATGATGAGACGATCCAGGTCTTTGGCGATGGCAAGATCCTGCGCGACTTTCTGTATATTGATGACGCGGTGGAAGCGATTTTGATGTGCGCGCTGCAGCCGCGGGCTGTCGGCGAGATCTTCAATGTCGGCGTCGACAAGCCCACCAACTTTATCGAGCTGGCGGACGCGCTTGTGGATGTCGCCGGCAGCGGCAGTTGGCAGTTCGCGCCTTTTTCACCGGAGCGCAAGGCACAAGAGCCTGGCGATTTTTACAGCGACATCAGCAAGATTGGCCGACAGGTGGGCTGGGCGCCACGCACGAGCCTGCGGGATGGATTGCGGCGGACTGTCGAGTATTATCGAGCGCACAAAGCAGCTTACTGGAGCAATGATGAACAGGGTTGATATCCATCCCAGCGCGAAGCTGGGTGCCAATGTGGACATTATGGGCGCGCTGACGCTGGGCGCGAATGTTGAAGTCGGCGCGAATGTGACCTTCTACCCCGATGTGCATATTGGCGCAGGCACGCGCATCTTGGCTGGCGCGGTCATCGGCCGTCCGCCGATCGCACGAGGCAAGCTGGTGCGCGAGATAGACAGCAGCGGGCAGCCAGTGCATATCGGCGCGAATTGCGTCATTGGCGCGAATGCTGTGCTCTATGACAATGTAATCACTGGCGACAATGTCATGATCAGCGATTTGGCGTCTGTGCGCGAGGGCGCTCGGCTGGATGACGAAGTCGTGCTGGGGCGGCGCAGCACCCTGCTCTACAATGTCAGCGTCGGGGCGCGCACCATCGTTCATGACGGCGCGCATTTGACTGGCGGCATGGTGGTCGAATCGGATGTATTAATAGGACCGATGGCTGTTTCTTACAACGACAATGGCGTGCATTTACGCCGGTATGAGCTGTCGCCATTTAAGATTTCGCCGCCGGTCGTTCGGCGATTCGCGCTGATCGGCACGGGAGCGTTGCTAGGCGCGGGCAGCGAAGTCGGCCAGGGCGCGATCGTTGCTCCGGGTGCCGTGGTCACGCGCAAAGTGCCAGCCTGGACGATCGCGGTTGGCGTGCCGGCGCGTCACCTGCGCGATGTTGCCGATGAAGATCGCCAGAAAATCCTGCGCAAGTTTGGCCTGGCGGACGAGGACTCTGCATGAGCCTGGTTTCCATTGTGGTGCCGGTCTATCAAAACGCAGCCAGCTTGGCCGATCTGCTGCACGAGTTGCAGGCGGTGGCGGCGCGCAATCGCAAAGATACATTTGAATTTATCTTCGTAGACGATGGCTCGCGCGACGATTCCTTCGCGGTGCTGCAGGCGCTGGCCAGACAAGAGCCGCGCATGCGTATCGTCCGGCTCTCGCGCAATTTTGGTTCAGCTGCAGCCGTGATGGCGGGCCTCAGCCTGGCGCGAGGCGATTGCTTGGCCGATATTTCCGCCGATTTGCAAGATCCGCCGGCTCTGCTGCACGACATGCTGCGAGAATGGCGCGCGGGCAGCAAATTGGTCCTCGCTGCGCGACGTCAACGAGACGACCCCTTCCTCACTTCGCTGCTCGCCGATGCCTTTTACAGCTTGTTCCGCCGCTTCGCCATCGCCTCTATGCCCAGGCGCGGCTTCGACTTTTGGCTGATCGACCGCCAGGTAGCCGACCTGATCAACAATATCCAGGAGAGCAACACCTACCTGTCGGGTTTGCTGCTGTGGCTGGGCTTCGAGCCGACCGTGCTTTACTTCGACCGCCAAGCGCGCCCGCAGAAGTATGGACAGTCGATGTGGACATTGCGCAAAAAGATCAAGTACTTCATCGATTCGTTTGTGGCTTTTTCGCATTTTCCCGTGCGGCTGGCGACGAATCTGGGCATCCTCTTCAGCCTGCTGGGCTTGGCCTACGCCAGCTTTATCGTGTATAGGCAGTTGGCGCTGGGCATAGAAGTGGCGGGCTGGTCCTCGCTGATGGTGGTGGCGCTGCTGGCGGCCGGCATACAGTTGCTGATCCTGGGCGTGCTGGGAGAATACCTGTGGCGCAGCCTGGACGAAACGCGCCGGCGTCCGCGCTTTGTCATCGACCAGGTGATCGAACCCCCCTCGGTCCCCCCGACGAGTCAGGGGGAAGCTGAACCCCCCCGAAGCGTTGGTGTAGGGGCGAGGCGGTGACTCGTCCTCCAGCTCCTCCTCTGTGTCCTCTGTGTATCCTCTTTCCCTCTGTGGTGAAGACTTGAATGACATTCCTGCGTATAGTGAGATCGGAGCAGTCTGCATGAAAATCTACGGCATTGTGCCACCCATGGCGACGCCCTTCGCCGCGGACGAATCGCTGGACGAAAATCTGTTGCGCGCAGAAGTCGAGCATCTGGTGAGCGTTGCCGGCGTGCATGGGCTGGCGGTCGGCGGCAGCACCGGCGAGGGACACACCTTGAGCACAGCAGAATTGCGGCAGATTGTCGGCGCGGCAGTTGAAGCGGCCGCCGGACGAGCGCCCGTCATCGCTGGCATCATCGTCGACAGCACGCGCCAGGCGATCGAAAAAGCGCGCGCCCTGGCCGATCTGGATGTGGCGGCGCTGCAGGTTACGCCGGTGCATTATCTCTTCCGTCCCAGCGACGAGACCATGTTCCGACATTTCGCGGCCCTGGCAGAAGCGGCTGCGCAGCCCATCATGGTCTACAATGTCGTGCCCTGGTCGTATTGTTCGCCGGCGCTGCTGGACAAAATGCTGCGCGAGATTGACGGCTTGGTCGGCGTGAAACAGAGCGCGGGCGACTTGAAGCTGCTGGCTGATCTGCTGCTGCGCTCTGCCGATGCGGGTTTGATCATGTCCGCGGTGGATGCGCTGCTCTATCCGTCCTTTGCCCTGGGCGCGCATGGCGCTATCGCCGCGATTTTGAGCGCCGCGCCCGAATTGTGCGTGCAGCTGTGGGATGCGGTGCAGGCGCGCGATCATGAAGTCGCGCTGGATATCCACCGCCGCCTGCTGCCACTTTGGGATGCCATCATGGACGACAACCTGCCCGCCAATGTCAAGACGGCGCTGGAACTGCAAGGGCGGCCAGCCGGCCTCCCCCGCATGCCCATGCCCACCAGTTCGCCTCAACAGCGAGAGGCGATTCGTGCGGCGCTGGCAGGGGCGCTGAGGGCAGGACAGGTTATGTAACCAAGCCCACCCCCGGACCCTCCCCGACGAGTCGGAGAGGGGAGTTTGGAGAGCTGTCTCACGACATGACGACAGAATCCACGCGTGAATTGCCTCCCCCTGACCTGTCGGGGGGACTGAGGGGGGTTATGCGACTTTTCGTCCCCTGGCAACGATCCAGATCAGCCACAGCGCGATCGGTATCAGCAGCAGGAAAGACGCCATCACCAGCACAATTCGCAATTCGCCTGTGGCATCGATCAGCCAGCCGGTTGCGCCCGAAGACACCGCCGCAAAGAGCGTATAGAGCGCGAATTCTGTGGAAAAGACGCGCCCGCGCACCTCGTTGGGCAAGATTTGCAGCAGCAATTGTGTGCCCAGCACCCAGATCAAACCCCCGCCGACGCCGCGCAACAAGCCGCCAAACAAAATCACTGGCAGCGAAATCAGTGTGGCGGAGATCAAAAAGCCAACAAAAGCGCAGACATAGCCAAAGGCGATCGCCAGCCGCAGCCGCAGATCTCGGTCGCGCGCCCAGTTGCGCCCGACTATCGGTCCGATCCCGCTGCCGATTCCCGACATCACATAGATTAGCCCCAGGCTGATGCTGCCGCCCTCGCCTATCGGAAAATACTGCTCGGCGATTGTCACCTGCGCCACCTGATAAAAGCCGATGATCAGCAAGCCCAGCACGCCCTTGTGTATGGCGATGGAGAAGGTGTCGATGTGCCGCCGCAGATAACCCAGCCCTTCCAGGTATTGGCGAATGCCCACCAGGATGGATTGGTCGCCGCCCGCTTCCAAGCTCGAACCATAGGGCATGCGCAGCAAGATTAGCGCGCTGAGCAAAAAGGTCACGGCATCAATGATGAAAGCTGGATAGACGCCGACCACGCCCGAAACCAGCCCGCCCAGCGCCGCGCCAAATGCCAGCATCACCGACCAGGTCGCTGCCGAAAGCGCATTCGCCACACTCAACTCCGCCGGCGAGGTGATATCGGGCAGGATGGCGTTCCAGGCGGGAAAATAGAAACCCTGCGAGGCGCTCTGGATAGCGGTCAACACATAAACCAGCCAGGCATGTTCGGGCTCGCGCACCAACACAAAGCCCAGCACAACCACTGCGCGCAGCAAGTCGGTGCTGATGACGATGCGCTTGCGGCTGTAGCGGTCGGCTACCACGCCCGCGATAGGACTGACGAGAAAAGGCGCCAGCATGCGCACGACAAACAGACCGCCCACCGCCGTGCCCGATTGGGTCAGTGTGGCGATGAGCGCTGCCGATGCGATCAGGTTGAACCAGTCGCCGCACAAGCTGATGATCTGCCCCGACCACAGATAACGAAAGCTGCGGTTGCTGCGGATCAAAGCGATATAACCGGATTGT
Organism: Anaerolineae bacterium; assembly: GCA_022823945.1. GTDB lineage: Bacteria > Chloroflexota > Anaerolineae > Aggregatilineales > Phototrophicaceae > UBA6055. The sequence goes on along the minus strand of JAJEBK010000026.1, from coordinate 16,328 downwards.
TCCATGTGGAAAGCTCGCGATGCTGGCGGACTCGGCAATTGTAGCCGTGATTCGCCCTTTTCAAACAAACCTTACAGTATCTGGGTGGAATCGGTAACATAGCCTCGAAACAGACGCAGCGCGGGAGCGGCATATGCGAGTCTTCATCGCCGGCATCGATGGCTATCTGGGTTTCCCCCTGGCTTTGCATCTGCGCGCGCGCGGGCACGAGGTCGCCGGCGCCGATTTGCTGCTGCGGCGCGACTGGGTGGCAGAAGTCGGCGGCATCAGCGCCTTGCCCATCGCCAGCTACGCAGACCGCCTGCGCGCCTGGCAAGATCGATTTGGCGACTCGCTGGACTTCCGCATTGGCGATCTCACCGACTATGCCTTTGTGCGTGATTTCTTCGCCGAGTTCCAGCCCGAGACGGTCGTGCATCTGGGGCAGATGCCATCCGCGCCCTATTCCATGATGGATCAGGCGCATTGTGTCTGGACGCAGCGCAACAATGTCGTCAACAACCTGAACCTGCTGTGGGCGATCAAAGAGGTCGCGCCAGACGCTCATCTGGTCAAGCTGGGCACCATGGGCGAATATGGCACGCCCGGGCTGGATATCCCCGAAGGTTTCTTCGAAGTCGAGTTCCGTGGGCGCAAGGACCGGCTGCCCTTCCCGCGTCAGGCTGGCAGTTGGTATCACCAGAGCAAGGTGCACGACTCGCACAATACCCACTTCGCCGCCAAGATCTGGGGCATTCGCGCCACCGATATCATGCAGGGCGTTGTCTTTGGGGCGCAACTGCCCGAGATGGACGCCGACCCGCGCCTGCGCACCCGCCTCGACTTTGACCAATGCTTTGGCACTGCCATCAACCGCTTCTGCTGCCAGGCTGTCATCGGGCATCCGCTGACGGTCTTTGGGCTGGGCAGGCAAAAACGCGGCTTCTTGCCTTTGATCGACTCGGTCACCTGCCTGCGGCTGGCGCTGGAAAATCCACCCGAGCCGGGCGAATACCGCGTCTTCAACCAGTTTGAAAATGCGTATACGATCGAAGAATTGGCGCAGTTGGTACAGTCGGTAGCGAACGAGATCGGCTTGCGCGCGCCTATCAAACGCTATGACAACCCGCGCACCGAGCAAGAAGAACATTATTATCAGCCCGACCGCGAACATCTGCTGAGGCTGGGCTATCAGCCGACGCGGGATATGGGCGCTGTCGTGCGGGCGATGTTGCTGGACCTGCAAGCGCACCGCGAGCGCATAGAAACGCATGCCGATGCGCTGATTCCCGATATCCGCTGGGATGGCGAGCGCCGGCGCTCGACTCCCCTCGGTCCCCAGACGAGTCGGAGGGAAGCGCAACCCCCCTCGGTCCCCCCGACGAGTCAGGGGGAAGCAAGCACTGGCTACCCTCTCCGTCCCGACGGGGAGGGGCTGGGGGAGGGGTTTGCCCCCGACATTTCAGGGGAAAGCTAAGCGATATTGATGCTCCCTTTTCGCATGACCCCGCGCGCCACCGCAATCAGCCTCGCGCTGTTGCTTCTGCTGCTGGTCCTAATCGTTGCCGTCAGCAGCCCCATACCCGTCATCAGCGAGCAGTATGGCGAAACCAGCCTGCGCTTTGCCTCTGACCGTGCCTGGGCGCTGCTTCCCGGCGATTGCGTGACCATCAATTGGCGCACAGAAGGCATCGAATCGCTGCATGTCGAAGGACATGGCGAGATTGGCTGGGGCGAGAAGCCCTTTTGCCCTGCAATCAACGCCAAAGCCGCAAAGTTCGCGGTGCGCACGCCGGATGGGCTGTATCGCGAGTTCATGCTGCGCATTGAATACCTGCCCGATCTGCTGCTGTATCTGGCGGGATTTGTCGGCGTGGTCGGCTCGCTTGGCTTGGCGGCATTTTTTCTCATCACGAATCGTCTGGAGCAGGCGCTGAATCCGCGCTGGCTGTTGCTGTGTTTGTCGACGCTGGTGGTGATTGGCGTGTCCTTGCGATTGAACGAGCCGCAGCCGCCGCGCCTGGATGTGGACGACGGGCAGGTCAAGGTGGCGATGTGGGCGGAAAAGGCGAGCCTGGTCTTTCCGCATGAGTGCTCGAATATTCATGTGTCGGCAACTGGCGCGCAGGCATTGAAGATAAATGGAAAGGTTTTCTCCCAAACAGGAAGTCTGACGCAGGTCCGTCATTGCGACCGCGAAGGCTCGACTGCGCTGTTGGAAGCGGTCGGAACCGATGGCGTAGCGCGCCAATATCGGCTGAAATTTTTTGTGCCTTGGCAGATGGTTGCGAAGGCCGTGCAGGCGCCCTATGTCTTGCTGGGCTTATTGAGTTGGCTGGCGCTGGCGGCTGTGGGGCTGCCGATCGCAATGCAAAAGGCGCTGGCTGGCTGGCGGCAGCGCAACTGGACAGACTTTCTGCCGCTGCTCGCATTTGCCTGGCTTGTCTTGATGCTGTTTGCGCCTTTTGGCTTCGACAGTCCACCTCAGCGCGAACGATGGGAGTTGACCCATTATGCCGAGAGCGGGATGACGGCTTTCAGCTCGGAGTATCGCATCCGACCATTGATTCGCTTGCCCAGCGCCCTGGCTCTTGCCATCGACAGCGATTCATTCGTTGGCTTCCACCTCGTTCAATTCGCCGTTTTTACGCTGAGCATGTCGCTGCTATATGGCATCATCCGCAAGCTGGGCGCGCGCCCGCTGTACGCATTTCTCGTTGCTGTGCTTTTCTTTGCCTATCCTGTCAACGATTCGGTAACTTCGCTGCGAAACCTGACCACGGTAACCAGTGTCCTGACGCTGCTGCTGGCGAGCTGGTTCGCGCTGGATTATCTGGAGCGACCGCGGCGCTTGGCTCTGGCGGGCACGATGCTGGCGCTGCTGCTCAATGTCGAGTCCTATGAAGCCGGTTTGGCGCTGATTATCGCCCTGCCCTGCTACTTGTGGTTGTGGCGCGGCGGGATCAAGTGGCGCAAGTTCAATCTGATGCTGGTCTTTTTCGGCGCATCAGCCCTAAAAGTCGGACATACCATTCTGAATTACACAACCGACCGGGCATTTTACCAAGACGAATTTCTTGATCCGACCACCGGTTATGGCTCTCGGCTGGTCGGACAAAACCCGCTGCACACCTTCGGCAAGGTCATGAGCGAGCTCTATGCCGACACCTTCGCTGGCGGCTGGCTGGAGGCGCTGGAATCAATAGGCATGAACCAGTGGCTGTTGCCGACGGCTTTGGCGCTGCTGGTCGTTGGGGTGGTTGCTGTCTACATCGCGCGCATCCGCGGGAATGCTGTCCCGACCCGAGGAACGATATTGGCGCTGCTGGCTGGCATACTTTGGATCGCGCCGGCCGCGGGGGTGCTGATGTGGGTGCCCGCGTATAATCTTGATGTCGATAGACGGCTGGCGATTTACACAGCTATCGGCGGGGCGATCGCCGTTTTTTGCCTGCTGCTCTTGATCACCCGACCAATCTCCAGCCAAAAGATGCGCAATGGCTCATTGATTGTGTTGTGTCTGCTGCTGATGCTGCCGGCGCTTTCGCGGCTCTTTGTCCAGCGCGACCACTGGACTCGCAGCGCATGGAAGAAAGCGAACATCCTGCACCAGATCGTTGAGACTATACCGCGTCCCAAGCCCGGCACGCAGCTTGTCCTGATGACCAACCGCAGCTTGCAGACGTTGAATCAGCAGTCAATTGGCGAGCTCGCCGCTGGCACAGTTTTCAGCAGCGCCCTGCGCCTTGTTTATGAATCCTATGCGCCGGCTGCAACCTTCATTTGCGTCGGAGATGACTACTGTGTTGCCCAAACTGGCGATGCCATTCTTCTCGACCCAGACGAGCCATTTGACAGCCTTGGCGATACAGTCATTTTGGAGTTGCTCCCCGATTTCTCGGTTGACCTGGTGGAAGACCCTCTCGCCCGTTATGGCTGGGACATTGATATCGACTACGACCCCAGCCAGCTTTATGATGCCGATGCGCCCATTCCAGAGCGCGCCCATTCCATGCTGGGCGGGGCTCTTCGTCGGCGGTCAACCACCTCGGCCCACCCAAATAGCCGGAGAGAAACCAAGTAATGCGCCATTTTCGCATGACCCCGCGCGCCACCGCAATCAGCCTCGCGCTGTTGCTTCTGCTGCTGGTCCTAATTGTTGCCATAAGCAGCCCCATACCCGTCATCAGCGAGCAGTATGGCGAAACCAGCCTGCGCTTTGCCGCCGACAGAGCCTGGGCGCTGCTTCCCGGCGATTGCGTGACCATCAACTGGCGCACAGAAGGCATCGAATCGCTGCATGTCGAAGGGCACGGCGAGATCGGCTGGGGCGAGAAGTCTTTTTGCCCTGCCATCAACGCCAAAGCCGCAAAGTTCGAGGTGCGCACGCCGGATGGACTGTATCGCGAGTTCATGCTGCGCATTGAATACCTGCCCGACCTGCTGCTGTATCTGGCGGGATTTGTCGGCGTGGTCGGCTCGCTTGGCTTGGCGGCATTTTTTCTCATCACGAATCGTCTGGAACAGGCGCTGAGCGCGCGCTGGCTGTTGGTGTGTTTGTCGACGCTGATGGTGCTTGGCGTGTTCTTGCGATTGAACGAGCCGCAGCCGCCGCGCCTGGATGTGGACGACGGGCAGGTCAAGGTGGCGATGTGGGCGGAGCATGTCGACAGAGTCTTCCCGATGGAGTGTGTAGCGGTCGAATTATCAGCGGTCGGCACGAATTCACTGCGTTTCAATGGGGAGGAGGTTTCGCTGGTAAACAGCCGGGCGCGGTCAAAGCACTGCGACACCGATGGTACAGCTGTCATGCTACAAGCAATCGGCGCGGACGACGAAATGCGCCAGTACACCCTGCCAATTCCGTCGCTGCCTGGCGGGCTGGCGGATCTTCCTGCTTTCTACTATGCGAGCGTCTTGGCATTGCTGGCGTCGGCGCTTGTGTATTTGCCCTTGGCACTCCGAAAAGGGCAGCTTGTTTGGAGGCGGCGGGAGTGGACGGGCGTACTGGTGGCTGGGTGCTTCGCATTCGTTATGCTGATGCTGTATCTCCCTTTCGGCTTCGACAGCGCGGCAGAATGGGAAGAGTGGGTAATACAAACGCGCATAGAAAGCAGGGCACGGGTGTTCAATACAGAGATGCCAATGCGCTTCCTGCTGATGCTGCCACAAGTGCTGGCATATCAAATGGACAGCGAGTCTTTCGCGAGTCTTCATTTGATACAATTTGCCGTGCTTTGCATGCAGCCAGCACTGCTCTTTGGTATACTGCGCAAACTCAATCTCCGCAGCTTGCACGCCTTTCTTATTGCGGGGCTTTTTTTGCTTTACCCTGTGAATGACCTGCTACTGTCGTCACCGATTGTAGTAAATAATACCAATGTGATGTGGCTGCTGCTGGCGGTTTTTTGCGCGCTCGACTACTTGTGGCAGCCCTCGCGACTTGCACTGGTGGGCGCATCGCTGGCGCTGCTGCTTAATGTCGGCATGTACGAAGCGGGTTTGGCGCTGATGGCGGCTCTACCTTTCTTGCTGTGGATTCGGCGCGGCAAGCACAGCTGGCGGCGCGTCAACCTGGCGCTGCTGTTCATCTGCGGGAGCGCATTCAAGATCAGTTATATGCTCCTGCTTTTCATTACCGACCGACCTTTCTACAACGAGAGATTATTAGCTTCGCAGAGCGACCAAAGCGTGGCGCATCTGGGGCAAAATCTACTTGATACAGCGCTCGCGGTCTTGCCCAGACTGGCTGAGCGAACCTTTGTATCTGGCTGGACAGAAGCCTTTTCGACGCTGTTCGACTGGCAGTGGTTGGTCCCAAGTTGCGCAGGCGTTTTGTGTATCGGAGGCATGGCCTGCATGCTCGTGCGCGGTGGGAAGAGGCAGCCTCGCGTACGTATTACCGTCTTGATTCTGCTGGGAAGTTTGTGCGCCATACCGTTTGCGGTCGGCGTGCTGATGATGCTGCCGAGTTTTTCTCAAGACGAAATGCCGCGGCTCTACTTTTATGTACCGGCCCCTGCAGCCATCGCTGTCTTCTGCGTGCTGTTGCTGGCTACAACTAAACTGAAGAGCCAGCGAGTGCGGGATTATGCCTTGATTGCGCTGTGCCTGCTGCTGATGCTGCCGGCGCTTTCGCGGCTCTTCGCGCAGCACGAAATGTATATTCGCAGAGCCGACAATAAAGCGCTCATCTTCCGGCAGATCGTCGAGCTTGTACCGCGCCCCAACCCAGACGCCTATCTGGTAGTGATAACACCTATGTCAAGAGATGAACTGAATGACAAGCAGGTAGCAAATCTTTCAAAACACAGGATGTTCGCCAGCGCCATGCTCACCCTCTATGAAGATCATGCGCCAATCGACAGCTTTTTCTGCCGCCTTTATGACCGCTGCAGCTGGCATGGAGATAAAAGCGACATCTTCTATCCGCACAAGCACACTGACCACTGGCAAGACACTATCGTCCTCGAGTTGCGCCGCGACTTGGTTGTCGACCTAATGGAAGACCCTCTCACCCGTTATGGCTGGGACATTGATATCGACTACGACCCCAGCCAGCTTTATGATGCCGATGCGCCCATACCAGAGCGCGCCCAATCCATGCTGGGCGGGGCTATCCGCCGCGGAGACGAGTAAGGTGTGCCCATGACGCAGCCATTCGCGGTGCCGCGTTCACGAGCCGGGCAGACACACGAATCCCTGCGAGCAGATATCCAGGCTGCCGTGGAACCGCTGCTCTATGGCGATTCCCGCGCTGGTTATGCTGTCCGCGCGCGGCTGGAAAGCGAATTTGCTGCGTCCCTCGGCGCGAAGCATGCAGTGGCGGTGCATTCCGGCACGCTGGCTTTGTTCCTGGCGCTGCGAGCCTGTGGTCTGGGCGCGGGCGATGAAGTCATCAGCGTGGGCAACTCGGACATTTCCACCACGGGTGCCATTCATCAGTGCGGCGCGCGGGCGGTGCTCTGCGATGTGCTGGCGGACGACTACACCATGGATACACAGCAGGTCGAAGCGCTGATCACCGGGCGAACGCGGGCGCTGTTGCCGGTCGACCTGCACGGGCATCCCGCCAATGTCAAAGCGCTGCGAGAGATCGCCGATCGGCACGACCTGCGCATCATTGAAGACGCGGCGCTGGCAACGGGCGCGCATGATCATGGGCTGCCGGTGGGCGCATTCGCCGATATCGCCATGTTCAGCTTTGCGCCATACAAACCGCTGGGCAGCGCGGGCAATGGCGCTATGCTGGTAACAAATGATGCGACGCTGGCAGAAAGGCTGCGGCTGCTGACGGGCTATGGCGCGGGCGACGCGCTGGAAGGCCGGCAAGATTATGTCGCGGAGGGCTATAATGCCCCGCTCGATCCGCTGCAAGCGGCGCTGCTGCTGGTGAAGCTGCCGCATCTGGAAGCCTGGACGGCGCGGCGCAGGCAGATTGTGGCAGCGCTGGAAGCGGGGCTGGCGGGCACGGCTGCGCAGACACCGCGCTTCCGCAGCGAATCCATACCCACCTTCCGCTCTTACTGCATACGCGTGCCTCAGCAAGAGAAAGTGCATCTGGGCTTGCGAGCGGCTGGCATCGAGTCGGTCATCCACTATGCGCCGCCCGTACACCGCTACAGTGTCTATGCGGAGGCATTCTCAACGCGCGCGCCTCTGCCTGTAACCGACAGGCTGGCGGAAGAAATCGTCAACCTGCCGGTAACGCCCGAGCTGAGCGATGACGAAGTCGGTCTTATGATCGAGGTTACGCGCGGGCTGCTGTAGAGGGCGCTATTCCACACAGGGATATTTCGCCGCAAGCTGCTAAGATAGCTGCCCAATCGTCATATAACAGGAGCGCACTATGATCATCACCACCACCCCCAATGTTGAAGGCAATCCCGTCAGTGAATATCTCGGCATCGTCAGTGGCGAAGCGATATTGGGCGCAAACATGTTCAAAGATTTGTTCGCTGGCATCCGCGATATCGTGGGTGGGCGTTCGGGCGCATATGAAGAAGAATTGCGCCGCGCCAAAGAAATCGCCCTGCAAGAGATGCAGCACAATGCCCAAATGCTGGGCGCAAATGCCATCTTGAGCATCGATCTGGATTATGAAACGGTCGGCAGCAACGGCAGCATGCTCATGGTGACCGCCAGTGGCACGGCTGTGCGGCTGGAAAAAAGCAAGGTCGGCGTCTAGAAGCTGGTGCCATGCTGGTCGCGCAAGATGTCCAAAGTACGCTGGATTTCGTCCACCACGCGCTCGCTTGACCAGCCCAGCGCCGCCGCCGCCACATCCGCCACTTCATAGACGGCAGCACGATCGGCATAACCCAGCATGGCGATCAATGTGCGCCGCAGCAGCAGGTCATCCAGGCGCGTCACTTTCTCGCTGCGGGCCAGATAGTCGATCTCGCGTCGGCTGTAAGCCGGGTTACAGCGCAGGGGACAGTCGTCGCCAGCGGCGATATGCTCGGCGATAGCTGCCGCAGCCGTGCCATAACGCGCGAAGAGAACCGCCATTCGCTCGGCCGGCAGACGAGTACTATTCGCAGCTTCGCGTAGCCAGCTGGCTGGGTCGGTGGGATAATCGCGTCCGCCGCCGATTGGCTCGTGCCTGGTGTCTTTGCGGCGCATCTGCCCCAGGTCTTTCAGCGCCAGGTCGGCTGCCTGCTCGGCAAATGCGCGGAAGGTCGTCCACTTGCCACCAATCAGCGAATGAATCGCATACCTGCCCTCGCGCGCTGGCGGCAGGCTGCGGATGCTGTGGTCGCGGCTGATCTGCCCGGTTGCGCCGCCATCGCTGTAGGGCAGGGGACGCACGCCGGCGAACTGGAAGACGATCTGCTCGCGCTCGAGTTGGATTTGTGGAAAGACGCGCGAAGCCATGCCCAGCAAATAGTCGATTTCGGATTCGCTGACGCGGGCATCGTCCGGATTATCGATGCGGATATCGGTCGTGCCGATGAGCACGCGCTCAAAATACGGCAGGATCAGCACGATGCGCCCGTCTGCGTTTTCAAAGAAGATTTCGCCGCCGCCAGTCGCCGCCAGCAGCGTCGGATTGTCCAGCACCAGGTGCGAGCCTTTGGTGCCGCCGATGAATCGCTGCTGGTTTCCCAGCCGCTGATTGACAAAGTCGATCCAGGGTCCTGCCGCGTTGATGACCACACTCGGCTGTACTCGCAGGGTCTCGCCAGTCAGCTCGTCGCGCAGATTCACCGACCGCTCATCACCACCAGCCGCGCTGACATAATTGAGCGCCCGACAGCGTGAGTTGGCAGCTTCGGCATCCCGCAGCAGATCCAGGCAGATGCGCTCCGGGTGCGGCATCCAGGCATCATAATAACTGGCTGTGCAGATGATCTGCGGGTGCAGCTGTGGCAGGGCAGCCAGAGCAGCCCGTCGCAATTGAAAGTCGTGGCGTGGCAGGGCGCGTTGGCCGCGGATGAGTCTGTCATAGAGCCACAAACCCAGCTTGATCACCAGTGCGCCGCGTTCGCCCGGACGATCGCGCAAGCCCAGAAACCGCAAAGGCGCGTTCAATGTGCCCGAAAACCAGCGAAAGATCGGGATGGTGGTGCGCAGCGCTTTGGCGTGCTGGGGCGCATTGCGCAACATCAGGTCGCGCTCCCGCAGCGCCTCGTTGACCAGGCGAAATTCAGCATTTTCCAGGTAGCGCAAGCCGCCATGCAACATGTGCGAAGATGCCGCCGATGCCCCGCTGCCGAAGTCGCCGCGTTCGACCAACAGGCAGTCGATGCCTTGCAGCGCCAGATCGCGAAAGCTGCCGATGCCGTTGATGCCGCCGCCGATGACCAGCACAGATACATGCGGGTTCTCGCGCAGCGATTGCAGGGTTTTGGCGCGGCTCATCGCGTTTGCCCGAGGCTCGCCTCGCTCTATGCTGTCAATCGTTTGCATGCGGCGCATTCTAGCACAAGCAGCCTGCCGCAATGATGCGATGCCTTCGACTGATTTGAACAGCCCCATGCGCCAATTGGCGAGGGGTGGGGGTTCTTTTCGATTTTCGCCTACAGCACGCGGGAGAAAAATGCCAGCATGCGCCGCAGCATATCGGGCAAGTAGGCATGGGCGACGCCTTCGTAGAGCATCAGTTCCAGCTCGTCCGCCGCGCTCAGATCGGCATAAATCGCGCGCGCATACTCCATGATTGTGTGGATGCCGCTGAGGGGTGAAAGCGGATCGCTGTCACCAGTGAGGATGAGCTGACTGCGCGGAGCCGTGCAAGCCACGATATGCTCCATATCCAGCCCCGATGCCAGCATGCCCGGCACATAATAGTAAATGGCGTGTCGGCGATATTCGCCCTGCGCGGCAAAGTCGGCATAGCGCGTCATCTGCGAGACAGGCGCGACCGCCTTGACGCTCGTGTCCAGCGCCGCCAGCCAGGTCGAGCGCGAACCGCCCAAACTCATGCCCGCAGTGCCAATGCGGCTGGCATCGACTTCGCTGCGCCCCCGCAAGATTCCCAGCGCGCACAGGTCGTCATGCACCATCATGCCCCACAATGTGCGCCCCTGCCACAAAAATTGCTTGAACAGCGAGGTTTCGGTTTCGCGTCCTGTTTCGCTTTTGCCACCCGGTCCCTCATGCTCGCGCTGGCCAAATCCATAGGCATCGATGGCGCAGACGATGAAGCCAGCTTCTGCCAGCGCGATGCCAGGCGCATAGCCATTTTCGCGGATGCGCAGGGCGGCATCTTTGCCCAGCGAGTATTTGCCGCCGTGTTCGTGATGATAGAGCACAGCCGGCGCTGGGTAGTCGATATCGCGCGGCAGCAGCAGATAGCCATAGACGGCATCGCCCAAGCCGTTGAAGAAGCGGAAATGGTCCAGCGCATAAGTCGACTCGTCGCGCCTGGACAGCAGTTCGACCTCGGGCGTCATTGGCACCGGAATATCGCCCAGCAGCCGCCACAGACGGGCGCGCGTTTCGGCTGGATCGAATCGGGGAGTCATAGGTGGGCCTCCAGATTCCTGTACGAAGTGATGCCTCGCTGCTACTTCAGCTTCTTTATCAACAGAATCCGCGTGTGCTCGGCTTCCACCTGACCTATCGGGGAGATTGATAGGGGTGGTGCCCGCCTACTCCCACTCGATGATCATGCCCAGCGCATTTCTGTCCCATTCCGCCAGGTGATCATAGGCTTGCGCGAAGTCCCGCCAGGCATAGCGATGCGAAAGCAAAGGCGCGACATCTACACGGCCAGACGCCAGCAGCTGCAAACACAGCGCCTGTTCGTTGCGCTTGGTCCAAAAGCCGGGGCTATTTTCGTGGATGGGACGCGCGCTTTCGTGCCCGCCGATGATGCGCAAGCCTTTTTTGTGCACATCGCGGTAAAAATTGACGCCGTCGCTTTCGCCGCGGGTACTGCCCAGCAGCACGACTCGTCCGCCAGCCGCCGCCAGTTGACATGCGCGCGCAACCAGCTGTGGCATGCCGGTCGCTTCGATGACGACAGCTGGCGCGCCGCCGCCCAATGCCCGCCGCACATCGTCGTCAAGCGATTCGGCGCTGATGATCACAGCGTCCGCGCCGATCTGCCGGGCGATCTCCAGCCGCCGCGCATCGACATCCACGCCCAGCACTGGCAGTCCGCCCGACAGCTGCGCCAAACGCATGGCGAGCATACCGACCACGCCAGCGCCCAATACCAGAACAGCTTCGCCCAGCTCGATGCGGGCTTTGCGCACAGCTTGCATGGCGATGGCGAGCAACTGAAAGAATGCCGCCCTGTCATCAGGCAACTGTGCCGGCGCTTTGTGGCAGTCGCGGGCATTCATCAGGGCGTGCGAGGCATGATGCGCCGTGCAGGCGACGCGATCGCCGACTTGCAGCGAATCCACAGCCGCACCACAAGCCATGACATCGCCGACGAAGCTGTAGCCGGGATAAAGCGGAAAAGGCACATGGGTGTTGGGCAGGTCGAGGAAGAAGGCGCGCTCGGTGCCGGGGCTGATCAATGTCCGCCGCGCCCGCAGCAACACCTGGTTCCCGCCAGGTTGCGGCAAGCTGAATGCCTGGAGCGCGACCACGCCCGGCGCTGTTACGACCGCCCGCTGCCCGCCTATCATTTCATGCCGGTGGTGGCGATGCCGGTGGTGATGAAACGTTGCAAAATGGCGAAGACCAAGGTGATCGGCAGCAAGGTCACGACGGTCATGGCCAGCACATAATGCCACTGAATCTGCAACTCGCCCTGGAAAGCATTCAACCCGACTTGCAGGGTGAAGTAGTCGTTTTGGCTTAGCACGATGAGTGGCCACAAGAAGTCGTTCCAGCGCCACATCACCGAGAAGATGGCCAGCACCGCCAGCGCGGGTCTCGCCAGAGGCAAGATAATGCGCCAATAGATGTGCCACTCGCTGGCGCCATCGATGCGCGCGGCATCCAGCAGCTCATCGGGGATCGTCAACATGTATTGGCGCAGCAAAAAGATGCCGGTGGGTGTGGCCGCGCCGGGAATGATGACGCCCCACAAATTGTTCTTCCAGCCGATGCTCGTGATCACCAAGAAGACCGGCACCAAAATCACTGTGATGGGAATCATCAAAGTCGAGATAAAAAGTACAAAGATGGCATCGCGCCCTTTGAATTGATATTTACTCAGCGCAAAAGCCGCCATGCTGTTGATGACCAGGGTGATGGCGGTGGCGACGCTGGTTACGATGATGCTGTTCTTCAAGTAGGTGAAGAAGTCGAAATTGTCCAGCTCAATCAGCGGATCAAGATAATTTTCCCAAGCCAGTTTGACTTCTTCGACCGGCGTACGTTGGCGAATGTTGACCTTGGTTTCGCCGGCATCGGGATTGGCGGGGTCGATCATGCGCGCCTCGATACCCACGCGGCGGATCTGCGCCATTTCTTGGGTCGTGCCGTCTTCCAAAGTCACTTCGTAGAGCGGCAACATTTTGTCGAAGCCGGCCACCTCCACCTGGACTTGCTGATAGGGCAGCAGTGGCGGCGGATATTTGACCAAGCCCGCTTGCGTTTTGAAAGACGATGCCACCAGCCACAGCACGGGACCAAACATCAGTATCGTGCCGATTGTCAGATACAAATAGGTCAACAAATCAGAGGTGTCGGGACGGCGGCGTCCACGACGGTTGGCCAAGAATTGCGAGATAGTCATGCGCTCGGCTGCCATAATCCGCGTCCTATGCCAGGCTCGACTGATTGCCCAGCCGCAGTTGCAGCAATGTCAAGATCAGCAATGTGATGCCCAGCACCATGGAGGCAGCTGCCGACAAGCCAAAAAGCTGAATCTGGCTGGCAAAGCCGGTCGTATAGATATATTGCACGAGCAATTGCGTGCGCGTGCCCGGTCCGCCGCCGGTGAGCACATAAATCTGGTCGAACATCTGCACGGCGCGGATCAACGCAAGCACCAGCACCACAAACATGGTCGGCATCAACAGCGGCATGGTCACGAAACGAAAATCTTGCCAGTTGTTTGCGCCGTCTATCGAGCTGGCTTCGTAGAGCTCGGGCGGGATAGACTGCAAGCCAGCCAGCAGAATCAAGGTATAAAAGCCCATCAACGCCCAGACGCTGACGAATACCACCCAAAACAGCGCCCAGTTCGGGTCCAGCAGCCAGCGCGTGCTTTCGCCGCCGAAGATCTCTACGATGGCATTGAGCACCCCTTCGTGCTGCAAGACCCACTTCCAGATCAAGGCGACCACCACCGGCGACAGCAGTACTGGATAGAAGAAGACGCTGCGAAAGAAGCCGCGCGCCACGATCTTGCGATTCAATACCAGCGCCGTAATCAGCGAAAAGAGCACGATGCCGCTGACCTGGAAGATCACGAACTGGATGGTGTTGAAGATGCCGCGCCAAAACAGATCTTCCTGACAGCTGTTGGGCGAAAGGAAATCGCCACAATCGAAGAGATTGTCGAAGTTGCCCAAGCCGATGAAAGGACGGTCTTCGGGGAATAGCTTCGTGCCGCCCGTCATGGCGTAATAAAAGTTAAGCAGCATGGGGAACAAAACAAAAATGCCAAAGATAAGCAAGTTTGGCAGTACGAAGAAATAGCCCATTTTGTCAATGCCGATGCGCCGCTGGATGGGCGTCAGCACACGGTCGACCACTGTGACCAGCAGCAGCAAGATCGGGCGTGTCAGCGGGTCGAGGATGCTCAAAAGGCGCAAGAGATTGCCTTTGGCCAGTCCCCTCCCCCCACAAGGAGGGAGGGGGAGAAACGAACTCGAAGCAGAGCGCTTTCAAGCCCCTCCCTCATGTTGGTTGGGGGAGGGGTTTGGGGTGGAGGCAATTAGCCCTGTTCGGCCAGCGCGGTATCAATATCGTCCTGGATGCGCGCGATGGCTTCATCCAACGTCAGTTCGCCCACCATCGCCTGCGTCAGGCGATCGCGAGACGCGTTGAAGACCGTGCGGTTGTTGCCATAGGCTTGCAGGTCGAAGGCGGTCTGCTCGAGCGTGCCTACCTGCCCGACAAAGACGCCCAGCGAATCTTTCGCCAATTGCAAGTCGGTGTCAAAGTCGACGCCGCTGGCCGACAAACCCGCATGCGCCGGAATGAAGAGCGTGCGCGCGGCGAATTCGCCCAGGACTTCCTGGGATGCCAGGTATTCCATCACAGCGGCGACTTCTTCGGGATGTTCTGTCGAAGCGATGCCAACCAGCGCCGCGCCACCGGGCATGCCGGTGCAGCCACCGGGACCACAGGGGTTGGGAACTGTCTGCCAGTCGAAGGCGTCGCCGATCTGCTCGCTGAATTGCCCGACCTGCCAGCTGCCGGACATGTAGAAGACCAGCTCGGCATTGGCGAATTCTTCGTTCGCGCCGGCATAGCCTTCGCTGAGGGGCCACATCTCGGGGTGCATGGTGCCATCGAGGTGCCAGTTGACAAAGCGCTCGGCCATATCGCGGAAGCCTTCGTCCATGACAGTCGGGTGGCCCATGTCATCGAAGTACATTGCGCCGCTGCTGATAGCGGGACCAGCGAAACGGTGGCCGCTGCGGTCCATCGCCATCGGGTAGGGGATCTCCAGCGCTTCTGCGACCGCGACCGATGCCGCCGCCCATTCGTCCCAGGTTACCTGGTCAGACATATCGCTGGGCACATCGACGCCCGCCTGCTCAAAGAGCGTACGATTGATGAAAGGACCTGTGATGGTCAACTGCGTCATGAAGCCGGGGATGCTGCTCATGTCGCCGGGCAGACGTTTCCAGTTGAGGAAGGGACCGAAGTTGTCTTCCCAATAGGCGGGGTCGCTCAAGTAGGGCGTCATATCCAGGTAGTATTCGGCCAGGCCGCCCAGGTCGGTTACGCGCGCCATATCGGGACCTTCGCCAGCTGCCAGGTCGAGCGGCAGGTTTTCCAAAATGGCGGAGTAGGGCACGGTGTCGATTTCTATGCTGATGCCGGGATTTTCCATCTCATAGCGATCCAGCAAGTCGCGCAGGACTTCGCCCTCGTTGCCATCGTTGTACCAGCGGATGCGCAGTTCGACCATATCTTGCGATAGGCCCGGAAGCGCAGAAATGAGCAGTGTCAGAATCACGAGTAGTGCCAAGATTTTACGCATGATGCTTTCTCCATTGTGTGAGGCGAATTCGGAAGATTGGGATAACGCGGAATATTGCTCGCTTGCGCCGGGCTCCTTTCTTCAATTGCGACATACAGACATAGCTACTACAGTCGATTGTAGCCCAGTCCGCCGCGTCTGTCAATCAGCGATGCGCTGGGGGACAGAGCAATCGCATCAAATTATTTTGACACCGAGTACACCGAGAGTTTGTTGTGCGCACATAATGTAAATGGCTGCACTTTATGCCAATGTGGCGAGGGTGGTTCGCCGCTAAACGCCTTAAGATCGCAAAATGTTTCCTCTTCTCGCATACGTCGCGTCGACACAGCGCAAAATCTTTGCTTTCCTCTCGGTGCACGCAACTGTACTCTGTGAGCTCGGTAGCAAAGCGTGCGAGAGGATTTCCTGACACTGAGTTTCATTGTAATGCGATTGCCCTGCCACTGCCGGTGCGACAATACACCTCCCCCAATAATCGATTTATTGAGAGACCATGGGTGCAAACGACGACACATCGCCTCGCCCTTGTGAATAACTATAGGAAACGCGTTTTATCCGACGATTTTGGGGCTTGTCGGAATTGCGCCCGCCGACTATGAACCACCCCGCTTGGGGCACTGAGGACAGGACAGATTATGTGTAGTGGTCCCGAAAAACTGGACACCTAGTAAAGAGAGTATACTGGATGCACAGGGACGGAGACAGCCCTATGGGAAGGCATCGCAAGTACACACCGGAGACGAAAGTCAGGATCGTGCTGGAAATCATTCGTGGCGAG